>CANOVJ010000020.1 GCA_947570615.1 uncultured Lachnospiraceae bacterium
ACTTGCATCTGTTGTTCCCCCAGCTCAGCTGGGGGATTGATACTGTTTCATTCATTAAAGCTCTCGCTGCCTGGCTTCATGGTATCGGCCCCATATACCTTCGATAGATAATCCTCCGTTCCCATCTGCCAGTTAAATCCCTGCCCGGGCGTCAGCGCATCCCCGTCAAAGACCAGATCCGTAAACCGGGAGGCTTTCACTGTTTTTACATCCAAAGCGCCCCTGTCCCCGCAGCCCCAAAAGACCAGAATCATGGCAGTTAAAATAAATAACAATTGTTTTTATTATTATTCACCCGTCGCCTCCTTTGCCTTTCGCAAATTTCTCCTGTTATCTGTATTTTACCATATCCGCATGGGATAAACCAGCAAATAAAATTTTTCTGAAAAATCCATAAAAATTTTTGTTGACAAATCCCTTCGGGAAGCGTATGTTGGATTTGTATCTGTTAACCGGCACATGAGAAAGGAGGGTAATGATGAATACGTTACGTAAAGGCTTTATCTCTTTGAATTCCGATTCAACCACTGTTTTTGTTTCAAAATTACCAGGCTGCTTATGCTGTCGTAGACAGAACTGTCACAGACAGAGGCAGACGGATGCTTTCTGTCCCGGGGAAACGTAACGCCCCACACGAAAACGGAGAACGCACCTTTCGCAGCCATGGTAATCGCCATGGCTGTTTTTTATGCACACGGGCACCCAAATGAAATATGTCAGCAAAGCTGACGGGTGCCCGGTACGGCGAGTAGAGGGAAAATCTCCCCTACTCGATCGCAGGCCCGCATATGGTAGTTTGCTGCCGGGCAGCATGCGGGCCGCGCACGGGCAGAGGAAACGCTGCCCCATTGCAGAAAAGAGGAAAAAGATTATGAAAAAGGTATCGACTTACATCTGGAAACACAAATTTGCCTATCTGATGGCCTTTCTTTCGCTGGTCATCAGTGTGGCGCTGGATATGCTCTCCCCGCAGCTCACCCGTCTGATCGTGGACGACGTGATCCTGGACGGACAGATCCAGAAGCTCACTCCCCTTCTCGTGGGAATTTTGCTGGTAGGCCTGGGGCGCTGTATCTTCCAGTACATAAAGGAAATGACCTGCGATCTGGCCGGGTCTAAAATCTCCGCCGACATACGGCGCGATCTGTTCCACCATGTCCAGTCCTTAAGCGCGGAGTTTTTCGACCGCACGGGCACCGGCGAGCTGATGAGCCGGGTAAAGGACGACGTGGACAGGATCTGGGACGGCCTGACCTACGTGGGAATGCTGATGACAGAGGTGGTGGTGCATACCTCCATCGTGCTGTTCTGCATGTACAGCCTGAACTGGAGGCTGGCCATCCTTCCCACCCTCTGTATGGGAATCGCCGCCGGTATCGCCATTTTCATGGAGAAGAAGCTCGACAGTGTCTACGAGGCCATCAGCGAGGAGAACGCCTCCTTAAATACAGTGGCGGAGGAAAATCTGGCAGGGGTGCGGACGGTGAAGGCCTTCGCCCGGGAAAAGTACGAAATCACCAAATTTCTCTCCCACAACCAGCGCTACTATGAACTGAACATGAAGCAGTCGAAGCTGTTTGTAAAATATCACCCTTACCTCTCCATGATCACCAGAATCCTCCCGCTTGTGATTCTTCTTCTGGGCGGATTTATCGTCAGGGACGGGGAGATGACGCTGGGATCCTTAAGCGCCTTTATCCAATACTCCACCAACATCGTCTGGCCCATGGAAATGCTGGGATGGCTCACCAACAGTCTGTCCTCGGCGGTGGCCTCCAACCGGAAAATCAAAAAGCTTTATGAGGAAAAGCCCGCCATTCTCGAGGCGGAAAACCCTGTGGTACTCCCGCAGGTAAAGGGAAAGATCACCTTCTCCCATGTCTCCTTCCACAAGGCTGACCGGCACGAGATCCTCCACGACATTTCCTTTACCGTGGAACCCGGAAAGACGGTGGGTATCATGGGCGCTACCGGAGCCGGAAAGAGCTCTCTCATTTATCTGCTCCAGCGGCTCTACGACGCCACCGACGGCTCGATCTCTCTGGACGATGTGAATGTGAAGGATCTGACCCTTAAACAGCTTCGCAGCTCCACCTCTCTGGTGATGCAGGATGTTTTCCTCTTTTCGGACACCATCCTGGAGAACGTAAAGCTGGGCCAGAAGAACCGGATTTCTCAGGAGGCGGTCCGGGACGCCGCCGCCCGTGCCCAGGCGAAGGGCTTTATCGAAAAAATGGATAACCAGTATGACACCGTGATCGGGGAACGGGGCGTAGGTCTCTCCGGAGGCCAGAAGCAGCGCCTTACCATCGCCAGGGCTCTCGCCAAAAAGACGCCTGTGCTGGTGCTGGACGATTCCACCTCGGCCCTGGACATGGAGACCGAGCAGTCCATCCATGAAACCTTAAGAGAACTGCCGGATACAACAAAAATTATTATCGGACACCGGATCAGCGCCGTATGCCACGCCGATGAGATCCTGATCCTTGAAAACGGCAGGATCGCAGAGCGGGGCACCCACGAGAGTCTCCTGGCTTTAAAGGGCCTGTATTATCAGACCTATGTCGCTCAGTACGGTGAACCTGCGGAGGAAATTTCAGCATGAGTATCAATTCCTATAAAGAAGACGAGCAGCTCACAGGAAGCAGCAAGGGGCGCACTCTGCTGCGCATGCTCTCCTATCTGCTTGCGTACAAAAAAGAAGTAATTCTTGTATTACTGATCATGGCCTTCTGTGTGATCGTATCCCTGATCAACCCGCTGATCGTGGAGGAGGCCATCGACAACTATATCTCAAAGGGAGATATCCCCGGCCTGGTCTGGCTGATCCTTTTTGCGGCAGTCCTCAACCTGCTGATGGTGGGCGGAATCAAACTGCGGATGTACATTATGGCGAGGGTCTGCAACAGCATCCTTGTGACCATCCGTCAGGAGCTTTACACCCACATCCAGACGCTGGACCTGCAGTTTTTTGACAGCCGCCCTACGGGAAAAATCCTTGCCCGCATCATCGGGGATATTAACTCCTTAAAGGAGGTCATGAACAACTTTGTGACCACCCTGATTCCGGAGTTTACCACTGTTATCGCGGTAGCCGTGATTATGTTTGCAAAGAATGCGGGGCTGGCGGCGGCTTCTCTGTGCAGCCTCCCCTTCCTGATGATCTGCGTGTGGCTGATCGAATATTTCTCCCACAAGAAATGGCAGGACTTCCGCAAAAAGTCCTCCAACTTAAACGCCTTTATCCACGAGGATATGTCCGGTATGCGGATCATCCAGAGCTTTTCGGCGGAGGAGGAGACCAGCCAGACCTTCGACGTGCTTCTGGACGAACACCGTCGTTCCTTTGTCAGGGCGGTACGGTTATCGGACGGTATGGGCTCTGTCATCGACTTAAGCTGGGGCGTGGGGATCGCCGCCCTCTACTTCATGGGCATCCACATCATCGGGACGGAGAATGTTTCCATCGGAACCTTCCTGGCCTTTGGCAGCTACATCGGAATGTTCTGGAACCCGATCCTGAACCTGAGCAACTTTTACAATCAGATCATCACCAATATTGCGGCGGCGGAGCGGGTCTTTGAGATCATGGATACGCCTGCGGGCATTAAGGACGCGGAGAATGTGCGCGAAATCCCGCCCATTCAGGGCCGGGTCGCCTTCTCTCATGTGACCTTTGCCTACGAAAAGGATGTAAAGGTATTAAACGACGTGAGCTTTGATATTACCCCCGGCGAAACCATCGCACTGGTAGGCCCCACCGGAGCGGGAAAGACCACCATCGTCAATCTGATCAGCCGCTTTTACGACGTGCAGGAGGGCGTGGTCAGCATCGACGGCCACGATGTCAGAGAGGTTTCCATCGAGAGTCTGCGCAGGCAGATGGGCATCATGACCCAGGACAATTTTCTCTTTACCGGAACGATCAAAGATAACATTCGTTATGGTAAGCTGGACGCCACCGACGAGGAAATCATAGCCGCCGCAAAGGCGGTTCACGCCCACGACTTTATCACCAGGCTCCCGGAGGGGTACGATACGAAGCTCTCGGAGCGTGGCGGCGGCCTGTCCGTGGGACAGAAGCAGCTCCTGGCCTTTGCCAGAACCATGGTGTCCCGGCCCAATATCCTGATCCTGGACGAGGCCACCTCCAGCATCGACACCCAGACGGAGCTTCTGGTACAGGAGGGAATCGACGCCCTGCTTAAGGGCCGCACCTCCTTCGTAATCGCACACAGACTCTCCACCATCCAGAAGGCCGACCGGATCTTCGTGATCGACAACGGCGGCATCATGGAGGAGGGGACGGCGGCGGAGCTGATCGCGAAGAAGGGCGTTTATTACCGGCTGCACACAGCGCAGCTTATGACGGGGACGGCGTAGCTTCCGTGTGCTGATGACCTGTCCGACGGGTTGAAAAATATGGAATGATTCACAATACTCCGAAACAGGGACAGCCTGCGGAAGCTCTGCCTGCCTTGATTATTTCTGCAGCATATGGTAGATTATATGTATTAAAAGGGCTGTCTCTGAGGAGAAGGTGATAGGTTGAAAAAAGCCTGCGGCTTTTTATCAACCGGGAATTTGTGCTGCCGCACAAAGTTCCCAACCTGATTTGAAAGCCGCCTGTCGTCGGCAGCATGGAGGTTAAATTGAGAAAAGTATTCAACGTAAGCGGCGTCTGCAGGCCTGATTTCCATTATATGGTCGATCTGAAATGGCGGCTCGAAGAAATCCGGGTGATGATCGAGAACGGCCAGTATTTCACAATAAACAGAGCACGCCAATATGGAAAAACGACCCTGTTGCGCGCCCTTGCCGACTTTTTGAAGAACGATTACATGGTCGTAAGCCTTGACTTTCAGAATATCGAGTCCGGCGAATATATCGACGGGAATTCCTTCGTTCACGCCATCACACGGGAAATCAACAAAAAGCTACGTCGTATGGAGGGTGTGGGAAGCAAGGTGACAGAAAAGCTTGCCCGGCTTGCCGACTTCTCCTTTCAGAACGCCCGTATGGCGGAAATGTTTGAATGTCTGAGCGAATGGTGCGCACAGTCGGAAAAACCTGTGGTTCTACTCATCGATGAGGTTGATACTGCGGCAAATAATCAGGTGTTTCTTGATTTTCTGGCACAGCTACGGGCCTGCTATCTGGATCGTGACGAAACTCCGACCTTCCAGTCGGTCATTCTTGCAGGCGTGTATGATGTCCGCAATATCAGCAGGAAAATCCGTCCCGAGAATGAACACAGAACCAACAGCCCGTGGAACATTGCCGCGGACTTTCTGGTAGATATGAGTTTTTCCATAAAAGATATTTCAGGAATGCTTGGCGAATACGAAGCGGATCATCACACGGGAATGAATATAGACCAGATGTCGCAAATGCTCTACGACTATACTTCCGGATATCCCTATCTGGTTTCCCGCCTCTGCAAATTTATGGATGAGCGTGTGGCAGTCGAAAACAGTGCTTCTGTCCGCACAGACGCATGGACAAAGTCCGGCTTTCTGGAGGCGGTAAAGCTTCTGCTGGAAGATCAGAATCCACTGTTTGAATCGCTGATTGGGAAACTGCACGATTTTCCTGAATTAAACGATATGATCTCCAGTCTGCTGTTTCAGGGACAGGGCGTCGCATATAATCCTGATGATCAGGCAATTCAGAACGCCCGGATGTTTGGATTCATTAAAGTGGAAAATTCCCGGGTTCTGCCTGCCAACCGGATATTTGAAACAAGACTGTATAATTACTTTCTTCTGAAATTTTCCGCTCAGAACAGCGATATTTTTACTGAAAGCTTCCGGCAGAAAAATCAGTTTGTGATCGACGGCCATCTGAATATGCGCAGGATTCTTGAGAAATTTGTGGAAACCTTCGACGATCTCTACGGAAATCAGAATGAGGCTTTTCTGGAGGACACCGGAAGAAAATATTTTATGCTGTTTTTAAAGCCGATCATCAACGGAACGGGAAACTGCTACGTGGAACCGCAGACCCGAAACCATGAGCGGATGGATCTGGTCATCGACTATCGCGGCGAACAGTATATCTGCGAGCTCAAGATCTGGCACGGGAACGCATATAATGAGCGCGGCGAGCGCCAGCTGTCAGATTATATGGACTATTTTCATATCAAAAGGGGCTATATGCTCAGCTTCAATTTCAATAAGAAAAAACAAATCGGCGTAAAGGACATTGTTCTGGGCGACAGACTGCTAACGGAGGCGGTTGTTTAACCGCTCTCCTCCCCGCCTTCTTTTACTCCTCTCACAAACTCCCTGTAAAAAACTACCGAAGCACAGAGAATCGTCACAAGTCCCGCCAGAGTCAGCAAAAGAGCCGCGGGCAGATAACCTGTCTTTGTCCCGATCAATGCAAACAGATACCCCACCGGCACAGACGCCACCACATTGGTGACAGCGTGCATGACAACTGACGTGAAAATATTTTCCGTGTAATAATAGACAGCGCCGAACAGGAGACCGCCGATCAGAGTGTGGAGCATTCTTTCCGGCGCCAGATGGAACACCGCAAAGATCACCGCCGGAATCCCGATGGCAAATCCCGCTGAAAAACAGGGGCGGCAGATATTCAGCAGTACCCCTCTGAAAAATAATTCCTCTGCCACCGCCCCCGCTATGGAACTCAGAAAAAGAAACAGGAAATGATCAGCAGAGACCATCTCCAGCATGGATTCAAAGTTTCCTCCCAGAATATAGAGCACAATGGAAACCGCGTTAAAAAACGCCAGCCCCACTCCCATCAACAGGGACAGGGTCATCTGCCTTTGCAGCTTTTCACCGTGGGAAAAAATGATATATCTGTTTTTCCTGACTGAATAAAGGGACAGGGCTCCCATGATCACAATCGATCCCGCCATAGTGGCAGTCGTATTATGACACAAAACACTGACAATCTGTACCAGAATCACCCAGGCAAAAACGTAGCCGATACAGCGCAAAATGGAATAAATTTTCATCCTCTGTTTATCCTCAAGCTTTCCTCTCCATAGCTGCAATCGTATTTGCAATAAATTCAAAGATCTCTCTCTGCTCCACATCCATGGTTATTTTTTCTTCCTCCTGCGTCAGTTCCGACTTGAATTTATTTAACGATGAGATCATCTGAATGGAAGCAAGGGGATATCCCTCGTCGATCACCTCGCTTTGCTGACTGGTAAAACAGCGATCGGCCTTATGGGAAAAGGTATATGTATGGCCCTGACTGACGATCGCCACACCCTTTAAGAAATATCCCTTCAGCCTGCCATTCTCGCCATACCGGTTTACCAGCTCCACATAATAATCGATCATTTCGGCATCATTTAATCGTTTGCCATTCGCCCTTCTCACGTGCGTCCCCGGCTGGATTCCGTCAGGGACGCCGTCCAGAAACAGTCCGTCGTCCAGGGCGATTGTGGGCATCCCGCTCCGTTTATTGTATGCCTCCGCCTTGATCACCGCGTTTTCTACCGGGTCTCTCCCGGTTTCGTCAACCTCACAGGCGATGCCAATTTCATTCAGTGTTACGATTTCAATGCCGCGCTCTTTCAGCCTTGATCCATAATATCTGATTTTTGCCTTGTTCGTTGTGGCCAGTAAATACGCCATTCTTCCTCCCCAAATGGAACTATTTCATGGAAAACCCTTCATAAGCCTCTTTCAGCGCTTCCTCCGCTTCCTCCTGGCTCATCCCCGCCAGAGATCCCACATCCATCCACTTAAAGACGGCCGTCTGCTTCGTCAGCCCCATGTTCCCGTAATAAAGATCCGGAAAGCTCTCGTACTCTTCCTGTGTCAGCGCATTTCCGTTGCAGTCCTGGCTGGAGGCGCGCTCGGAGATCTTCCCGTCCTGCTCTTCATAGATCACCGCGCGGGTTGCCAGGGGCGTCTCCAGCACGTAATCGTTGGAGACGGTCAGAGAACTGATCCGGTTGAAATAGCTTCCCGGCGAATCCTTCATCTCATCATGTACGATGAAATGATTCAGGATTCCTTCCCTGGAAAAGCTGCTGTATACGCTCATGCTCTCCATGATGAGATCCGGCTGGGAATCTCCCTCCCGAAAGGAGGTCTCCAGCTTCTGCAGCGCTCCCTCCTCACTGATCTTATAAAACTCACTGTAGGTATAATTGCCGGTTCCGCCCTGACTGGAGACAATCAGCACAAGCCTGCCGTCGTTGCAAAGCCCCGCAAGGGTAAAGCAGTGTCTGTCGTTGGCATAGTCCATCCCCTGAGACCAGCTCTCCCGGTTCTGCGCAAAGATCTGGATCTGCCGCTCGACGCTGAGGATCCCGGAGAGGCTGTCCGCATAGTCCACATAGCCCGCCCAGCTTCCGGAGAGCTCCGCGATGCTGCCCGTTCGGCGCTGCGCGCTCAGATACTCCTCCAGAAAAGCGTCTCTGTAAAAGGACGGCCCCTCCTGCGCCTTTTCTTCTATACGGTAATCCTCCAGCCCGGGATGGTCGAGATAAAACATGTTGTCGGAATTTTCCTGCAAAAAGATCAGAGGCTCGTTCCACTGCCTTTCGCCGTCCCCATAAGATGCCAGCACAAGAACGTCCTTTTTTCCGTCTCCATTGTAATCCTGAAAGGCCACCGCGCTCACCGCCGTGAACCGGCCCGCCGGCTCCTGCGAAGCCTCCGGAAAGGTGTAAACCGTCTCCCCCTCCTTTATCAGCAAAAATTCCGGCCTCTGGCTTCCACCATTCGGCGTCAGGGAAACAAAGAATACCTTTCCCCACCCGTCCAGCTCCGTCTCGAAGCTCTGCTCCGGGATCATTCCCTCCAGAGCGGGCATGGAGGATTCCGTCTCCCCCGTCCGCACGGCTTCCTCCCCGGCCGGCCCCTTTGCGTCCCCGGGCTCAGCCCCGGATTCGGAATCCCACGCCGGGCCTGCAGCCTCCCATTCAGGCTCCTGCACAATCATTTCCTCCCTCTGCGCGCATCCGCCCAGAGAGAAAACAAGAATTGCAGCTAAAAAGATCATCCTGTTATTTTTCTTCATCAATACTCCGCCATCCATTCATGCTCGCCGCCCCAGTCGCCGATCAGCTCGGAGGTCATCCCCTCCGGCGTCTCCACTCTGGTCTCGAACCGGTAATTCATCTGGGGTACATATTCGTTTCCGATCTTCACATTGCTGTAGAGATAGACAAACTCATACGTTTTGTGGGGATAATACTCCCCGCCCTCCGCGGCCGGCTCATAGGAGATACAAAGGCGCTGTACCCCGGCGTCCTCGTGTTTGGCTCCCCACACATTCACGATTCCCGCTGTGGCGGGATACTCCTCGAAATCCGCGAAGGAAAATTTCCATCCTCCGTCCTCCACACGGACGAGCGACATCCGCTCCCGGCTCACCGGAATGTAGGTCTGGCCCTCCCAATATTCCATGGTCCCCGCGATAAACTGATCCCGGATGGAAACGTAGGTCTGCGACTGCATGAAATCCCGGATGGCCTCGAAGGAGCCCGACTCAAAGATCTCAAAGGCCTCCCTGAAGGTATCCTGCACCCATATCGCCTTATCCAGGCAGGCGATCAGGGAGCTGAGCTCCTCCCCCGCACCCTGCAGGGCCGCCCGCGCAAGGAGATCACGGTATTCTCCCAGGTGACTCACCTCCAGCTCCACCCGGCTTTTCTCAGGAACGGCAAACTTCAGGATCTCCTCCCTGAGCTGCTCCTTAGAGGGATCCTTTTCGTAAATGGAAAGCAGCCGCTCCATCTCCTGCCGGTACTGCCCGAAGCTGCAGCTCTGAGCAGAGCCCTGTAAAGGAGAGCCGCTCTCCCCGGACTTCTCCTCAGAGTTCTCCTCTGAGATCTCATCAGAGATCTCCCCGGCGCTTTCCCCGGCGCAGAACAGGCTGCTCTCCTCCCCCATAAGCCGCACATAGCAGGCGTCCAGAAGCCGGTAGGCATCCGCGCTGTCTGTATCCTGCTCCAGGGCCGATATGGATTTATCCAGTGTCTCAAAGCTGCAGTTCTCCCCGTTGATATCCGCCACCGCATCATTCAGAAGATTGACGCAGTATTCCTGCAAAAGGCTCTCGTCCCGGGTGGTCTCCCATCCCCGGTACAGAACCTGCCCCGCCCCGGCCCAATCGTCCTGATCCCGGTAAACCCCGGCCATGGCCCGATACGCCTTCACGGAGCTGGAATCGATCTCCAGCGCTTCCTGGCAGGAGGCGATGGCCTCCTCATAATCCTGCGACTCCACATAGACGCTGGCCGCTTTAAGCTGCCTGGCTACCCGAAGCTCCGGCAAGTAATGCAGGGTGAGGACGATGCCACCCGTCAGGATCAGCAAAAGGCCGCCGCCCAGCGCAAGGCGGGCCATTATAACCCGCTTTTTGCGCTTTTTGCGTCTTCTCTCCCGGATAGCTGCAGACATTCTCTTTCTTCTTATTTCTTTTTCCTTCATTCAGAACCTCCACACGGACGCGGCCCGCCCGGCATCACAAAAGCTTATTTTCTTTTGGACAGGAGTCTCCCCAGAGGGCTCTCCTCCTGCCCCTTCTTTCCTCCCTGACGGGAGCCGGACCTTCTGCTCCTGTCTCTGTCCGGAGCCTTCCCTTCCGTCCTCCCCTCGGAGAAACCGAATCGCTCGCCCCGATCCTTCCTTCCATTTCGGCTGCCGCCGGGCCATTCCTCCCGGCTTCTTTTCATGCCGCGGTCGAAGTCCGAAAGCCTCTCATCCCGGCTTCTTCCCCCGCCGTACCCGCCGTCTCTCTCATCCCGGCTCCTTCTTGTGCCGCGTCTCTCATCCCCATACCGGTCGTCGCGCCGTCCCCGGCCGCGCTCGTCTTTTGCATATCGCCCGTCCCGGTCTCTGCCAGAATCGCCTCTGCCCCGGCGTCTTCTCTCGTCCCCGAAGCTTCTGCGTCCTCTCTCCGGATAAGGCTTCTCCTCCTCGATCTCCTCGGGCTGTTCTCCCATATTCATGGCCATGAAGGCCGCCGCCAGATCCAGGGCGGTAAACCCGTTTTCCTCCGCCGCCCTCTCAATGGAGGCCTTTGTCTCCGACAGATCCTTCTGATCCATCACCTCCATGGCTCCTGCCAGGAGCTTTTCGGATTTCACCCTGACGATATCCGCAGGGGAGGGCATCTTCCGATCCCGGATGGTGGTATGGCAGATTCTCTCGATGCTCCGTATCTTAAAGATCTCCCGCCCGGAGATCAGGGTAAAGGATCTTCCCTTTCTCCCCGCCCGTCCGGTACGTCCGATCCTGTGTACATAATACTCGATATCCTCGGGCACGTCATAGTTGAACACCGCGTCCACGCCGCTGACGTCGATTCCCCTGGCCGCCACATCGGTGGCGATCAGGATGGCGCACCTGCCGCCCCGGAACTGGTTCATCACCGCGTCCCTCTGGCTCTGGGAGAGATCTCCGTGAAGGCCTTCCGCCTCATACCCCTTATCCTTGAGCTGTGCGGCGATCTCGTCCACCATTCGTTTGGTGTTGCAGAAGATCAGACTGCGGACAGGCTGATAATAGTCCAGCAGTCTGCACAGGGCCTTCACCTTATCCTTTTTGGCCACCCTGTAATAGGCCTGCTTGATGGCGGAAACCGTCAGCTCCTGAGGCGTCACCCGGATATACACCGCACTGTTCTGATATTTGCCCGCAATGTCCAGGATCTCCTGGGGCATGGTGGCCGAAAACAGCGCCATCTGATGCTCCTCGGGCATGTCCGCCAGCACGGTCTCGATATCCTCCCGAAAGCCCATGTCCAGCATCTCGTCCGCCTCATCCAGCACAATCATTTTAATTTCTGATGTCTTGATGGTATGACGTCTTAAGTGATCCATCACACGCCCCGGGGTCCCCACAATGATCTGTACCCCCTGACTTAAGGCGCGGATCTGCCTTCCGATATCCTGCCCGCCGTAAACGGGCAGCACCTTAACCCCGTGCATATATCTGGAGAGCCTGCGGATCTCCTCCGCCGCCTGCATGGCCAGCTCTCTGGTGGGGCACAGGATGATGCCCTGGGGCCTTCGCACGTCCGGATCGATACTCTGGATCATGGGGATCGCAAAGGCCGCCGTCTTGCCGGTTCCCGTCTGGGCCTGGCCGATGATATCCTTCCCCTCTAAGAGTACCGGGATGGACTGCTCCTGGATGGGCGTCATATTCTCAAAGCCCATCTCCGTGACAGCCCGCAAAATCTCGGGATTGATCCCCGACTCGCTGAATTTCAGTGTTTCCTTTTTTTCTTCCATGTTTTACCTCTTATTCTTTTTCGTTCAAAAATTCTTCGATAATAAACCGGGGCCTTGCCTTGGTCTCCAGATAGATCTTGCCGATATATTCTCCCACCACCCCCAGGGAAAGCAGGATCAGCCCGCCGATGGCCCACACCGAGACCATCAGGGTGGTCCATCCCACGATGGTCGCCCCCGTAAAGTGCCGTACCAGAGAATAGATCAACATACCGATACTCACGATAAAGATGAAAAATCCCAGCCCCGTTATCATCCTGAGCGGTTTTGTGCTCAAGGAGGTAAGACCCTCCACTGCAAGAGAAAGCATCTTTCCCAGAGGGTATTTGCTCTCTCCTGCAAAGCGTTCCCCTCTCTCGTAATAGACCACGTCGGCGGAATATCCGATCATGGGCACAATCCCCCGAAGAAACAGATTGACCTCGCCGTACTGCGCAAGCCCCTCCAGCGAGCGCCTGCTCATGAGCCGGTAGTCCGCGTGGTTAAAGACCGTGTTCGCCCCCATGGCGTTCATAATCTTATAAAACCCTTCCGCAGTAGCCTTTTTGAAAAAGGTATCCTTCTTCCGGCTGCTGCGCACACCGTATACAATGTCTGTTCCTTCCATATATTTATCGATCATGGCGTCGACAGCGTCGATGTCGTCCTGTAAGTCCGCGTCCATGGAGATCACCATATCCGCGCACTCCTTTACCGTCATCAGTCCCGCCAGCAGCGCATTCTGATGCCCTCTGTTCCGGCTTAAATTAATCCCGCCAAATATTCTGTCCTGCTCATGAAGTTCTCTGATAATCTCCCAGGTTCTGTCCCTGGAGCCGTCGTTCACAAAAATGATCCGGCTCCTTGGATCGATCCTTCCCTGCCCCATAAGGCCGTGCAGCTTTTCCTTAAGACGCACGGCGGTCTCGGGCAGTACCTCCTCCTCGTTATAACAGGGGATTACCAGATATAACACATTCTCCATAAAGCGCTCTCCCTCACGGCCGCTTCCTGCGGCCCGCATCTACAGCCCGCGGGACAAAAAACAGCCCCGGCCTCCTGCACGCACAAAATTCAGCAGCGGCTTGCTCTCCCTCGCCGCTGCTGTTACCTATCATATACTATTCCGGAAAAAGATACAATCTTTTTTTCAAATATCTGCAAAATGCAGGCAAGACAGACCCGGCCATTGCTCATCCGCTCCCGAAGGGCGCGGTCAGCCCGCGCCTGGCAGCAGGATCTACTGCGCCCAGGAGAGCGCCTCCTCCAGGGAATCCGCTCCCAGGATCCTGAGCATGAATTCCGTATGGCTCTGCGCCTTGTCCGTATCAATATACTTAAAGGTGTCGAAAATGTATTTCGGCGTCTGATCCAGATCGTAAATCCCGAAGGCAAGCCCCTGCCTTACCTCCTCCATGGCGTCGGTCTGGCGGTTCATGATGAACGCGTCCACATAGGGATTCGCCTCGATGATATAATAGCAGTAGGCAAAGGCCGCCGCCTGCAGTTTTTCTCCCGACGCGGAGGTAAAGCCCAGCTCCGTGACCATGACGCTGCGGACCTCTCCGCTGCGGTCCAGAAGCTCCTCCCGCCTGAGCACATCCGTCACCGCGCTCAAATTCATGGGGGTGAGCACCGGCGCGTCCGCCGTCTTGTCGCATTCCTCCGCCCAGTAGTTCACCTTTGTGAGGGGATCCGGATAGGGGTGAATGGCCAGCCCCCAGTCGTAATTCCCCTTTTTCCGGGCGATCTCATTGACCGTCTCCACCACATCCCTGGCGTTAAAATGATTCTTATTATCGCCCTCGTTGTTGTTCCAGTCGTGGTCGATGCTGAAATACACGTTTGCGTCGGCGTAGCTGCTTTTGGCCGCATGGTTGAAGATACGCAGGGCCTTCTCAAATTCCGCACAGTAGAAGCCGATATCGTCCGTCTCCATATAATTCCAGATCTTATACTGATTGATCTCATTGGCGATGACCCAGTTGGACACAAGGCCGTACTCCTTGCCGCAGTAGCGCTCGGTCAGAAAGCTTGCGATGGCCTCCAGATACCGGCATCCTTCCTCCTGCATGGTATTGAAGGCATAGTAGTAAGCGCCCGCATCCTTATTTCTGGCCTGGGGATGAATCAGCTCCAGGCAGCTCTCATTCCAGTCGTTCAGAATAATGGCGGTGGAATTCATCCCGCACTCCGTCAGATATGTAAAAAGACCGTCATAGCCGTTGATGCTGGCTCCGTTGAACTTGTAGGTCTCGCCCCGATATTCATAGGAAATGGTGGGCAGCGCCTCATTGGTGGTCTCGCCGATGATATGGGAAAGAGGAATGTTGTAGATGGCATATTTCACCCCCAGATCGGTGAGCATGGGCGTTTTAAGCATCTGCGGATCCAGCAGAAGCCCCTTTTTGGAGGTTGGCCTTGGCACAATCTCCGTATCCCTGGCCAGGATCTCCGGGTTGCCGATGCAGACGGGGCCTGAGAGAGGAACATACTTCCCCTCACGGAGCAAGGCGGGTACGAACTGACAGAAAAGCTGTTCCTTTTCATAATCCCATTTCAGCTCGCTCTTTTCCGCCTTTTTCACACTGGTCAGGGGCTCCCTGTCAAAGTCCTCCGGAAAAACGCAGGACTCCCACAGATCAAAGGCGAACAGATAGATCATGGGATCGTCGCTCCCGGGAATGCCCGGCATATTCAGCGCAAGGCGCGCGGTCCCATCCTCCTTCAGGCTGCAGTCCGTGATGTTCCCGTAAGTGGCAAGGTCTCTTTCTGAGACGGAAACGTTTCCCGCCGTCAGCCTCGCGTCCCTGTTAAATCTCTCTCCCACGGAGGATCTCGAGGAGACCGTCCTGGCCTGCCCGCATCCAAAGAGACCACAAGACAGGAAAAGAACCGCCAGCACAGCCGCGATGATAAATTTCAGTTTCCTTGTGTTGATGTTTCCGGTCTTCAAGAATCCCCCTCCTCCTGACTGTATTCGCTGACGGCAACGGTTGTCTGCGGAAATTCCCCCGGAGTCTCCAAAATCCGGATGTCTCCCGCCCGCAGACGGGCAAGCACCTGCAGATAATCGTTCATGGAGGCAGTCTCAAACCGCCAGGCCTTATCCCGCACAGGCAGAGCGGCGCATCTCTCCCGCGCGCCACAAGACATGGTTTTTCCCGCCAGCTCCTGCGGCCAGCTCCTTCCCCCGGCGATAAACTCATCCAGAGCCGCGACCATGGAGCTGTCCACCCCTTTCAGGGCGGACGTGAGAAAAAGCTGCGAATCATCGGCCAGATCCCCGTCGGAGACGATCATCATACCCTCCCGCTCCCTGGCGGCCGATAAGACCGACTCATACAGAAGGCCTCCGCAGGCAAAGATGATCTCCACGCCATCCTCATACCACTGCCCGGCAACCTCCTCAATCCGCTCATCTGTGGAGAAGGTGTCCGCATACCAGTATTTCACAGACACTCTGCGGCTGACCTTCTGTGAGACGGCGGCGTCGTCAATCCCTCTGAGGAAGCCATATCCATACCGCTCCACAGAGGGAATTTCCTCCCCTCCGATAAAGCCGAACCTGCGATACCCCTCCAGAACCGCCATGTAACCGGCCAGATATCCGGACTCCTCCTCTCTGTAGGAGATACAGTAGACATTGTCGGAAATGTCTGTGGGCTGGCCGGAGGAATCCCTGGGAACGCTGTCCAGCAAAAGGAAGCTGATATCCTCATATTCGTATTGCAGCTCGCCCACCGCCTGCCCGAAGGGCTCCCCCACACAGACCACCAGCTCCGCGTCATTGGAGATAGCGGTTAAAATGATGCTTTTGCAGGAATCGGGGGCGGCGTCATAAGCGCCATAGCGCGCGTAGGATACCCCCACGGCATCGGCGTATCTCTGCATCCCCTGAATGGCAACCCGGTTGAGAACGGCATTCTGATCCGAATCTCCGTCGGTCACAAGCGCAATCCGCGCGTTGGTGAAGGGATCCTTCTGCCCTTCCCCCTGACGGGCGTCGCCCGAGGTCGGGCCCAAAGCCTGTCCCTGACCGGAGGCGCCTGTGGATCCCCCCTGGAAACCGCAGCCCGAAAGCAGCAACGCGGATGCCATAAGGAGAGATATGCCCTTTATTAACATAAGGGCAGCTCTGCGAAGCATACTGCCCGTTGTTTTCCATCTCATTTAATAACTGTTACCCTGCCTTTCTCTCTCCCGGCAATTCACCCCTGTGCTGCCCGCGGAAAGAAAACTCACTCCAATTCCATGTCACCATAAATTGAAGTGAGTCTTTTGTTCAATAAGCTGGCCCGCCAGGCGTGACAGCGTCTGTTAACATAAGGATGTCCGGCGGAGCCTTGCATCCGTTGTTTGTACAGGATAATGATTATTTATAATTGACAATCTTTCCAAAGTCAGCCTTTAAGGAAGCGCCGCCTACCAGTCCGCCGTCGATGTCGGGCTGTGCAAAGAGCTCGGCCGCGTTGCCTGCGTTTACAGAGCCGCCGTACTGGATGCGAACCGCCTGCGCGGTCGCCGCATCATAGATCTCCGCGATGCAGTCGCGGACAGCCTTACATACCTCCTGCGCCTGTTCGGTGGTAGCGGTCTTGCCGGTTCCGATGGCCCAGATGGGCTCGTAGGCGATCACCATGGAGGCAACCTGATCAGCGCTCACGCCGACCAGATCGGACTTGATCTGCATACGGATCCAATCCAGGGTGATCCCCATCTCCCTCTGCTCCAGCGTCTCGCCGCAGCAGAGAATGGGAGTAAGTCCTGCCTCGAAGGCCTTCTTAACCTTCTTATTTAATAAGGCGTCGTCCTCCTTAAAGTAATCGCGTCTCTCGGAATGTCCGATGATCACATACTTAACGCCTGCGTCCACCAGCATGGATGCGCAGATCTCTCCGGTGTAAGCGCCCTTTTCCTCAAAGTACATATTCTCAGCGCCCACTTCCACGTTGGTTCCCTTAACGGCTTCCACAACAGGAACAATGTCAATCGCGGGAACGCAGTAAACCACGTCCACATCGTCGGATTTTACCAGATCCTTTAACTCGCCGCAGAGTGCAACGGCCTGACTGGGAGTCATGTTCATTTTCCAGTTTCCGGCCACAATTTTTCTTCTTGCCATGTTCTCTCTCCTTTTATGTGTGAACTCTTATCTGCATAAGGTCAGCCCACGCAGCGCGCCGGCCGTTATTTGTCGTCCGCCGCAACAACGCCGGGCAGCTCCTTGCCCTCCAGGAATTCCAGGGAAGCGCCGCCGCCGGTGGAAATATGGCTCATCTTATCGGCAAAGCCAAGCTGGTTCACAGCCGCCGCGGAATCGCCGCCGCCGATGATGGTGGTTGCGTCGGTCTCTGCCAGCGCCTTCGCCACTGCGATGGTTCCCTTTGCAAGGATGGGATTCTCGAATACGCCCATGGGTCCGTTCCAGACGACGGTCTTCGCGCTCTTCACAGCGTCTGCGTAGAGGGCTGCGGTCTTCTCGCCGATGTCCAGACCTTCCTTGTCGGCGGGAATCTTGTCGGCGTCCACAGTGGAAACCGCAATTTCAGCGTCGATGGGGTTCGGGAAGCCGTCCGCAATCACGGTATCTACAGGAAGAAGAAGCTTCTTGCCGAGCTTTTCCGCCTTCTCCATCATTTCCTTACAGTAGTCGATCTTCTCGTCGTCAACCAGAGACTTGCCGATCTCATAGCCCTTGGCTTTGAGGAAGGTAAAAGCCATGCCGCCGCCGATGATCAGGGTGTCGCACTTCTCGAGAAGATTGTTGATTACATTGAGCTTATCCGCCACCTTTGCTCCGCCGAGGATGGCTACGAAGGGTCTTACCGGGTTTTCAACCGCGTTGCCCAGGAAATCGATCTCCTTCTGCATCAGATAACCAACGGCGCACTCGCCGCCCTTTGCGCGGATGCAGTCGGTCACGCCCGCCACGGAAGCGTGGGCTCTGTGGGAGGATCCGAAGGCGTCGCACACATAAACGTCCGCCAGATCAGCCAGCTCCCTGCTGAACTCCTCGCCGTTCTTGGTCTCCTCCTTGCCGCGGAAACGGGTATTCTGAAGCAGAACCACGTCTCCCTCCTTCATGGCTGCCACGGCCTGGGAGGCTGCCTCGCCGGTCACATTGTAATCGGCAACGAAGTTTACCTCCTTACCCAGCTTCTCGGACAGTCTCTTAGCCACGGGGGCAAGGGATTCTCCCTCGTTGGGGCCGTTTTTCACCTTGCCGAGGTGGGAGCAGAGGATCACCTTACCTCCGTCCTTAAGGAGCTTCTCGATGGTGGGAAGGGCTGCCTTAATGCGGGTCTCGTCTGTGATCTCGCCGTTCTTGAGGGGCACGTTAAAGTCGCATCTCACCAGGACGCGCTTTCCGGCCACGTTGATATCATCAACTGATTTCTTATTTAATCCCATGATATTTTCCTCCGATACTATAAATAATACAGGGCCCGGTCCCTATATCATAAGACCGGACCCTTAAGGTCTTTTGCCTGACTTCGTACTTCGTCCGCAAGCGCTTATGCTAACTCAGAGAAGTATTTGATGGTCCTTACCATCTGGCTGGTGTAAGAATTCTCATTGTCATACCAGGAAACAACCTGAACCTGGGTGTTGCCGTCCTCCATGGGAGCAACCATGGTCTGGGTAGCGTCAAAGATGGAACCGAAGGTGCTGCCGATCACGTCGGAGGAAACGATCTCATCTGTGTTGTAACCAAAGGACTCTGTGGAAGCTGCCTTCATGGCGTCGTTGATCTGCTCTTTGGTAACCTGACCCTTAACGACTGCAACCAGAATTGTGGTGGAACCTGTAGGGGTGGGAACACGCTGTGCGGAGCCGATCAGCTTGCCGTTCAGCTCAGGGATAACAAGGCCGATCGCCTTGGCAGCGCCTGTTGAGTTGGGAACGATGTTCTGAGCGCCTGCACGGCTTCTTCTCTTGTCGCCCTTCCTCTGAGGTCCGTCCAGGATCATCTGATCGCCTGTGTAAGCGTGAACGGTGGTCATGATACCGCTCATGATCGGGCACAGATCGTTGAGAGCCTTGGCCATGGGAGCCAGGCAGTTGGTGGTGCAGGAAGCGGCGGAGATAACTGTATCTTCAGGCTTTAATGTGCTGTGGTTTACATTGTAAACGATGGTGGGAAGGTCGTTTCCGGCAGGTGCGGAAATAACAACCTTACGAGCGCCGGCCTCGATGTGGGCGCTTGCTTTTGCCTTGGATGTATAGAAACCGGTACACTCAAGGACAACGTCTACCTTCAATTCTCCCCAGGGAAGATTCTTGGCATCCGCTTCTTTGTAGATGGTGATTTCCTTACCGTTAACAGTGATGGAAGACTCGCCATAGGATACGCTGTCAGCGTATTTGTACTTGCCCTGCGCGGTGTCGTACTTAAGCAGATGCGCAAGCATCTCAGGGCTTGTCAGATCATTGATTGCAACTACTTCATACCCCTCTGCATCAAACATCTGTCTGAAAGCAAGACGACCAATACGGCCAAAACCATTGATTGCAACTCTTACTGCCATTTTAGATTCCTCCTGAAATTGAATAATTATTTTTATATTATTTTGCAATCCGTAGAGATTGACAAAATTTTATCACCGAAATTATTTTACCCAATTTGTCCTCAAAGTGCAAGAACTATTTGAAAAATAATTGTATTTTCTGGCAATTTGTAAGAATCCTTCCAGTTTCTGTTCATCCCGCTGTTCATTTCTGTGCAGCTTTTTCGCCGCGCCCTGCTTTTTAATGCCACACAGGCACAAACCGCCAATATCCGTTGTACTTTTTCGGGTAATCTGTTAGACTTAAAAAGCGCGCGGGAGGAAATTACGCATATACTCTCCCGCCTAAGCGGAAAGGAGGCAGGACGCTTATTCGCAGGCGTCCGGATCAATATGGCTATCAGAGCGGATTATCATCTGCACAGCTCCTTCTCCGGGGACTCCCAGGCCCCCATGGAGGAAATGATCTCAAAGGGGATCAGTCTGGGACTTGAGAGCATGTGCTTTACCGAACACCAGGATATGGATTATGTCTACGAGACCCCTGACAGGGAAGGGCTTTTTGAGGTCAACACGGATTCATACCTTTATGAGCTGATCCGCTGTAAGGAAAAGTACGCGGACAAAATAAACGTCCTTTTTGGCATCGAGCTGGGCATACAGCCCCACTTAAGGAGGGAGCTGGCGGTTTATGCGAAAAGCCATGATTTTGATTTTATCATCGCATCCGCCCACATCTGCAACCGGAAGGATCCCTACTATCCCGCCTTCTATGAAGGCCGCTCCGACGAGGAGGCCTACCGGGAATACTTCTCGTGCATTCTGGAGGATCTGAAGACTTTTCAGAATTTTGACGTGTTCGGGCATCTGGACTATGTGATCCGCTATGGGAAGACGAAGGATCGGGACTACTGCTACGACAGATACAGGGATATTCTGGACAGGATTCTCACCGCCATCATCGATATGGGAAAGGGGATCGAGGTCAACACCGGGGCCATCCGCTACGGCCTGCGGGATTTAAATCCCTGCACGGAAATCCTGCGGCGCTACCGTGAGCTGGGAGGCGAGATCGTCACCACGGGCTCCGACGCCCACGAGCCCGGCGCGCTGGCACAGGGGTTTGAGCGTGCCGCCCAGGTTCTCACAGAGGCGGGATTTCGGTATTACACGGTTTTTGAAAAAAGAACGCCCTCCTTTCACAGGATATGAGAGGCGGGGCAGCTCCGGCTTTCTACGCTATGATTCCGCCGGCCGCCACGTATTCGCCGTCGTAGAATACCACAGCCTGGCCGGGGGTTATGGCGCGGACAGGCTTTTCAAAGAGAGCGGACAGCTCGTCCTGCCCGGTACGCCTCACCATGCACCATTCCCCCTGATGGGCATAGCGCACCCTGGCGCGAAGCCTTACGGGCTCTCTCAGATCCTCCAGCCCCATGAAGCTGATCTGATTGCAGGTCAGGCCGGTGCGATATACGTCGCTGTCGCTGATCACCACCTCGTTGGTTTCGGGGCGCAGCCCGCAGACAAAAACCGGGTGGCCCATGGAAAGGCCAAGGCCCCTGCGCTGTCCCACCGTGTAATGGGTGATCCCTCTGTGACGGCCCAGAACGGTTCCCTCCGGGGACACAAAATTGCCCTCTCCCGGCACCCTACCGGGGGCCTGCCGCTCGATAAAGCCGGCGTAATCCCCCTGCGGCACGAAGCAGATATCCTGGCTGTCGGGCTTGTCCGCCACGGGCAGGTTCTGCCCTCTGGCCAGCTCTCTGATCTGTTCCTTTTCGTACATTCCCACCGGCATCAGGGTGTGGGCGAGCTGAAACTGGGTCAGGTTATAGAGCGCATAGGTCTGATCCTTTCCGGAGGATACCGAGCTTCTCAGAGCATATCTTCCGTTTGGGAGCCGCTGCGTCCTGGCGTAGTGTCCGGTGGCGATATAGTCCGCGCCGATCTGGAGGGCGCGCCTTAAGAGCGCCTCCCATTTCACATACCGGTTGCAGGCAATGCAGGGATTGGGGGTTCTTCCCCGGAGATATTCCGCCACAAAGTAATCCACCACATTTTTCTGAAATGCTTCCCTGAAATTCACCACATAAAAGGGAATATCCAGGGCATGGGCCACACGCCTGGCATCCTCCGCCGCCGAAAGGCCGCAGCATCCGCCCTCCTCCCGCCACAGCTCCATGGTGACGCCGATCACCTCATAGCCCTGCTCCTTCAAAAGATATGCGGCCACGGAGGAATCCACGCCCCCCGACATGCCCACCACCACTTTTTCTTTCATGCCCCTGTCTTCGCTTTCTGCATTCATCCCGCGTACGGCCTGCCCGCCACGCCCCGCCTGCAGGGCGCTCCGCAGACTGTCCCTGTGTCCGTCAGTATTCTTCTGCCGCCTGCTCATCCTCGTGGATATCGCTTCTGGGCTTTTTAAGTCCCTCGATCTCGATCCCGTTTTTCTGCGCGTAATCCCAGAGGGCCGCATGGATGGCCTCCTCCGCTAGCAGGGAGCAGTGTACCTTCACGGGGGGAAGTCCGTCCAGGGCCTCCATCACCGCCTGATTGGTCACCGCCATGGCCTCCTGTATGGTCTTTCCCTTCACAAGCTCGGTGGCCATACTGCTGGTGGCCACCGCCGCCCCGCATCCGAAGGTCTTGAATTTACACTCCCTGATCACATGACCCTCGTCGATATCCAGATAAATCCGCATGATATCCCCGCATTTGGCGTTTCCCACCGTTCCCACGCCGCTGGCGTTCTCAATCTCCCCCATATTCCTGGGATTGGAAAAATGATCCATCACCTTTTCGCTGTACATGTCTCTTCCTCCTTCAAATTTTCCTCCTTCAGAAAATCCTCGTAGAGCGGCGACATCCGCCGCAGCTTTTCCACGATCTCCTTAATGGCCTCCACCGTCCGGTCCATCTCCTGCCGGGTGTTTTCCCCGCTTAAGGAAAGCCGCAGGGAGCCGTGGGCAATCTCGTGAGGCAGGCCGATGGCCAGCAGCACATGGGAAGGATCCAGGGAGCCCGACGTGCAGGCGGAGCCGCTGGAGGCACAGATTCCTTTCATGTCCAGCATGATCAGCAGGGATTCCCCCTCGATGAACCGGAAGCAGAAGTTCACGTTCCCGGGCAGCCGCCTGGTTCTGTGGCCGTTGAGACGGCAGAAGGGGATTTCCCTCTCGATCCGTTCGATCAGATAATCCCGCAGCTGCCTGATCCTCTCCTCCCTCTCCTGCATATGGGTAAAGGCGGCCTCCACCGCCGCTCCCAGCCCCGCGATCCCGGGCACGTTCTCGGTTCCGGCCCTGCGCCCCCGCTCCTGCGCGCCGCCGTGAACAAAGGAGCGCAATTTAAGCCCATCCCGAATATAGAGAAATCCGATTCCCTTGGGGCCGCCCAGCTTGTGGCCGCTGGCACTGAGCATGTCGATGGCCAGGGCCTGCGCGTCGATGGGCACATGGCCGTAGGCCTGCACCGCGTCGGTGTGAAAGAGAATCCCCCTTTTTCTGGCGATACGCCCGATCTCCTCTATGGGCTGGAGGGTTCCGATCTCATTGTTGGCGAACATCACCGAAATCAGGATGGTATCCGGCCGGATGGCCTCCTCCAGCTCCTCAGGCCTGAGGATCCCGTCCCCGTCCACATCCACGTATGTGACCTCAAAGCCCCTTTTCTCCAGATACTGGCAGGTGTGGAGGACGGCGTGATGCTCAATCTTCGAGGTGATAATATGCCTGCCCTTATCCGCATAGCTCTCCGCCGCGGCAACCAGCGCCCAGTTATCCGACTCCGAGCCCCCCGCCGTAAAGTAGATCTCCCGGGGAGACACATGCAGCGTCCCGGCAATCTGCTCTCTGACCTGCTCGATCTTCTTTTTGCTCTCCGCCCCCATGGCGTAAATACTGCTGGCATTCCCATAGCGCTCCGAAAACCAGGGGAGCATGGCCTCCACCGCCTCCGGCAGCGTTCTTGTGGTAGCCGCGTTGTCAAGATAGATTATATTTTTATCCATGAATTTACGTATATCCTTTCATTTCCTGGTATTCTGCCAGGTTTTCGCATTCCCTACTATAGCATTCCCGGTATGTTCTGTCAATGAGGGGAGAAGCATATATTTAGGAACAAGTATCACATGGTGGTAATCTATGCTTCGTATTCGCAAAACAAGTCCTCTGATCACAGGGACGATCATTCTCACGGCAACAGGATTTTTAAGCCGTTTTATCGGATTCTTTTACCGGATTTTCCTCTCGCGTCTTTTCGGGGCGGAGGGCATGGGGATCTACCAGCTCATCTCCCCGGTGCTGGCCCTGTCCTTCGCCCTCACCGTGGCGGGGATGCAGACCGCCATCTCCAAGTATGTGGCGGGGGAGACAATCACCCGGGATTACCGCTCCTCGGCCCTGCATCTGGCTGCCGGCTTTGCGCTCTCCATGAGCCTCTCCCTGCTGTGCATGGCGGGAATCTACTGCCAGGCCGATGCCATCGCCGTCCATCTTCTCATGGAGGAGAGAACCGCCCCGCTGCTTCGGATTATCGCCCTCTCCATCCCCATGGCCACCGTGCATTCCTGCATCAACGGCTATTTTTACGGGATACGCAAAACCACGGTTCCGGCCATCTGCCAGTTGTCGGAGCAGATCGTGCGGGTGGGAAGCGTTTACCTGATTTACTACTTTTGCCTAAAACAGGGGATGGTTCCCACCATCAGCTTTGCCGTGGTGGGGCTGGTGATCGGCGAGAGCGCCTCCATGCTGGTCTCTCTGATCGCCGTCCGGGCCCACTTCGACCATGTGGTCCCGAAAAACTACGGTGCTCTCCTGCCCCGCAGACTCTCCTGCTGGACCTGCGCGGGAAGAAACCTGCTGCGGCTGGCGGTTCCTTTATCCTTAAACAGAGTGATCATCAATTTTCTCCAGAGCGTCGAAGCCATTTTCATCCCCAACCGGCTGATGCTCTACGGCTGCGATAACGCCGCCGCCCTGAGCGTTTACGGGACCCTCACCGGAATGAGCCTGCCTCTGATCCTCTTCCCCGGAGCCATCACCAACTCCATCTGCGTGCTGCTTCTGCCCATCGTCTCCGAGGCCGACGCCGCCGACAACCGCCACACGATCCGCAGGGCGGTGCATCAGTCCATCCGCTACGGCTTTCTGCTGGGCATCGTCTTCACGGGCATTTTTCTGTGCCTGGGACGTTTTCTGGGAAATTTCCTCTACCAGAGCGAGCTTGCGGGGAATTTCATCCTGGTGCTGAGCTTTCTGTGTCCTCTGATGTACATTGCGAGCACCTTAAACAGCATTTTAAACGGCCTTGGCAAGACGGGGCTCACCTTTCTTTTCAGTATGCTGAGCCTTATGGTGCGGCTTGGCTTCGTGTTCCTGGGGATTCCCGTCTGGGGGATTCACGGGTATCTGTGGGGACTTCTGGCCAGCCAGGCGGTGCAGACGCTGCTGTGCATGGGGGCGGTGAGAAAATACCGCTGAAGGGGGGATGCGCAAATACGCTTGTCTTTTCCGCCCGTTCTGCGGTATACTTCTCTTACAGAAAAAATGTCAGACAGCGGACAGAAAGGAACCCACAGAAAATGAAAAAATTAGTCTCATGGAATGTAAACGGCCTGCGCGCCTGCCTGGGTAAGGGCTTTCTGGATTTTGTAAAGGAGGCGGACGCCGACATCTTCTGCATCCAGGAATCCAAGCTGCAGCAGGGCCAGATCACACTGGAGCTTCCCGGCTATCACCAATACTGGAATTATGCGGAGAAAAAGGGCTATTCGGGAACCGCCATTTTTACCAGGCAGGAGCCCCTTGGCGTTTCTTACGGAATGGGAATCGAGGCCCACGATCACGAGGGACGCGTCATCACTCTCGAGTTTGACGGCTACTATATGGTAACCGTCTACACGCCCAACTCCCAGGACGAGCTCAGAAGGCTTTCCTACCGCATGGAATGGGAGGATGATTTTCTGGCGTACCTCAAATCCCTGGAGGAGAAAAAGCCCGTCATTTTCTGCGGCGACCTGAACGTGGCCCACCGTGAGATCGACCTGAAAAACCCTAAGACCAACCGCAATAACGCCGGTTTCACGGACGAGGAGCGGGACAAATTTACCCGGCTTACCCAGGAGGGCTTTATTGACACCTTCCGCCATTTTTACCCTGATCTGGAGGGCGCTTACTCCTGGTGGTCCTACCGCTTCCATGCCAGGGAACGGAATACCGGCTGGCGTATCGACTACTTTCTGACCTCCCGGTCTCTGGAGGGCGCGCTCGTGGACGCGCTGATCTACAAGGATATCATGGGATCGGATCACTGCCCCGTGGGGCTGCTCATTAATATATAGAAGAAAGGCGGATGATAAGAATGAAAATACTCTTTATCGGAGGGACAGGCACCATCAGTATGGCCATCACCAGAGCGCTTCTCTCCCAGGGCCACACACTGTATCTGATCAACAGAGGGAACCGCCCTCTTACGCTGCCGGAGCCGTGCTCCGCGGGGACCCTTACGGAGCTTAAAGCGGATATCAATGATGAGACCCGCGTGGCAGAGCTGATAAAGGAGCTGCATTTCGACGCGGTGGCGGATTTTATCGCCTTTACGCCGGAGCAGCTCATGCGGGACTACCGGCTTTTTGGGGGAAGGACCAGACAGTTTCTCTATGTCAGCTCCGCCTCCGCCTACCAGAAGCCGCTCTCCGATTACCGGATAAACGAGGCCACGCCCCTTGCCAATCCTTACTGGGAATATTCCCGGAATAAGATTGCCGGGGAGGATTATCTGATGAAGCTCTATCGTCAGGAGGGCTTCCCCGTCACCATCGTCCGGCCCAGCCACACCTACGACGAGCGCTCCGTCCCCGTGGGGGTTCACGGGGCGAACGGAAGCTATGCGGTTATCCGGCGGATGCTCGCGGGAAAGCCCGTGCTGATTCCGGGAGACGGCTCCTCCCTGTGGACGCTCACCCACAACTCAGACTTTGCCGCCGCCTTTACAGGGCTGATCGGGAATATCCACGCCATCGGCGAAGCGGTCCAGATCACCTCCGACGAGTCCCTGACCTGGAATCAGATCTACCAGATCATCGCCGACGCCCTGGGGGTTGAGCTGAACCCCCTTCACGTGGCCTCAGACTTTCTGGCAGCCTGCGGCGGCGATTACGATTTTCGCGGAAGCCTTCTGGGGGATAAATCCAATACGGTGGTCTTCGACAACAGCAAGCTCAAGCGGCTGGTTCCCGACTTCACCGCCAGGGTGCGGGCGGACCAGGGGCTGCGGGAATCGCTGGACTATGTGCTCAGCCACCCCCAGTGCCAGAAGGAGGATCCAGACTTCGACGCCTTCTGCGACCGGGTGGCGCTGGCGATGGAGCAGGCCCTGAAAATAATGAACCAAAAATAGACACACCCGCGGGATATTTCCCGAAACAGGGGGAGGGATTCGCCGGCCGTCAGCGCCGGTATCCCTCCCCTGACTCTTTTCAGAAGATTTCCTTCTCCCTCATGATTGTTAAAAACCTACACAAAATGGTGGATTTTGACATTGCCGCAACCGCATTAATCATATAAAGTAAAGTTAAAATCGAATGATGTTCTGTATTTATTGGTGCAAACAGCCAAAAAGGAGGTAGTATATTATGGCATATTGGAAGGATACAGGGGACGGCTTCTGGGAGCTTGAGGAGGCCGGCAAAAGGATTCTGAAGGCCTGCGCCTGCGCACGGGATATAAGCGGGCGCAGAATAGACACCCGCGCCTGCACCCTCACCGGACGCGAGGAGACAAAGGACATGCTCATCCTGCACTTTGCAGGGGAGGAGGGACTGCTTCTCACGGAGCGACTGGGAGTGAGCCCCGAGGGCATCCCCTGGGCGGACTGCGTTCTGGAGGACAGCGCCGGGCAGGAGGTACATACCCGGGAGCTCACGCCGCTGATCTTCTCCTCCCCGGGCGCCCGGGAGGGCGAAGTCGTCCCGGCCATCTGGAAGGATCTGTGGATCCGGATGCTGACGGTTCCCTATGACAACACCATGTGGCTGCGCTACGAGGCGCTGCCCCTGCGCGCCGGCAGGAAAAGTTACGAGCTGAGCGTGCTTTACTCCGAGGAGAGCCGGGAGGGCATCCTGGTGGGTGCGATGGACTTCGACCGCTGGAAAAACGCGCTGGTCTGCTCCGCCTCGGATGCGAACACCCTGGAGGCCCGCAGCGGCGCGGCGGACGAGGGGACCCACGACGCCTGTCCTCACGGCGTCCTCTCCGGCAGGGAGGTATCCTCCTCCCGCTTCTGTGTGCTCTACGGGCCGGATTACAGAAAACTTCTGGAACGCTACGGGGATTTCCTTGCGTCCATTCAGCCGCCGCTGCGGTGGACCCACGGCGTTCCCTTCGGCTTTAACAGCTGGGCCGGGCTGGCCTTTCGGCTGACGCAGGAGCGCTACGAAAAGAGCGGGGATTTCCTGCGTCAGGAGCTGATGCCCGGCGGCTATCAGAACAACGGCACGACGTATGTGAATCTGGATGCGGGCTGGAGCGTCATGTCCCCAAAGCAGCTTGCGGCCCAGACGCACCGGCTCCATCAGGCCGGTCAGAAGGCGGGCATCTACGACGCGCCCTTCGCCTTTTTCGGGAAGGATCCGGAGGAGGAAATTCCGGGGGCAGACGGACACCGCTTTGCGGAAATCCTTCTGCGGGATGAGCAGGGCCGGCTTCTGCCCCGGGTGGACGGCGCGATCCCCTACGACGTGACCCATCCCCTCTGGCGGCAGATGACCGAGCGCAAATTCCGGCGTTTTGTGGAGTGGGGCTTCGACTATGTGAAGCTGGATTTCATGACCCACGGCGGCATGGAGGGCGTTCATCATGACCGGACGATCACCACGGGAAGACAGGCGATCTGCCAGGGCTACCGCTTCCTGTGCGATCTGCTCTCCGAGGAAAAAACCGGCAGGCCCTTCTTCATCAGCCTGTCCATCGCCCCCATCTTCCCTTACGGCTACGGCCACGCCAGAAGGGTTTCCTGCGACGCCTTCGGGACGGCGCAGGATGTGGAATATGAATTAAACTCCCATACATACGGCTGGTGGTTAAACGGCAGGCTTTACCAGTTCAACGACCCGGATCACATCGTCCTGTCAAAGAGCTTTGGCATGGACAGGGAGAGCACGCAGGGCGAGGCCCGGGCGCGCTACACCACCGCGGTCATCGGCGGCACGGTGATGATGCTCAGCGACGATTACGAATGCCAGGAGGCAAGGGAACGGGCATTACAGTTCGCATGTAACCCGGCTGTAAACCGGATTGCCGCCTCCGGAACCGCCTTTGTCCCGGTGCATTCCGCCGGTTGCAGCGCCAGCGCCGCTTATACGGCCACCATCGACGGGAAACGCTGTATCGCCCTGTTCCACTGGAGCGATCAGAAGGAAACCGTTACACTGTGCGCCGAACGGGCGCAGCTCCCAGGCCAGGGCCGCTATGTGGATCTCTGGAGCGGAGAAGCCCGCGCCATGGAAAACGGAATCCTGCGCTGGGAGGCGGAGGGCTGTGACGCCCTGCTGCTGGAGGAGGCGTAACCCTATTTTCTTTTTCATAATAAAGGAGGAAACAGATTATGATGCTGCAGGAACTGACAGATCACCCCCTGGAGGCGAGAAAGCTCTGGAAGGGGAGTAAGACGCCCCGGGTCGTGCTGCGGGAGGAATGCGGACGGGCGGCGGCAGAGCTTCTGGACAACGGAACCTTCTTCTATCTGAAGGACGGGGAACGGATCCGGCACGGTTTTTCCACCGCCGATACCCTGGAGGGCGCTTCCATCAGCACCCGGACGGCCGCGCTGCAAAGCCGGGATACCCGCACGGTCCAGGACCCTCTGGGCGAGGGACGGCAGATCGTGAGCGTTTACCGGGAAAACGGCCTCACCTTACGGCAGGAGCTGACCCTGTACCAGGAGGGAGATCTGGTGGTACAGATCTTTCTGAAACGGGACGAAGGGACTGTGGGCACCCGCTACATGGCTCCTTTCTTCGCCCCCTACCCGGATCCCAGTGGGAAGCGGATCTTTCTCTCCCTGGATCAGAAAATGCTTCTGGTCCCCTACGACAACGACATGTGGCTGCGCTACGAATCCTGCGTGCCCGCCGCCGGCAGGCCCAGCTATGATGTGACCGCCATCTACGACGAGCAGAGCCTGGAGGGCATGGTGATCGGTGCGCTGGATTTCGATGTGTGGAAAAACGCGATCCGCTGGAATCCCCACGACGCCCGCAGCGTCATCGCCTTCTGCGGCATCGCGGACGGCGGCACCCACGATGTCTGTCCTCATGGAATCGTGGAGGGCAGGGAGGTCTCCTCGGCCCGCTTCGTCTTAAGCTGGCACGACGATATCCGCAGAGGGATGGAGCATTACGGAGACCTGTGCGTAAAAGTGCGCCCCGCCAGGCCCTGGAGCCGCGGGAGGGTCCCCTTCGGCTGGAACAGCTACGCGGCTCTGGGGGGCACGCTGAAGGTGGAGCACTGGAAGCAGGCGGGAGAATTCATGAAGGAGGAGCTGCCCAACTATGCGGATGAGGACGGGGTGTCCTATGTGAACCTGGACGGCGCTTTCGGCCTGGATCACGAGCGGATCCGGGACATCATCGGCCAGATCCACTCCCGGGGGCAAAAGGCCGGCTGGTATGCCGCTCCCTGCAACTGTCCGGCGGTCCTGGGCGACCTTCCTTTAAAGGGTACCGATCTTCTGATCGGGGATCTCTTTTTGAAGGACGCGTCCGGAAACGTCCTGCCCGCCGCCGACAACACGGTTCCCTTTGACGTCACCCATCCGGTATGGGAGGATTATGCCCGGAAAAATATCCGGATCCTGACGGAGCTGGGGGTGGATTATATCAAGCTGGACTTTTTAAGCCATGCCTCTGTGGAGGGCTGTCACTATGAAAAAAATGTGACGGGCCGCATGGCCATCGACAGGGTATACCGGCTGCTGGAGGAGGAAATCGACCGGTGCGGACGTGAAATTTTCGTCAGCCTTTCCATCGCTCCCCTCTTTCCCTACTTCCTGGGCAACGCCAGAAGATGCTGCTGCGACTGCTTCGGCCACAGCGACGATGTGCGCTATGCGCTCAACGCCCTCAATTTCGCATGGTGGACCAACGGGCGCATTTACCGTTATAACGACCCGGATCATGTGCCGCTGTACCATTCCATTATCGACGGAAGGGGCGTCTCCACAGAAGCGGAGGCCAAATCCAGATACTACAGCGCCGTGATCTCCGGCACCGTGATGATGCTTTCGGATAACTATGGGCCGGAGGGCGAGGAGGATATTATCTCCCACGCCAGAGAGCGGGCCGGAAAGCTCGCCAATGACGAGGCCGTCAACGCCATCGCCAGGCTGGGAAAGGCGTTTGTGCCTGTGGAGCTTACGGACGGCACCACGCCCTATTATACCCTCTCCTGCGGGGGACGGTATTATGCCGCCATATTCAACTTTTCCTCCCGGCCCGCACGCCTTTCCTTCGACGCCCGGCGGGGAGGGCTCCCGCCGGCCGGCAGCTTTGCCGACATCCACGGCGGAGAACGGACGCCCTACCAAGACCGCATCGGCCTCGTCCTGGAGGGCCGGGATGCGGTGATTCTGGAAGTATTCCCGGAAAAAGGCTGCTGAGCGCGGGGCTGTATCATACCGCGCCAGGGATGCCTGCCCCGCATACGTGTGCGGGGCAGTGTTCCCGGCGCAATTCCCGGCGCACAACACAAGGCCGTTGAGGAGGCTCCATGATCAGATGGTTTCATACCCGGAAGCTGCGGACAAAAATACTGATGTGGTATACCGCATTTGCGCTCCTTCCCATGATTTTGATCACAATCTATTTCCACTTTTATACCCGACAGCTTCTGGTGGAAAACCTGACCAGAAATCTGGACGGCCAGATCAGTAAAATCGAGCGGGAGCTGAACGATAAGATCGGCAACTACTATACCATTTCCAATCTTCTGTATATGGACGAGAGCCTGTGGAGCTATATGACGGCAGACTATTCCCGCAGAGGCTATGAAGACCTGTATCTGTATGTGGATACCCTGTTTTCCAACATCCGCATGCTCTATCCCGAGATCGACTCGCTGTGCGTGTACAGCTCCAACCCTACCCTGCCCCGGGACGACTATTATTTTCACGTGCTTGAGGAGGACGAACTGGCCCTTCGATACCGGGAACCCGCCCTGGCCGGGAACGTCATGCAGCTCTGTCCCCGTTCCGATGCGGATCTGTGCTTCGTCCGCCGTATGAACCGCTACGGAGGGGAAAAATATCTGCATTTTCTGGAAATCCATGTGCATCCGTCCGTGCTGCAGCCGATCCTTGAGAGCGTGGACGAGCGCCTGAGCGCCGTTCTCACCGACCCGGAGGGCGTCATCCTGCTCTCCGGCCGCGGTGAACTGGCCACAATGAGCTGCCGCGATCTGGATCTGTCGCGACAGGTGGTGCGCAGGCGCAACATCGACCACTGCGGGGAGCTTCTGGTGTATATGGATCTGAAGACCTTTGACCGGCCCGTCTTCTGGGCCACGCTGCGGATCTTTTTCATATTCGCCTTAAGCTCCGGACTGGCCTTTGCCGCCATCTCCCGCTACAGCAGCTATTTTCAGAAAAATGTGGAGATCCTGATGAACGGCGCGAGCGAAATCAGCTTCGGAAATTTCACCCGGAAGATCCCTGTCACGGGCACGGACGAAATCAGCATGATCGCCCAGTCCATCAATATGCTGGGGGAGCAGGTGCAGAAAACCATCGAGGAATCCTGGAAAAAGGAGCTGGATCAGCGGATTTCCGAGCTGAATCAGCTCCAGGAGCAGATCAACCCGCATTTTCTCTACAACGCGCTCTCCTCCATCTCCTCCATGGCGTTAAACCACCAGGATCCGGAGACCAGCCAGGCCATCATCTATCTGGCGGACTTCTACCGGATCTCCCTGAACAAGGGAAACCAGGAGCTCACCATCCGGGACGAGCTCCATCTTCTGGAAAGCTACATGAGGATCCAGCATCTGCGCTTCGGGGACGGAATCGTACTGGAATACTGTCTGGACGATACCCTGCTGGATCACAGAGTGATGAAGCTCACGCTCCAGCCCCTGGTGGAGAACGCCATTCATCACGGCCGGATGGACGACTCGGAGAGCTTCCACATCCTGATCCGCCTGTACCGTCAGGCAGAGAGGACCATCCTGGAGGTGATCGACGACGGACGGGGCATTCCTCCGGAAAAAATGCTGGAGCTGCAGGATTCCCTGGATCAGTCGGACGCCGGGCACGGCCTGCGCAATGTCAACGTCCGCATCCGTCTGCAGTACGGGGACGAATACGGTATCAGCCTGGAGAGCGAGGAGGGCTTCGGCACAAAGGTCCGGATCGAGCTGCCCTGATCCCCTGTGGAGGTTTTCATGAAAAAATATCTGGCGATAACAATCCTGTTCATATTCCTGCTTGCCGCCGGGGCGGGGGGATGCGGCGCTCCCGGGCGGACCATGCCCGAAAAGGAGGCGCAGGAGCAGCCCCCGGAGCTGGTCCTGTTTGACAAAAACTCGGAGCGTCATTCCTTTGACGATCCCATCGCCCGGGAAATCATGCGGCGCACCGGCGTGTCCATCCGGGTCATGGATTCCACCGACGATCCGGGAAAAAGAGAGAAGCTCATGTTCACCTATCAGGATTATCCCGACCTGATCAAGGTGGAGTTGGGCGCGATCACCAAATACAGGGACGCCGGATACCTGGTGGACTTAAACCCTTATCTTCCACAGCTGCCTGCCGTGACCGAAATGTACGGCGACATGCTGAGCCGGATGCGCGACCAGGACGGCAGCCTGTATTATCTGGGCAACTGGTACGGGAAGGATCCGGACGCAATCTTTGGCTTTCAGATCCGATACGACTATCTCACGGAGCTGGTGGGCAGGGAACGGGCCGACAGCGACGAGCCCTTCACGCAGACGGAGTTTGTGGAGCTGCTGCGGGCATTTTCCCAAAAATACCCGGAAATAGACGGGGAGCCCTCCATCCCCTTCACCACCTGTCTGGATATCGCCTGCCAGCCCGCCATCCAGGGCATGTACGGTATCAAAAAGTATTATGAGCAGGACGGACAGCTCTCTCATCCGGCCAGGGATCCCAACTATCTGCAGATGATCGCCTTCGAGAACAGTCTGTACCGGGAGGGACTGCTGGATAAGGAGTGGGTGGTAAACCGCAGGAGCCTGTATCAGGATAAGCTCACCAGCGGCCGGGTGTTTGCCACCGCCTGCGCCTACTGGGATATCGCCTCCGAAAACGCCGCCCTGCGCGCCCGGTACGGGGACGAGGCGTTCTTCGCCTGCTATAAGGTGCTGGGGGAGGGTGTGGACGCCTCTCAGACCTCCTACGGCGGGCGCAATTCCATCGGCTGGGACGCCATCGCGGTGACGGACCACTGCGCCGATATGGAGGCGGCCCTTAAGGTCATCAATTTCCTGGCCAGCGAGGAGGGACAGTATCTGATGCTCTGGGGGATCCAGGGACAGGACTGGGACTTCGTGGACAATGTCCGCACCCCCAGCCCGGAAAACCTCGCCCTTTTCACGCAGGATATCACCCAGGCCGTGCAGAAGACCGGAATCCGCCGCTGGCTCTGGTTCATCAAAAACGGAAACGGCAGCGACGGCTCCCCCTACGACATGATGACCAAATACAACCCGACTCCGGAGGCTTCCCTGGCCAACCGGCGCATGGCGGGGGATTACTGGGACGAGTCGCAGTACATGGAGCTGGATCCGCCGGAAGGCAGCGAGGAGTCCCTGATGCTCTACCACATTGACAGCATCTATGAGAAAACCTACCCGCGGATGATCAACGCGGACAGCCCAAAGACCCTGACGGAGCTCTACCATAAGCTGATCCGGGATATGGAGATGGAGGGGCTCTCCCGGGTGGAGGCGCTCTGGACCCGGAACTATCAACAACGAATGAAACAATGGAGGGATTAAACATGCTGCAGGTTTTGCTGGTGGACGATGAACCGCTGGAGCTGCAGGCGCTGCAGGATCATGTCAACTGGAAGGCGCTGGGCGTGGGCCGCGTCATGACCGCCAGAAACGGAAAAATCGCCTATGAATCCATCCTGGAGCAGGAGCCGGACATCGTGGTCACGGACGTACATATGCCGGTCATGGACGGGATCACCCTGGCCCGGAAAATCCATGCCCTGAACCGGAAAATCAAGGTGGTTTTTTTATCCGGATACGATGATTTTTCCTATGTGAAATCGGCCATGCAGATGGGCGCCGTCGATTATCTTCTCAAGCCCTTCACCGGAAAGAGCGTGGAGGCTGTGATAAGGAAGGTGAAGGACGTGCTGGACCGGGAGCGGCTTTTCTCCCAGTCCCTGGAGGCGCTGGAGCGGCAGCTTCTCGAACGCCTCTGCACGGGAAGCGAGGCGGAGGAAGCCACTGTGCTGGAGGAGCTCTCCTCCATCCGCAGGGCGGGAGCCTGCTCCGAAACCTTTGGCATGCTGCTCTTTTTCTTCGTCCCCGGCAAATCCCTGGCCGACAGTATTCTGAAAAACATGACAATCTCCCATGCCGTCTGGTCGGACGAGGGAAAGCTGGCCGTGCTCCTGCACGGCTGCGTGGACCCCGGGGAGGGCGGCAGGAAAATCCTGAACTTTCTGTTCCGCCTGACAGGGCAGAGCTACAGCGGCGTGTATCTGACAAAAAGATATCTCAAAACGCAGCAGCTTCCCGCCCTGTACCGGATGCTGAAAAGCTGGGAGACTTCCGTCTATTACAGCCCCGCCGGTTCCCTTCTGGCCGTATCCTGCGCGGACCCGAAGGCCGGCGCCCCCTCTCCCCTGCCCGTTCCCCGCACGATGCCTCAGGCCATGATGGAGGAGCATCTGATGCGCCTGGAGCAATTATTCCCCTATGAGAACGAAGCGCGCAGCGTGGAGGAAATCGACCGCATCCTTAAGCATTTTCAGGAACTGCATCTGGGCCGCAGCGAGGCGGAGGCCGCCCTGCGGCAGATGCTCCTGCCTCTGGGACACAGGCTCTCAGCCGCCCCGGACGGCGCCTTTCGGACGGACCTGGGAGAAAAGAAGGTGGAAAACTGCCAGTCTGCGGACGCTCTTAAGGAGGCGCTCCTTGCCGCCCTGCGGCAGATCCTTGCCGAAACCCGGGAACGGGAAAGCGGAAAGAACGCATATGTGGTCCGCAAGGTAAAGGAGTACGTGCAGATGCATTACGGGGAGCCCATGACCATCGAAGCCATCGCGGAGGAAATCCATCTCTCCGTCAACTATGTGCGCTCCATTTTCAAGGACGGTACCGGACAGACGATCCTGGAATATGTGACCGATTACCGCTTTGCCAGAGCCTGCGAGCTGCTGCAGAATCCCGCCCTGCGGGTGAAGGACGTGGCGAACATGGTGGGATACGAAAACATCTCCTATTTCGGCTCCGTCTTTACCAAGCGTTACCGGATGACGCCCAACGAATACCGGAAGAAATTTGTTCACATTAGTTAATCCATATCATGCAATAATCATATTTTGATACAAATTGGTAAAATGAAATATTTATCCTCCGGCAGGTTTTATATATGATTAGTTTGAAACTAAAAACCTTATACACAACACCCAAAGGAGGATACAATGAAAAAGAAACTTGCACTGCTTCTGACGGCCGCCCTTGTGGCCGGCACGCTGAGCGCATGCGGCGGTTCCCCTGCGGCTTCCGATCCTGCGGCGGAGAACGGCTCTTCGGAGCAGACCGACGGCGGAAACGAGACGGCGGACGCCGCTGCGGCATCTGACGCGTCCAACGAAGGCGAGGTTGCAGAGGACGGCACCCCTGTCATCACCTTTTTTGACAAGAATTCCGGCACCAGGACCTTTGACGATCCCGTCGCCCTGGAGCTGATGAAGCGCACCGGCGTCACCTTAAACCTGGTAAGCCCTACGGGAAATCCCGGTGAAAAGCTTTCCCTGATGCTGGCAGGACAGGATTATCCGGACATCGTTCTGATGGACAGAGGCTCCGATATCGTCAATCAGTACATAGAGGCAGGGGCTCTGGTCAATCTTTCCCAGTATATGGACAAGCTCCCCAATGTAGTGGAAATGTACGGCGAGACCCTGAACAAGACCCGCTACACCGACGGGAATAACTATTATCTGTCAAACTGGTACGGCTACGATCCCGACCCGGTCAACGGCTTTATCATGCGGCACGACCTGATGGTGGATCTGGTTGGCCAGGAGAGGGCGGACAGCGACGAGCCCTTCACCTTCTCCGAGATGGTGGATCTGTTAAAGCAGTTTAAGGAAAAATATCCCACCATCAACGGCGCCGATTCCATCGCCACTCTGATCAATCAGCCCGGTTCCTCCGACAACCTTCACGGCTGCTTCGCAGGGATGTACGGTATGAAGACCTACTATGTGGACGACAACGGCGATCTGCACTACAGAGTCAGCCATCCTGAATACCTGGACGCCATCCATGACATGAACACCTTATACAGGGAGGGACTGCTGGACAAGGAGTGGACCTCCAACAATGGCGAGCTGCGCAACCAGAAGCTCAGCCAGGGCAATGTGTTCGGTTATATCGGCTCCTACTGGGACGTATGGACCCCCAACGCCGCTCTGATTCAGTCCGAAAACGAGGATGCGGAATTCCTCGCTTACAAGGTAGTCGCCGACGGCCATGACGCGGACGCCACCACCCTCAGCGGCAGAAGCTCCCTTGGCTGGGACGCCATCGCCATCACCACCAACTGCAAAAATCTGGACGCAGCCCTCGCCTTCATCGACTACTGCGCAAGCCAGGAGGGACAGGACCTTCTGCTGTGGGGTCTCGAGGGACAGGACTGGGAGTTCGTTGACGGCGTGCGCACCCCTATCGGCGATATCGTGGAGCGCTACCAGGCAGATCCTTCCAACACGGTAAACGATACCGGTATCACCAAGTGGACCTGGTTCGTGAAAAATGACCGTCACCCGGACGATAACACCACCTGCCGGATCTGGTTCAACGAGCAGGATCGTTCCGCACAGTACGCTTACCAGAACCTCACCAACGCCTACTGGGATACCGCAGAATTCGACGGTCTGGTTCCCACCGGAAACAGCCCGGACGCCTTAAAGGCCCAGAAATTACAGGATATCATCAATCAGGCTTACCCGAACATGGTAAACGCCGCCACCGTTGAGGAGTGCGACGCGGTCTATGAGCAGATGATGAGCGACCTGGAGGCAGCCGGCATGGCGGATGTGGAAGCCATTATGACGGAAAGCTATAAGGCACGTATGGAACTGTGGGGCATGAACTGACTTAAGGCCCGGTAAACATTTCTGATCTGAACAGGGCAGAGGAGATTTCTCCCCTGCCCTTCTTCAAAAACAACCACCAGGAGGTATTCTTATGGCAAAAAGTGCGGCAATTGTAAAGCCACCCAAAAAGGCTCTCAAAAAAAGGCTCTGGGATCAGCGATACCTTTTTTTGCTGATGCTTCCGGCCCTCATATGGGTGATCATCATCTGCTATGCTCCCATGACCGGCCTGTACATGGCCTTCACCAACTACAGACCGTCCCAGAACGGTTACTGGTATGATCTGCTCAACGCGCCCTTCGTGGGCTTTGAATGGTTCGAATATTTTTTCCAGAATGATTTTAAGATGATCATGCGCAACACGCTGGCGACCAGCCTCTTAACGCTGCTGTTCTCCTTCCCTGCGCCGATCCTGACCGCTGTATTTCTCAACGAAGTGAAAAATATGAGGGTAAAGAAATTCGTGCAGACGGCTTCCTACCTTCCTTACTTTATATCCTGGGTTATCGCTTCCAACATTTTCCTGACCTTTTTGTCCGGCGGCGGCGTTGTCAACAATCTGCTGATGGGGCTGCACATCATCGACGAGCCCGTCCTGTTTTTCCAGAACGGCAAGTATTTCTGGTGGATCATCGCTTTCGCCAACACCTGGAAGGGCATGGGCTATAACGCGATCATCTATCTGGCCGCCATTTCCGGCATCGACCAGGAGCAGTATGAGGCGGCGGAGGTTGACGGTGCAAACCGCGTGCAGAAAATCTGGCACATCACCCTGCCCGCCATCCGCGGAACCATCTGTATCATGCTCATCCTGGCAGTGGGCGGCATCCTGACCACAGGCTTCGAGCAGCAGCTGCTGATGGGCAACAACGCCATCTTAAACTACTCTGACGTGCTGGATACCTACTCTTACCGGTACGGCCTTGCCAAGGGCATGTACTCCTACGGAACCGCCGTAGGCATGTTCAAGTCCGTGGTATCGTTCATTCTGGTCATGTGCGCCAATAAGATCACGGCGAAGCTCAACGACACGGCGCTGTTCTGAGGAAAGGAGACTGTTATGGCACAGAAGACTGCTAAAATCAAAAAAATACCGGTACACCGGCAGCCCTGCGAATGGGTACTGGATATCGCCAAGGTGATTTTCCTGGCATTTATCACCATCGTAACCGTATATCCTTTTTGGAACATTTTCATCGTATCCATCAACGATCCCACGGACGCCGTGCGGGGCGGCCTGTACTTTTTCCCGCGCGTGTTCAGCGTTCTGAGCTATAAGGAGATCCTGGGCAGGCCCACCTTCACCCACTCCATCCTCGTCACGCTGGCCAGGACGATTGTGGGTACCCCGCTGGCGCTTTTATGCACCTCCATGGTGGCCTACTCTCTCTCCCGCAAGGATCTGGTGGGACGCAAATTCTGGAACCTTATGTTCGTCTTCACCATGTATTTCGGCGGCGGCCAGGTTCCCTACTACATGGTCTTAAAGAACATCGGCCTGCTGGACACCTTCTGGGTATTCATCTTCCCACTGATCATGAGCGTATACAATATGATCCTCATCCGCTCCTACATCGAATCCATGCCGGACGAACTCTTTGAGGCGGTGAAAATCGACGGCGGTAACGATCTGGTGGTCTACTGGAAGATCATCCTTCCCCTGGCCAAGCCGATCCTGATGACCGTGGCGCTGTTTGTGGCCATCAACCAGTGGAATTCCTGGTTCGACGCCTACCTGTATACCTCCAACCAGAATTTAAAGCCCATGCAGTCCATCCTGGTGGAGATCTTAAACCAGTATAACACCGGCGCGACCACCTCGGCACAGATGTCCAACGCCAAATCCGGCAACACCATCACCCCGGATTCCCTGCGTATGGCGGCGACCATGGTGGCGACGATCCCCATCATCTGCGTGTATCCCTTCATTCAGAAATATTTCGTGAAGGGGATCATGCTGGGGGCAGTGAAAGGATAACAAACGCCGTCACGCTTCGCGGGCCGGCTTATTGTAAGCAAATCCCCATACATCCGGCGGCGTGCGCTCCTGCACGCCATACAGGGGATGGGCCGCCGTCTGCCGGGACAGAAAAGCGCGTTGACCAGGCAAAAATATCCTTATCCTCGCTCTGTCAGCGCAGACGGCCTTCCTCCTTAAGCCTTTTGAGAAGTCCCTGGCACCCTTCCAGGATATCGTCGTAGGTCACGTCAAAGTTCCCGGTGTACCAGGGATCCGCAATATCCCTGGCGCTTCCGGCAAACTCCAGCAGCTTGTAAATCTTATGCTCCTCATCTCCTCCGGCGATCCGCCGCATGCTCCTGATATTCCCCTCGTCCATCCCGATCAGATAGTCGTAGGCTTCGTAGTCCTTTTTCTGCATGCGGACGGCGGTCTTGCCTGCGGTACTGATTCCATACTGAGCCAGCTTCTGCCTGGCGCCGTGGTGGACGGGATTGCCGGTCTCCTCATAACTGGTGGCGGCGGAGGCGATGCGAAACCGGTCCGCCAGGCCTTCTGTTTTCACCATATCTCTGAACATGAATTCCGCCATGGGGCTTCGGCAGATGTTGCCCAGGCAGACGAAAAGTATCTTAATCATAATAGAAATTCCTCCAATATCTCCTCAAACATCTGTGCAGCTTTTCATATCAGGGTCTCTGCTGACTTTCTTCGCTTCTTTCATTGCCTCAATTACTTCCGGCTTATACTCCCATACCTCTTCCGGATATGCCACATCAATCCTTATTTGTGTTGGTGTAGTAATCATGATACCGTCTCTCCTTGCATTTTTTATATTTTGCTACAATGAGTGTACATTGTCAATTCCGTTTTTCTTACTTTATTTCCTTCCCTGCAGGAGCTGTCATAATCCCTGAACGATCCCGCAGGCATCCGCCCCAGCCGGGAAAGGTATCCGCTGGCTGCTTATACACATTCTGACGATACATCCCCTGAATCCGAGATCAGAAGAAACATTTATTCCAGGAAATCCAAAGATTATCCTCGAAAAATCTCCTCCGATATGTTACCCTGTTATTAATATACAAAGAAAGAAAAGAGGATCATTATGGACAGAAAAATTCGTTTCGGACTGATCGGAATCGGGACACAGGGAAGCACCTACGCCGGATTTTTATCCGCCAAAGCCTCCCCCGGCATGCCCGCGCCGCAGCCGCTCCCTCACTGTGCTCTGGGCGCGCTCTGCGACACGGATCCGGAGCGCCGGAAAATGTGTGAGGAGACTTATCCCGAATATCCCTTCTTCACCGACTGGAAGGAGATGGTCTCCTCCGGCTGTGTGGACGCGGTGATCACCACCGTCCCCCATTATCTGCACACCCCCATCGCCATCTACTGCCTGGAGCACGGCATGCCGGTTCTGGTGGAAAAGCCCGCCGGCGTTTACGCCAAAGAGGTGCGCCGGATGAACGAGTGCGCCACGGCCCATCCCGACACAGCTTTCGGCATCATGTTCAACCAGAGAACCAACGTTCTGTATCAGAAGGTAAAGGCCCTGGTGGAATCCGGCGAGCTGGGAGCCATACGCCGCACAGGCTGGATCATCAATTCCTGGTGGCGTCCCGACAGCTACTATCGTCAGAGCGCCTGGCGGGCCACCTGGGGCGGGGAAGGCGGCGGCGTCCTGGTCAACCAGGCCCCTCACCAGCTCGATCTCTGGCAGTGGATCTGCGGCATTCCCAGCAGGGTTTACGCGAAATGTCTCTACGGCTGTCACCGGGATATCGTGGTGGAAAACGACGTCACCGCTGTGACGGAATATCCCGGCGGAGCAACCGGAACCTTTATCACCTGCACCCACGATCCCATCGGAACCGACCGTCTGGAGATCGACCTTGAAAAGGGAAAGATCGTGGTGGACGGCAGTCAGAAGGCTACCGTGTACCGCCTTGCCAAAACCGAGGACGAGATGAACGCCACCATGAGCATGGGGGATGTGGCCAGGCTGGTTTCCGGCAATTCCGCGGAAGGGGGGCTCTTCACGGTGGAGACCTTTGAAAACACCGACGGCTGGGGCAAACAGCACACCACCGTGATGGAGAATTTCGCGCGGCATATTCTGGACGGGACGCCTCTTCTGGCTCCCGGCTGCGACGGCATCAACGGCGTGAATCTGGCAAACGCGATCCTGCTCTCCTCCTGGCTGGGAAAGGAAGTAGAGCTTCCGGTGGACGAGGATCTTTACCTGGCAGAGCTGAACAAAAAAATCGCGCAGGAAGGGAAATTCCCCACCATCGGGTAAAATCCCCCCCACACGGCGCGTTTCCTGCGCCAGAAAATCTGACAGGGAATACGGAAAGGAATCTGACATGAGAAAAGCAGCAATCATCGGAATGGGCGTGATCTCCTCCACACATTTGGCCGCCATCCAGGCCAACCCGCGAATCACCCTGGCCGCCGTCTGCGATATTGACGAGAGCAAAAGAAGCGCCGCCCCTTTGGGCGTCCCCTTTTACACTGATTTTAGAACTATGATTCTGGAGACCAGGCCGGATGTGGTTCACATCTGCCTGCCCCACTGCCTGCACGTCCCCGTCTCCATGGAGGCGGCGGAGCTTGGCGTCCATGTGTTCTGTGAAAAGCCCATGGCCATGAATACCAGGCAGGCAGAAGAGTTTGCGGCTTTTGAGGCGGCGCACCCCGATATCCACATGGGGATCTGTCTCCAGAACCGCTTTAACGACTCTGTGGAAATGCTGAAGGGCCTGATCGACAGCGGCGAATACGGCGCCGTCCTGGGCGTACGCGGAACCGTTCCCTGGTACCGTGAAAAGGAATACTATGAGCAGTCCCCCTGGCGGGGGAAATGGGAAAGCGCCGGAGGCGGGTGCATGATCAACCAGGCGGTACATACCCTTGACCTGATGTATCTTCTGGGCGGTGAGATCCGAAAGCTGAAAGCCGTCACGGCTCAGCTCCTGGACTACGGGATTGAGGTGGAGGACACGGTGGCCGCCGCGCTCACCTATGAAAACGGCGCAAGGGGGATGTTCCTTGCCACCATCGCCAACTACGACAATGAGAGCGTGCAGCTCTCCCTCCGGCTGGAAAAGGCGTCCTTTGTGATCATGAACAACACCCTTTACCGGATCGGGCCCGACGGGTCCGGAGAGCTTCTGTGCCAGGACGGAAAACTGCCGGGCTCCAAATTTTACTACGGCTCGAGCCACAAAAAGCTCATCGACCTGTTTTATCAGGCGCTGGAGGACGGCAGCCAGGATTACCTCCATGTAAGCCAGGCGCTCATGAGCATCCGCCTCATCGACGCCATCCAGGAGTCGGGCCGCACCGGAAAAACTGTATTTATATAACAGGAGTATGAAAATGAAAAAAGGATTAATCGGTATTCAGATGAGTACCATCAAAAAGAAAGTGGATGAGCTGGGCGCATACGAAACCTTAAGAGCCTGCGCGGAGATGGGGTATCACTGCATGGAGGTGAGCCAGATTCCCATGACCGCCGAAAATGTGTCCGGCATGAGAAAGGCCTGCGACGAATTCGGCGTTAAGATCGCGGCCTGCTCCGCCTCCCTGGAGCCCGCCGCCGCGGGTATGCCGGGAGAATATCTCACCACACACTTTGACAAGATCGTGGAGGACTGCAGAGCGCTGAATACGGATATGCTGCGCATCGGCATGCTCCCGGCCACCTGTATGGGAAGCAGGGAAAAGGCCCTTGACTTCGTGAAAAAGGCGGACGAGATGGCGGAGCGCCTTGAGGAGCACGGCATCGATCTGTACTACCACAATCACCACGTGGAATTCGTCAGATACGACGGCCAGTACCTGCTGGATATCATTAAGGACAACACCCGGAAGATGGGCTTCGAGCTGGATATTCACTGGATCCACCGGGGCGGCGAAAATCCCGTAACCTTTATCAGGCGCTACGCCGGGCGTATCCGTCTTTTACATCTCAAGGATTACCGCATCGCCCATGTGACCCCGCCCGAGGATCCGTCGGGACTGAAGGAGTTCTTCGGCAGGTTTCACAATCTGGTGGAATTTGCCGAGGTGGGCGAGGGGAATCTTCCCATCCGGGAGTGTATCGAGGCGGGGCTTGCGGGCGGAAGCGAATACTTCCTCATCGAGCAGGACGATACCTACGGAAGGGATCCCTTCGAAAGTCTTATTATCAGCCGGGACAACCTGATCGCTATGGGATATAAGGACTGGTTTGAATTATAAAAAACAGGTCGCTGGATAGGGGATAGTCCCATATCCTGCGACCTGAATTCATTCCATTGAATTCATTCAATTGAATTTATTCAATTGTTTTCCGCGCTCGTTTCTGTCCCTGCGATTATTTCTGATTTATCTCCCGCAATCCGAAAACAGACCCTTACCACAAACAGATCCGCGTCCGTCTCCCAGGAAAATTCCCCGCCGCAGGCCTGGGTGAAGCTCTGGGCGATGGAAAGGCCCAGCCCGCTCCCGCCGTCCGTGCGGCTTTTATCCCCTCTGGCGAAGCGCTCCGCGAAGTCCTTATCCCTCTCCAGCTCCATCAGAGAAGCGTTTTTCACGCTGGCCACCGCCATCGCGCCATCCGCTGTCAGCGTCACATACACCCTGGAACCGGCAAGAGAATATTTGATGGCATTCTGGAACAGATTCTGGAATACCCGGTACATCCGCTGGCCGTCGGCCATAATCATTACAGGGCTCTGAGGGAAATCGGTGCGGAAGGATACAGGGCTTTTTTCAATCTCCTCCTCCATGTCCGCCAGGGTCTGGCACAGAAGCTTTCCGAAATCAAGCTTTTCCATGTGCATGGGCAGCTCCCCGGAAGCGGCCTTGCTCACCGCGAACACATCCTGCACCATGTTTTTCAGCCGCTGGGATTTCTCGTCCAGGATCGCCACATAATCCTTTATGTGCTCCGGCAGTCCCTCCTCCTGTTTCAGGAACTGGACATAGCTGATGATGGAGGTAAGGGGCGTCTTAATGTCGTGGGATACGTTGGCGATGAGCTCCACCTTCATCCTCTCGCTTTTCATCTGCTCGTCCACCGCCTTCTCCATTCCCTGGCGGATATCCTCCAGCTGCGCCATAACCGCTTCCAGATCATGACCGGCAAAGGCTTCCCCCTCCGCCCCGTAATTCCCCTCGCGGATCCGGCTGATATACCCCGCCAGTGCTTCCATATCCCTGGCCGTCTCCACATTCTTCTTTCCGATCAGATAAGCCGTCACAAGAAATCCGGCGCTCAGAATAAGGATGACAACCGCCGTCACGCCCGCCCTGCCTCTGTTTGTCAGAAAGCCTGTCAGAGCGCTCCCCCTGGATGAGAAGGCAATCGCAGTCCCTGCGGCCAGAAGGCCGTAGAGCGCCGCGGCAGCAGAGAGCAGCGCGTTGCGGCGGGCCATTTTCAAGGGCAGCGGACGGCTTAAGCCCTTTGCAGAAAAGGCCCTGTACAGGCTGAGCGTAAGGCTGTTCTTCCACAGCTTTCTGTTATACCTGAAATCGTTCCACAAAAGCCACACGCACCAGAACAGCAGAACCCATGCCGCCGGATGGACATTGCGCAGGATCTCGCCCCCCAGACCCGTGAGGGCCATGGCTCGATATTCATTGTAGAAATAAACCTCCCTCAGCTCCTGCCAGAGACCGTAACCCATGTTGCTTTCCCGGACGATAAAGAACACAAGAACCAGGCCCCCTGCGAAAAGAAGCGCCTTGCACTCCGCCCAGATTCCGGCCTGAAAACCGGCGATCCTGCCTGCCGCCTCTCTCTTCCCCTTTCTGCACAGAAACGCCAGCGCAAGAAGGACGATTCCCCCAGGCAGGCAGGCAAACTCCCTCTCCAGGAGCATGCGGTTTCTCTGCCGGTTATAATACATCCAGTACAGGGTGTTATCGTACTGACCGAAGCCGCCGTCCACATAATTGCTCTCCCTGTACAGCATCGGTTCTCTGACCACGGCCATACAGACCTGCGCTTTCTTTATGGATTCCTCCACGGGAAAGTTCCGATAGCCCGGAACGCACCAGTCGCTCTCCTTCTGCCAGTCGCTTCCGTCCCGGTAATAGCCGTCCCCGTACACGTCCAGCTCCTTCCCGTCCTTTGTGATCGTGACCCTCTCCCCGTCGAAGAACAGAAGGAAATTGCAGCCCTGGGGCGCGGCCGGCTTTCCGTCCGCCCCGGGCGCAAGCTGGTCGGTATTGGCGTAGAGCTCCTTTCCATCATAAGAGACGGTATAGAGAAGATTCTGATCCCCTCTGATCTGTTCATGATAGCTTTGGGCAATCTGCTCTCTGCGCCTGCTGCGCGCCTTTTCCTCCTCCTCATTTATCTGCCCGGTTTCCCGGCTCAGATGTTCCTCCACTCTCCCGCTCTCCTGCTCCGGACTGCCCTGATCTATTCCCAGCTCCTCCCGGTAATGGTCCAGCTCCTGAGAATAAACCTCCAGCTCCTCCTCCAGAGCCGCCTGCATCTGCTCATACTCCACACTGTCCACACTGTCGTTGGCCCTGCGCTCCTCAAGCTCCTTAAGCTCCTCCAGAGCGGCGTTATAACCGTCCCACAGCTCCTGTACGGCTTCCTGCGCATAAAGGCTCCCCTCCTCCAGAAAGCCTGACGCGCCGTCATATCCCCAGGATCTCCTCAAATCACCGCCGCAGGCCATCACCAGAAAGTTCTCCAGCCGCCCGGAAATATAGCCCCGAAACCGCCTGCTCTGCTGGTAATCCTCCTCCAGGATCTGATCCGCCTGCCAGATATGTGCTCCGTCGGGTTTATCTCTGAGAATCCCCGAAATACTCCCCAGCGTAAGGCTGGCCCCCAGCCCGAAGATCATAAAGCTAACTGCATTTTTCCTGTTTTTCCATTTTGTATCCAATTCCCCACACCACCTTTATATATTCTGGCTCTTTCGGATTCAGTTCCAGCTTCTCGCGGATGCGCCTGATATGCACCATGACTGTGTTTTCGGAGGCGTAGGCCTCCTCCTCCCAGACCCTTCTGTAAATCTCCTCCGCCGGGAAGACCCGCCCCAGGTTGCGCATGAACAGATCCACGATCTTCGTCTCCGTGGCGGTAAGGCGCACCGCCTCTCCGTCCGCATAGAGGACTTTTTCATCGGTCTTATACAGAAGACGCCCGTTGGCGATCTCACCGCTCCTGCTCCCCGCATGGATATCCCCAAGGCTGGTGTATCTGCGCAGATGGCTCCGCACCCTTGCCGCCAGCTCCTGGGGATTATAGGGCTTGGCTACATAATCGTCCGCACCCATGGACAGACCCAGCACCTTGTCGCTGTCCTCGCTCTTTGCGCTTAAGACAATGACCGGGATATTCTGCCTCTCCCGGATCCGCATCAGCGCGGAGAGGCCGTCCAGCCGGGGCATCATCACGTCGATCAGTACCAGTCTCACCGGGCGGGTGGCAAGGATATCCAGCGCCTGCAGGCCGTCGTAGGCCTTCAGCACCTCGTATCCCTCCCCTTCCAGCAAAATTCCGATGGCCTTTACAATCTCTCTGTCGTCATCTGCTACCAGCACACATTCTCTCATGTCAGCACCCATGCCTTTCTGCCGCCCGCCGCGCCTTTCGCGAAAACCTCATCCTTCAGGCTGTCCCTAGAATACAATGATTTCTTTACAGTTCTGTGGGGATGTTTCTTACAAATTCCTTACAATATCAGACAAACAGCCCGTCATCCTCTGCCCTTAAATCTCCCCGTCAGGCCAAAGGTCCATACCAGCAGCGGCAGGGTAAAAACGCCCACGATGGCCGCCGCCTTAATGCTTCCCCTTGTGACTGCCAGAAAAAGAAACAGGAGAAACACCACCATATACCGGCTGATAAAACGGAATATCTTTCTTTTCTTATCTGATACGCCCGTATCCTCCGCCAGCCCGGGATGCGTCATGGCGCAATGTACCTCCGCGCCGAAACGGCCAAAGGTGCGGCTTGCCGTGTATTCCACCTGATCGATCTCGAAGATCGGGCTCATGCTCTCCTGAGTGATGACCAGATCCAGATCATTTTCCCTGGCACAGGCCAGAAGCGCATCCGTAAACTCCCGGGGCGTTTTCACCATGGTATCGGGGATGAAGGAAAAGCGTTTCATCCCCTCCTCCTTTTTCACCTGCCTGTAATCATTGATAATCGACATAAAAATTCCACCCTCCTTTTCCATCTCTTCCATTTCCTGAAGCACTCTGCCCGCGTCCAGCTCCTCAAGGCTTGTGTGGGAGAGCTTCCGGCACACGCTGATGCCGGACTCCAGCTCGGCTTTCTTCTGCGTCAGCACCTGCAGGTGTTCTTGCAACGCCTCATCCAGCATAACCTCCCTGGAAAGGACCTCACGGATCTGCTCGATGGGCATATCCAGCTTTCGCAGGATCCTGATCACCCGCAGCGTCTCCACGTCCTCCTGCGTATACTGCCGATAATTGTTCGCCGCGTTTCTGGCCGGATGCAGCAGTCCTTTCTTTTCATAAAAGCGGATATTCTGTCGGGTTATCCCCGTCCGCTGCTCCAGTTCGTTGATATTCATCCCCTGTGCCTCCTTTCACGACAGATGGTTTTATCAGAATCCTTTCCGGTTCTGCAGAAAGTATACAGTTTATAGTTGGTATAAGGTCAAGGATTTTCCGATATTTTTTTCTGCTCCCACTGACATCCTGTGAAATGCAGACTGTATCTTTCTATTACACATGTAAGAATAGCTGGCCGTTCCCGGCGGGACCGCGCTGCAGAGAAGTCCGGGGGATTGGGGGATCGCAGACGCGCCCGCGGCGGTCAGGAGGGGAGATGACATCAGCCCACGGACGCAGGGTCCGAGAGGATGTCTATGGCAATCTTTCTGGCGACGGCGCCGGATACCTCCGCATCGTCCGTCCTTCCCAGCCAGACACAGAAAAAGAGCTGTTTTCCCTCCCGCTCATCCCGGGCAAATCCGGTAAACCAGGCGTCCACCACAGCGCCCTCTGTCATACCCGTCCCGGTTTTCCCATAAATGGAAAGACCGTCCCATCCATCCTGCGGTACCAGCATGACCTTTTTCAATTCCTCCAGCGTCTTTTCCGAGTAGACCGTATCCTCTCCAAAAATGCGCTCCATCACCTGCACCTGCTCCCTGGGCGAAATCTCCAGCGAGGACTCGAGCCAGAAGCCGGTCAGGGCCCGGTTGTTATTGTCGGTGTCTCCCTCCCAGTCGGAGATATCGCAGTTTCCATAGGAAAGCCTCTCCAACTCCCTGCCCATGGTCCCGCTTCCGATCTCGTCCGTGAGCTGACGGAAATACCAGACGCAGGAGGCGCGGAAAGCCTCCTCAAAGCTGATGTCCCGGTTCCAGTCCTCATTCCGGAAGATCTCGCCGCTCCAGGGGCGGATGGAATTCTCCGGTTCCAGAATGCCATTCTCCAGGGCAATCAGGGACGAGATGATCTTAAAGGTGGAGCAGGGCGATCTGCGGACCGATGCCAGATCGCTGTTATAGCTCATAAGTTTCCGGGCGGATGGGTCATACACCACCGCCGCGCCGTTTCGCCCGTCAAAATATCCTGACCAGTCCACTTCCATGTCCTGCAGCGCGCCCTCGCTCTGCGAAGGCGTTTCCGTTTCCGGGACCGGGTGCGGTGATTGCTCCTGCTCTTCGCCCGGTCCTTCCGTGCTTCGGGGCGAAGCAGACGCCGGGGCGGAAATATCCGCCCCGGCACATCCTGATAAAAGGACGGCGCAGACAGATGACAGGATTGCAGTTCTGACAGGGTAAACCTTTTTCTTCATATTTTATATGTACCTCCAGATCTTCCTGTATTGACAGGGGACAGTATGCCCGGTAAATTATCTCAACTATAACGCAGACGGAATATTCCGCTCAGATCTTTCGCACCTGAGAATGAACACCGCGGCCTCAATCCCCATAAGCAGGCTCAGCGCGAATATGACCGTCGGCGCCGCTGCCACGATCCCGGCCAGCAGAAGCATAATCCCGGGCACGACATACTTTCGCGGATGATGCCAGAGATCACTCTCGATCTTCCAGCCCCGGATGGGACAAAACCACTCCAGCAGGACGGAGAAGAGGGCGCTTTGCAGGGCAAAGAAAACGGCTGTTATCACCGCCAGTGTGCCGACTCCCCCAACCTGAAGCTGCCAGCTTACGAGAAACACGGCGTCCGCCACGCTGTTGAAGAGAAAGATAAACAGGCAGTAAGGCACACAGAACGCCCGCTTCTGGCCGGGCAGGAAACGGACGGCCTGCTCCAGGTCCGGATCCGCGGACAAAAGGATGCAGACCGGGGTGTTCAGGGAAAGGATGGCAAAGCCAATGGGAAGAACCGCTTCCCTCTCCATCGTCCCCAGAAATACCGGCAGCACACCGGCCACGCCCCACATGACGGCGGTATTGGCAAGATAATTCTTATGCCCATCCAGATACCGGAACAGATAACGCCACACCGAAACGCTGCTCTGCTCTTTCGCCGCTTTCGCACGCTTTTTTCCCAAAAAGTGAACCCTCCTGCGCGCAGCAGGGCTTCCCGCCTTATCCCTGCGGTAAAAGTCATAGCCCTGCGCCCTTTCCAGAATCAGGAGCCCAAAACCGCCGTTCACCGCCAGCACAGGCAGCAGATACTGCCGCTCCCCGGAAAACACAATGAAAGCCGCCATTGCCGCCGCCCACAGGAATCCCGCACACCGGTATTTTCTCATGGAAAAGACGGCGGCCGTCATGAGAATGGCGTTCCCCGCGCAAAGCAGGCTCCCTGCCAGCTCTCCGGGGCCCGCTCCCGACAGCGCAAATACCACCGCAAAAAGAGCGGCGGTTTTCGTCAGAAGGGCATAGCCCCCCAGGGACGCCACACAGGAAAAGACCAGGGCATGGCGGTCAAAGGGAAGCATGAACAGATTCTGCATACTGGCGGCATTATCATCCGAGGAGAGCGCCTGCCACATAACGCCTGCGGTGACGGTTGTGACCATCAGATACAGAACAGGCAGACCGATCTGCACATGCAGTCCCGACGTGCGCAGTCCCAGAAAGACCGTCAGATAAACCGCCAGATTGCGCGTCAGACGCTCATATCTGGCCCCAAATATATTTTTAGCAAAAGCCCTGAACATCATTTTCATCCCGCAAAGCCTCCCGAATGTCAGCGGCGTTGATCTTACCGCCCTCAAAAATCCGCCGGATCCCTCCCTCCTCCAGAACAAACACCCTCCCGCAGGTCAGCGTGATGCTCTCGAGAATATGCGAGGAAAACAGGCAGGTTCCGTATTCCTTATATCCTTCGATCTGCCGGTACAGATATTCCGTACTCTGAAAGTCCAGTCCGTTCACCGGTTCGTCCAGAAAGAGCAGCTCCGGCTTCAGCGCAAACGCCGTGATCAGAAACACCTTTCTGCGGTTACCGGTGGAAAGATCCTTAAGAAGAGTATGCGTGTAATCCTCAAAGTGAAATCCCTTTATGAGCTCTGACAGATCCGGCTGCTTCTTTCCGTAGACAGAAAAGACAAAGGATACATACTCCCAAAATGTAAAATACCGGAACGAACTGTCCTCGGCAAACACCGTATAGCGGCAGGCCTTAAACGCCTCGTCCCGCAGGTTCACGTCTTTTCCATGAAACCGGATCTGCTCTGCCGAAAAAGTGGGAAGCAGGCCGGAGAGCACCTTGAGAAAAGTGGTTTTTCCCGCGCCGTTGAGCCCGATCAGCCCTGCCGCCTCGTGCCCTTTGAGCTCCAGGTTAAAATCCCGGAGAACCTTTTTTTCACTGTCATACCACGCGCTTAAATTTTTGACAGTCAGCAGAGCTTCTTCCATTCTGACCTCCATTCCGCCGCCCGCAGGCGGCCTTCAAAGCCTGTCGCTTTTTCCATTCCGCCCCGCGCCTTACTTTCCATCATTCTGACTGTTTTTCCTGTGGGAATGCCACGCAGTATAAGCGGAATACAGGAACACGCCGGCCAGGATAATGTAAAGAACCGCCGTCGAAGCGTTTCCCGCCAGACCGCTCACAAGGGCGGCCGCCAGCCAGATCACTGCCAGAATACCACGGATCATCATATGTCGCATCATGTTTTTCCCTCCTTAAATCGTCCTTTGTCTGTTGTGTCCCTATTATAACCGAAAAGAAGAGGGCGTGCCGAACTGTCCGCAATCGGCAGGTTTTTGACCGTCAAATGTTCTCGTACACCTCCTTCATCCCCTGATAAGACAGCGTCGCCACGGCGCGGAATACGCTCTGCGTGCAGGAGGTCTCCACCACGCCGTCGTACTTTTCCGCGGCGGTCCGGGCGCTTTTCAATCCCCAGCCATGCAGTCCGTTGTCCTCTTTGGTGGTTTTCAGCTCGCCGCCCTTTTCCACGGGAGGAGACGCCAGGCTGTTCTCCACCTTTATAACCAGCATCTGATTGATCCGCCGGATGGTCAGCCTCACCCATCTGCGCTCCGTTTCCGGTACATTTCCCGCCGCTTCCAGGGCGTTATCCAGCAGATTTCCCAGAATCGCGCACAAATCCACGCTTCTGATACCGGTATTTCGGGGAAATTCCACCTGCACCTGCAAATCTGTCCCGTCCTGCCTGGCTCTTAGGGTTTTGCTGTTGATCAGATAGTCTATGGTCTCATCCCCTGTCCAGCAGGTCTGTGCCATCTCCCGCACGGGCGCCTGTAAGCCGTCGAGATATTGCAGGGCCTGCTGCAGCTTTCCGTGGGTGAGAAGCTGCTGCAGCACTCCGATGTGGTTGTGAAAATCATGGAACAGCCTGGCGTTGATCCCATACGCCTGATTCAGCGTCGTATACTCTCTCTCCAAAAGCTCGGCCTGCCTGGTTTTGATCTCTGCCAGCTCCTTTTCCACCTGGTATTGCCGGCTGATGCGAAACACCAGAACGGACATCAGCAGAATCACCGCCTGAATCATCCACATCTCCAGGGTATCCTCCGGAAGCATAAGCCTGGTCTGTTCGGATAAGGTGACGACCAGGAAAATACCCGCCGCAGCCCCCGCCGAGACCGTGCGGAAAGCCTTACCGTCTCCTGTTCCCCGGTATCCCCTCAGCCAGAGGGCGAAAATCGCCAGCGGTCCGTGGAGAATCCAGAGCGCAATCTGTCCGCTTCCCGTCCCGGCATCCAGAAAGGCCGCAGAGCGTGTGAGCACCCCCAGCCATGCGGCAAAAAGAAATTGCCAGAAGGATACGGCAATCTCAAAAAATATTCCCAGGAACAGGCTCATTCTGGCGGCCGTCCCCTGAAAGCGCACCGCGCAGAAGACGATCCAGACCGTCTCCACCCCCATCCTGTAACGATCCGGCATCCCGCCGGCCAGGGCCGCGCCCGTGGTTATGGCTGCGCCGGCCAGCACGGTGAGAATGCTTTTTCCTCCCGGCCTTTTGCCTGTAAGAAGCCGCGCAATAAGAATCAGGCCCAAAACGGCACGCACGCCTGCGGCCGCCGTATGGGACACAAAAATCATTTTCTCCGTCATATATGCTCCCCCCAGTAGCGGTTGACCCGCTCCTTTACCTCCTGCAGGTGGGAACGGCTGATGGGAAGGCTCACCCCGTTTTTCAGAACGGCCATGCCCTCTCTGATCTGCATGATATGGATCATGTTGACGATACAGCCCCGGTCGATATAGATAAATTCCTCCGCCCCCAGCTCCTCATAAACCTGCCCCAGGCTCCCGCGCACTCTGGACACGCCGGACTGCGTGACAATACTGGCGTTTTTGCCCTCGCGCTCAATATAAAGAATGCTTTTAAAGGGGATTTTCTCCAGCCGGCTGTTGGTCCGGATGGTATAGTACGCGCCGGCCTCAAGCCCGATCAGCCCGAGGGCGTCCCGCAGGGCCTGAAAAAGTCTCCTTTCCATATCCTGCTTGGGAACATAGCGGAAAATGGACAGCTCAAAGGCGTCTATGGCGTACTCCATATGGGACGTGATAAAAATGATCTTTACATTGGGAAGAAAGGGCCTGATTTTTTCCGCGATTTCCATTCCGGTATTCCCGGGCATTTCGATATCCAGAAGAATCAGATCAAAGAAAAAGCGCTCCTGCGTAATGTCACAGAGCAGGTTGTAGCTGTCGGTATACAGCTCCACCTCGCCTATACTCCCGCATTCCTTCATCGCCCTCTCTGTCATTTCCTTATGTTTCGCAACGACGGCCTTCTCATCGTCACAGATTGCTATATGCAGCATAACCTCACCTCGCTTATGGGGGACATTATACTACTTTTCCACAGCCGGCTCAATGGAAAACCTGTGGTCAGATTCCAATCGCCGGCGGCTCCCAAAGGCAGTTGACAAACTGGGAGAATAACCCATATAATAGATATAAATAAATGGCCGGGCAGATGATTCCAGGCGCCCCTGCCATACAAACGGGGGATAAAAAAATGAAAAGCATTCGGACAAAAATCACCTTATGTCTCATTCTGACGGTTCTGACGACACTGGTGGCGTCGGGCATCTCCAGTATCATTCCCAACTACCGCAGTACACTCTCCACAGTGGAGCACATGATGAGCGAAACCGCGGTGTTGGCGGCGGAGCGCGTGGAGCAGGAGCTGGCGGCCTACAGGAACGTCGCCATCGACACGGGCTGCATCGCCCAGCTCTCCGATCCGGCGGTCTCCACAGAGGAAAAACAGACCATCATAAGTGAGCGCGCTTCCATGCATAATTTTCAGCGTGGAAATATCATCGGTGCGGACGGCATCAGCATTTTTGACGGAAAGGATTACTCCGACCGCGATTATGTAAAGCAGGCCATGCAGGGCAATGTGTGCGTGTCGGAGCCGCTGATCAGCAAGATCACCGGCGATCTGACCATCATGGTGGCGGCGCCCCTTTACTCCGGCGGCACCTTTGGCTCTTCCATCGAAGGCGTCGTCTATTTTGTGCCCCACGAAACCTTCCTGAACGATATCGTTTCCTCCATACAGATCGGCGAGGGCAGCAGGGCCTATATGATCAACAAAACAGGCGACACCATCGCCGACGTCACCCTGGATACGATCACGGTTCAGAATATCGAGGCCGAGGCCCAAAGCGATCCGGCGCTGGCCGACCTGGCGGCAATCCATGAGGCCATGCGTCAGGGTGAAAATGGCTTCGGAAGCTATGAGAGCGCCAATGGAAAAATGTTCGCCGCCTACGCGCCCGTAAAGGATACGGACGGCTGGAGCATCTCGGTTACCGCGCCGCAACTCAATTACCTCTCCAGTACATACAGCGGTATGGCGATCAACATCGCCGTGATGGTGATCTCCGTTCTGATCTCCATCGTGGCGGCCCTGGTCCTTGCCGGCAGCATCAGCCGGCCCATGCGGGCCTGTGTCCGGCGGATGAAACTGCTCGTGGAGGGGGATCTCGACACGCCCATGCCGGAGATCAGAACCAGGGACGAGACAGGAATGCTCGCCCGCTCCACCGCCTCGCTGGTAGAGGGAATGAGCGGCATTATCCATGATATCAGCTATCTGCTGAACGAACTGGCCAGCCAGAATCTGGACGTCCACACGGAACACGAGGACGCCTATGTGGGAAGCTTTCGCAGCATTCTGCTCTCCATGCGCAATATGAAGCTCCAGCTCAGCGATATCATAAAGCAGGTGAACCATTCCGCCAATCAGGTGTCCTCGGCCAGCGCCCAGCTCTCCGCCAGCGCCCAGACCCTCAGTCAGGGAACGGTGGAACAGGCCAGCTCCGTGGAGGAACTGGCATCCCAGATGAGCGAAATTTCCCGGCAGGCCAAAGACACGGCCAGCAGCGCGCTCCAGGTGCGCAGCCAGACCCACGATACCGGCGAGGAGGTTTCCGTCTGCAACGAACAGATGCAGAAGCTGGTGGATTCCATGGAAAAAATCCGCACCAGCTCTCATGAGATTGAAAAGATTCTCAAGACCATAGACGATATTGCATTCCAGACCAATATCCTGTCCCTGAACGCAGCCGTGGAGGCCGCCAGGGCAGGAAGCGCCGGAAAGGGCTTCGCCGTCGTTGCGGAGGAAGTGCGGGATCTTGCCGGCAAATCCGCACAGGCCGCCAAAAACACCTCCGCCCTCATTGAGCGCTCCACCGAAGCGGTGCAGACCGGAACGGAGATTGCCAGCCAGACTGCAGAAGTCCTGCTTGGCGTAGTGAACAGCATCCAGTCCGTGGTGGGTTCCATCGACCACATCGCCACCATCGCCGACGAACAGTCCAGCGCTGTCTGGCAGGTTTCCGAGGGAATCAATCAGATTTCCATTGTGGTACAGAATAACAGCTCCACCGCACAGGAGGGAGCATCCGCCAGCGAACAGCTCTCCACTGAGGCATCCGGTCTCAAGCAGCTGGTAGATCAGTTCACTCTTGCCAGTGAATAACGCCAACCCCAAAAAGGCCAAAGGTTGTGACGATACAGACCTTTGGCCTTTTTTAGGTTGGCGCACTGGCAGAAATGAACCAAAGGCTATCCTGGTTCATTGGGAGAATAACAAGTTTTCTCAAATATATAGAAGGATATGTTGATACACTCTGTTCCGCAATATTCATAGTCTTTCCTCCTTTTTTAGAGAAAGGCTACGGAGTGGCAGTCCCTGCTTTGACTCCTGCCACTCACAGGGGGATAGAACAACAAATAAACTTCTATTTCGTATTTCCGGGAAACAACATAAGCAGCTGTTCCACCTGTTTCCTCTCGCTACCATTGAATGAATCATCGCTTAATTTGCATATTCTCCAATTCCACTTAATTTTTTAATATCCTCATTACTCCAATATTGATTACTCCAACGATAATATACGTCTTTACGTTTCTTAAATATTCTGAACGGCTCCTGTGTATTATCATATATATGCAGGATATCGCAAATCTCAACGAACTTTGGAATCAGAGCAAGCGCTTTATCATATCCTGATCTGATTTTTTCTTCCGGAACGCCATGCCCTCCCAGCGCTTCTCCTGCATTCACTCTTGCAACATTGATATCTGCATTGCATGTTGAAACATAAATTCCTCTGATAAAATATCCCTTTTCCTTCGCTTTTTACAGTAGCAGTAGATTCCTGTCAGTAGACAGCACGGTCTCAAATGTAAAATCTTTTCTGTCCACTATCATGCGTTCCCTTAATTCTTCCGCTTTTATAGCTGCCTCCAGATCCGTACACAATGTAGTCCTTTTTATATCGTCTGCATTTATATATTCGCCTCCAATCTTTGCCATTCGGGTTATTGTAGATTTGCCGCTTCCATTTGGACCTGCAAAAACAATGACTTCCGGAAGTCTTACCACATCATTTCCTGACATACTCGCGCCTCCCGTCCGGATATTCAAGGTACGCCTTCTGAGTTTCATCGTCATATCCTGCAACCGGTAAACCCTTTATTTTCCTTACTTCATTATCAATCCTTATAGATTCCCTGAATCTTACCGTCAACTCCTCGTCAGAGAGTCCACAGGTGGAATCCAATTCACCTCCACCGACACCTTCCTTCTGCGCAAACTGTGCGATGCAGTATTCATAAGTACAGCCGAGAAGGTCTTCGCTCTCCGTGGTGTTGCTCATATCTATGTTATTTGTGAAGATGTCCACGACATCGCCAAGCTCGCGTTTGTCGAGATCCGGTGCTCCATCTGGCATCTTCCGGAACAAAGAAAACATTCTCCATCGTGTAAGCATCACGAAATCCTCAATTGCACTTTTTCCGCTCTGAACCCACTCGTCAATCTCGGATCGCTTGAACTTCCATAAACGACCGATCTTATGCGCCGGGATCTCGTTCTTCGGATTTTTAATCCAACTGCGAAGAGTAACCGGCCTGATGCCCAGATAATTTGCAGCTTCTTCAAGATTTATATAGTTGTCCGTGTTATTTATTTCCATAAGCATCCTCGTACAAATACAGTTTATGCGATTTCAACTCTATACTGTCACATGAGAATCGAAAATTCAGTGATATTTAATGATATTTTCGTCAGGTTGGTTGATACTCCATCCTGTGTTGCAAGAGCCCCTGCTCACGGAACCGCACCCCCACGGACGGTAATACCACGGCATTGTCTGCACCGCCGCCGCCAAGATATCCGCAAAATGCCCCGAATCAGCCGCAGGCATGCCGAAAAGCCGTCAAAGCATCTGTCACGATATCGGAAGTCGTCGCAAAATCCTCCCCGGAAGCCGCCGCAAGGCTCATCACGCCATCAATACCGGAAAGCATTTCCTCCGTCTTCCAGCCGGCCATCGCCATATAGTTCATGGCTTCCGCCGCCGTCTTCAAGGCCTCCAGCTTTTCCTTTGCCGCCGAAACCGCCTCGCCCAGGAGCTTATGCTTCTGCGCCAAAAGTTCCGTATTCCCCGGATCAAGCTTCAAAAGCTTCTCCACGTCCTTCAGCTGCTGGGTGCTCCCGACCTGCGTGTTCACGCCCTTCAAGGCAGTCTGCAGCTTCGTGGTATCGCTGCCGATCTCGATCGCGATACCCTTTCCGCCATACTGTGTCCCCTTTCTCAATCCGGAATATTAAGGCAACCAAAAAAGAGCCTATCCCCCAGCCCTTTAAAAGCTGTTCCTGAATTTTCCATGAACTTTTTGAAAAAACAATTGATTTTTTTCCTGTTTTGTCATACAGTAAGGGTAACGAAATCAATGATTTCATTTGGGCTGGTCGTAAGACCCAGGTCCATCACGGGCGGGGAAGTTCCCCGCCATTTTTTTACAAATACTGCAGAGGTGACAATATATTGAAAGAACTCAGTATCTTTATTGACGAATCAGGTGACTTTGGGGAATATGCAGCCCACTCACCCTATTACATCATCACAATGGTATTCCACGATCAAAACAGTGATGTCCAGCCTGCGGTCACTAAACTGAACCAGAGGCTTTCCTACCTGAACCTGAATGATCTCTGTATACATACCGGTCCAATCATCCGCAGGGAAGAAATTTATGCCGGGATGTCCATTGCTGAACGCCGACGCATTTTCAACAAAATGGTTGCGTTCATACGGCAGATCGATATCCGTTATAAATGCTTTTGCATAGAAAAGAAACATTTTTCCGATGTCATCGAAGCAACCGGGAAACTATCCAGGCAGATATCCCGGTTCGTCAATGACCACTATGATGAATTCCTTGCGTTTGATGATGTTAAAATTTACTACGATAATGGACAGGTCGAAGTCAGCAAAATACTTTCTTCTGTTTTTAACGCATTACTTCCAAATCCAATCTTCCGTAAAGTGATGCCGGTGGAATACAAACTCTTCCAGGCTGCCGATCTGTTATGCACAATGGAACTGGTCAGGCTCAAACTGATAAACAGCCAGCTCTCCAAATCCGAAATAATGTTCTTTGGGAACATCCGCGACCTGAAGAAGAACTACCTGAAACCGCTCAGCAAAAAGGAATGGTCATAGTTACAAGGTTCTTTCTTTTTTGTACTCAGAATGCGTCAAACTCCGCCTGCCCGGCTATCTGACTGTAGTATTTATCCGCCCCTTCATCATTCCTGCTCTCAACGAACATCTCATTCACCAGCCCGATGGTGAGCAGGTCAAGGTCTCTGATAGAAAGCCCGACCTGCACACACCTCAGCATAAACAGATCCGTCGTCATCTCCCTGTCAGTTGCGCGAAGTTTTTTAGCCTCCACATCGGTCTTCATGTTCAGTCCCCAAAACTCAATGATCTTCGGCAGCACCTGATAGATGCTGAAAGTATTGAACTCATCCAGCCATTCCTCCGGGCTGTACGGAATGCTCCCGTCAGCGTGCTTCGCCATGATATAAGCGATATTTTCAAACATCTCCAGCGAAAACATGTCCAGGCTCGCCCCCCTCTTCGCTGTTATCCCCGACCGCCTTCTCCAAAGCCGCCAGGTCTTTATAGATATCCCTCTGGAACTTCATCCTGTAAATCCCAGGGGCGCCGCGCTCGTCCTGAAAGCAATCTCTTTCCCGTCAATCTCAATCTTCTTCATCATGCTCATGATAAAAATCTCCCTTCGCAAAAAAATAGCGCCGGCCAAAAGAGCCCCGGAAATATGCTCCGGAGCCCTAAAGACCTGTCAGCCTTACCCTTCTTCCTTCTGTAAGGCTTTCATCTCCCTTTCCATATACTCGCCTCTGCGGCCTTCACAGCCGCCCTCTCGGCGTCCGGTGTGATCACCAATCTGCCGTCCTCGCAGGTGACGGAGATATAATCCCCAATATCAAACCCTGGCTCTTTCAGCCACATACCCTTCAGCATAATTGTGGGCGTTTCCTGATATGCCATAAGGGCACACCCACGCCACAATCCTGATCGAATCCGGTGCTGACATGAAGAACGTGCAGACCCGGCTGGGCCACTCCAACATACAGACCACCTTGCAGACTTATGTGCATGATACGGAGGTCATGGCGACACGTTCCGTTGATCTCTTTGAACAGGCGGCTGGCCGGAAAACATCATAGAATACCCAAAGAGGGCTGACGGCAAACGTTCACTGCTGTTCAGCCCTCTCTCCATGCTTTTGATTGATTTTGCTCTGAACCGGTGGCAAATCGGTGGCAAACTCCCCGTTTTCACACCCTCTAAACCCTCAAAAACCCTTATTTTATGCGGCCTAGGACCACCACCGTCTCCCTGCAAGTCGTCATAGGTTTGTGTAAACGCAAAGAAACGGCGGCTCTGAAAATCAAAGCCGCCGATTGTATGG
>CANOVJ010000021.1 GCA_947570615.1 uncultured Lachnospiraceae bacterium
CAGATGTCAGAGTTAATTACTCTCTGACTACTACACTTTTACGGTACTAAAAAGCGACCATTTACCAGCCGCCATACAGATCGTGATTTACTTGTGAGGTGTAATGATTGCTTATCGTGGTCGGTGCATTGAACAGAACGGTCAGAAGATACTGCTTCATGTTACGAATTTCCGTGGTGTTCTTCTGTAAACAGTCCATGACAAACTCAATGTGCGAGTTATCCAGCTTCAAGAACCTGGAACGAACGATTTCATGCGGAAAATCGCTTCCTGCAATACGGGTGGTCCTTCGCTTTGCACAGACCGTTTCCACGATCAGCTCCACAATCTCATCCAAATCCTCCCGATAAGTTTCATACTGCTGACACAGGTATTCATACCCGATATTCTCCTGAATCAATTCCCGATAACTCTCTATCTCTGTGAGTGACATCGCATCCCTTCCTTTCCGTTCCGGCAGACAATCTGCCGCGCAATCCCGGAAGGGAATGGAATCGGTACTTGATCCATAAATATTTTGTTTTTGAGTATTTGATTTCTCTATATTTAATTCTGCGGGCTTTTCCGTATCCGGTTTATCCATATCCGGGTTTTCCGTATCTGGTGAATCCGTATCCGGTTTTCTAAGCTGTGGCTGCTCGTATATGACATACTCTGTATCGCTGATGCGTCCCTGCCGGTCACGCAGCTTGTGCCGCACAATGTAACCGGCAGCCTCCAATTCCCGCAACGCAGCGCCTATGGCATCCACGCCCTCCTTACAGATCTTTGCAAGACCACGGGTGGTGTAATTCCAGTCCTCCGGCAAAGACAGCATCATGGAAAGCAGTCCCTTGGCTTTTAACGACAGGTTTGCATTTCGTAAATGATGATTGCTCATCACGGTATAATCGCGGGTCCGTTCAATGCGAAAAACGGCCATCGACCTCACTCCTTCCGAATTTTGGGTACAAAAAAACCGCAATCCCAAATCAAAGAATTGTGGCGTTCAACTTTCTCTATATTTTCTTGTGCGTTTCTTTCCCGGCTTAAAGTCGAGGATGTGTCCCTCAACAACACGGGCATACCGCTTGATTTTGATTTTCCGGCGCTGCTGGTCTTGGAGAGCATTCTGATAGCTGTCCTCTGCAAGAAACAGACGCATTTCATCACCTCTGCTCCCGTAAGCACTACACGGATGGAGAACAACAAACTCAATCATCCATCGGGTGCTGTCCTCAAAGCGTTCCACGGCAAGAATGTTATGTCCTTTCAGCTCCCTTGCTGAAATATCCCTCATAGGCGGCTCCTTTCATCGTTCCTGGTCTCTCTGACGCTTTTTCTGCCATGCCTCCAGCAGCTTGATGATGGTTTCCTGCATCCGCTGGGGCGTATAGCTTTTAGGAAAATACTTCCGCAAGGTGTCAGAGGTAAATGTCACTCGGTCCAGATCGCTTTTCTTTTCCTCACCCATGATGACACGCATCATATCGAGGGTCAGATGCCCCTCCTGACTGTATTTTTTGAGCCGCTGGGCTTGAGAAAGAGAAGGGGTAGCCTGTTCGCTGTCCATCGCGTCCAACAGGTCTACCTGTTCCTCCTTTTTGAGAAAGGACAGCTCATAGGTGGGATTTAAGGCAATTTTCTTTTCATCCACCATGTCCAGCAGTTCGGGAATCAGCTCAGTCAAGCGAATAAATCTCTGAACCTGCCTTTGACTCTCTCCTGCTTGATTTGCAACCAGCTGAATTGATGTCTGCGACTTCTCGCCAACTTGGCGAGAAGTTAAATCTGAGCGTTCTCCCTGATGTTTTATAGCCTCCAACTTCATTTTATAGGCAAAGGCCCTCTCACTTGGAAGCAGGCTTTCTCGTTGCAGGTTGCTGTCAACCATAATGATCGTGGCGGCATCATCGTCCAAATCCCGAACAATGACCGGCATGGTCTCCTTTTCTGCCAACTCACTGGCTCTGTGCCGCCTGTGTCCGGCTACCAGCTCATAACCGCCCTCCGGGTCCGGTCGAGCAATCGCCGGAACCAGAACGCCATACTGCTTGATACTGTCAGCGGTCTCCATCATGGCTTCGTCATCCTTGACTTTGAATGGGTGGTTCTTAAAGGGATGCAGTTCAGACAGCGGAATCTCCTGAATCTTTTCCAGCTTTGCATCCTGACGGCCTTCTTCGGTGGAGAACAGATCATCTACCGAGGCCAGCTCTATTTTTTTCGCGCTGCTTTTCAAGTTTCAACACCTCCTTCGTCAGATTTCGATACCCCTCTGCCACTTTGCCGCCAGGGTCATAGGCGAAAATACTTTTTCCCTCTGCACTGATTTCCTTCGCCCGGACAGAATGGGGGATCTCTGTGCCGAATACTTTGATCTTGCTGCCATAGGTCTCCCGCAGGAGCGCGGAAATCTCTTTGGCAAAGTTGGTTCGGCTGTCCACCATCGTCAGCAGGATACCGTCAATCTGGAGCTTGGGGTTGATTTGCCTCTTTACCTTGTTTACCGTGGAGAGCAGCTGTTCCAGCCCTTTAGCGGGCAGATACTCTGCCTGAACGGGAATGATGATCCTATTCGCAGCAGCCAGCGCATTGACTGTGAGCATACCAAGGGAGGGCTGGCAGTCGATGAGGATATGGGAGTATTGCCCCTTCAGTGTGTCCAGATATTGCCGTAAAACCGTTTCACGGCTCATGGCGTTTACCAGAGAAACCTCCATACCGGAAAGCTGAATATCCGCAGGCATCAGGTCAACGCCTTCTACATGATGCAGAATACCTTCTCCGGGGCGTATAGGCTGATCCATCAGAATATTGCCCATTGCATCCGACAGTGTAAATGGCAGCTTGTCTGGTTGCGGATTTCCCAAGCTGATTGTCAGGCTTCCTTGCGGGTCCCCGTCGATCAGAAGCACTTTCTTTCCGGCCTGTGCCAGACCTATTCCCAAGTTCGCACAGGTTGTTGTTTTGCCAACGCCGCCTTTCTGGTTGGCGATGGCGATGATTTGTGTGTTCAAATAAACCTCCTCCTTCTACAAAAAATATCCCTATTCCGAAAAATAGGGATGAAAAAAGCCGCTTACTCAAATAAATGAATAAACGGCTATGTAAGAAATATTCGATTGTAAGTAAAGTTTTATATCACTGCAAAATAACGAAGTGCATCTTTGATTGCTTCTACCTTTTCTGGTGTCGGATGTTTCCTCGGCTGTTTCAATTCTTCTACCGCATTAGGAGCATCATACATCGGCAATCCCAAATTTCGCTTTACCTCTGCGATATATGCGGTATGTACCTTGAAGCCGTATTTCGCTTCTATGTACTCCTTAATCATTTTGTAGGTCACTTTTTCTTTGGGCTTGTACGCTTCGGCTCTTTTAGCAATACTATCTACCGGAATCTTGCCCTCGCCCTCTCCAAACTCCACATCAATGTGGATATAACTGTCGGCTTTTTTGTGGGACAAAAGAACTACCGTCTCTGTATGATTTGTAAACGGAAACATATCCACCGCCGCCGCCCGTTCCATCCGGTATCCCCTGCCGCACAGATACTCCAGATCTCTGGCCAGCGTCTCGGGATTGCAGGACACATATACGATCTTCCCGGGCTTGAGTCCTGCCAGAGATGCCAGAAACTGTTCGCTTCCTCCCGTCCGGGGCGGATCCATGAAAACCACGTCCACCCGCTCCCCGGTCTGTACGAGCTCCTCCATAAACTCTCCCGCGTCCGCCTGATAAAAACGGATATTGGAGACGTGATTTCTTCTGGCGCCGGCCACCGCGTCCTTCACCGCGTCCCGGTTTAATTCCACGCCGATACACCTCTGTGCCTTCCTCGCCGCGATCATGCCGATGGTACCTGTTCCGCAGTAGGCGTCCAGCACCGTCTCCTTTCCTGACAGCTGCGCGTACTCCAGGGCTTTCCCATACAATATCTCCGTCTGCACCGGATTTACCTGATAAAAGGATCCGGGAGAAATCTTGAAAGTCATACCGCAAAGCTCATCCTCAATGTACCCCGGGCCGTAGATCACCTGCTCCTTCTCCCCCAGCACCATACTGGTTCTTTTGTCGTTGACATTCACCACGATGGTGGTGATCTGTGGGTGTTCCTTTCTCAGCGCCTCCACAAAATGATTTTTGGAGGGAAGAATGGGGGAGCGCAGAACCAGCACCACCATGATCTGTCCCGTGTGATATCCCACTCTCACCAGCACGTGGCGCAGAAGGCCATAGCCCGTATCCTCGTCATAAACCCTGATCTTAAAGGAGGTGATAAGCTTTTTCACCGTCTGTATGATGGCGGCCGCCTTCCGATTCTCCAGAAAGCAGGAATCCGCCGGAACAATCTGGTGGGTCCCCTCCCGGTACACCCCGCAAACGCTCCTGCCCCTTTTGTCCATTCCAAAGGCCGCGTGTACCTTATGCCGGTAATACCCGGGCTCCTCCATACCGATGATCCCCTCCAGCCTTCCGTAGGGCTTTAACAGCTCCGCAACCTGCTGCTTTTTGAGGGCGAGCTGTTTGTTATAATCCATATGTAAAAGCTGACAGCCTCCGCATTTCTGGTAGACCGGGCATTTTTCCGTGCCGGAGCGTTTTTTGCCCTGCCCTGCCTGGCCTGCGGGCTTTTTCCCGGCCGTTCCCGGCCTGGTCGCGCCCGGCCCTGCAGTCCCTAGCCTGCTGCCTTTTCCGGCGCTTTTCACTGAGCGGGGCCTCTCCTTTAACATAAGGATATCCGGCGGAGTCTGGCATCCGTTGTTATCCCTTCGGGAGCTTCCCGGCTGCCCGCCGGCGCCTCTGCCGCCGTCCCGTTCGGCTCCCTGCCGCCTCTTCGTCGTTTTTCCTCTCTGCATTTTCTCTTTCCCTCCGCCAAAAATACGGACAGCACGCTCCGCGAACTAACCCTTATGCCAAACAACGGACAGCGCGCTTTGCGAGCCATCCTTATGTTGAACAAATGCCGCCTCGCTTTGCCGGCCAACTCATTGTATCCAACTCCGCCTCGCCTTTCAAACCAGCTTACCGCAACAAAACCCCATGCAGACTACATGAGGTTTTTTCTGAACAGATCCCGTAAGAATTTCTCCTTCCGGATCAATCTTCGCTTTTTAACGCCCCAAATCCTGCCGCCGGATATACCCGGCGGCGGGAACCTCTTCCTGTGAGAGAACTGTCCTGCAAAAACCGTTCCGACGATCCCTCCCGGCAGGAAATATCCGGCAGGAAATCCCGATGGGAAGTTCCTGGTGGGAATTTTCCACTTTATCCCGCATCCCGCAGCTTTATATCCTCGAGCCCCTGCGCAAGCTCAGTGGCCCGCTCCACATCCGCCTCGTTGATCCGCACGGTAAAGACATTTCTTTCCTTCTGATTCTCGCTCCCGAAAAGCCTTGCCAGCCAGGAACGCTCCTGCCACTCGATAAAATACGATATCCGGTTCTGCAAAAAAAGCTTCTCCAGCTTTTTCTTGCTTTCCTGACTGTACACTCTGCAAAAGGAAACCTCTCTGTTAAATGCCTGATCATCAAAAATCACTGACGCCAATTTTCCCCCACACCCTTCCGTACACGATTTTTACGTCATCTGATTTCATTATAATTTGTAAACCGAAAGATTTCAACATCAGATTAAAATATTTGCGATGCAGGATCTGCCATGCAATACTTGCTATGCCCTCCCGGCCTGCTCCCACTCGGCCCTGTGCTCCTCGTACATGGCGTTGAGGTAATCCGCCGCCTCCCGCACCCCCTGGGCGCTGAGTTCAAACTCGCGCCGCCGCTTCTTTTCCTCCTGCGTGCGGGCATAGCAGTAAGGCTCCGGCCAGATGATCACCTCCAGCACGGAGCCCTCCTCCTTTTCCTTCTTTTTCAGCATATATCTCATGCCGCCCATACTGCCCGTGTACTCTTCCTTTTTGATATAATTCAGCACATGGAATTTTTCCGCGTCGATCATCACTTCTCCCTGCATGTTTCATGCCCCTGAAAATAATCCACCAGGCTTCCCAGCGACCGGATCAGGATCCCTGTCTCCTTCTCGTCAAACCCATCCAGCGCAGAACGAACCATCTCCCTGTGAAAATTCTGATGATGGAGAAACGCTCTTTTGCCCTTATCGGTGAGGGAAAGCAGCACCAGCCGCTTGTCCTCATCGCTTCTCTCCCGCAGCACATAGTGGTTTCTGGTCAGCCTGTCGATGGCTTTGGTAAGGGTTCCCACGGTGACGGAAAGCCTTTTGGCCACCGAGGAGCTGGTTTTTGGCTCCTGTATGTCGATGGCCTCGATCACATGCATGTCATTTATGGTGATATCCTGAAACTCACCGGTGATCAGGGCTTTCTGTTCGATGTTCATGATCTCCTGAAATAATGTAATAAGTAATGTATTTAAAGTCTGATTCAGTTCCATTGTCCTTCCCTCTTTGGGCCCCGGAAAATTCCTGTCTCCACCACGCCGGGCGGAAAAAGACCTACCAGGTGAGCACCGCCGCTCCCCAGGTGAGCCCGGCCCCGAAGCCGGCCAGCACGATTTTGTCCCCCCGCGAAAGGCTCCCCTCCCGGTTCACGTGATCAAGCAGGATGGGAACACTCGCTGCTGATATATTACCACATTTCTGAAGATTTGTCGGGAATTTTTCCATGGGCCGGCCCATTTTTTTTGCCACCGACTCTATAATCCGGATGTTGGCCTGATGGAGCAGGAAATATTTGATCTCCTCCGCAGGGATCTTCGCCTGCTCCAGAGCCTTTTCTATGGCGCAGGGCACGGTTTTCACCGCAAATTTATAGACTGCCCGGCCGTCCATCCGGGTAAAATCCACCGCGGCTTCGTTCTGCGCCAGGGGATTGTTCACCGGCCTGTTATGGCAGGTCAGGGCCATACCGCTTTTTCCGTCGGTCCCCTGCACCAGGCTCAGAATTCCCTCCTCCTGCCTTCTCACCAGGGCGGCGCCCGCCCCGTCTCCAAAGAGTACGCAGGTTCCCCGGTCCTGCCAGTCCATCAGTCTCGAGAGCGTCTCCGCCCCGATCACCAGCGCCGTCTCGGCCATCCCGGCTTTCATGTAGGCGTCCGCAATGGCAAGGCCGAACAGAAAGCCCGCGCAGGCCGCGTTGATGTCGAAGGCCACCGCATTGTCAGCCCCAAGCCCGCTCTGCACCTGGGCGGCAGTGGAGGGAAAATACATATCCGCAGACACTGTTCCCACGATGATCAGGTCGATTTCATCCGCATCCGCCCCTGCGTTCTCCAAGGCGTTTTTTCCCGCCCGGACAGCCATGGAGACAGTGGTCTCCTCCACCGCCAGGTGGCGCTGCGCGATCCCCGTCCTGTCCCTGATCCATTCGTCCGTGGTGTCCACCCACTTTTCGAGCTCCCGGTTGCTGACCGTGTGCTCCGGCAGACAGCTTCCGGTTCCAATAATTCTTGCCGGCATGATTCTCCTCCTAGAATTTCCGAAATCTTTCATATCTGTGGCGGGCAATCTCTTCCCCGTCCATTTTCTCAAACCTTCGCAAAAACTCCTTCATATTTGCCCGCATAAATCCGGCGATATCCCGCACGGTGGAGCTGTCCGCGCCGCCGTATTCCGGTACGATGGTCTCGATCACCGAAAGGCTCTTTAAGTCCTGGGCCGTGATTCCCATCACCTGCGCCGCCTCCTGCGCCCTCCTTCCATCCTTCCACAGGATGGAGGCAAAGCCCTCCGGCGAGAGAACAGAGTAAGTGGCGTTCTCCAGCATCCACACCCCGTTTCCCAGGGCGAGGGCAAGCGCGCCGCCGCTTCCTCCCTCCCCTGTTATGACAGAAAGAATGGGCGTGCGGATTGCGGACATTTCAAAGAGGTTGCGGGCGATGGCCTCCCCCTGCCCTCTCTCCTCCGCCTCCATCCCGGGATAGGCCCCGGAGGTGTTTACAAAGCAGATAATGGGACGATGGAATTTCTCCGCCTGCTTCATCAGGCGAAGGGCCTTCCGGTAGCCCTCCGGGGAGGGCATCCCGTAATTTCTGCTCGCGCACTCCTTCCCGTCGTTTCCCTTCTGGACGCCGATCACCGTCACGGGTACTTTCTCCAGCCAGGCGATTCCGCCCACGATGGCCCTGTCGTCCCCGCAGAGGCGGTCTCCGTAAAACTCCATGAAATCCTGAAAAATCAGGTTAATGTAGGTGAGAGTCGAGGGCCTTTGAAGGCTTCTGGCCTCCTTCACCTTCTCCCAGGCAGTCCGCTCACCGGCCCTGGCCTGCCTTTCTCTGGAAATCTCCGTGGGGATAAACTCCCCGGACCAGGCGGCCATGGCCTCCCCGTCCAGGGGACGGTGGGCTCTGAGAATCTGATACAGCGTCCTTTTCAGCTCGTGGCGCTCCACGATCCGGTCCACAAAGCCGTGCTCTGCCTGAAACTCCGCCCGCTGAAAGCCCTCCGGCAGCTTCTCCCCGATGGTCTGCTCGATCACCCTGGGGCCCGCAAATCCGATCAGCGCTCCGGGCTCCGCCAGGATGATATCTCCCAGCATGGCAAAGCTGGCCGTGACCCCGCCGGTGGTGGGATCCGTCAGCACCGACACATACAAAAGCCCGGCGTCCGAATGCTTCTTAAGGGCCGCGGAGGTCTTGGCCATCTGCATAAGGGAGACGATTCCCTCCTGCATCCTGGCGCCGCCCGAGCAGCAGAACAGAACGACGGGGAGCTTTTCTCTGGTGGCTCTCTCCACAGAGCAGGCGATCCTCTCTCCCACGGCCTGCCCCATACTTCCCATGAGAAAACGGGAATCGCATATTCCAAGACAGACTCTTTCCCCGTAAATAGCTGCCTCTCCCACAGTGACGCCCTCGGTCAGTCCGGTCTTTTCCCTGACATCCTTAAGCTTCTCCTCATATCCCGGAAACAGCAGAGGATTATTCCCCTGCTTCTCCTCAAACCAGGGCGTAAAGCTTCCCTTATCGCACACCATGCGGATCCTGTTTTTGGTCCTCACCCGAAAATATGCTCCGCAGGCCGTACAGATATAATTATTCTCAATGATCTGCGCCCGCTCCAGCTCTCTCTGGCAGGAGGGGCAGACGATGGTCTGCGGCTTTACGGGCGCCTGCGTCTTTTCCTCTCCGCCCTTTATGGGATGATACTTCCTGATCCGAAACAATCCTGACATTTTCCCTGCTCCTTTTCTACTTCGAAATGGCGAAGGTCAGCTCCGCCTGCACGGCCACCTGGCCGTCCACGGTGGCTGTGGCCCTGCCCACGCCGATGCTGCCCTTGCGCTTAATGATCTCCGTCTCCAGCATCAGCACATCCCCGGGGATGACCTTTCTCTTAAACCGGGCGGAGGAGATGGCGGCGAAATAAGCCGTCTTTCCCCTGTCCTCCTCGGTGCTTAAGATGGCCACCGCCCCTGCCTGGGCCAGCGCCTCCACGATCAGTACGCCCGGCATCACCGGCTCCGTGGGGAAATGTCCCTGAAAAAAGGGCTCGTTGCAGGAAACACACTTTCTGGCCAGAGCCCTTACCCCCGGCGTGAGCTCCTCCACCGTATCCAACAGCATAAAGGGATACCTGTGGGGAATGATCTCCATAATTTCTTTCGCTGATAACAATGACATACTTCCTGCTCCTTTCCCTTCAAACGCCGTCTGCATGCGCAGTCCTGCCGGTCACAGGCCGCTGCGTCCCCTGTACTTTCCAATCAGGATGCTGGCGTTGTGTCCCCCAAAGCCCAGGGAATTGCTCAGCGCATAGGGAATTTCCTCCTGATACGGCTCCTTACAGTAATCCAGATCCATCTCCCCGTCCGGGGTCTCATACCCCAGGGTTCGATGGATAAAGCCCCCCTCCATCTGTTTCACACAGGCCACAAGCTCCAGCGCGCCCGCCGCTCCCAGCAGATGCCCTACCATGGATTTGGTGGAGTTGATCCGCAGCCTATACGCATGATCCCCGAAGGCTTTTTTAATCGCCCTGGTCTCGAAGAGATCGTTGTGATGGGTGCCCGTTCCGTGGGCGTTGATGTAGGTGAGCTCCTGCGGCGCAACGCCGCCGTCCTTTAGCGCAAGGAGCATGGCGGCCGCCGCCCCCTGGCCGTCCTCCGCCGGGGATGTGATGTGATAAGCGTCGCTGGTACAGCCGTAGCCCAGCACCTCCCCGTAAATATGCGCGCCTCGTTCCTGCGCATGGCCCAGCTCCTCCAGGATCAGGATTCCCGCTCCCTCACCCATCACAAAGCCGCTGCGGTTTCTGTCAAAGGGAAGGCTGCATCTGTCAGGGTCATCTACGCCGGAGAGGGCCTTGAGGGCGCAGAACCCTGCGATCCCGAGAGGCGTGACTGCGCTCTCCGTTCCCCCCGCCGCCATCACATCCGCCTCCCCGTACTGAATGCTGCGAAAGGCCTCGCCCACACAGTTGGTTCCCGAGGCGCAGGCTGTGACTACGTTGATATTTTTACCCTTTAATCCGAACTGGATGGAAATATTTCCCGCCGCCATGTTGGAAATCATCAGCGGCACAAAAAGTGGATTGATCCGGGAAGGCCCTTTGCTCAAAAGCTTCTCATGCTCCCTTTCCATGGTCTGCAGGCTTCCGATGCCGCATCCCACGGCTACCCCTGCCCGCCAGGGATCCTCCTTCTCCATATCGATTCCCGCATCCTCCAGGGCCTGCCTGGCGGCGGCCACTGCATACTGCACAAAGGGTTCCATCCGTCTGGCCGCTCTGGCGTCCATGTACCGGGTCGGGTCAAAGTCCTTTACCTGCGCCGCCACATGACATTTGTAATCTGTGGCGTCAAACCGGGTGATGGGGCCAAAGCCATGACGGCCCGCCCGCAGGGATTCAAAGAAATCCGCCGCATTCAGACCGATGGGAGTGATGGCTCCCATTCCCGTTATCACTACTCGTCTGCTCATATTCATACCATCCTTACCTGAAGTCCTTCTGTTCCAAAGCTCCTGTTCTCACGTGCTCATGCCGCCGTCCACGCTGATCACCTGTCCGGTGATATAGGACGCCGCATCCGAGACCAGGAAAGCCACCGTCTGCGCCACATCCCGGACGCTTCCCGCCCGCTTTAAGAGAATCTGCCGGGTCATGTCCTCCCTCACGGCCTCTGGCAGATGCTCCGTCATCTCCGTCTCGATCAGGCCCGGGGCCACCGCGTTCACCGTAATGCCCCTGCTGCCCAGCTCCCGGGCGGCGCTTTTGGTCAGTCCGATGATCCCGGCCTTGGAGGCGCAGTAATTGGCCTGCCCCGGATTTCCCATGATCCCGCTCACCGAGGAGAGATTGACGATCCTGCCTCCCCGCTGCTTTAAAAGCTGGCGGGAGAGATGGCGCATGGTGTTAAAGCATCCCTTCAGATTCACCTCCAGCACCCGGTCAAAATCCTCCTCGCTCATCCCTGCCAGAAGGCCGTCCCTGGTGATCCCGGCGTTGTTCACCAGAACGTCGATATGCTTATGTCTCGCGACGAGATCCTTTATCATCGCCCCGCAGGCGTCGAAGTCCGCCACATTACAGCCGTAAACCTCTCCCGCGCCCCCGGCGCTCTCGATCATTTTAAGGGTCTCCAGGGCCTTTTCCCCGGAGCCGTTGTAATTGACGATCACAAAGTCGCCCTGCTGCGCCAGGGCCAAGGCGATGGCTCTGCCGATCCCCCGTCCTGCTCCGGTCACCAGCGCCACGCGCCGGCAGATCTGCTCCTGCTTTTCCCCGCTGCTGTTGATTCTATTCATTGGCCAGCACCTCCAGGGTCTTCTCCAGATCCTCATACCGATCGATGTTCAGAACCCGGGCCTGCTTCGAGATCTTTTTCACAAAGCCGCTTAAGGTTCTCCCGGGACCGATCTCCAGGAAGGTATCCACCCCGTCCCCCAGCATCCGTTCCACCGACTGCTGCCATTTCACGGGGGAGGTAAGCTGTCTTTCCAGGAGCTCTCTGATCTTCTCCGGGGAGGTGACATAATCCGCCGTCAGATTGGCCACATAGGGAATGGAAAACTCCTTAAGATGCACCCTGTCCAGATCCTTTCGCAGTCTCTCCCCTGCGGATGTGAGCATCTGGGAATGGAAGGGGCCGCTCACATTAAGGGGGACCACCCGCCTTGCTCCCTTTTCCTTCAGCGTCTCTCCCGCACGGCTCACAGCGTCCGCCTGACCGGTAATCACAAGCTGGCCGGGGCAGTTATAGTTGGCCACCGTCACAATCCCCTCCGTCCGGCTGCACACCTCCTCGATCACGCTGTTTTCCAGCCCCAGCACCGCCGCCATGGCGCCGCCCTCCGGCACCGCCTCCTGCATGTAGACGCCCCGCCTTCTGACCACGGCGAAGGCCTCCTCCATCTCCATGGCCCCGGCGGCTACGATGGCGGCGTATTCTCCAAGGCTTAATCCCGCCGTCACATCCGGCTTAAGGCCTTTCTCCTCCAATACCTTTAAGATGGCTGTCTCCACCGTCACCATGGCGATCTGGGTATATTCCGTCACATCCAGCTTTTCATTCTCCTCAAAACAGATGGCCGGAAGGTCAAGGCCCGTGATCTGCCCGGCCTTGTCAAAGACCTCCCGGGAAACCGCTTCCCTCTCATAAAAATCCTTTCCCATGCCGATGTACTGTGCTCCCTGTCCCGGAAACACGAACGCTGTTTTTCCCATATTTATTCTGCTCCTTTCAAAGTCCGAAACGCTTCTGGCCGCACCTGAACCGCAGCCAGGAGCCCTGCGGTTTTCAGGTATGCCCGAGCAGCCCTTCGGCCTGCTCCATAATCTCCTCTATCATCTCCCGGCAGGTCTGCTCCCTGCGCACAAGCCCCGCGATCTGGCCGGCCATCATGGTTCCCCCGGCCGTGTCCCCTTCGATCACGGCTCTGCGAAGGGATCCCAGAGTGAGGTGCTCAAGCTCCTCCAGCCCCGCTCCTTCCTTCTCCAGCCGCAGATACTCTCTGGACATCTGGTTGCGGAGCTGGCGGATGGGATGGCCGGTGCTTCTGCCCGTCACCTCAGAGTCGATATCTTTGGCCCTGAGCACCTTTTCCTTATAGTTCTTATGTACAATGGACTCTGTGGCTACCAGGAACCGGGTTCCCATCTGGACCGCCTCGGCTCCCAGCATAAAGGAGGCTGCCATGCCCCGTCCGTCCGCGATGCCTCCCGCGGCGATCACGGGGATTTTCACGGCGTCGGCCACCTGGGGGACCAGACACATGGTGGTGGTGGAGCCGATATGACCGCCGGACTCTGTCCCCTCCGCGATCACCGCGTCCGCACCGCAGCGCTCCATCATCCTTGCCATGGCCACGCTTGCCACCACCGGAATGACCTTAATCCCGGCCGCCTTAAAGTCCGCCATGAACCTGGCCGGATTGCCCGCGCCGGTGGTCACCACCGGAATCCTTTCCTCCAGCACCACCCCGGCCACCTCCTCGGCGTTGGGATTCATCAGCATGAGATTGACTCCCAGAGGCTTATCGGTGAGCTCCCTGGCCTTTCGGATCTCGCTTCGGACCACCTCCGGGGGCGCGCTGGCCGCCGCGATGATGCCCAGGCCTCCCGCCTCCGACACGGCCGCCGCCAGAGAGTGCTCCGCCACCCAGGCCATTCCTCCCTGGAAAATGGGAACCCGGATCCCCAGAAGCTTCGTTACCCTGGTATTCATTCTTCCACTCCCTTTTCCTTCAGATAATCCATCACCGCGCCGATGGTGGTAAGCTTCTCCAGATCCTCAGACGGGATCTCAACGTCATATTCCTCCTCAAGGGCCATCACCAGCTCGAACAGATCCAGGGAATCCACCTCGAGATCCTTCTCAAAGGAGGTCTGGGCAGTGATCGTCACATCCTGCATATTAAGCTGTTCCTTTACGATTTCTGTAATTCTCTCTAACATAATCTCTCTCCTGTTTTTTGTGGTTTTGTTCTTTTTCCTTTTTACGCTCAGACACCGTTCCGGACGCCATCCGGTTTGTGGAATCTGGCCTGTCGGGCCGGACGCCGTTCTGCGCAGCAAATACTTTGACCATCAAATAGTTTGATAATCAAGTTATTTGACGGTCAAAGTATATATCTGTTAAAAACGTTTGTCAACCATATTTTTAAAAATTTTTCCAGAAAATGTTCTGCGCCGGGTCCCTGAAGCAGACACAGAGGCTGTAGCCCTCCACATCCTCCGACTCGGCAAACCAGGCGGACGCCTCTTTTGCGGCCCGCCGCGCCACCGACCGCTCCGGCCAGCAGATCTCAAAGTCCGCAAGGCCCCCTGAAAGCCCCGCCCCGGTAAGCTTTAAGTAGCTCTCCTTCACGCTCCACATCCGGAAAAACAGCGTCTCCTTCTCCTGCCCGGAGCACGCATCCAGCATCTGCCGCTCCCCGGGAGTAAAAAAACGCTCCGCAATTTTTTCTTTTCCGCTTATCTTTTTCTGGATATCCACTCCTACGGGCCCATCCCCCAGGGCACAGCACACATAATCCCCCGAATGGGACAGATTAAAGAAAACCTCCGGATAATCCCGCAGATACGGTTTCCCCCTCTCCCCGTACCCCAGGCGAAACGGGGGAGCGCTCCGGCTGGAAAGCCCCAGCTTTTCACACAGGGCATAGTAAAGGATCAGCCCCGCCGCCAGGGAACGGAGCCGGGCCGTACTGCTTTTCATGGAAAGGAGCCTTACTCTGCGTTCTTCATCGATTTTTTCTATGGGAAGGAAAAAGGTGTCTTCCCCGGAAAAGGGAAACACCTTTTTGTAGTATACCGTAATCATCCCGCGCCCTTACCGGATGGGATCCTTATAGAACTCCTGAATCTGCGCATACCCGTCCCTGGCCAGCTGCTCCTTCTGGAATTTCTTATTCTTGTTCATCCGAACCACCAGCACCTGCCTGCCTTCCCTGCGAAGCTCCTGGGCTCTGGCAATTACCGTGCGCAGCTCCTGTCCGGAAAGCCCCTTCTCCAGAAGAAAGGCCGTTTTGTCCGGCTGGCCGGGGGCCTCGAAGCCCCTCTCCATCAGAAGCAGGATGATCCGCTCAAAGCCGATGGAGAATCCGCAGGCAGGCACGTCGTTTCCGGTAAATTTCCCCACCATCTTATCGTATCTGCCGCCTCCGCCGCATCTCGCCCCCAGCTCCGGCATGGCCACCTCGAAGATGGTTCCCGTATAGTAGGACATACCCCGCACCAGGGTGGGGTCGAACACCAGCGTAAAGTCCGGATCCTGGGCGGCCGTAACGCTCTCCATGATCTCCCGGAGGTTCCTCTCTACATCCTCCTCCAGGAAATCCCCCAGCTCCCGGGTCAGCCAGGAAAAGCCGTCGCTCTGTCCCTTAAGCCCCTTAAAAAGCCCCAGGTATTTCTCCACGCACTCCTGAGAAAAACCGTTTGCCAGAAGCTCCCGCTCCACGCCCTCCGGCCCGATCTTGTCCATCTTGTCCAGGGTAATAAAAACACTGTCGTATTTCTCCTGCTCAAACCCGCTGTAGGCGGCCATGGCCTTTAAAAGACGCCTGTCATTTAACATCACCTGAAAATTCCGAAACCCCAGCCTGGAAAGGGTTGTGGTGGTGGCCAGGATCAGCTCGATCTCCGCAAGGTTGGAGGGTTCGCCAAAAATATCGATATCGCACTGCATAAACTGACGGTAGCGTCCCCTCTGGGGCCTGTCCGCCCGCCACACATTCCCGATCTGAAGGGCTTTAAAGGGACTGGGAAGCTCGTTGGAATGGCTGGCGTAAAAACGCACCAGCGGCACCGTCAGGTCGTAGCGCAGCCCCCCGTCCACCAGGTCTGCTTCCTCCCGGGCCGTCTCCAGGTTCAGCTTCTCCCCTCTTTTTAAAATCTTAAAAATCAGCTTTTCATTCTCCCCGCCCTGTTTGTTGGTCAGGTTTTCTATATGCTCCACACAGGGCGTCTCAATGGGCGTAAATCCGAACCCGCCATAGGTTTCCTTAATCACGCCCGTCACATAATCGCGTATTCTCATCTCTGCGGGAAGGATGTCCTTCATTCCCGTAACCGGTTTCTTAGTCAGCGCCATATTCTCTCCGCTCCATTTCCTGTTCCTGTTTTTCAGTGATAATCCTTATCAATTCTACACTGTTTTTCCCCGCATTGCAATGCGTTTTTTGTTGCGATTCCTTTTTTGATATATTATAATAGTGGACGCGTGCAGGTCGTATGGAAGGCGCTTCCATTCCTGCCGGATATCAGTTAAAAAGAAAGAAGGGACAGATATGTCATTTAAGTTTATTCAGATGCTGCCCACGCCGGATGAGATCAGGAAGCAGTTTCCTGTTCCCGAAAAGCTGGCCAGGCTGAAGGAAGAGAGGGATCAGGAGATACGGGATGTGATCACCGGCAAAAGCGACCGTTTTCTGGTGATCATCGGCCCCTGCTCCGCCGACAACGAGGACGCCGTCTGCGACTATGTGTCGCGGCTGGCAAGGCTGAACGAACAGGTCAGGGACAGGCTGATTCTGATCCCGCGTATTTACACCAACAAGCCCAGGACCACCGGGGAGGGCTATAAGGGAATCGTCCATCAGCCCGATCCCGGACAGAAGGAGGATTTTCTGGCGGGACTGATCGCCATGCGCAAGATGCATATCCATGCCATAGAAGTGTCGGAGCTGACCGCTGCCGATGAAATGCTCTATCCGGATAACTGGGGATACGTGTCGGATATCCTCTCCTACGTGGCCATCGGCGCGCGCTCCGTGGAGGATCAGCAGCACCGGGTGGTGGCCAGCGGCTTCGACGTCCCCACAGGCATGAAAAATCCCACCAGCGGCAACCTGACGGTGATGCTCAACTCCGTTTATGCCGCCCAGCACGCCCATTCCTTTATCTATCGGGGCCAGGAGGTGGAAACCAGCGGGAACAGGCTGGCCCACACGGTGCTGCGGGGAGCCACCAACAAGCATGGCGGGAACCTGCCCAATTATCACTATGAGGATCTGAATCTTCTTCTCTCTCTCTACAACGAGCGGGACCTGGTCAACCCGGCCGCCATCATCGACACCAACCACAGTAACTCCGGCAAGCAGTTTGACCAGCAGATCCGGATTGTAAAGGAAGTGATGCACAGCCGCAGATTAAACGGCGACATCCGCCGTCTGGTAAAAGGCGTCATGATCGAGAGCTACATCGAGGAGGGCGCTCAGAAGGTTGGGGGAGGCGTCTACGGCAAATCGATCACAGACCCCTGCCTTGGATGGAAGGATTCAGAGCGCCTGATCCGTGATATCGCGGAGCTGGAGTAGATGGGCAAGCCCGGCTCCGTTGTCTGACCCAGGGATGGCTGGCGGAGCCTGGCACCCTGGGTCATAGTCAGCGGTCGTTATGTCCGGCGGCAGCATAGAGCTGTGTCGTCGTCAGATCGGCGTGGCCCAGCAGCTTCTGAACGCGCTTTAGGTCCGCCCCGTTTTCAATCAGACTGGCTGCCAGGGAGTGCCGGAGGATATTGGGCGTTATGTCCGCCTCAATGCCCGCCCTGAGCGCATAGCGCTTCAAAAGCTTCCAGAAGCCCTGACGGCTCATGGGCGCGCCGGAGCGGTTGACAAAGAGGGCGTTTTCACGGCCCTGGGCGTCCTGCCCTGTCATGGCTTCCCGGGCTGTCTCCAGATACCGGGCAAGGGCGCTTCCCGCCCGCTCCCCGAAGGGAACGACTCTCTCTCTGCCCGCGTCCGCGCACACCACATATCCCATTTGCAGGTTAATGTCCTGCACCTTCAGGGAGACCAGCTCCGTCACCCGGATTCCCGTGGCGCACAGCAGCTCCAGCATGGCCCTGTCCCGGATCTGTCCGGGCGTATCGCCCGCTGGCTGGGCAAGGAGCTTATCGATCTGGGCGGGCGTGAGAATTTCCGGCAGCTTTCTCTCCACCCTGGGAGCGCGCAGCATCTCCGCCAGCTCCTCCCGGACGATCCCCTCCCGGTAAAGATAACGGTAAAAAGCCTTCAGCGACGAGATCGCCCTGGAAATCGTGGCGGCCGAGAATTGATTCTTTTCCAGATAGAGTATGTAGGAATTCAGATGGGTGGCGGTAATCCTTTTCACCTCCCCGATTCCCTGCTTTTCCAGATAATGATTCAGTCTCATCAGATCTCTGCGGTAGGACTGCGCCGTATTTTCAGAGATTCCTTTCCGGTTTTGCAGATAAGCTATAAAGGCATTGATTTCTGATTCCATATCCGAAGCTGTCCTTTCGTCCCTGTCTGTGCATGTTTTATCCATTATAAACACAGGACTGCAAACATGCAATCAGAATATTTTCACCAGATCCGATACCAGCATGGGATTGACATAGCTCTCCAGGATACATCCGATCAGAATCACGATGGCGATCCACAAAAGAGCGATTCCCTGCCTCAGAAGCCGCTGTCTCCGGCTCCCATACGCTGGCGTCATCCCGCCGTTTCCATACATTCCCCCTCCCATGGAACGGGCCCTGCCACAGTTCTCAAAGCACCACGCCAGAAGCATCACCTGCGCCGGAATCAGCAGAAGCTGGTGGGGAAAAAGGGTTCCAAGCAAAAGCAGAAGTCCTTTGATGCCGAAGCGGATAATCGCCGCCGTTATGGTCATTCCCGCCAGCATTCCCTGCCAGAACACCCACACATAGACCGCCGCCAGCCCCAGGGCGGTGGTTGAGAGAAGAATCAGCGCCGCGCTTTCCCCGACCCTGTGCTTTAACACATACCGCAGAAATCTCCCGCTGTCGATCTCAATATATCTGAGCCGCTCCACCGACGCCGGGCTGAAAATCCCATTTTCCGTCAAAAGCAGCTCGTTTCCCATATTCATAAGAAATACGCCCAGAAAAAAGCTCCCCAGGAACAGATAAAACCAGATCATATACACATGATTATACCTCTGTGCCCTGCGGCCCCCCTGTCCGGGGATAAACCCGTAATTTCCCGCCATCTCTCTCCCCTTTCCCGTCCATGACCTATCCTGCGTCCAGCTCAGCGTGTCCTTTAAAACGCGCCCTCTGTCCGGATATTCGCTCCAAAATCCTTTCTCTGTCCCATTATATGAAAAACAGACAGCGCATATGCACTGCCTGTCTCTGATACAGCAAACGCTTCCCCCGCTTTGCAGGGCTGGCTTATTGCTGCAAACGCTCCGCGAAACGTGCTGTCCGTTGTTTCTACATTTCGCCCCGGTATTTATCCTTGTAGGCCATGATCGCCGCCACGGTCTTTGAGTCCTGTATCTCTCCCGCATAAATCCTTTCTGTCAGCTCCTGCACCGTGTACGCCTTCACCTGCACATACTCGTCCTCATCCAGATGCTGGCTGCCCGCAGTCAGCCCTCTGGCCAGGTAAATATCTATCTTCTCATTGCAGAACGCTACTGTGGTGCGGATGGTCAGAAGCAGCTCCACAGAATCCGCCTCATAGCCGGTCTCCTCCTTCAGCTCCCGGATGGCGGCGTCCCTGGTGGGCTCCTGGGGGGTCAGCAGACCTCCTGCCGGAATTTCCAGCGTGTAACGCTCCAGCGCGTTACGGTACTGGCTGACCATAACCAGCCTTCCCTCGCCGTCCACCGCAAGCACCGCGGCCGCTCCGTTATGTTTGATAAAATCCCACTTTACCACATTACCGTTGGGTACCCGGATGGTGTCCTGATAGTAATCCAGAATCGCTCCGTGAGCCACCAGGTCTCTGGACAGTCTCTTAAATTCCTCCATACAATCCCTCCTTATAAGGTCAGTCTTCGGCGCCTGGCATCCGTTATTTTTCCAACAGCTTCTCCACACTGGCAAGCTTAACACACAGCACAAACAGATCCGTGGCCACGGAAAGCTCCTCCTGTGAAGGGAAGGTGGGGGCGATACGGATATTGCTGTCTTTTGGATCCGCCTTGTAGGGGTAGGTGGCCCCCGCGCCGGTCATCACCACGCCGGCCTCCTTACACTTGTTTACAATCGCTTTGGCACAACCCTCCATGGCCTCAAAGGAGATAAAGTATCCGCCTCTGGGCCTGGTCCAGGAGCCGATCTCCAGGCCGCCGAGTTCCTCCTCCAGCACCGACAGAACCGCCTCGAATTTGGGACGCATGATAGCGGCGTGCTTTTTCATATGCTCCCTCATACCGTCTATGTTTTTAAAATACTTCACATGGCGGAGCTGGTTGAGCTTATCAGGCCCGATGGTCTGAATGGTCATAATGCTCTTGATGGAATCCAGGTTCGCCTTAGAGGCCGCAATGGCCGAAATGCCGGAGCCCGGAAAGGTCACCTTGGAGGTTGAACAGAACTCGTATACCAGATCCTCATTGCCATTCTTTCTGCACTCCTCGAATATTTCCAGCAGCTCATCCCTCTCCTGCTCGTAGAGATCGTGAACCGCATAGGCATTGTCCCAGAAAATTCTGAAATCCGCCGCAGCGGGACGCAGCGCCGCAAATCTCCTGACCGTCTCGTCAGAATAGGTGTAGCCCTGGGGATTGGAATACTTCGGCACACACCAGATTCCCTTCACCGCCGGATCCTCATTCACGTATTTTTCAATCAGATCCATATCCGGCCCGCCGGGCGTCATGGGAATATTGATCATCTCAATACCAAACTGCTCCGTGATGGAAAAGTGCCTGTCATACCCGGGAACCGGACAGAGAAACTTCACCTTATCCAGCTTACACCAGGGAGTGCTGCCGAGCACGCCAAAGAGCATACAGCGTGCAACCGTGTCATACATGATATTGAGGCTGGAATTTCCAAATACAATAATCATATCCTCCGAAACCCCGATCATATCGGCAACCAGCCTCTTAGCCTCCGGTATCCCGTCGAGCAGACCGTAGTTTCTGCAATCCACTCCTGTCTCCGTCTTTATATTCGTACTGGAATTTACGATGTCCAGGAAATCCATCTCCATATTAAGCTGCGATACGGACGCCTTTCCTCTGGACATATCCAGCTTTAATCCCTTTGCCTTCGCTTTCTCATACTCTCTGTCCAGATCTTCCTTCAGTGCCAGCAGTTCCTTCTCCTCAAGCTCCTTATAAGCTTTCATAGCACATATCCCTCCTGTGATTCTCTCCTAAATAGTATGATTGGATAATTGTATACAATCCAACGCCCACACTATTCTACTATAACATTCCCCTCCAAACAAGAACTTTTTTTATTTTTTAAAAATTTTTTTACAAAAAAGGAAGTATTGAAAACACTGCATCTTCAATACTTCCCTCTCATCTGAAATCATACAAAACTATTTTGCATAATCAATTACCCTGGATTCTCTGATCACATTCACCTTGATCTGCCCGGGATATTCCAGTTCAGCTTCAATCTGTCTGGAAATATCTCTGGCCAGCAGTACCATGTCTGAATCAGAAATCTGTTCCGGAACTACCATTACACGAATCTCTCTACCTGCCTGAATTGCAAAAGATTTATCTACGCCTTTAAAATTGTTTGTGATATCTTCTAACTGTTTAAGTCTGCTCGTATAAGTCTCAAGGGTTTCCCTTCTTGCCCCCGGTCTGGCGGCGGATATGGTATCGGAAGCCTGTACAATACATGCGATCAGCGTCTGAGGCTCCACATCCCCGTGGTGGGATTCCACCGCGTTGATAACAGTAGGAGATTCCCTGTACTTCCTGCACAGCTCCACTCCAAGCTGAATATGGGAACCTTCCATCTCGTGGTCCACAGCCTTGCCTATATCATGCAGAAGGCCTGCTCTCTTGGCCATTCTCACATCGAGCCCGAGCTCGGATGCAAGCAGACCGGAAAGCTGGGCAACCTCTATGGAATGCTTGAGTGCATTCTGGCCATAGCTGGTTCTGAATTTCATCTTACCAAGCAGTCTCACAAGCTCGGGATGAATCCCGTGAACCCCTACCTCAAGGGTAGCCGCCTCGCCCTCCTCCTTGATCATGATATCCACTTCTTTTTGGGCTTTCTCAACCATTTCCTCAATTCTGGCCGGATGGATACGTCCGTCCACAATGAGCTTTTCAAGGGCAATCCTTGCCACTTCTCTGCGGATCGGGTCAAAGCCCGACAGTATCACCGCCTCCGGCGTGTCGTCGATGATCAGATCGACTCCCGTAAGCGTCTCGAGCGTTCTGATGTTTCTGCCCTCTCTGCCGATGATCCTTCCCTTCATTTCATCGTTGGGAAGCTGTACCACCGATATGGTGGTCTCAGATACATGGTCGGCCGCACATTTCTGTATCGCCGTAACCACATACTCTCTGGCCTTCTTGTCCGCTTCTTCCCTGGCGCGACTCTCCATTTCCTTGATCATCACAGCCGTTTCATGCTTTACTTCGTCTTCAACAATTTTCAGTAAATACTCTTTTGCCTGCTCGGAGGTTAAACCTGAGATTCGTTCCAGTTCCTGTAATCGCTGCTCATTCAGCTTTGAAATTTCGCCCCGCAGCTTGTTGAGTTCATTTTCCTTCGCTGTCAGGCTGGCTTCCTTCTTCTCGATCGCCTCTGTCTTTCTGTCGATGTTCTCTTCCTTCTGCTGGATCCTGCGCTCATAGCGCTGTGTCTCGGCACGACGTTCCTTAATCTCTCTGTCCAGCTCATTCTTGGTACGAATGGACTCTTCCTTGACCTCAAGTAAGGACTCGCGCTTCTTCGTCTCCGCAGTTTTCAGGGCTTCATCGATAATCTCCCGCGCTTTCTCCTCGGCATTTCCGATCCTGGCCTCCGATACCTTTTTGTGATATGCAGTCGCCACAAACCATGCCGCAGGAACCGCTACGACCAACGTGAGGAAGATCGCAATCAAAACCTGCACCATTTACAGGAGCACCTCCTTATTTAGTTTTCATTGTACTACGATTTATAATAGAATGTATGTAACAACACCGGCAGGGAAACGCCGGTCTATTGTATCCGCAACATTCTAAAAGCAATCTACAACAGTTAAATTTTAAACTTAAACAGAGGTATTGTCAAGTAAAAGTACACTTCTAATATTTTCTGTATCGAACCCCTTACGGTAGAGAAAAGCCATCATTTTCTGCTTTTCTTTGGGTCCGGCCTCGTTTACGGAAAAATTTTTCTTCACAAGCCAGCGCGAAATCTGTTCCTTTTCCAGCTCTCCGCTCTCCGCCCCCGCCACATTCTCCCAGGCGTTTCTGATAATCTCCTCCGGGACGCCTCTGATCAGCAGGTCGGCAAAAATCCTTCTCTTACTGCGCCTTTCCATGCCGGACTCGATATAATCCCGGGCATATTTCTCATCGTCCACATAACCAAAGGACGCCACATAGGCAAGAGCCTCCTGCACGATCGTGTCCGGATAGCCTCCCATCTGCAGCTTATCCTTAAGCTGTGCGACAGTATATGGCCGTTTCGTCAGAAGGTTCATGGCGCGCAGCTTCGCGCGTCTGGGAAGGAGCTCTTCCATAATATCGCGATATACCTGCGGGTCAATCTCCCTTCCCTGCTCAATACCACAGGTTCTGATCTCGCCGGCGTACAGAGTAAAGGCGTATTCCTCATCGATATATATTTTCATCCGGGCTCCTGACACTTCTGTGATCTGTGTAACTGTCATATGTAACTATTCCTTTTTTGCGGATGCGCTTTCCGACTTTCTGGCAGAGGACTCAGACTTCTTCGCGGCGGATGAGGTCTTCTCGCTCTCCTCCCCGCTTTCTTCGTCTGTCTTACCGGTATTTTGCAGACCGTAGTGTTCCCGCACCTTCCCGGAGATCTCCTCGAAAATTTCCGGGTTATCCCGCAGATACTGCTTCGTATTCTCCCTGCCCTGTCCGATTTTATTCCCACCGTAGGCATACCAGGCGCCGCTCTTACTCACGATACCGGCTCCGGCCGCGAGGTCCAGCACATCTCCCTCCACGGAGATTCCCTCCCCGAAGATAATATCAAACTCTGCCTCCTTAAAGGGAGGCGCAATCTTATTCTTGACCACCTTGACCCTGGTCCTGTTGCCGATGGTCTCTCCGCTCTGCTTGAGCGCTTCAATCCTTCTCACGTCCAGACGCACCGAGGAATAGAATTTGAGAGCGCGTCCTCCCGTGGTGGTCTCAGGATTGCCGAACATAACCCCTACCTTCTCGCGGAGCTGGTTGATAAAGATTACGGTACAGTTGGACTTGCTGATAACCGCGGTCAGCTTGCGCAGCGCCTGGGACATCAGCCTGGCCTGCAGTCCCACATGGGAATCCCCCATGTCTCCGTCGATCTCCGCCCTGGGCACAAGAGCCGCCACCGAGTCCACCACGATGATATCGATGGCTCCCGAACGGACCATGGTCTCCGTGATCTCCAGCGCCTGCTCCCCGTTGTCAGGCTGGGAAATATATAAATTATCCACATCCACGCCAATATTCCTGGCGTAGACCGGATCCAGGGCGTGCTCCGCATCGATGAATCCCGCGATGCCGCCTCTCTTCTGAACCTCCGCGATCATATGCAGGGTAACCGTCGTCTTACCGCTGGACTCCGGACCGTAGATCTCCACGATCCTTCCCCTGGGAATGCCGCCCAGCCCCAGGGCGATATCAAGGCTTAAGGAGCCTGTGGGGATGGTCTCCACGTTCATATGGGCGGAATTATCCCCCAGCTTCATCACCGCCCCCTTTCCAAACTGCTTCTCGATCTGACCCAGCGCGGCGTCCAGTGCTTTTAACTTATCATCCTTTTCCATAAAACAGCTTCTCCTTTTCTCCCATATGCCGCCATGACATATGTGCTGAGAACATTTGTTCTTAATAACTATAAAACAAACGTTCGACTTTGTCAACAGATATTTTCAATGCTCAAACTCATTATACATTATCAGGTGTCCAATAAAACTCCCTCAAAGGCATCTCTCCCTTCTTTTTGACACAGGCCGCCGACAGGGCGCTCTGCCGGCCATCCGTTGTCACCATAAGCCGGCCCGCGAAGCGTGACGACGTCTGTTTAACATAAGAACGGTTCGCGAATCGCGCTGTCCCTCGCTTCATATAAAGACGGTTGGCAAAGCGTGCCGTCCGTTGTCTTGCTTTGGATTCAGGGCAGAAAATGCCGGATATGCAAAGCAGAATTCCCGCCGCCTTAAGAGAAACGGCAGACAATACAGCAGACATTCCCGGGACTGCCCTCCGGTGTCTGCTGTATTTAATATAACACAATATCATCTCTCCGGCAACTAAAAATGCCGTCTGTATTTCTCATAATCTCTGTAGGTCACCGTAACCCAGCCGTTCCCGTAGTAATAATTAAAGCCTACCTCCATCCCCAGAGGCGTATAAAAAATAATCAGACTTTCATCATCTGTGAGCAGGTCGGTAATCTCCTGGTCTGTAAAATTGTAAAGGTAGGAGACTTCCCCGTTCTGCCGCTCGCTCCGGTTTCTGAAATCCACGGAGAAATCATCATCGATATTCAACATCTGCGAATTGGTCAGCGCCATCCCGCTTTCCATATCCATATTGACGGAAACCACATAGCTCTCATAGGGATCGCCATCCAGGTAGCCGTGCTCCACATAGGCAATGCTGAGAATCTCCTCGTCCATCCAGGTGACATAGCATTCCCCCTCAAAGAAAAAGGAAACGTCCGGCCCGATCTCCTCCACGAGCGACTCCACATACTCGCTGACTTCATCAAACTCCTTCCGGACAGCCCGGTTGACCCCCTTAAGTCTTTCCGGGTCATCGCCGGAAACCACGGGATATTTCATACTCAGAAGCACGTTATCGCTTCCGAACATATCGACATACTCCTCAAACTCGACCTGATAGGAAAGGTCATATCTGACTTCATTATGAAAATCATAATATTCAGCGCTTTTTCCGTCCCCGGAATCATTCTCCTGGCCGTCATCCCAAAAGAACGAATCGTCATCATCTGACGATCCATCGTCCGAAGGCCCTTTATCGTCAGACGAGGGTTTCTCTCCGGAAGAATAACCGTCCGGGTCGCCCTCATCCCCGCCTCTCTCAGCGTAGCGGCTGTCATTTTCCCCGCTCTGTTCTCTGCGTTCGTCGGCACGCGCCTGCATCTCCCGGGCCAGCTTCAGATAGCGTGACCCCATTACGATCTGCGCCAGACTGATATAAAAAACTGTCAGAAGAAACATCCCGGCGGCAACGCCGCCGATCACAACTGCCGTTATTTTTCCAGGACTCCACTTTCCCTTCATACCCACACTCCTGTCTGCCTCCTGCGGCCCGCCAGACGTCGACATGCTTCGCGGACAATCCGTCTGCGGCCAGACATTCGCCCGCACTCCCCGACGGCTCCCGGCTCAGTCCGATCTCACGTCTGTGAAAGCTGCTTAAGCAACTGCGAAAGTGCCGCCTCGGTGGTCTGCCTGCGAACCTCCGTCCGGTTTCCCTGAAAAAGATTCCTTGTGACAAAGACCTTCCCGTCCACGAAGCACCCGATATACACAAGCCCCACCGGTTTTTCCGAGGTGCCCCCGTCCGGCCCGGCAATCCCGGTCACAGCAACAGATACCTGCGCGCCCGCCTGCATGGCCGCTCCCCGCGCCATCTGCTCCGCCACCTGGGGACTGACCGCGCCATACGTCTGAAGCGCTTCCGGCGACACCCCCAGGAGCTTATGCTTGGCGGAATTTGCGTAGGTGACATAGCTCTCCCCAAACACATCCGACACCCCGGCCACATTCACCAGCCGGGAGGCGATCATACCGCCGCTGCAGGATTCCGCGCAGGTGACATGCCACCCCTTTTCCTTCAGTTTCCGAACAATTCTTTTCTCCGCAGAATCCCCCTCCAGGGGATTTACCTCCGGGGAATTTCCTTCCGGAGAAGTGTTTTCTCTCATCCGCCATCACCCCTTCCACAGCCCGGACGCCGCTGCGCCCTGAGCACGCCCTCTATTTCGTCTCCTTCATGACATCCCTGTTTTTCACCAGATAATCCACCAGGGATACCACCGTCAGGATCACCGCAATCCACAGGGTAATCTGCGTCAGAATAAAAAGAGACGGGATATCCGCGATCATAAGGCATACGGCAACCATCTGAAAGGTAGTCTTAAACTTTCCAAAATAGCTGGCCGCAATCACCACACCATTGTCGGAGGCCACCAGACGAAAGCCGCTGATAATAAACTCTCTCGCAATGATAACGATCACCATCCAGGAGGGGATTCGATCCAGCTCAATCAGACAGATCAGCGCCGAGCACACCAGCAGCTTATCCGCCAGCGGATCCATAAATTTCCCGAAATTGGTCACAAGATTATATTTGCGGGCAATTTTTCCGTCCAGAAGATCGGTCAGGCTGGCGACAATGAAAATTGCCAGCGCGATCCATTTGTCCCACGCCGTCACCGGAACCAGAAGAAACACAATAAAAAAGGGAATCAGGATCACCCTGAACATGGTCAGTTTATTTGGTAAATTCATTTCAGTCCTCCATTTTACAGTTCCACATATCTTCTTCAAATCTCTCCCAGCAGATCATACTCATTGGATCCGGTGATGAGCGCCTCCACAAAATCGCCGCTCATCAGCTCCGTGTCCGCACGGATGAACAGATAACCGTCCACTTCCGGCGCGTCCCGAAAAGTGCGGGCTACATAGACGTCCTCGTCCGCCACCTTTCCCTCGATCATGGCCTTCATCCTCCGACCCACCATCCTGTGCGCGGTGTCGAAAGCAATCTCCTGCTGAAGCTCCATGATCTCGTCCCGACGGCGCTCTTTCTCCTGCTCCGGGATCTGATCCGGCAACTCGGCCGCCGGGGTATCCTCCTCCGCAGAGTAGGCAAAAACACCCAGCCTGTCAAATTCCATCTCATCCACAAGGGCAAGCGTCTGCTCATGATCCTCCAGACTCTCCCCCGGGAAACCGGCAATCAGCGTGGTGCGGATACAGATATCCGGAACAGCCTCCCGCAGCCTTTCGATCATCTCGCGGATCTGGCCGCTGTCGGTTTTCCTGCCCATGCGTCTTAATACTTCGTCGCTTCCGCTCTGAACCGGGATATCCAGATAATGGCAGATTTTTTCTTCCTCTCTTATCACCTGAATCAGCTCCTGCGTAATCTCCTCCGGATAACAGTACAGGATACGGATCCAGACAAGGCCTTCGATCCTGCACAGCCTGCGAAGAAGCTCGGGGAGAGACTTCCTTCCATATAAATCCACTCCGTAAAGCGTGGTCTCCTGGGCCACCAGGATCAGCTCCCGCACCCCCGCCCCGGCCAGCTCTTCGGCCTCCTTAAGCAGCTCCTCCATGGGAACGCTCCGGTATTTTCCCCTTACCTTCGGGATGATGCAGTAGGTGCAGTGCTTGTCGCACCCTTCCGCGATTTTCAGATAAGAATAATAGCCGCCAGTGGTCATCACCCGCCTGCGGCCCCCCAGAGGAGGCAACTCCAGAGACTCCAGATGGTTTTGGGGGCGCCCTCTTAAGATTTCCTCCAGCGTCTGCACGATACATGAGAGGGCCGTCGTTCCGATGAAGGCGTCCACCTCGGGGATCTCCTTCTGAATTTCATCCTGATAGCGCTGCGCCAGGCATCCGGCTACGATCAGGGCCCGGATCTGCCCGTTTTTTTTCAGCTCCGCCATCTCCAGTATGGTGTTGATGCTCTCCTGCTTGGCGTCGCCGATAAAGCAGCAGGTATTGATCACCACCGCCTCGGCCTGGGTCTCGTCGTCCGTGAAGCAGTGCCCCCGCTCGCTGAGCATTCCCAGCATCACCTCGGAGTCCACCAGATTTTTATCGCATCCCAGCGAAATAAAGAGTATCTTCATATTTTAATATTTCCTCTGTGCTCCCCTGCGCAATCGGGCAGGGAAGACATCTTCCCCTGCTCGCCGCGCCCCCATGCGCCGCTTTAGCGGCATACTTCCTCTGCATGGGGCTGCGCATAAAAAAGAGGCCGCAAACGGACTCTCTGAATGCGGCGTATGCCAGTCTTTATGGATTTCCCAGCCCTGTGGCACAGGGCTGTGTATCTGTGATCCGCCTTCTGGTCATTCGTCGGAAAGGATCTTGATCTTTCCCTGGCTTAACTCCTCGACCGCCACGGAAAGAGGCTTGGTATCCTTCTCGGCCACCAGCGGCTCCTCCCCCGCGATAATCTGTCTGGCCCTTCTGGAGGTGGCCATCACGATGGAGTATCTGCTGTTGACCACGGGAGCCTCCCCGGGCTCAACCTCACTGTTTACGACCTTCATTAAATCAGAATAAGATGGATGTAACATAACTTCTCCTTTCTATTGCTTATCAGACAACGCCGCTCCCTCAGCGAAGTGCCTCCAGCTGTCTTCTCATTTCATCGATCAGCTCCGGATTGCGCACCGGCATGCTGTGGGCCGCCTGGACCAGGGCATGCATCCGTGCCGTACACTCTTCCAGATTATCGTTGATGACCAGAAAATCATACTTTTCGATTCCCTCCGCCTCCACCGCCGCCCGGCTGATCCGCTCGGCGATCACCGCCTCGCTCTCCGTCCCCCGGCCCTCCAGGCGCTTTTTAAGCTCCGCAGCGTTGGGGGGCATGACAAACATCAGAAGGGCCGTGGGAAATTTCTCCCTCACCTTCAGGGCGCCCTGGATCTCGATCTCCAGAATCACGTCCTTTCCCTTCTCGAGCTGCCGCTCCACATACTCTCTGGGCGTGCCGTAGAAATTGCCGCAGTAATTGGCGTATTCCACCAGGCCGTCCTCTCTGACCTTCTTTATGAACTCTTCCTCGCTGACAAAAAAGTATTCCTTTCCCTCTTCCTCTCCCGGTCTTGGTTTGCGGGTGGTCATGGACACCGACAGAGCGTAATTGTCATAGGTACGCACCAGCTCTTTCATCAGCGTTCCCTTCCCTGTCCCTGAAAAACCCGAAACTACGATCAATATCCCCTTACGCTTCATTTTCCTCTCTGCTTTCCGCCTGTGCCCTCTGTGCGATGGTCTCCGGAAGAAGCGCCGAGAGCACCAGCTGGCTGTTCTCCATCACAAGCACGGCCTTTGTCTTTCTTCCCTGGGTGGCATCGATGGCGTTTCCCGATTCCCTGGCCTGCTGCACCAGCCGTCTGACCGGCGCGGACTCAGGGCTCACAATGGCGATGATCTTGCCTGAATTCACAATGTTGCCGAACCCGATATGAATCAGCTTATTCATAGTCTTACCCTATTCTATATTCTGGATCTGCTCCCTCACCTTCTCGATCTCCGTCTTGAGATCAATGGCCCTGTCGGCGATCTCAAGATCGCCGGTCTTGGAAAGAATGGTGTTGGCCTCCCGGTTCATCTCCTGCGCGATGAAATCCAGCTTCCGTCCGATACCGCCTCCTGAGAGGAGCGTGTGCCTGGTTGTCTCGATATGGCTGCGCAGCCGGACCAGCTCCTCGTCCACACAGACCCGGTCCGCGTAGATGGTCACCTCCATCAGGAGCCTGGTCTCATCCACTTTGGCGTCCGCAAGGAGCTCTCTTACCTTCCCCTCCAGCTTCTGTCTGTACTCCGCGATAATCTGCGGGGAGCGTTGCGTGATAAACTCCACGTTGGCCAGCATCCCGTCCAGCTTTTCCAGAAGATCCCTGCGCAGGTTCTCGCCTTCCTTTATCCGGGTCTCCACAAAGCCCTCCGCCGCGCCCCGAATCGCCCTCTCAAGAAGGCTCCAGAGCTTCTCCTCATCCAGGCTCTGCTCCTCCATGGTGAGCACCTCCGGACAGCGGCAGAGCGTGGAGACGCCCACATCGTCCGCGAGAGAAAAGTCCTGCGCCATCTGCTTTAAGTAATCTACGTATTCCGCCGCCAGCTCCTTATTGTATTTCACACAGAGGTTGGATTCGGTGTAATCCTCATAAGCGATGAAAAGATCCACCTTGCCCCGCTGAATATAATTTTTGAGCTCGTTTCTGATGGCGGTCTCAAAGAAATTCAGCTTTTTTGGCATTTTAATACTGATATCCAGATACCGGTGGTTGACAGATTTCATTTCTACCGTAATTTTGCGATCGGTTTCCTGTATTTCACATCTGCCGAACCCCGTCATGCTTTTGATCATGAAAACCTCCCGTCCGCCCCTGCGGGCCTTCAATAAAACAACGGATGCCAGGCTCGGCCGGACGTCCTTTGTTTATTTCAGTCTATTATAGGTGAAATGCCGCAGTACGTCAAGAATTTAGTTGTGCTCTGTCCGCGCCTGTTATATAATCAGGAAAGAATGCAGAAAGGATGAAAATATCATGGCTTTTGACGGAATTACAGTCGCGGCGCTTGTCAGGGAGCTTCAGGAGACCTTAAAGGGCGGGCGTATCTACAAGATCGCCCAGCCTGAAAACGACGAGCTGCTGCTCACCATAAAGACAGACGCAGGCGGCCAGAGACGGCTTCTCATCTCCTCCGGCGCCTCCCTCCCCCTGATGTATCTCACCCAGGGGAACAAGCCCGGCCCCATGACCGCGCCGGGCTTTTGTATGCTGCTGCGCAAGCACCTGCAAAACGGCCGGATCGTCGATATCACCCAGCCGGGCCTTGAACGGATCGTCCAGCTTCACATCGAGCACTTAAACGAGATGGGGGATCTGTGCCGCAAACGGCTGATTGTGGAGCTCATGGGCAAGCACAGCAATATTATCTTCGTAAACGATCAGGACATGATCATCGACAGCATCAAGCATATCTCCTGCATGGTCAGCTCCGTGCGGGAGGTACTGCCCGGCAGAAGCTATTTCATCCCCATGACGCAGGAAAAGAGCGACCCTCTCAGTGTGGATCCTGCCAGCCTGCGTCAGTCCCTCACCGAAAAGAATATGCCCGTTTACAGGGCGCTCTATGGCCTTTACACCGGTCTTTCCCCGGTGATCGCCCAGGAGATCTGCTTCCGGGCCGGAGTGGACGGGGATCTCTCCACCGCCTTTTTTACCAGGGATCCCGGCGGGCAGGAGGCTCTTAACCGGCTCTGCGATGCCTTTTTCCATATCATGGAGCAGGTAAAGGCCGGGGATTTTCATCCGGTCATCGTCTACGAGAAGAAAACCCCCGTGGAATACGCCGCTCTTCCCCTTACCATGTACGGGGAGGCCGACCGGACAGACATCCCCTCCATCAGCCGGCTTTTAGAGCAGTATTACGCGGAAAAGAGCACGTTCACCCGCATCCGCCAGAAATCCGCGGATCTGCGCAGGATCGTCCAGACGGCCCTGGAGCGGAATGTCAAAAAATACGATCTCCAGCTGCGTCAGATGAAGGACACCCAGAAAAAGGACAAGTACCGCATCTACGGGGAGCTTCTCAACACCTACGGCTATGAGGCCGCCGCCGGGGACAAATCCCTTAAGGCTCTCAATTACTACACCGGAGAGATGATCACCATCCCCCTTGACCCGCTCCTGTCCCCCTCGGAGAACGCCAAAAAATATTTCGACCGTTACGGCAAGTTAAAGCGCACCTTCGAGGCCCTCTCCACCCTCACCGCACAGGTGAAGGAGGAGATCGACCATCTGGAGTCCATCCAGGCCGCCCTGGACATCGCCCTGCGGGAGGAGGATCTGGTGCAGATCAGGGATGAGCTCGTCGAGAGCGGCTACATCCGGCGCAGGGGCGGCGCGAAAAAGGCCCGCTTTACCAGCAGGCCCTTCCATTACTTAAGCAGCGACGGCTTCCATATTTATGTGGGCAAAAATAATTACCAGAACGATGAGCTCACCTTTAAGCTGGCCACCGGCGGCGACTGGTGGTTCCACACCAAGGGGATCCCCGGCTCCCACGTGGTCGTGAAATCCGAAGGGGCGCAGCTTCCCGACACCGTTTTCGAGGACGCCGCAAGGCTGGCCGCCTACTATTCCAAAGCCCGGGGACAGGACAGGGTGGAGATCGACTACACGGAAAAGAAGAATGTGAAAAAGCCAAACGGCAGCAAGCCCGGCTTTGTGGTGTATTACACCAACTACTCCATGGTAATCGATTCGGATATCTCCGGGCTTACTCTGCTGGAGGACTGAAGGGCCCCCGCGGGTTCTACAGCTCATTGATGGCGGCGGTGACCGCCATATCCTGTATCCGTTTTGCGGGGGCATACACTGCCGCCGCACAGGAGACGGCCACCAGAAGCAGTACGAGAACGATGGCGTCCAGGGGGATCTGCCATGTCCCGCCAAAATGCGTGATCATCAGCGTCACATAGATCAGACAGTGGAGGGCCAGCCCCAGAACCAGCCCGACAGCCGTGCCGCAGAAAGCACAGGTGAGCGCCTCGGCCCCGATCATCCTTCTGACCTGCCGGCTCTCCATCCCCACGGCGCGCATTGCTCCGTACTGCTTTATCCTTGCGGAGACTCCCATGGAAATGCTGTTCATGATATTCAGCACCGTGATAAAGGAGATGATGGCCAGAAAGCCGTATACCGCAATCCGCAGTACCCAGTAGGTTCCATGAACCAGGGTTTTGTCCTCTCTGCGGTCTGTAAATACATGACTGCCTGAGAGTGTGCGGATTTTTTCCACCGTCTGCTCCGGCGCGCCCTTCTCCAGAATCACATTAATCATCATATACCCCTGCTCTCCCATCAGTCGCTGAAAGGTCTCCTCCGAACAGACCGCCACGGCGCAGCCGCTGACGCTCCCGATCCCCTCGGAGGCGACGCAGGCAATCTCGATCAGGTTATCGCCGATTTCTATTTTATCGCCCACCCCCAGCCTGCTGTCCTGACTGAAGATCGCAAGCGCATAATCAGAATCCCCGTAAATCTCGGAAAGACTCCCCGCTGTCACGGATTTTTCCGTGCTCGCAAACATGAAATCCTCATAGCTCATCAGATCGATCGCCGTCTGCCTGCCGTCGATGCGCACGGGAAGACGCATGGCATACATGGTACCGAAGGCATTTTTCACCCCCGGGAGAGCGCAGAGCTCACCGGCCAGTCCTTTTTCTATGGAATTGTCGTTATCCTCGCTTACAATCCCCACATCCGGTGAAAAAGAGGTCTCCGAGGGAATGAGCTTTCGAACGATATCCAGGCAGGCCGAGAAAACCAGAAACAGGACGATCGTCAGGGCAAAGGATCCCGTCATGAGGAACAGATTTTTCCTGGCGGCCACGGCGTGGTGAACCCCCAGCGCGGTTTCCACCTTAAAAAGCCTGGTATTGGCCCCGTGGCGGAATGTCTTCAGATTCTGTGCGCCGCCGGACACCGCCGCGATGGGGGAAACCCTGGCCGCCGCTCTGGCCGGGGACTGTGCCGCCAGGAGCACCGTGATGAGGCCAACGGCGATTCCGCTGAGTATCCCGCTGACGCTCACTGCAAAAAGCGGCATTTCCACAAACTCTCCCCTGACCACAAAGCGCAGCAGCGCGCACAGGCCCCAGCATACAGCCATGCCCGAAAAGCAGCCTGCCGGAATGGCGCTCTTACACCAGTTCAGCGCCTCCAGCCTTACAAAGCGCACGATCTGCGCCCTGCTGGCCCCGATACACCTCATCATCCCGAAGAAGCTCGTCCTCTGGGCCACATTGCTGTTCATACAGCCGGAAATCATCAGAACCCCTGAAATCAGGATCAGCAGAAAGCACACCAGCGCCAGGGGATACACATTCTTTACGGTCTCATTGCTGCTCGCCCCTGTCAGTCCGAGGACGGCGGTATTCTCACGGATGCTCCCATCCTCCGACCCGTACCTCTCCCTGATATCGGCAATGCTCCTCTTAACGTCGGCATCTGAGGTAAAACGGACAAAGTATTCGGACCCGACGTCCTCCCCGTTCAGAGCGCAGATTTCCTCAAAGGCGGTTCTGTTCAGATAGACGCAGCATCCGTCAATCATGTCGTTAAACTCCGCATCATCCTCATAAAGGGCGGATACTGTAAAATCCAGCTCTCCTCCCGGCGTATGCAGCACGACCCGATCGCCGGGGCCCACTCCGAGAAGCTCACGGGCATTACCGCCAAGCCCGATCTCCCCCTTCCCTGCAGGATAGGAGCCCTCGGAGGGGTAATTCATAATCTCTGTGAGCCAGGTCTGCTCCACGCCGTAGAGAACGGCATTTTTGTCATTTATGCGATAATCCTTTTTCACGTCCACGTTCAGCTCTCCGTATTCGGAGAGGACGGCCACATCAGGACGCTTCCTGATCTGATCTGCCTGGCCGTTTCGCGCCTGCATGATCCTGATATGATAGTTTCCATGCTTTTTGATCAGCTCTGCCTGCTCCGCCCGGATCATCATATCTGTCATGGAAAAGATGGAGGTGACAAGAAACACGGCCAGAATAATACAGACCCGCGTCATGCGGCTCTGACGTCTGTGTACCTTCGCCGAGATGGGTACAAGAGAGAGATAGCTTTTCATTCCCGGCACCTCCCCAGATCAGTGAGTACACCGTCCGATACCTGCAGCACTCTGTCCGCCGTCTGCGCAATGCTTCGGTTATGGGTGATCATAATGATCGTCTGTTCGTATTTCCGGGACGCTTCCTTAAGCAGGGCGATCACCTCGCTGCTGTTTTGGGTATCCAGATTTCCGGTGGGCTCGTCGGCAAGAATCAGCGACGGGCGGGTGATCAGGGCCCGGCCGATGGCTACCCGCTGCTGCTGTCCGCCGGAGAGCTGGCCTGGCAGATGAGTACGCCTCTGCTTCAGATTCAGCACTGCAAGAAGCTCCTCCAGATATCCTCTGTCGGGCTTCTGGTAATCCAGCAGAACCGGAAAAATAATATTCTGCTCCACGCTCAGCTCCGGGATCAGATTGAAGGCCTGAAAGATAAAGCCGATATTTCTGCGCCGGAAGATGGTGAGACTGCGATCGTTCATGGAAAACACATCGTTTCCACCGATCCTCACCCGGCCGGAGGTGGGCGTATCCAGCGCGCCGATCATGTTCAGAAGCGTGCTCTTTCCGGAGCCGGATTCCCCCACAATCGCCACATACTCCCCCCTGGGGACGCAGAAGCTGACATTTTTCAGAGCCTGCACAGCGTTTTCCCCACTGCCGTAAGTCTTACAGATTTTGTTGACTTCCAGTAAATTCATCGTGTAAACACCTCTTTCTGTTTTGATAAGGCCAATATAGCAGGAAAATCCTACATTCATATTACAGAAAGCCTACAGTTTTGCAGGAAAACTCCGCCGCATCCGTCAGAGAGCCTGCGCACGCTGCGAAACGCCGTCTGAGACAGAGCCCTGTATCAGAAGATTTATCGTGAAAGAGGTTTCGATTCCCGGGACGCTGTCCGCCTCGATGGTTCCGTTGTGGGCCTCCACTATGGCCCTTGTCAGGGACAGGCCAAGCCCGATCCCCTGGGTATCCCTGGAAAACCGGCTCCGGTAGAACCGTTTGAAAATATGGTGCAGATCCTCCGGGCAGATTCCGCTGCCGTTGTCCTTCACGGTAATCTGTACAACGGAGGCGAAGGCCCGCCATTCGATACGGATCACATCCCCTTTCTGTGTGTGATCCAGGGCATTTTTGACCAGATTGCCCACGGCCTCAATCATCCAGCTCCGGTCGCAGAAAAGCGTGAGCTCCTCACTGCCCGATACGGTGATCTCCTTTCCCTCCTGCCCGGCGCGAAAGAGAAAATAATTTCTCACCGTCTGCGCCAGTTCGGACACATTTTCCACAGACTTCTCCAGCACAATGGTTCCCGCGTCAAAACGGGTTATTTTCAGAAGATTCTGCACCAGCGTCTCCAGCCGGTCAAGCTCCTGCCCGGAAAGGGCGCAGAACCGCCGGACTGTGGGAATCGCTCCGGCTTCGTCCTGGATAATGCCGTTGTAGATATTCAGGGCGGCCAGGGGCGTTTTGAGCTGATGAGAAATATCCGATATGGTGTTCTTCAAAAAGAGCTTCGCGCTTTTTTCATTTTCCGCATGGGCGTTTAAGATGGCGACCAGGGAATTGACCTCGTGAAAGAGCCGGCAGAGCTCTCCCTCATCGTTGCACTCTATGGTAATGCTGCTGTTGCCGGATATATATTCCCTGATCTGCGCCGCTGCCTGCTCCATGACGATGTGCTGCTGTCTGAAATACCTGAAACACAGACCCGAAATGGCCACGCTCATACACAGAGAGCCGGCCAGGATCCCGAGTCCGGCGTTCGGAGCGCCCCGCAGCAGAAGCAGCGCTGAAACCGCCGTAAAGAAAAGCACGCACAGAGCCATGCCGCAGAAAAGCCTTTTAATCTTCCGGTTTACGAATATTTTCATGGCACACCTCACTGCGGAGTATTCCATCTGTATCCCATGCCGCGCACCGTGACGATATGGTCAGGCTTTCCCGGATCGTCCTCGATTTTGGTACGGAGCCTGCGGATATACACTGTGAGAGAATTGTTTTCTATGTAATTTTCATTGCAGTCCCACAGATTTCCCAGGATCTGCTCCGGGGAAAGGATCCGGCCGGCATTTTCCAGAAACAGGCGCAGCAGTCTGTACTCCCCCGCCGTCAGATCCAGCAGGCGCTCTCCCTTGTACGCCTCCCCATTCAGAAGCCGGATGCAGATATCGCCTGATACCAGCTCTGTGACGGCACTGCCAAAATTTTCGCTTCTGCGGAGCAGAGCATTGATTCTCGAGAGAAATACGGCCAGCTTGAAGGGCTTCGTCATATAGTCGTCGGCCCCTATGTCCAGTCCCATAATAATATCCGTCTCCTCATCCGCCGCCGTCAGAAACATGACGGGGATTTTGGATGAGCGGCGTATCTTCCTGCAGAAATCAAATCCGCAGCCGTCGGGGAGCGATACGTCAAGAATCGCCAGATCGTACGCCCCCTTCTCCCACAATGTGTCCGCCTGGGCCGCAGTGCGGGCCAGAGTTACCTCATAGCCCTGCTTTTTCAGGGCAAAGCACAGTCCCTGCGTCAGACTCAGATCATCCTCCAGTAAAAAAAGCCGTTTCATTTGGTGTCGTTCCTTTCTGTTTACAGTTGCAGCCGGTCTTTATCAGAATCATTATACCTGCGGCGTCAGACGATGGCAAGCGGATACGGCCGCAACACAATCGGGCAGGGGAACGTCTTTTCCCCTGCCCGATTTCTGAGCCGTTCTGTGTTTAAAGAGTCTTGCTGGTGAACAGGCTCTTTACATGGTCAACCTCCTCCTGGGTGGCTTTCGCCGCAGGCACATAATAGGATTTCTCCCTGGCCAGCCTGTAAAGCTCCTCCTGGGACTGTTCGCAGGTGTTACGGAACTGCTTGAGAGTCTGTTTGAGCTCCGGATTCTCAGTCTGCGCGATCATCTCCCCAAAACGCACCAGCTCGCCGTTGATGCCGGTGAGTGTATCTGCTACCATGGTCTTTTCATTCAGCTGCATGTCTTTTCCCTCCTACTGCAAAAATTTCATCAGTTCGTTTTTGTTTTCCATAGCCGATTTGGCCCCTTTTTCAAAAAACTGCTTAATCTGCGAATCCGTCGCAGAGGACGCATACTCCTTCATTTTGCAGTGGGATACGTCATAACCGCCGATCAGGTGGCGCAGGTTCTGTAAATCCAGTTCCGATAAATTAGCCATAAAAAAATACCTCCTGAAAATATAGTGCTCAGCATCTGTTGCCTGACGCTTTTATTATTTCCAGAAGGCAGCTTTATATTCTGAGATTTGTTTCAAAAACATGACCATTATTTTGAAAACCGCAAAACATCATTTAATCGTCCAGCCAGAAATCATCGTCATCCTCGTCGATCTGGTCCTGATAGAGCCTGCGGGTCTGCATGAGCGGTTCCTGCTCCCTGAGCTTTTTCTCCCCGGCTGCGGCGCCAGTCTTCCCCGCTTTTCCCTTTGCCGCGGCCTTCTTCTGTCCGGAGGAGGGCTCCTTCCCGCTCTTTTGGGAGGAGGAACTCTTTCGGGCCTTCGCGCCGTTTTTTCCGGAGCGGGGCTTCTTCCCCGAATTTCCCTTTGAGGCCCCGCCTTTTTCAGCATCCTCCCTGAGAATCCGCAGCCTGCGGGCCATGGCCAGCAGCATATGCCCTTTTGGCATGCCCTTAAGCTCCTCCTGGGAGAGAGCCCGCCAGCGGATCACCAGAACAAAGTACACCAGCGCTCCCACCACGACCGCCGCTCCCAGGGAAAGGATGTTGATTTTGCTCACATAATAAAGCCCCTGATACACGCCCAGGGCCACAACCCCCATAATCAGCGAGGCGGCTATGGGAAGCAGGAAAGTCCGCAGCATCTCCTGCCGGTAAACCAGATGACGGCGCACGGAAATCTGATTCAGCACGCACAGGATAAAGGCGTAGAGCACAGTGGCAAAGACATAGCAGTACAGGCTGTACTTTTCCTCCAGAAGCAGCATCATTGCCACCATCACGCCCCCGTGGAGCACCACCGCCAGGGATGCGTTGATGATGGGCGCCTTCATCTGTCCGATGGATTGCAAAATCCCCTGGGTAAGAGTGGAGAGTCCGTAAAATACGATGCTCACCGCCATGCCTGCAAGAAGCAGAGAGGCGATATCAAGGGAATCCGGCTGAGGGAAGATCACCATCATCACCGGCCTGGCCAGCACGCCGATCCCCACCGCGCAGGGAATGGAAATCAGCATGGTAGCCTTCACCGCCCTGGCCACCTTTCCCCGCACATCCTTTAAACGCCCCTTCACAAAGTCGCTGGAAATACCCGGGATCAGCGCCGTGGACATGGCGGAGGCGAAGGCGATGGGAATATTGGAAATCTTGGTCCCCTTGGACACCACGCTTAAGTCCGCCGCAACCACCGCCTCGTCCAGCTTCCGCACTCCCATCATGATCTGCTGGTAGATCCGGTTATCCATGAAATTATTGATATTATAAATGCCGGTACTCAGGATAAAGGGGGTCACCACCATCAGGATCATCTTAAAGATGTCCCCGTAGGATTCCTCCTTATGGCCGGTATCCCGTTTCATTCTTCTGCGGATGGTTTTCCCGTTCAGGGCGTAGACGCCGCCCATGAACAGAAGCCCCGCCAGAACCCCCGCGCCTGTGCCTATGGTGGCCCCTGCCGCTCCCCAGGAGGCGATGACGGTGGGATCCTGCCCCCTGGCCATGTCAACCAGCACCCAGGCCATACCGATACTGGCCGCGGCGTTCACAAGCTGCTCCACGATCTGGGAGACGGAGGTCTGCACCATGGTTTTGTGGGCCTGGAAATAGCCCCGCAGAACCCCCAGTATTCCGCTGAAAAAGATGGTGGGGGCAAGGATCTTAAGGGGAAGAACGGCGCTCTCCATCTTCACCATAAAACCGGCCCCGAAAAACACAAATAAGCTGGCAATACCACCGACTACCAGCACATAAATGAAAGCGCAGCAGAAAATTCTGTGCGCATTCCGATATTCTTTTGTCGCAAGCCGCTGTGCAATCACCTTGGACACCGCGGAAGGGATACTGTAGGAGGAAATCAGAAGAACAATGCTGTACGCGTAGTAAGCGCTGTTGTAGTATCCGTTCCCCTCGTCCCCGATGATGGCCACCAGCGGCGTATTGTACAGCAGCCCGATAATGCGGACGATGATCCCGGCCGACGCCAGGATCCCCGCCTGCATGATAAAGCTGTCTTTCTTTTTTTTATCCGGCATTGCTGCTGCGCTCCAAAGAAACAGAAATATTTACCCTATCAGCCAATCGTACATCTCCTGGTATTTCGCCGCCGAAACATTCCATGAGAAATCGGCCGCCATGGCCCGGTCAACGATCTTGTTCCACTCACGCTTCTTATCGTAATAAATCTGCTCCGCATAACGGATCGTCCCCAGCATCTCATGGGCATTGTAGTTTGTAAAGGAAAATCCCGTGCCCGTACCCTCATACTCGTTGTAGGGCTCCACCGTATCCTTCAGTCCCCCGGTCTCCCTGACAATGGGAACCGTGCCGTAGCGCAGGCTCATGAGCTGGCTTAAGCCGCAGGGCTCAAACAGGGAGGGCATCAGGAACGCGTCGCTGGCCGCGTAGATCTTGTGGGATAACGCCTCCGAATAATATATATTCGCGGACACCTTATCATTATACTTCCAGTCAAAATGACGGAACATATTTTCATAGCGCTCCTCGCCGGTGCCCAGCACGACGATCTGCACACTGTCCTGACAGAGCTCATCCATCACATAGGCGATCAGGTCAAATCCCTTCTGGTCGGTGAGCCTGGACACGATACCGATCATAAACGTCTTATCGTCCTGGGCAAGCCCAAGCTCCGCCTGCAGGGCGCGTTTGTTCTTCACCTTTTCCTTGCGGAAATTCATGGCATTGTAGTGATGCTCAATATACTGGTCCGTCTCCGGGTTGAACTCGTCGTAATCGATCCCGTTTACGATTCCGCGCAGGGAATTGCTCCTGGCCCGCATCAGCCCCTCCAACTGCTCCCCGTAAAAAGGCATCTTGATCTCCTCGGCGTACGTATCGCTCACCGTGGTGATAGCGTCCGCGTACACCAGTCCGCCCTTTAAGAGGTTGGCGTCCTTGTAGAGCTCCAACTTGTCCGGGGTAAAGAAATAGCCCGGAAGCCCCGTGATATCCTGTACCTCCTTCACGCTCCATTTGCCCTGGAATTTCAGGTTATGGATGGTCATAACCGACTTGATTCCCCGGTAGAAATCGCTTCCCTGGAAGCGCTCCTTCAGATACACGGGAACCAGCCCGGTCTGCCAGTCGTGACAGTGGATCAGATCCGGCCGGAAGCCGATCACCGGCAGGATGGACAGCGCCGCCTTGGAAAAGAACGCGTATTTTTCGATCTCAAAAAGTGCGTTGTCCCCGTAGGGCTTAAAACCGCCAAAGAACATCTCATTGTCGATAAAATAATATTTTACCCCGTCCTCCTCCGCATACATGACGCCCACATACTCATTCTTCCAGTGGAAATCCATGTAAAAATGTGTGACATAACTCATCCTGTCCTTCATCTGCTGGGACATACAGGTATATTTGGGCAAAATCACCCTCACGTCAAAATACTGCCTGTCAATACATTTCGGGAGAGACCCCACCACATCCGCCAGACCGCCCGTCTTTATGAATGGAACGCCCTCCGACGCCACAAAAAGAATATTTTTCATTATAAACCCTCCAACAGTTATTGTTATCAGATATTATACATCATCCCACCTGCCAATAAAAGACAAAAATATAAAATAAACAAAAACTACAGCTCTCTGTTCCACTTACGACAGAGCAGGGCTCCCACCGCCAGGGAGGCCATATCCGTAAGGGGCGCAGTGTAAATCACTCCCCTGAGTCCGAAGAACAGGTTCAGCCCAAAAAGCAGGGGCAGATAAAAAATTCCTTTGTCCAGCAGTGCTGTCAGCGTCGCGTAAGAAGCCTTTCCGGCAGACTGCAAAAAGACAGCGCAGAGCTGATAAATCCCGTAAAATGGCCCCATGAGCATGGACGCCGTTACCATGCGCTCTCCCAGCGCGATCACTTCGTCGTGCGCAATAAATGCCGAAATCAGAGCATGCCTGCCGATCAGACATCCCGCTGTCAGTGCGCTTCCTGTGGCCACCGTCAGGATCCCGAGATTTCTCACGATTCTGCGCATCCTCGCAAGGTTTCCTGCTCCGCAGTTATAGGAGAGCGCGGGCTGCATCCCCATGCAGATTCCCATGGCCAGGGAGAGGACAATGCAGCCGCCGCTCCCCGGAAGCGTCCCCAGGCCGGAGAGCATACTGAACACCGGAGCGCACAGCGAAACTGCCGCGACTTTGACGGGATCCGCCGTTTTCCCGATAAAGTAGACGTCCGCCATATCATAGATAACCATAATCAGCATGATCACAATCGCGGGGATGCAGAGATGAACTGCCAGCTCCGGAAAAGAACCCTTTTGTAACATTTCTTCGTTTTTCTTCATGTCCGCTGCCTCCCTGCTTTTGATAAATCCATTGTAAAATGCCGCCGCATGGAGTACAATCATCAATATATCACCAACTGTCGAGTTAATGCTTTTTATTACAATAAGCCGGCTCGCGGAGCGTGACAGCGTTTGTTTAATATAAGGATGTCTGGCGAAGCCTGGCATCTGTTGTTTGAAATGGCGCAGGATACGCCTCAGAAATATAAGAATCTGCACAGGACGCGGCGGTCGAAAAGGAAGGGAGCGCGGCATGAATTCAAAATGTAATCTGCGCTTTCAGCAGACTGAGAATAAAATCAGGGATGTTTTTCTGGAATTGCTGAAAAAGAAAGAGCTCTCCAAAATCACCGTAAGTGAAATCTGCAGGCTCTCTGAAATCAATCGAACTGCTTTTTATCTGCATCACGAAGATATCTTCCACCTGATGCAGGAGATCGAAACCGATATGTATCAATACTTTACCGGGGAGAACTACTCCCTTAAGGAACGTTACCTGCTCCTGTTCAGATTTATCCGCGAACGCCAGGATTTTTACAGAGTATTCCTAAGCGGCAGCAATCCGGCACGGCTTTTCAACCATACGTTTTTACAGGATCCCCTGACCGGCATTCCGGATCTGCTGCAAAGACTGAACCTGGAAACGCCGCTGGAATATGAATATATGCAGACCTTCTTCATCGCCGGACTCACAGCCATGATCCGAAAATGGCTGAACGGAAAATGCCGGAAAACGGAGGAGGAACTTCTGTCCCTCCTGAGCCGACAGTTTGAGGCGGGCCGGAATATTGTAGACTTTTAAGCGACAGATCAGGCTGTTTACCGGTACTGCAGCCGGATCTTATCCGCAATCAGGGCTATAAATTCCGAATTGGTCGGTTTTCCCTTTCCCGTATTGATGGTATAGCCGAACATGGCGTCCAGCGTCTCCATCCGCCCCCTGTTCCACGCCACCTCAATGGCGTGCCTGATGGCCCGCTCCACACGGCTGGCAGTAGTCTGGTTTTTCCTGGCGATGGTCGGATAGAGAACCTTGGTAATGGAACCGAGCATCTCCGGATCCTCCACCGACATCATGATCGCCTCCCGGAGATACTGATAGCCCTTGATGTGGGCGGGTACGCCGATCTCATGGATCATGTCCGTCACATCCCTCTCCAGGTTTACGCCCGCCTTTTCCTCCGGTTTTGCTTTTATCTCCTCCTCCACAGCCTGTCGTCCCGCGGAGGGCACCGTGATCATGATCTGGAACTCACGGTCCGTATGTATCAGTTCTCCCAGAATCCTGTAAACGCGTTCCGGGTCCTTTACTGTCGATAAATTCAGTTGTTCCATTCAAGTATCCTCCATTTTTTCAGTCCTGTTCTCACAAATACTGCCATGAATCTATTATAAGGAACATGAAATGCCACTTCAACTGTCATTCATCGCGCAGATATCCTCTCAGTCATTGGGTCTTTTGTAAAATCTTCCCGTAACCTGTTCTGTTTTCATGATATTCACAAAAGCCATCCCGTCGATTTCCCGAATCCGCGTGAGCACCCTGTGGATCTCGTCGCTCCCCACCACGGAGTAGAGCATGTTGCACTCCCGCTTCCGGTAACAGCCGATCCCCTTAAAGAGGGTGGCGTCATGGTTGGTGATATCCCGGATGCCCTCGTAGACCTCCTGAGGCTTTTCGGTGATGATAAACAGCGTCTGCTTCTGGTAGCGCTTATAGAGCATGTGAAGCATCTGGGTGGAGGTAAACTGGAAGATGATGGAGTAAAGGGCTTCCCGCCAGCCGAAAAGGTTCCCAGCGATCAGAAGGATGATGACGTTTCCGGCGAAAATATATCCAAAGGTATCGACGCCGTACTTTTCCGAAAAAAAGATGGCGATAAAGTCCGTCCCCCCGCTGGTAGAGTCCGCATGCAGGCAAAGACTGATGGCAAAGGCATGGATAATGCCCCCGAACACGCACACCAGCAGGATATCGTCGGTCACCTGAAAGCCCGGCAGGATATCTGTCAGGACACTGGAGAGCACCAGCATCAGGCAGGAATAGCCCGTAAATTTTTTTCCGATAAACTTAAAGCTGATCGCCACAGGCCCCGCGTTGAGCAGAAGGTTTACCAGCGTATAGGGAATGTTGATCCCCCAGAATTCATGACCGATCTGCTGCACCAGCAGAGTGATCCCGCTAAAGCCCCCGGGAAGAAGATTCCCCGCATGGATAAAGCTGTTGATGTTGATGGCCATAATACAGGCGGACAACACCACCATGGCAAACCGCCGCGCTTCATTGAAGAGCGGATTTTCGGTTACTTTGGATAAAGATTGGGTTTTCATTTCATTTATGCCTTTCCCTGTAAATCTGAGATAACGGTTATACATAATCCATTGTAATTCTGAGCCTGTTGTTTTCCATGACGATCTCCGCCATGCTCCCGCTCACCAGCGGCATCATGGGCGGCAGATGCCCCAAGTCCGCGTCCATGATCACGGGTACCCCATGCCTTTTCGCCGTCTCCAGCACCGCCTGGTACTGGTCAAGCCCCATCATCTCCTGCCCGTGACAGTAAGGCCGCCCGATGAGAAAGCCCTTCACATGCTCGAACCACCCTGCCTGATCCATCTGCCACATGGCTCTGCGGATGCCGAACACATTCAGATCGCAGGATTCCAGAAACCAGATAAAGCCGTCCTGACGATACCTCTGTGTGAACGCCCGCACCTGATCGAACCTGGTCCCCAGGAGATTCACCAGACAATCCATACACCCGCCAAGAAGCCGCCCCTTCATAACAGCGGCGTCCTTTGGCACATATCCCTCCCGCTCCTCGCCGCTCTCACCCACACCGGGCAGAAACGCCCGAAGCCTTAACTGCTGCGTACAGAAGTAGGGCAAAAGGGGATGCTCCTCATCCTTATATCCCTGCCCGTCGCAGAGCGCCCCTGCCGCCTGCGGGTGGGCGCTCTCAAAGGCGCTGCGTTCCTGCTCCCACAGGCCGTAGCTCTCCACCGCGCGCCGCTTTCCCTCGAGAAGCTCCATGGCGTCCGCAATGGCCGGATGCCATGGCTCCATCCCGAAGGCCGGGGCGCAGGGGCCGTACACGCAGGCCACATCGCACAGGGTCGTCAGCAGAAAGGTCATGTTGGTATTGTCCGAATAGCCCATAAACCATTTGGGAGCGGCCTTTTTGATGGCCTCAAAATCCACATATTCCAGGATCTCGCACATCAGCTCCCCGCCGCCGCAGGAGATCAGGCAGTCGTTTTCCTTCCTGAGATAATACTCCGTCAGCTCTGCGCCGCACTTTTCCGGGGTGTTGCTGATGCCAATCCCCGCCCCCTCACGGCAGTTCGGCCCCAGGTCGCACCGGCAGCCCCTCTCCCGCCACTTTTTAAGGGCGTTTTCAAAGGACGAGCGGTAGGGTTCGATGTTGCATCCAAAGGACGGCGCCACCAGGCCGATACAGCCGTTTTCTTTCAAAAATTCAGGGTATTTCATCTTTCTGTTCCCACTCCTTGTCTTACGATCTGCGTTCTGTCTTCCCTCTGTCAGTACACCAGGATCTCCTTCATCAGCACCTCGTCCCGGGCCGCGGTGATCTGGACCTTAAGCCTTCTGATCTCCGGCTGCGAATCGTCCGTCAGGGGATTCTGCCCGGCGAAGGGATCCTGAAGCTGGCAGATTTTTTTGTTGCCGATGCAGGTGCCCTGATAGAGAGGATACTGGTTTCCGCTGTCAAATTCCGCCAGAATGCGGAAGCTCTCCACTCTCTGCCCCCGGGCGATATCCTCCCGCAGCACCACGTAGTTGATATTTTCCCGGGGCTGATCCAGGGTTATGGTGTAGACCGGCTGAGTCCTTCCATGGCCCTCCTGCTTATGGACAGACGCCGGGATTGCCTCTCCCAGCTCCTGACGGATCAGTGCCCCAAGCTCCTTAAGCCGCGCCACATCCCGCTCATCGATCAGTCCGTCCCGGTTGGGCGGCAGATTTAAGTTCAGACAGGCGTTGGCTCCCACACTGGTCAGATAAGTGTGAAAGAGACGTTTCAGGGAATGGGGCTCCTCCTGCCGGTGCCAGAACCACCCCGGGCGGATGGACATGTCGATCTCGGAAGGGGTGAACACCAGCCCTCTGGAGTAGAGGATATTGGGCATGGTTCCCAGCTCCTTCTCCGTACTGTAAATCCAGGAAAGGTCTCCCTCCCCGGCCATGGGGCCCGGCCCGGTCTGGACTGCGGCATAATGGCACAGCTCCGAGGGAACCACCGCCCACTCCGCGTGACGGGCCTGCCCGGCCTCATTGCCGCACCAGCGCACATCCGGCCCGAAATCATTGAAGATCACCGCCCGGGGCTGGTACTTATGAATCAGCTCAAAATAGCGGGGAAAGTCGTACTCCTGCTTTTTGCCGTTTTTGCCCTCCCCGCAGGCATTGTCAAACCACACATAAAAAATATCCCCGTACCCGGTCAGAAGCTCCGTGAGCTGGTTACAGAAATAGTCATTGTATGCATCCGTCCCGTAATACCTGGAGTTCCGATCCCAAGGGGAGAGATAGACGCCGAATCTGATGCCGCCCCTTTTGCAGGCCTCTGCTGCCTCCTTCACGATATCCCTTTTGCAGGGGCTGTTCTTCACCGAGTGCTCCGTGTAGGCGGAGGGCCACAGACAAAAGCCGTCGTGATGCTTGGCGGTGAGCACCATCCCTTTCATCCCCGCCGACTTGATGGCCTCCACCCACTGGTCACAGTCCAGCTTCTGTGGATTAAAAACCGCCTCATCCTCCGTCCCGTCTCCCCACTCTCTGTCCGTGAAGGTGTTGGGTCCGAAATGGATGAAGGCATAAAATTCCAGCCCGTACCAGTCGAGCTGGTTTTGCGTGGGCTTAACGTGGGCCGCTTCCTTTAAAAAATCAATCATATGTTCCGCTCCTTTACTGTGCCTTCTTATTAATATAGTTGGTTTTAAATTTGGAGTACATGATCTTCTGGCTGTGGTAGAGACCAAAATAGCCGGACAGCATATAGCTGAAGGCCACCGTCAGAAGGAAATAGGGCATCCCCTCATACCCGAACATCTCAAAGCTGATCAGCAGCGAGCTGATTGGGCAGTTGGTGACCCCGCAGAACACGGCGGTCATTCCCACAGCGGTGCAGAGGGAAGGGGAAAAGCCTGTCAGGATTCCAAACAGACAGCCAAAGGTTCCCCCGATGCAGAAGGACGGGACAATCTCTCCCCCCTTAAAGCCCGCTCCCAGGGTAACCGCCGTAAACAGCATTTTCATAAGAAACATCTCCGCGCCCACATTTCCCTCCATACAGGGCCCGATCAGGGCGATGCCTGAGCCGTTATAGCGCTGATCCCCCACCAGAAGGGTGAGCAGGATCACGATCCCTCCCCCGGCCAGAATCCGCAGGTAAGGATTTTTGAAATATTTCTTATAAAGGTACTCGCTTCCATGAAGCAGAATACAGAACAGAATACTCACCAGGGCGCACGCAGCGGCAAGAATCGATATCCGCACCCCGGAGCCCACCGAAAACCCGGGCAGATCCGAAAGCAGAAAGATCTCCCCCTCCGCGCCGAAATAAGCGGCGATCCCGTGGGCGATCAGGGACGCAATCACACAGGGCACCAGCGCTGCATAGTACATGATCCCCACGCTCACCACCTCCATGGAAAAGATGGCCGCCGCCATGGGCGTCCCGAACAGCGCGGAGAAGGCGGCGCTCATGCCGCACATGGTCATGATGTGCTTGTCCTTCTCATCAAATTGAAACAGCTTTCCGATCTCATTTCCAATGCTGCCCCCGAGCTGAAGGGCCGCCCCCTCCCGTCCGGCCGAGCCTCCGAAAAGGTGGGTGATCAGGGTCGATACAAAGATCAGCGGCGCCATCCGCAGGGGCAGATTGTCCCCGGAATGAATGGAGGAGATCACCAGGTTGGTTCCGGTATCCTTCTCATCGTGGAGCAGATGATAGGCGCCCACGATGCAGAGCCCTCCCGCCGGCAAAAGCCAGATCAGCCAGGGATACTCTCCCCGAAGCCGCGTCACCTGCGCCATGCAGAGATAAAAAACGGTTCCCACAGCCCCCACCACGATTCCGGATATCACCGCAAAGACCACCCACTTTACGGACGTGCGCGCCCGTTTAAGGTTATGTCGGATTTTGTGCCTGATCAGTTCCCGATTCATGACAGACCTCACCCCGCGAGCTGTGTGATCCGCTCCAGCTCCTCCCGGGAAAAGGAGGTATTGGAAAGCGCGCCGATATTGTCCATAATCTGGGCAGGCTTCGACGCCCCGATCAGGACGCTGGTCAGCGCCTGGTCTTTGAGCACCCAGGCAAGGGCCATCTGTGCGAGACTCTGCCCTCTCTCCCGGGCGATCTCGTTCAGGCTGCGGATCCGGGAAAGCTTTTCCTGGGTGAGGGAGGATTCCTTAAGGAAGCGTCCGTCGGTTTTTACCCTGCTGTCCTGGGGCACTCCGTTCAGATAACGGTCCGTCAGCATTCCCTGCTCCAGGGGGCTGAAGGCGATGATCCCCTTTCCCAGTCCGGCCGCCGTCTCCTTAAGGCCGTTCTTCTCGATGGTCCGGTCCAGGATGGAATAGCGGTTCTGGTTGATGACAAAGGGACAGCGCTTCTCCCGCAAAATGGCCGCCGCCCTTCCCATGGAAGCGCCGTCATAGTTGGAGAGTCCCACATAGAGCGCCTTGCCGCTGGTCACGGCCTGGGCGAGCGCGCCCATGGTCTCCTCCAGGGGCGTGGCGGGATCCATCCGGTGGTGATAAAAGATGTCCACATATTCAAGGCCCAGCCGCTTAAGGCTCTGATCCAGGCTGGCCAGGATGTGCTTGCGGCTTCCCCAGTTCCCGTAGGGGCCCTCCCACATCTCATATCCGGCCTTGGTGCTGATCACCAGCTCGTCCCGGTAGGGAAAAAGTTCCTCCTTCATGATCCGTCCGAAATTCCGCTCCGCGCTTCCCGGTTCGGGCCCGTAATTGTTGGCCAGGTCAAAATGGGTGATTCCCTGGTCGAAGGCCGTAAAGCAGAGCTGCTTCATGTTCCCGCAGGCCGCGGTATCCCCGAAATTGTGCCACAGCCCCAGCGAAATGCGGGGGAGCCTGAGGCCGCTTTCGCCGCAGGATGAATACTCCATGCTCTGGTAACGTGTCTGTGATGCGTTGTACATTGTGTACCTTCCTCTTTTCTTTTTTGATGTGGGTATTATAGCATAACTCTGTCCCCTTTTCCATGCGGCTTCAAAAGAAATGCCGGTACTTCCTTAAAATTGATATTTCTCTCTCAGCCTTTCCTCATATCCCGCAAACAGCTCCGCCGCCCTTTCCAGATTTTCGGCGATCTCCTCCAGAGAGGTCACTTTATAAAACCGCTCCAGCTCCCCCGCCGCCTGCGCCGGCAGATGGCGGGATATATGGCACAGTCCGTAACCGCTGATCTTCGGCGTATAAAAAAGCCTGACCGTCTCCGTGAGAGGCTCCACAACATCCTCCATATATTTCATGTAGGCTTCCAGGTAAAGCCCCCGCTTTATATATTTCGTCACCCGGCTCATCTGCCGGAGCCTGTTTCGGTTTTTCTCCAGCAACAGCCTGATCTGTTCCGGGTCCGGCTGATAGTCATAAAAGGTAATGATCCCCTTTTTGTCGAACAGGACAAGAGGCTGCTCCGCCGCGTCGCCCCTGGCAAAGCTGGTGGCGTCCATCCCCCTGATCTCATGGGACTGGACACACAGATCCAGCGTCAGATACTCCGAAGTATTCTCCAGATGGAGGTTGCTCTGGGCGATATCCGTCCTTATGTGATCCACTCTGGAATCCGTCGGCGAGAGCCTCTCCAGCGCCCGGACGCACGCATACAGGAAGGACTCCTGATGAGACTTTTCCACATCGAACCAGAAATCGATATCCGAGTATTCGTCCACCATCCCCAGACCGTCCGCGCCCTCCAGCCACATGGCGTTCACATATGGCTTTTCCCGGGCAAATTCCTTTAAATAAGCGATAATACTGTTGCGATCCATTTTTCCGGCCTCCCTGTGTCTGTGCGAAATTTCATGGCTTCATCTTTTTGCCGCCGCTCCCGTCAGAACGCGGGGACTGATCCCCGGCCGGGCGATACGGCATTTCCACAGCATATTGTAACACAATATGCGCCCTCTCTGTTAAAATATTTGATTCTTTCTGTGACAATATCACAGAACCGTCCTGAAAATCTGCTATAATAACCGGTAAATCAATGTGTATTCCAAATCGGATTAACATGAACCTGTGCCGCCTTAAGGCGGTCGAAAGGAGATTTATATGAAAGTGATCATTGTAGGCGGCGTTGCCGGAGGAGCCAGCGCTGCGGCCCGGATCCGCAGGCTGGATGAGGAGGCGGAAATTCTTGTGTTCGAGCGCTCGGGCCATGTGTCCTATGCCAACTGCGGCCTTCCCTATTACATCGGCGGCGTCATCCAGGATCCCGGGGAGCTGACCCTGCAGACGCCGGAGAGCTTCTTTTCCCGGTTCCGGATCGTCATGAAGGTGCATCACGAGGTAACCGCCATTCATCCCGGGAAAAAGACGGTTTCCGTGAAAAATCTGGAAAGTGGACAGGAATTTGAGGAGCGCTACGATAAGCTTCTGCTCTCCCCCGGCGCCAGGCCCACACAGCCCAGGCTTCCGGGCTCCGGCATCGATAAGCTCTTCACCCTGCGCACAGTGGAGGATACGCTGCGCATCAGGGAATACATTGAGAAAAACCATCCCGGATCCGCCGTCCTGGCAGGAGGCGGCTTTATCGGCCTGGAGCTTGCTGAAAATCTGCGCAGCCTGGGCATGGAGGTCACCATCGTCCAGCGCCCCAGGCAGCTTATGAATCCCTTTGACCCCGATATGGCCTCCTTCCTCCACAGCGAGGTTCGCAGGCACGGAGTGAAGCTGGCTCTGGGCCATACGGTGGAGGGCTTCGCGGAAAAGGACGGCGGCGTGGATGTGCTCTTAAAAGACGAAGCTCCCCTTCACGCCGATCTGGTGATCCTGGCCATCGGCGTCACTCCGGATTCCCATCTGGCGCTTAAGGCCGGACTTGAAACCGGAATCCGGGGCAGTATCCTTGTAAATGACCGGATGGAGACCTCCGTGAAGGATATTTACGCGGTGGGGGACGCCGTCCAGGTCAGGCATTATGTCACGGGAGAGGATGCCCTGATCTCACTGGCAGGCCCGGCAAACCGTCAGGGGCGGATCGCCGCCGACAACATATGCGGCGGGGACAGCCGTTATCCCGGCTCCCAGGCAAGCTCCGTGATTAAGGTCTTTTCACTCACCGCCGCGGTCACCGGGATCAACGAGACGACGGCCAGAAAAGCCGGTATCGACGCCGACAGGGTCGTTCTCTCCCCCATGAGCCATGCAGGCTATTTCCCCGGCGGCAGGGTCATGACCATGAAGGTGGTATTTGAAAGGAAAACCTTCCGTCTGCTGGGCGCGCAGATCATCGGCTATGAGGGCGTTGACAAGCGCATCGACGTGCTTGCAACCGCCATCCACGCCCATCTGCCGGCCACAGAGCTGGCAGAGCTGGATCTGGCCTACGCGCCCCCCTATTCCTCCGCAAAGGATCCGGTGAACATGGCGGGATTCATGATTGAGAATATTTCCAGGGGGATTCTGAAGCAGTTTCATATGGAGGATCTGGCCGGCCCTGTCAGGGACGGCAGCGTAACTCTGCTTGACGTGCGGACCGCGGAGGAATACGCCGGCGGACATGTGGAGGGCTTTATGAACATTCCCGTGGATGAGCTGCGGGAGCGGATTTCAGAAATCGCGCCCGGCAAGCCGGTCTATGTGATGTGTCAGAGCGGTCTGCGCAGTTATATCGCCGCCCGGATTCTCGCGGGATACGGATTCGACTGCCATAACTTCTCCGGCGGCTTCCGGTTTTATGATTCCGTGGTCAACGACCGGCGGATGATCGAGACAGCCTTTGCCTGCGGAATGGACCGGTAGGGGGAATTCCTTCTCTCACCCGTCACAGATCCGTCTCAGCCCCGCCTCATCCACAATCTCCACCCGGCCACGGCCGGAGCGCACCAGATTTTCACTCTGGAAATACTTAAGCATCCTGGTGACCACCTCCCGGGCCGTCCCCAGATGGTTCGCGATGGTCTCGTGGGTGAGGTGCAGGGCTGATTCTCCCTCCAGCGCGGACTCCTCCAGAAGGAAGGCGGCCAGCCGCCTGTCAAAGCTTTTCCACATGATCTGCTCCACGAGCCACATCACCTCGGAGAAACGCTCCGCCATCACCTCGCCGGTGTAGTTGGAAAGAGGCGCGGACTCCTCCATGATCTGTTTATAGACCTGTGCGGGAATCATCCACAGATCCGTGTCCTTTTCCGCCTCCACCGTCACTTCGAACTGGATGCTGCGCATGATGCAGGAGGCGGAAAACAGGCACAGATCCCTGTCAAAGAGCCGGTAGATGGTGATCTCCCGCCCCTCCTCAGAGAGAATATACGCCCGAAGCTGTCCCCTTTTTACCAGAAGAAGACCCGTACAGTCCGGGGACGCACCGTGCAGGAGCGTCCCCTTTTTTACCTGACGGCTGACCAGACTGGCCAGGATTCTGTTCTGCTGTGCGCTCTCCAGCCTGCCCCATACGGGAAAATATTCTGAAAATTCCATACAAACCGACCTCCTGCAGCGCCGATGCGCCATCTTCTGATACAAGTATAACGGCTGCTTCGTATTTTTGCAACAAGTCCATACTTCCGCGCTCCCGCAGTCGTGATACAATGGGCAAATCGAAAACCATGACGCACTTGCAGTCTCTCAGTTTTTCAGCCCTCCTGCCCGTAATACCGGGCCTGGGCCTCCCACAGCTCCCGGTAGAGGCCTTCCTGCTCCCTGAGCTGCTCATGGCTTCCCCGCTGGACCACCCGGCCCTGGTCGAACACCAGAATATCCTTGCAGAACCGGCAGGAAGCCAGCCTGTGGGAGATGTAAAGGGCGGTCTTATTACAATAAGCCTCCTCGCGGCGTCTGCTGCCCACCATCTTATCAAAGCCCGCGAACACCTCGCACTCCGCTTTCGGATCCAGGGCCGCCGTGGGCTCATCAATAAAGTATAGCCCCGCCCCCGCAACTCTCTAAAATGGCAGTTTGAACGGTATGTAAAACTGTGTTTTGTGTTCTTTCTTTCAAATTCGCCATCGAAAAAAGCATGACCACCGCCATGCCTTTTTTCTTCACAGATATGTCATCTTACCTTCCTGCCTGCAGTCTATCCTCCCAGGCTATGTACCATCTCTCCCTTCCACCCCC
>CANOVJ010000022.1 GCA_947570615.1 uncultured Lachnospiraceae bacterium
GCGATGATGTAGAACACCTGGTTAACCTGTATTTGAATGGCGCAGACCGTGATAAACTTGATCCTACCCTGGATGCCTGTACAGCCATTTATAAGCAGTTGGAAACGGATGACCAGATCAAGTTCAAAAGCGCGGCGAAAGCTTTTTGCCGTACATATGGATTCCTCGGCGCAATCCTTCCTTATGGCAATGCGGATTGGGAGCGGCTCTCTATTTTCCTCAATCTTCTGATACCCAAATTGCCTTCTCCCTGTGAGGACGATTTGTCACAGGGTATCCTTGAGGCAATCGATTTGGAAAGCTATCGCAACGAGGCGCGTGAGTCAATATCCATCAAGTTGGAGGATTCTGATTCCGAGGTTGCGCCGGTTCCATCCGGCAAGGTTGGTCACATTATCGAGCCAGAGATGGATTTGCTTTCCGTTATTCTGTCTGATTTCAACGATATGTTTGGCAATATCAACTGGAATGACGCAGATAATGTACGCAGACAGATTCTTGAAATACCCGCTATGGTTTCCAGGGATGAGAAATATCAGAATGCTATGAAGAACTCTGATGAACAGAGTGCAAGACTTGAAAGTGAGCGGGCTTTGCAGCAGGTCATCTTCGCTATCATGGCTGATAATATGGAACTGTTCAAACAGTTTCAGGATAATCCCTCATTCAAGAAATGGCTTTCCGATCTTGTATTTAATCTTACCTACAACAAAGAAGGAAAGCCTTATGAAGCACCACCACAGAAACATAAGTCCATCGTTTATAACTTCGAGCCACAACAGGAAATTCAGATGGTAGCAGAGGAGCAAACGCCTTACGGAGAAAAAGCGAATAATTAAAGTTCACATAAGAGATTGTGAGCAGCCTGCTTATACCGAAATTTCTATTATGAGGCTGTCGCAAAAATCAGTAATTCTATAATATGTATCCGATATATGAAAATATTGGCACTATATATTGCAGGAATCCGCCGCCGCTGCCGTGCAGATGGCCCGCCACAATAAATAAAGAGGGTAAATCAATGATTTTGTCGGATAAAACAATTATATCGTTACTGCAGGAGGGCACATTATCCATATCGCCGCTTCAGGATAATCAGATTCAGCCTGCAAGCGTAGACATAAAGCTGGGAAATACATTCAGTGTTGTGGAGGATTCCTCCGCGGCAATTCTCACCTTCAGGCAGGAGATAAGATATAAGGAGATACACGCAGAGAAATATCTGCTCCTGCCGGGACAGTTTGTCCTGGCAACGACCAGGGAATATATCAGCCTGCCCGATAACCTGACCGCATTTGTGGAGGGGAGAAGCTCCCTTGGCCGTATGGGACTGTTTATTCAGAACGCCGGCTGGGTTGATCCCGGCTTTTCCGGCGAAATCACGCTGGAGCTGTTCAATGCGAACCGTTGCGCCATCGAGCTGCAGGCCGGTCACAGAATAGGACAGCTGGTATTTGCACGGATGGATCAGGCGGCTATGAGGCCCTATTGCGGCAAATATCAGGGACAACGGGGAGCCACCGGTTCAAAGGTATATCTGGATGAGGAGCCCTATGACATATGACAGGAGGAAAAACAGCCATTCTTCCCGCAGACAGGGCGGAGGGAGGGTGCCGCCGGATTAAATTTTTATAAACTTTCGTCTTTTTAACTGTTCTTTTTCTCCAGGATATGGTATCATGTTCGTATCTGAAAGGATATCGGAAATTCTTAATTTTATGTGCGTACGACAGGATTCGCTGCCTGTGCAGTGCGCGCTCTGCGCGGCGGGTGTGGGAGAAGCCCTGCCCGTTTCATGGCGGTATCGCCGATGTTTCCAGTTGATTATGATAAGACAGGATGTGTGGGAAGGATCCGGAGTGAAAGGAGTATGATTCCACCTGTGGGACAAAAGAATAATGTGATGTGCGGATATCTGGAAAAGCCGGATAGATTTACTGATTTTGTGAACGGAAGCCTGTATCAGGGGCGGGAGGTGATAAGGCCGGAGCAGGTGCAGGAATGCCAGAGCGTGTACTCCAGGCAAAACCGGGCCAGAGACATTCTCAGAAAGGTTTACAGGGGAGGCAGTTATCTTCTGATCGGGGTGGAAAATCAGGAGATGATTCACTACGCCATGCCTGTAAGATGTATGGAATATGATGTTCTGGAGTACAAAAGACAGCTCCGGACATTGCAGGCGAAGTACCGCGGGGAGAAGGCCGGATTAAGCGGAGCGGAGTTTCTCTCAGGAATGAAAAAGAATGACAGATTAAGTCCCGTGATTACGATCGTGTTCTATCACGGAACAGAGGAATACGACGGTTGCAGAACGCTTGAGGATATGCTAAACTGGGACAAAGAGAACGAAATTTTCAGACGGTATATTGCAGATTACCACATAAATCTGGTGACGCTCTCAGAGCTCGAGGAAGAAAATTTCAGAACCGGAGTGCGCGAGCTGGTGGGGTTTCTGAAACGGAGAAAAAGTAAAAAGGAGCTTGAGAGATACTGTGCGGACAATGAGAAACGGATCAGGGGGCTGGATGAGGACACCTTTGACGCCATCAGCGTGATGATCGATCAGCCGCAGATGGCCAGACGAAAGGATAGATACAGGAAAGGGGACAGGGTGGATATGTGTAAGGCCATGGAGGACTGGAGAGAGGAGCTGCTGAATGAAGGGATCGGACGGGGACTTGAGCAGGGAATCAGAGCGCTGATCCTGGATAATCAGAGCGAAGGGAGATCGCCGGCAAGGATTCTCGAAAAGCTGCAGAGGATTTTCTCCCTTGATGAAGAGGCGGCCCGCGGTTATCTGGGGAAGTATGGCGGGCAGCAGACTGATATGCCATAAGAGCGGCTTAGGCGGACAGGCAGATGACAGGAGCAGAAGTTTGGAAGTAAACTTCCAAACTCTTTATTGGTGCAGTATCCCAGGCGTAGCCTGTGATATGCAGAGGTATAAAAATGAACATTCTTGTGATAGACGGGCAGGGGGGCGGCGTTGGCCGTCAGCTGGTTGAAAATATAAAAAGAGCTTTTCCGGATCAGACGGTGACGGCGGTGGGGACGAATGTGCTTGCCACCCAGGCGATGCTGAGGGCCGGGGCAGACCGTGCGGCCACCGGGGAAAACGCGGTGCTTGTGGGATGCCGCACGGCGGATGTGATTGTGGGGCCGGTAGGGATCGCCATAGCGGATTCCCTGTGGGGCGAGATCACGCCTAAGATGGCGGTGGCAGTGGGGCAGAGTAACGCCCTGCGGATCTTTCTGCCCATGAATCTCTGCAATAATTATATTGCGGGAATCGAGAGGAACACCACGGCGCAGCTGATCGGGGACTGCATTTCGAAGATCGGGGAGAAGCTGGGAGAGTAGCCGCCGTCTGTTAATCTCAAAATGATTCAGTTTTTTCTGATATCAGAAAAATGTTGCAAATTCTCCGCGGCTGTGTCATACTGGATCAGGATTGCCGGGCCTACCCGGCGGAAGAAACCGGCAGAAGCCGGTGGCAGAAGCCGGTGGCAGAAGCCGCGCCGCGTTCTGTGGAATGAATGCCGCGCCGGGAAGTGTGAAAGACGAAAGGCACGTTATTCTCACAGGGATTTTCTGTGCGGCGTGCAATGACAAGCTGAAAAGATGGAATGGATAGTCAGGAAGACTGTTGTAATCTGCCAGAAGGCGGAAGACAGCAGTCTTTTTCTGTGCAGCCCCGTACAGGGGAACAATTGCCTTCGCCCGATTGTAAAGATGGAGAAAGAAAAGAGGTGGAAAAATGTCCGCCGTGACGGGAAAACAGATATCGTTTACCTACGACAGCTGCGAAAGGGACGTGGGAGCCGCCCTTAAGGATGTCTCTCTGGAAATTGAAAAGGGCCAGTTTGCGGTGATCCTGGGGGCCAACGGCTGTGGAAAATCTACGCTGGTAAAGCATCTGAACGGGATCCTGCCCCTTCAGAAGGGGGAGCTGTCCGTGCTGGGGAAAAATGCTGCGGACGAGAGTCATATCCGGGAGCTGAGGCGTCTGTGCGGGATGGTGTTCCAGAATCCGGACAATCAGTTCGTCTCCTCCATTGTGGAGGAGGACGTGGCTTTCGGCCTGCGCAATTATGACGCAGCGCAGGAGGAGATCCCGGATCGGGTGGGAGCGGCCCTTTCTCTGGTGGGAATGGACGGTTTTGAGCGGCGTTCGCCCCACACCCTCTCGGGCGGGCAGAAGCAGAGGGTGGCCATGGCCGGGGTACTTGCCATGGAGCCGGAGGTAATTGTGTTCGATGAGGCCACCTCCATGCTGGACCCGCAGGGGCGCGATGAGGTGCTTTCTTACCTGGAAAGGCTCCGCCAGACGGGCAAAACCATCATCATGATTACCCATTACGTGGAGGAGGCGGTCCAGGCAGACCAGGTTTTCCTGATGGGGGAGGGCAGGATTCTCAGAAGCGGCAGCCCCCGTCAGATTCTCACCGATCCTGCGTTGCTTGAGCGGGCCGGGCTTGTGCCGCCCGTGACGGTGCGGATATATTTCGACCTGTCAGAGAGCGGGATCCGGCTTCCCTTCTGCCCGCTGACACAGGAGGAGCTGGTGGAGGCGTTATGTGGATTGAAGTGAAAAATCTCTCCTGTTCTTACGGGAGCGGGACATCTTCTGCGCAGGAGGCTCTTAAAGACGTCTCCTTTAAAATCGAGGACGGGGAATTTGTGGGCATTATGGGACATACCGGCTGTGGAAAATCAACGCTCATCCAGCTGATCGCCGGGCTCCTTACGCCCGACCGGGGTCAGGTTCTGATAGACGGCGAGGATATCAACGCCCCCGGCTATGACCGGCTGGCCCTTCGCGGGAAGGTGGGAATCGTCTTCCAGTATCCGGAGTATCAGCTTTTCGAGACCACGGTGGAAAAGGATGTGGCCTTTGTCTTAAAGCACAGCGGTCTGGGAAAGGACGAGCGGGAGCGGCGGGTAAAGGGAGCTCTGGAGGCCATGGGCTTTTCCTGGGAGGCGGTGCGAAAAAAGTCTCCCCTGTCCCTCTCCGGCGGGGAAAAGCGCAGAGTGGCCATTGCCGGGGTGCTGGCGGCACAGCCGCGGATCCTGATTTTTGACGAGCCCATCGCGGGGCTTGACCCATTTGGCCGGACGGCGTTCCTGGAACTGAGCGCAAAACTGAATCGTCAGGGAACCACCATCCTGATGGTGTCCCACAACGCCGACGCGCTCTGCGAGTACGCCGGGAGAATCCTTATGCTGGATCAGGGAAGGCTGACAGGGGATGGGACGCCGGAGACCCTTTTTGGCGGCCCGGAGGCAATCGCCGGGGCGGGCCAGGTGTGCGGCATTGCCCGGCGGTTGTATGAGAGAGGGATCCTCCCCTCGCCCGCGGTCACGAAGTATCAGACGCTGGTGGAGGAGATCAGAAGATATGTGAAAGAAGGTGAATGCCTGTGAATTTCATGCCCGCAGGGGGCTATGTGGAGGGCAGCTCGCCCATCCACAGAATGGACGCCTTTATAAAACTGTTATGTATGCTGCTGCTGTTGGGGGCTGTGATTCTCTGCGATACCCTGGCAGGATACGCTCTGATCATCGCTTTGATCGCTCTGAGCGCCCGATGCTCCGGAGTCGGACCTGGCGGCGTCCTGCGCGGCATAAGGCATATGCGGCTGTTTTTTGGGGTGATTTTCCTGATGAATGCGTTGTTTTTTGAAGGAGAAGGGCCGGCGTACCGCTTCTGGATTTTTCACATTTCCCGGGAAGGGGCTGTGCAGGGAGCCCACGTGGTTCTGCACGTGGCCCTGGCCATGGCGCTGGCCGGGATTCTGGTGGCCACCACCCCGCCGCTGGAGATGGTGGGCGCTGTGGAGAGCCTGATTTTTCCGCTGAAATATGTGGGGGTTCCCGTACAGGATGTGGCCATGATTCTGGGGATCGCCATCCAGTTTATCCCCACCTTTGCCCGGGAGGCGGCGATGATCCGGATGGCCCAGACGGCCAGAGGGGCCCGTTTTGAGAGTAGAAATTTGATGGAAAAGGCCAGGAGCTTTCTTCCGCTGGTGGTTCCGGTATTTCTCTCGGCGTTCCGGCGGGCGGACGAGCTGTCCGTGGCCATGGAGGCCAGGGGGTATCGCAGGGTCGGGAAAGGGGCCGTCTTCCGAAAGCGCAGGCTCCGGTCCGGGGATATGGCGGCGCTCCTGCTCTCCTGCCTGTTTTGTGTTCTTGAAAGCATTTTATGAAAATAACGGAGGTATTGATTCCATGACAAAATTATCCTATGTAAAAAAATCCATCCTCACCGCCGCATGTATTGCTCTTTGCGTGGTGCTGCCCATGGCGTTCCACGCCATACCCAACGCCGGGAATATCTATGGCCCCATGCACATGCCGGTTCTTTTGTGCGGCCTCGTCTGCGGCTGGCCCTTCGGCCTTCTGTGCGGTCTGGCCGGGCCTGCCCTTTCCTCTTTGCTGACCGGGATGCCGACAGCCGCCTATCTGCCCTCCATGCTCATCGAGCTGGCCGCTTACGGGTGGATTGCGGGAATGTTGATGCAGCTTGTCCACACCGGGAAGCTTTATCCGGATCTCTACATCAGTCTTGTGACGGCGCTGCTGGGGGGCAGAATCGCAGCGGGCGTCTCCAGGGCGCTGATCTTTGCCCCCGGAAGCTACTCCCTGGGCGCCTGGGCGGCCGGTTATTTCATTACCGCCTGGCCGGGCCTTCTGATCCAGCTTGCCCTGATCCCGTCCATCGTCTTTGCGCTGGAAAAGGCCAGGCTCATCCCGATGAGGTATCCCACGTATGGACAGGACTGAGAAGCTTACAGAGCAAAATCCCCGTATCCGGTCAGTGCTGGAGCGCCTGGCCCGGGAGGATACGGGGGATGGAATTTATATTATTGCCATAGACGGGCGGGCGGCTTCGGGCAAGTCCACCCTGGCCCGGCAGCTTGCGCGCCTTCTGGAGGCGGACGTGACAGCCATGGACGATTTTTTCCTGCCGGCGCAGCTGCGTACCCCTGAGCGGCTGGAACAGCCGGGGGGAAACGTCCACTATGAGCGATTTGAACAGGAGGTCCTTCCTCATCTTTCCCTGCCGGGCCCCTTTTCCTACCGGAAATTTGACTGCGGAAGAATGGATTATGGGCAGGAGCGCGTAATCGGGGATACGCGGATACGCATTGTGGAGGGCTCCTACAGCCTGCATCCGCGCTTCGGCGCATATGCGGATCTCGCCGTCTTTTGCGACGTCGAGCCGCAGGAGCAGATGCGCCGGATCCGTATAAGAGACGGGCAGGAGAAAGCCCGCGTGTTCCGGGAGCGGTGGATCCCCATGGAGGAGAAATATTTTGCACAATGCCGGATCCGCCAGAGGTGCGATCTGACGCTGATGTAAAGGCCGGCGGGCTTTCTTTTCCGGGATAACCGGTTGAAAAGCATCCCCGTATACGCTATAATTTCCATAATTACCGAGGGAAAGGAAGGGTTACTTATATGCGATACAGGGAGCTTGGAAAAACGGGCCTGATGGTCAGTGAGATCGGTCTTGGAGGGGAGTGGCTGGAGCGCCATAACACGGAGGAAGTAAAAGAGGTGATCGATGTCTGCGACAGGGAAGGGATCAATATCCTGGACTGCTGGATGTCGGAGCCAGGCGTGCGCTCCAATATCGGACTGGCGCTGAAGGGCAGGAGAGAGCGGTGGATGATCCAGGGACATATCGGTTCCACGTGGGAAAACGGACAGTATGTCAGGACCAGGGAGCTGGAAAAGGTCAGGCCCGCCTTTGAGGATCTGCTGGCAAGGCTGCAGACCGATTACATCGACCTGGGGATGATCCACTATATTGACGATGTGCAGGAGTTTGAGCAGGTTACAGGCGGAGAATTTATGGAGTATGTGCGGCAGCTCAAAAGGGAGGGCGTTATCCGGCATATCGGCATGAGCACCCACAATCCGGATACGGCCAGAATGGCCGCCTGCCAGGGGGAGATTGAGATGATCCTGTTCAGCGTGAATCCGGCCTTCGACATGCTTCCCCCCGTCAGCAATATCGACGAATATTTTGCGGAGCAGTACGATGAAAGGCTGGGAGGGATCGCGCCGGAGCGGGAGGAGCTCTATAAGCTCTGTGAGCAGAACGGCGTGGGCATCACGGTGATGAAGGGGTATGCCGGAGGACGGCTCTTCGATCCGGAACGCTCGCCCTTTGGAGTGGCTCTTTCGCCGGTACAGTGTCTGCACTATGCCCTGACCAGGCCGGCGGTGGCTTCGGTGATGGTGGGATTTGACACGCCGCAGCATGTGTACGACGCTGTGGCCTACGAGACGGCAACGGAGGAGGAAAAGGATTATGCCAGCGTTCTGGCGTCGGCCCCCAGCCATGCGTTTTCCACAGGACAGTGTACATACTGCGGGCACTGCGCGCCCTGCCCCGCCAGGATCGATATCGCCATGGTGAACAAGCTGTACGATCTGGCCGTCATGCACAGTCAGGTTCCGGCAACGGTCCGGGCCCACTACGAGGCGCTTCGCGCCAACGCGTCGGACTGCATCGGATGTAGGACCTGCGAGGGCAGATGTCCTTTTCATGTGCCTGTGGCGGAGCGGATGCAGAAGGCCAGAGAACTGTTTTGAGGAGGGTGCGGGGCTGCCTGTTTGCTGAGAAAGGAGACTGACAATGGAAGGAACCATGAAAACTGCGGTTATGACGGGAATCGGAAGGATGGGCCTGGAGGAGCGTCCGATCCCGGCGGTAAAGGATAACGAGGTGCTGGTAAAGCTTGAGTATGTGGGTATCTGCGGAAGCGATCTGCACTACTATGAGTCCGGGGCCATTGGGGATTATGTGGTAGAGCCGCCCTTTGTGCTGGGCCATGAGCCCGGGGGAACGGTGGTGGAGGTGGGAAAGGATGTGCATCATCTGAAGGCGGGGGACCGGGTGGCCCTGGAGCCGGGCAAAACCTGCGGACACTGTGAATTCTGCAAGACGGGACGCTACAATCTCTGCCCGGATGTGGTGTTCTTTGCCACCCCGCCGGTGGACGGCGTATTTCAGGAGTATGTGGCCCATGAGGCGGATCTGTGCTTTAAGCTGCCGGACAATGTGAGCACTCTGGAGGGCGCGCTCATCGAGCCCCTGGCGGTGGGCTTCCACGCGGCCATGCAGGGCGGCGCACGGGCGGGGCAGACGGCCGTGGTGATGGGATCGGGGTGTATCGGCCTGGTAACCATGATGGCCTTAAAGGCAATGGGCGTGTCACGGGTCTATGTGGCGGATCTGATGGAAAAGCGTCTGCAGAAGGCCCTGGAGCTGGGAGCGGACGGCGTGATCCATGCCGGAGAGCAGGACGTGGTGGCGGAGGTGAGAAGACTTACGGGCGGGAAGGGCTGTGACCTGGCCATCGAGACCGCAGGGACCCAGACCACCACGGCTCAGACCATCCATATGACGAAAAAGGGCGCAACCATCGTTCTGGTGGGCTATGGCAAAAGCGGGGAGATGACCCTGCCCATGAGCCTTGCGCTGGATAAGGAGCTGACCTTTAAGACCGTGTTCCGCTACCGCCACATCTACCCTATGGCCATCGAGGCGGTCGCTGCCGGAAAGGTGAACCTGAAAGGGATCGTGACCGACATTTTCGAGCTGGACGAGGCGCAGAAGGCTATGGATTACAGCGTACACAACAAGGCGGATATTGTGAAGGCCGTGATCCGTATCGGAGGAGAACAGGGCTGAGGGGGCACAGAGTCCCCTCCTCTGATTTGAGAGCCGCCTGTGGGCGGCAGCAGGGAGGCTGCAATGAGGAAAGAAAAATACAGACGGCTCACCGCCAGGCAGATCAGACCGCAGGGGTGGCTGAAAAGACAGCTTGAGATCCAGGCCCGGGGGCTGTCAGGGCATCTGGATCTGGTATGGCCGGATATCCGGGAGAGCAGATGGATCGGGGGCGATAAGGACGGCTGGGAAAGGGTTCCCTACTGGCTGGACGGATTTATCCCGCTGGCCTTTCTGCTGGACGACGAAGAGCTGAAGGGCCGTGCGAAAAGATATGTGGACGCCATCCTTGCAGGGCAGGATGAGGACGGCTGGATCTGTCCCTGTACAGAGCAGGAAAGGGGCGGCTATGACGTCTGGCCGGCCTTTCTGATCTGTAAGGTGCTGGTACTGTACGAGGAATGTACGGGGGATGAGCGGATTGAGGAGGCGGTTTACCGGGCCATGAAGCAGCTTCTCTCCCATATCAGTGTCCATACCCTCTTTGGCTGGGCCGCGGCCAGATGGTATGAATGCCTGATCCCGCTCTGGTGGCTGTATGAGCGAAGGCCCCGGGAGTGGATGCAGGATCTGGCGGTTTTGCTGGAGGCGGAGGGAATCGACTATGAAAAGCTCTATGACAGATTTGATTTTGCCCGGCCGGGGGTGAACAGATACTGGACCCAGATCAACCATGTGGTCAATACGGCCATGGCGCTGAAAAGCAGAGCGCTCATGTCCCGGATGACAGGGGAGGATCCCGACGCCTTCGCCCTTCACATGTATCGGACGCTGATGAAGCACAACAGCATGGTCACAGGCCATTTCACAGGGGACGAGTGCCTCTCCGGGGACGGGGCCACCCAGGGGAGCGAATGCTGCAGCGTGGCGGAGGCCATGTATTCTTATGAGGTGCTCCTTGCACAGAGCGGAAACGGCTTCTGGGGGGATCTTCTGGAGAAGGAGGCCTTCAACTCTCTCCCGGCGACCACCACGGCGGATATGTGGGCTCATCAGTATGTTCAGATGACCAACCAGATCAGCGCCAGGAAATACCCGGAGGAGTCCATCCCCTTCAATTCCAATAACGGGGAGGCCAACATGTTTGGACTCGAGCCCCATTTTGGCTGTTGTACGGCCAATTTTAATCAGGCCTGGCCCAAATTCGTCCTCTCCTCCATCATGGAGTGCGACCAGGGGCTGGCAGTCAATCTGCTGACGCCTTTCAGTGCGCAGACGGTGCGGGAAGGAAAGAGAATCAATGTGCGCGTCAGATCAGAGTACCCCTTCCGTGACGACGCAGTTCTGGAGGTGACGGCGGATGAGGCTGTGGAGCTGGAGATTTCCGTCCGGATTCCGGGCTTTGTGAAAAGCGCCAGCGTGGACGGAGAAAAAGCCCGTCCCGGAAGCTATTTTGTCATACGGCGGCGCTGGGAGGGGACAGTGCGGCTTCCCATCACACTGAACATGGAAGGGGAGCTTGTGGACCGGCCCGGAGGCGGGAAGGCGTATGTCCGCGGCCCGCTGGTATTCTCCCTGCCGGTGCGCGCGAAAGTGCGCAGGCTGGAATACGTCAGGGACGGGGTTGAGCGAAAGTTTCCCTACTGTGACTATGAGATGCTCCCGGACTCCCCGTGGAACTATGGGTTCTGTTCCCGGCGCTTTGAGCCGGAGTTGGGAGAGATTGGTGAATATCCCTTTTCTCCCGAAAATCCGCCTCTTCGGATAAAAACCAGAATGGTTCCCGTGGCATGGGAGGAAAAGGACGGAATCTGCGGGGCCGTTCCGGAGCAGGCCGCCGCTCTGGGAGAGCCACAGGAAATCTTTTTACAGCCCTACGGCTGTACGGATCTTCGCATGACGGAAATGCCCTTTGTGGAAATATGAGGGATGGGACGAAGGAGGCAGGCGAATAGATGAACACGACAAAATCTGCGCTGGAGGCGTCCCTGAAAAAGCTCCTCCTGCACAAACCCATCGACAAAATCACCATCGCCGACCTGACGGCGGACTGCGGCATCAGCCGGATGTCCTTCTACTATCATTTTAAGGATATCTACGATCTGGCGGAGTGGGTGTGCGTGGAGGACGGGAAGCGGGCGCTGCAGGGAAAGAAAACCTACGACACCTGGCAGGAGGGAATGCGGCAGATTTTTGAGGCGGTGATGGAGAACCGGCCTTTTATCCTCAACATTTACCGGGGCGTGGGAAGGGAGAAGGTGGAGAATTATCTCTATAAGCTCTCCTTCGACCTGATCGCCGCCGTGGTGGAGGAAAAGTGCGTGGGGACGGAGCTGGCCGCAGAGGATAAGGCGTTTATCGCGGAGTTTTATAAATTTGGCTTTGTGGGGATCATGCTGGACTGGATCGACCGGGGGATGAAGGACGACTACGGGGAGATCGTAAGGAAGATGAGCCTCACCCTCCACGGAAGTATTACCAGATCCATTTCCAACTTCGAGCAGTCGGCCTGACCGGACGGCGTGCAGGACAGACGACTTTTTATCAAAAGAGGCGGAATGATTAAATTTTTATCATTCCGCCTCTTTTGTAAGTGGAAAACAGCCTTTCAAAGGGATAGGATAGCACCATAGCAAATAACAAAACCAGATGGAAAGGCGGTATGACATATGGCAGACAAAAAAAGCGTAGGACTTGGAATAGCGGTGCTGGCGGCAGGCGCGGGGGCGGCGGCCGTGGCGGCGAGGAATCACAAAAAGGCGGCAGGCGAGGGCGACACAGGCAAAGCCTTCCGTGAGAAAATTTCCGGTGGAACGATCTCCACGGAAAATCCCTACCGCAACACAGAGATCGGCAGGAACGAAAAGAACAGCAGGGGGATCTGCTACACCAACGGCAACTTCGAGGCCTTTGCAAGGCCCTTGAAGCCGGAAGGGGTGGAGGAGAAGAACGCCTACCTGGTGGGGAGCGGACTGGCGTCTCTGGCGGCGGCGTGCTTTCTGGTGAGGGACGGACAGATGCCCGGCTCCCACATCCATATTCTGGAGGCCATGGACATTGCAGGGGGAGCCTGCGACGGGATCTACGATGCCACCAGAGGCTACGTGATGCGGGGCGGCCGCGAGATGGAAAACCACTTCGAGTGCCTCTGGGATCTGTTCCGCAGCATCCCTTCCCTGGAGATCCCCGGAGCGTCGGTGCTGGATGAGTTTTACTGGCTGAATAAGGAGGATCCCAACTTTTCCCTGTGCCGGGCCACGAAGGAGCAGGGAAAGGACGCCCACACGGACGGCAGATTTAACTTAAGCCAGAAGGGCTGTATGGAGATCATGAAGCTGTTCATGACCAGGGACGAGGATCTCTATGACAAAACCATCGAGGACGTGTTCGACGAGGAAGTCTTTGACTCCACCTTCTGGCTCTACTGGCGGACCATGTTTGCCTTTGAGAACTGGCACAGCGCACTGGAGATGAAGCTGTATTTCCAGCGCTTTATCCATCATATCGCGGGACTGCCGGATTTCAGCGCGCTGAAATTCACCAGATACAATCAATATGAATCCCTGATCCTTCCCATGCAGAGATACCTGGAGGAGGCGGGAGTGGACTTCCGGTTCAACACGGAGGTGACCAACGTGATCTTCGAGAGGGAAAACGGCAAAAAGATAGCCAGAACCATTGAGTGCAGGGTAAAGGGCGTGGAAAAGGGGATCATGCTCACCGAGAATGATCTGGTGTTTGTGACCAACGGAAGCTGCACCGAGGGAACCGTGTACGGCGATCAGAACCATGCCCCCAACGGGGACGCAGAGGTGCGCACCAGCGGCTGCTGGAGCCTGTGGAAAAATATCGCCAGACAGGATCCGTGCTTCGGGCATCCCGAAAAGTTCTGTTCCGATATTGCGAAGACCAACTGGGAATCCGCAACCGTCACCACGCTGGATGATAAGATCCTTCCTTATATTACGGAGATCTGCAAGCGCGATCCAAAGAGCGGCAGGGTAGTCACCGGAGGCATCGTGAGCTGTCAGGATTCCTCCTGGCTCATGAGTTGGACCATCAACCGGCAGGGACAGTTTAAGGAGCAGGATCCGGATAAGGTCTGCGTCTGGGTGTACGGCCTGTTCACGGACGTTCCCGGGGATTTCGTGAAAAAGCCCATGCGGGAGTGTACCGGCAGGGAGATCACCGAGGAATGGCTCTACCATCTGGGCGTTCCGGCAGAGGAGATCCCGGAGCTGGCGGAGCACAGCGCGGTCTGCGTTCCCACCATGATGCCCTATATCACCGCCTTTTTCATGCCCAGGACAAAGGGAGATCGTCCTGACGTGATTCCGGACGGGTGTGTGAACTTCGCCTTCCTGGGACAGTTTGCAGAGACGCCCAGAGATACGGTTTTCACCACCGAATACTCGGTGCGTACCGCCATGGAGGCGGTGTACGGTCTGCTCGGCGTGGACAGAGGCGTGCCGGAGGTGTGGGGGAGCGTCTATGACATCAGAGAGCTTCTTTCCAGTAGCGTGAAGCTCATGGACGGCAAGTCCCCGCTTGAGATCACACTGCCCGGTCCCTTAAACGCTCTGAAAAAGCCCGTTCTGCGGGTGATCAGAGGGACCGTGATCGAGAAGGTGCTGCGGGATTATGATGTGATAAAGGAGGGGATGATCTGAACATTTCCCGTAAACCTTTCATTCCGTAAGCTGCAAATCCAGCCCCGCCAGCCTTCTCCACTTTCCTCCGGCATAGCGCAGAAGAAAGCATATTACCCGGCAGATCCAGTCCAGAACCATGGCGATCCACACCCCGATGGCCCCATAGCCCAGGCGCACGCCGATCAGATAGCTGAATCCGATCCGGAAAAGAAACATCGAGACAATGGAAACCACCATGGTATAGCGCACATCGTTGCAGGCCCGGAGCATGTTGGGGAAGGTGAAGGACAGGGGCCAAAGAGCGCAGGCGCATCCGTTGTGGATGAAAATCAGCGTCCGGGCCAGACGGGTGGTTTCCTCACTCAGCCCGTACAGCGCCAGGATCCAGTTCAGATTCAGAAAGACGACCACGTTTAAAATAACGGTGGGAATATAGGTGATGAGCAGAAGCCTTCGGGTATAGAAACGGATCTGCTTTTCATCGCCCGCGCCTACGCACTGGCCGATCACCGTGATCATGGCCAGGTTGACGGCGTTGCCGATGATAATGCCCACGCTGTCCAGGTTGTTGGCCACGCCGTTGGCGGCAATCTGAACCGTACCGAAGCCGGAGATGATGCTGACCACCAGCACCCGGCCCAACTGAAAGATCCCGTTTTCCACGCCGCTGGGAATACCGATGTAGAGAATCTTTTTCACTGTTTTCAGGTCCGGGCGGAAAGGACCTTTCAGAAAGCAGATCTCCAGCTCCGGATTGCGCAGGAGAACATAGAGCACGATACTTCCCACGGCACGGGAGATCAGGGAGGGGATCGCCACCCCCGCCGTTCCCATGTGCAGACCAAAGATACACACGGCGTTGCCCGCCACATTGATCAGGTTGATCAGAATGGAGACCTTCAGGGTGATCTGCGAATTTCCCATGGAGCGGAACAGAGCCGCACAGGCATTGTACACTGCCAGAAAGGGGAAAGAAAAGGCGGATATGGTCAGATAGATCAGCGCGCTTTCCATCACGTCCGCCTCAATGCGCCCGAAAAACAGCCGCAGCATGGGACGTCTGACCAGCACCGTCAGCGCGCCCAGCGTCACGCCGGCAAAGATCACCGTATACAGAAGCTGGACGGCGGATTTGCGGGCCTCGTCCCTGCGCCTGGCGCCCAGAAACTGGGAGGTGACCACCGCGCCGCCGGTTGCCAGCGCCGCCATGATGTTGAACATCAGGATATTGATCATATCCACCAGCGAGACGCCGGAGACGGCGGCCTCCCCCACGGAGGAGATCATCATGGTGTCCGCCATGCCCACCGTGATGGCCAGCGCCTGCTCAAAAATCAGCGGTATGATCAGTTTTCGTAAATCCCTTCCGGAAAATAATTGTTTTGTGGTTTCCTGATTCATATTCCCTCACATTCCGCCGCGTGAACGGCACTTCTAATGCGCATCCGTTTTTTCAGCGCTGCAAAACCCCCGCAGCTCCCTGACCACCATCATCACAATCACCTGGGTCAGTACAAAGGTCAGTCCGTCCGCCACCGGCTGGGCAAGCTGCAGCCCCGGGATGCCGAAAAGCCGGGGCAATATCAGGATCGCCGGGATAAAGAACAGCCCCTGCTTGCTGATGGCGGTAAGGGTGGCCCGGAAGCTGTAGCCGATGGACTGGGTGAGCATGTTTCCGATGATGGTGTAGGACTGAAAGGGAAGGAGGACGCACTGCATTTTCAGGGCCAGCGCGCCGATGCGGATCACCTCCGCGTCCTCCCGGCGAAAGAGCTTCATAATGGGCGTGGAGACGGCGAACATGATAACGCCCATGGTAAGCAGAAAGACGAGCGCCACCCGGCGGCAGAAGAAATAGGCCTCCAGCACCCGGTCGTAGCGTTTCGCGCCGAAATTAAAGCCGCACACGGGCTGGAAGCCCTGGCCGAAGCCGATCAGCGCCGAGTTGATGAACATCATAATCCGGGTAACGATGGACATGGCCGCCACAGCCGCGTCCCCGAAGCCGGAGGCCGCCACGTTTAAGAATACGGAGGCCGCGCTGGCCAGCCCCTGACGCCCCAGAGTGGGCATCCCGGCGGAAAGGATCTCTCTGTAGACCCAGCCTTTCAGGGTAAAATACCGGGGCGTGGGCTTTAACACGTTTCCGGAACGGATCACCAGCACCAGCAGAATCACAAAGCTCACAAACTGGCTGAAAATGGTGGCGATGGACGCCCCGGAGATCCCCAGCCCGAAGCCGAAGATCAGCACCGGATCCAGGATCACATTCAGAATACCGCCGGTGGTGATGCCGATCATGGAGAGGGCGGCGTTCCCCTGGGAGCGCAGATGATTGTTAAACACAAAGGAGACGGTCATATAAGGGGCTGCGATGAGAATATAGCGCCCATAGTCTTTGGCATAGGGGGCGATGGTGGGCGTAGCGCCCAGCATCCGCACCAGAGAGTCGATATTGGCAATCCCCGAAACCGCCAGTAAAAGCCCCAGGGCCAGGGCGGTATAGACCGCCGTGGAGCAGGCCCTCCGGGCCTTTTCCTGCTCCCTTGCCCCCAGCATTCTCGACATGAAATTGCCGCTTCCCATGCCCAGGGTGAAGCCGATGGCCTGGATCATGGCCATCAGGGAAAAATTCACGCCCACCGCCCCGGAGGCGCTGGTGCTCAGCTGACTGACGAAAAAGGTGTCGGCCATATTATAAATAGAAGTGATCAGCATACTGATGATGGTGGGCACCGCCAGCCTGGGGATCAGACGGCTGATGGGAGTCTGGGTCATCAGCTGGTATTTTTCTTCGTAGCTCATGGATTTCATCTGCAGTTTTCTCCGTTTCTTTTTCACATATCTTTATTGTAAATCCAAACGGGAAAAATGGGAATATAAATTTTTCCTGCAAACCGGTTCAGCGCATCCGGAACCTGCAATCCTCCCGGAACGCTCCGCGGGACGGATTTTTTTCACAACGCCAGATCTTTTTCTGTCTCAGATCATAGACGACGGACCACACCGTGTCCTTTCCGGTGCGGCGCTCGTACTGGCACAGGAACCCGCGCTTACCGGACAATATTTCCTGAACCAGGGAAAGCGGGGGAGCTGAAGCGCTCTCGCCCAGACAGGAGTGCAGGGTCTGCCAGCGCCGCCCGGCAAACCAGTCGTCGATTCCAGGCGGATTGCAGTCCGCCATCTCCGGCAGATGAAAACGATTGGTGGCGCATACGAAGAAGCTGGCTGTTCCTGCGTGCCCCGTTCTGGATGCCTCCCCATTGAACCTGTTTGCTTCCGGTTCCTCTGCTCCGAATTGGTTCGTTCCGGCTTGCTGCGCATCGAAGCTGTTCTCCGGGGCAAAATCGGCAATGGCTGTCCTTCGGGCGTTACACTCCACCAGCGCGATATGGCCTGCAGGGTCTGCCAGCGTCAGCGTCTGGGCCGAGCCAATGGGAAGGCGCCGGACATGGGCCAGGGCTTCCTTCACCGTCCGGCATTTTTCCAGCAGATACCGCACAAGCATCCCCGCGTTAAAGCCGGGCTTTCGCGCCGTGGGAAACACGCTGGTCAGGCCCGCGGCCAGAGCGTGCTCGTTGACTCCGTCCTCCATCTCCACAAAGGCGGTGGTATTTCCGGTGAAAGCGTATGTGCCGTCTGAGAGACGGTAAATGACATTCATATTTCGCTTTTCAAGCTCCGGGAGAAAGTCGCTGTTGCGCCCCAGCAGGACATGTTGGCCGTCGGAGACGGCCAGGCAGGAGCACTGACAGGAGGGAGGGATGGCATACATACTCAGCAGCAGGGCCTGGAAGGGGCGGACGTCGCTGTGCTGTCCGTCCGCAAGGCCCTTTATCTCCTCCAGAATCTCAGGATAAAATTTTTCATAGACGGGGAGACAGGCGCGGGCATAGTCGATTCGTTCCCTGGTGATCTCAAAGGGGATGTGCTCCAAAATAAAATTCTGATGCTGAAACAGCAGAGAGCCCCACCGAAAACCGGCTTCGTAGTGGGTTCCCTTAAAACGTGCATGATACATACAGATACGCTCCTTATCAAATGTGTTTTATAAAGAGCTGCCGACAACTCATGGGGTAAGCGTAGCGGAATAAAAAATTTATGTCAACAGAAAATTTTTATAATCAGCTACAATTGTAATGATTGCATTTCAAATACTGTCGCGGTAAAATGAAGAAAAAGTATCTCCGTAATACCGTTCGTGAGAAGACCGCCGCTCTGGCGTTTGTGCGCCCGGCATACATTTCGACGACAGATATATGGTTGATAAAAAGGAAGGACAGCATATGGTAAGAACCGTAGCGATTGGACAGCAGGATTTTGCGACAATCAGAGAAAAGGGTTATTTTTATATTGACAAGACCAGATTCATCAGGCAGTGGTGGGAGAGAGGAGACAGCGTGACGCTGATCACCAGACCGAGGAGGTTTGGAAAAACGCTGACTATGAGCATGCTGGAAAAGTTTTTCTCAGTCAGCTATGCGGGCAGGGGAGATTTGTTTGAGGGGATGGAGATATGGGAAGAAAAATCTTCATCGGAGAAATCCTCATCAGAGCATTACAGCTACAGGGAACTGCAGGGGACATACCCGGTTATCTTTCTGAGCTTTGCCGACGTCAAGGAGACCGGCTTTCAGGATGCCAGGAAGATGATCTGTTACAGTATCGAGCAGCTCTACAGCCAGAATGACTTCCTGCTGGAGACAGAACTGCTCAATGAGAAGGAAAAAAGGTTTTTCAGAAATGTCACGGCGGATATGGAGAATTATATTTTATCCTCATCCCTGAAAACCCTGTCCAATTATCTGTACCGCTTTTATGGAAAAAAGGTGATCATTCTTCTGGACGAATACGATACGCCAATGCAGGAGGCTTATGTAAAGGGGTACTGGCGGGAGGAACGCTGAATATGGAAATTGACGAGCAGATTGTCTACGATCAGCTTACCGTAAAAAGAAACGCGATCTGGAGCCTTCTGCTGGCCAGCGGGTATCTGAGGGTTGTGGGGGTAACGTTTACAGAGGAGACAGGACGGACCGCTTATGACCTGATTCTGACAAATAAGGAAGTCAGGATTATGTTTGAAAACCTGATTCAGGGCTGGTTTTCAGAAAATAGCATCTATAATGCGTTTATCAGGGCGTTGCTTCTGGACGATGTGAAGGCGATGAATCTCTATATGAACCGGGTGGCTCTGGAGACCTTCAGCTATTTCGACACGGGAAAGACGGCCTCTGTGCAGGAGCCGGAGCGGTTTTACCATGGATTTGTTCTGGGGCTGATGGTGGAGCTTTCGGACCGGTACACCCTCACCTCAAACCGGGAGAGCGGTTTTGGGAGATATGATAATTGTCGTAAGGAGGGACCCATCGCAGATGGGAGGATTCCTTGCGACCTGCGCACGCTGCAGCGTGCTTCCATTTATGTGCTGGAGCCGAAGAGACCACAGGACAACGCATATATCCTGGAATTCAAGGTACAGGATACGGATGAAAGGGAGTTATCCGACACAGTTCGGGAAGCTCTGCGGCAGATTGACAGGCAGAATTATGAAGCGGCCCTCACCGCCAGAGGATTCGCCGGCATAAATTATTGTTAAATTTCTGTCCCGTCATCCCCATCCGGCCGCTCTGCGGTATCCATTTCGACGGGCTGTTTGCTGTTTCTGTCCCGGCATCGCATCAAACAGGCTGAAGGACAGGCCGGGGATTTCTCTGTTTTGTGTGGATAATACACAAAGGCTTCAGACAGCACAGGGCGTCCGGGGCAGGGAACACGCAAAAAAAGAATTGACAAATATATTTTACACGGGTAAAATACAACTCGTAAAAGGCAAGGGCGTCTTGAGCAGAACTCAGGATGCCCTTTCTTTATACGCAGGGTAACAATCAAAAAGGTGATAAAGGCAAAGGCGTCTTTGATGTGCAACGGCACAGAAGACGCCTTTTTCTTTACGGCAAGGAAGCCCACGGCAGAGGCGGTGAGAGCCGCCCTGTCCGGGGCAATGAGGAGGAGATCCAGTTGGCAGTAGAAGAAATTACAAAAATTGTGGAAGAGGCAGTTACAGGCGAGGTGTTCGGCGTCTGGTTCCTGATCGGGGCGGCGCTGGTGTTCTTCATGCAGGCGGGCTTTGCCATGGTGGAGACGGGCTTTACCAGAGCGAAAAACGCCGGAAATATCATCATGAAAAATCTGATGGATTTCTGTATCGGCACAGTGGTGTTCGTGGCGCTGGGATTCAGCCTGATGATGGCAGAGGATTATGTATTCGGCTTCATTGGCATCCCGAACCTGAATATTTTTACGGATTTCGGGGGATTCATTGAGGGGAACGCGTCCAGCTTTGTGTTCAACCTGGTGTTCTGCGCCACGGCGGCAACCATTGTCTCCGGCTCCATGGCGGAGCGGACGAAGTTCGTCTCCTACTGTATTTATTCCGGGGTAATCTCCCTGTTCGTTTACCCGGTGGAAGCGGGGTGGGTGTGGAACTCCCAGGGCTGGCTGGCGCAGCTTGGTTTTCATGATTTCGCGGGTTCCGCGGCGATCCACTCTGTGGGCGGTATCACGGCCCTGATCGGCGCGATTATGGTTGGGCCCCGCCTTGGCAAGTATGTCACAGGTAAGGATGGAAAGGTAAAGAAGGTCAACGCCATTCCCGGACATTCCATCACCCTTGGGGCGCTGGGGTGCTTTATCCTCTGGTTTGGCTGGTACGGCTTTAACGGCGCGGCGGCCTGGGACGGAACGAGTCTGGCCTCCATCTTTCTGACCACGACCATTGCTCCGGCGGTGGCTACCTGCACCACCATGATTTACACATGGATAAAAAACAAAAAGCCGGATGTGTCCATGTGTCTGAACGCTTCCCTGGCGGGGCTGGTGGGCATCACCGCAGGGTGCGACGCCTTGGACGCCCTGGGAGCGATCGTGGTAGGCGTGGTCTCCGGTGTTCTGGTGGTTGTGGTGGTTGAGTATCTGGACTTAAAGCTTCACATCGACGACCCTGTGGGCGCGGTGGGCGTACATATGGCTAACGGTATCTGGGGAACGCTGGCGGTGGGACTGCTGGCCAATCCGGCGGCCCCGGCGGGCCTTGAGGGGCTGCTCTATACTGGAAATCCCAAGCTCCTGGGGGTACAGACGCTGGGAATCGCGGCGGTTCTGGCATGGACCGGGGTTCTCATGACCATCATGTTTGCCCTGATCAAAAAGACGATCGGCCTTCGGGTTTCTCCGGAGGAGGAGGTAAAGGGCCTTGACAGCACCGAGCACGGCCTGCCCAGCGCTTACGCGGATTTCGCACCTGCGGTGGAGAGCCTGGACTATGGCTTCGAGGAGGCGGTGGCTGTGACGGGAGATACGCCGGTGGCGGAGGCCGTTCCCGTGAAAAAGGTTCCTTCTTTTACGCAGGAGGAGGGGACGCCGAAGCTTACCAGGATCGAGATTGTCTGCAAGGAGGCGAGATTCGAGACCTTAAAGAGCGCCCTGATAAATATCGGGATCACCGGCATGACCGTCTCCCACGTGCTGGGCTGCGGCGTGCAGAAGGGGAAACCGGAATTTTACCGGGGCGTCCAGGTGGAGGCCAACCTGCTTCCCAAGATCCAGGTGGATATCGTGGTGAGCAAGGTTCCGGTTCAGAGCGTGATCGATACGGCCAAGAGGGTTCTCTACACCGGGCATATCGGAGACGGCAAGATCTTTGTTTACGATGTGGAAAATGTAGTGAAAATCCGTACCGGCGAGGAGGGCTACGACGCCCTGCAGGACGTGGAATAGGCAGGGAAAACGACGGATTGGACACTTGCAGGAATAACGGAGGCCTGAAATTACTTCAGCCGGCTGCGTTTTGCGGCTGGCTGGAAGTTTCAGGTCAGCACGGATGGGAGAGGAAATGGATTTACATGAGGAATGCGGCGTCTTTGGCGTGATATCGCCGGAGCGCGCCCCTGTGGCGGAGCTTGCGTATTATGGGCTTTATGCCCTGCAGCACCGGGGACAGGAGAGCTGCGGAATTGTAATCAATGACGACGGCGTGTTTTCGTCCCACAAGGATATGGGGCTGGTCAGCGAGGTATTTACTCCGCATGCTCTCGCAGGTCTCCCTCAGGGGAATATGGCGGTGGGGCACGTGCGCTATGGAACCACGGGCGGCACAAACAGGAACAATGTCCAGCCCATCGAGGTGAACCATCAGAAAGGGAAGATGGCCCTTGCCCACAACGGCAATCTGAGCAACGCGGCTCTGCTCCGGGATCAGTTAGAGCTCTCGGGGGCAATTTTTCACACTACCAGCGACACGGAGATCATCGCCTATATTGTGACCAGGGAACGCCTGCGCACGCCCTCCATCGAGGAGGCGCTCAGCGCCGCCATGTACACGCTGGAGGGGGCCTATTCCCTGGTGCTGATGTCGGCGCAGAAGCTGATCTGCGCCAGAGACCCCTGGGGCTTCCGGCCCCTGTGTTATGGCAAAACCCCTGACGGAATGTATGTGGCGGCCTCGGAGAGCTGCGCCTTGAGGGCCATAGGGGCGGAGCCCGTCCGGGATCTGGAGCCGGGAGAGATTCTGGTCTTTGGCCCGGAGGGCGTCACCTCCCGCAGGGAGCACTGCGGCAGAAAGAAGAAAAAGCTCTGCATTTTTGAGTATATCTACTTTGCCAGGCCGGATTCGGTGATCGACGGGGTATCTGTCCACAGGGCAAGGGTGGAGGCCGGAAGGATACTGGCGCGAAGATATCCGCTGGAGAAACGGCCAGGAGATGAACAGCTCCGGGATAAACAGCCCTGGGATGGACAGACCTGGGATGCGAATTCTCCGGACGGGGATATCGTGGTGGGCGTGCCCGACTCCGGGCTGGACGCGGCCCTGGGCTTTTCCATGGAGTCCGGGATCCCTTACGGCATCGGCCTGATCAAAAACAAGTATATTGGCAGAACCTTTATCTCGCCGGGCCAGTCCGCCCGGCTGGATCAGGTGAAGATCAAGCTGAGCGCGGTGGAGGAGAGCGTCAGGGGGAAGAGGGTGGTTCTCATCGACGATTCCATTGTCCGGGGCACCACCAGCGGGCGGATCGTGCGCCTTCTGCGGGAGGCGGGGGCCCGGGAGATTCATATGCGAATCTCCTCCCCGCCCTTTCTCCATCCCTGTTACTACGGCACGGATATCGATTCCGAGGAGCATCTGATCGCCTGTCGGCATAACGTGCAGGAGACGGCCCGGATCATCGGCGCGGACTCTCTTGGATATCTCCCGGTATCGGAGCTGGGGGCGCTGCTGAAGGGCGCCGGAGGAGAGGAAACGGAGAGCGGGCCGGGATGCGGCTATTGCAGCGCCTGCTTCGACGGGGAGTATCCCACGGCCATTCCCACAGATACCAGAAAGGACCGGTTCGAGAGGAAGCTTTCGGAGAGGAAATCCTCAGAGAGGAACCCCTCAGAGAAACCTTCGCAGAAGGGGGCGCTGGAAACGGGAGAGAGGTGAATCTGCTCTCAGCCGGGCTTTATCCGGCCGGTTTCAGCCAATCGGTTCCAATCAGCCGGTTCCAACCAGCCGGTTCCAACCGGTATTCATGGGGGTAATAATTCTGTAATTCGTCCACGCCGATCCTCTGCCCGGCATGGGTCTTAAGCCAGCTTTCATAGTCCGGGTTATCCCAGACGGCGCCGTCCTCAAAGACCACCTGCTTCAGACAAAGGAGCGCCCAGGCGGCGCGGCTGGCTTCGCCGTCGCCAGCTCCGGGGAAATCTTCCATGATCCCGCCGTCATACAGCGACCAGCCGCCGCGGTAATTTTCCGTCTGGCCGGGAAGAAGGTTCTCCTCTGAGCGGACGATATTTTCATAGCTGCTTTCTGCGCTGCTGTCAGTGAAATTCCAGTACAGCTTTAATGGCGCGCCGTCTTCGTCACAGGCCAGCATACAATACTGTGTTTCCACTATGGTTTTGTCCGTATTGTTCGTAAGAATATCGTGGATATAGGGAGCGCCGTCTTCGTAATGGAGAATGTCCGCGCTTTCATGGATAATCGACCCGAAGTTCTTTTTGTGGGGAGCAACGTTTCCTGCATCTGCCGACGCTACATTTGCAGCGGGCATACCATCGGGGCGGTCGTCCGTTGAGGCCGCCGCGGAGGTGGCGAACGCGCTGACGCTGATCAGAACGAGAAGGCAGGCGGATAAAAGGGTAAAAGGGGTTGCGGGTTTTGTTTTCATAATTGCGGTGATCCTTTCCTCGACGGGGTTTTTGGCCAGGCCGCTGCCAAAGGGCATCAGCCTGCTTTTTTGCGCTTCCATACCGATCAGCATCAGCGAATAGGCAGATTTTTGTTTTTGCCCGGCCTGCTTTATAACCCTTTCGTCACATGCCAGCTCAAGATCGCGGTTGAAAAGGCGGTACATTACCCAAACCAGAGGATTGAACCAGTGGATGCAGAGGGCAAATGCCGCAATCAGCTTCGTGAGAGCGTCAAAACGGCAGATATGGGCATATTCATGTGAGAAAATATACCGTAACTGTTCTTCCCTCTCCCAGTCCGTTTTCCGGGGCATTAAAATTACAGGACGGAAAATCCCGTAAGTGAGCGGTGTGGAAATCCTGTCTGACTGTCTGATAAAGACCCGGCGTTTCAACGGGCATTCTTTTAACCACCGCTCTGCATAGGCATTGTTCACCGGCAGAGCGGTTCGCAATTCCATCCGGCAGCGCAGATAAGCCAGGGCGAAAAATGATGCCAGAAGGATCATCCCTGCGCACCAGACGGCAAACCAGGCAGAAACAGACGTCCCCTCCGATGCCAGATGCTCCATCTCCTGCAGGGTAAGAGGCGGCCTCTGTGATTTGGCCGGGGGAAGGGGGATTGCCTGAGCTTCCACGGACGGGGGCGTGGATACACGGAGGCTGATAAGCGTATGCACACTGAATGGGAAGGGAATGCGAAACGGGATAAGCAGTCTTAAGAGCACCGTTTCCCACAGGATCACAAAGGTCATTTTGGGCAGACGGTAGACTGCCGCTGTCCGGATTATGAAAACCGCGATAATAAAGAACGCTCCGGAAAAGCTCATTTCCAGTAAATTCATGCCAGCTCCTTCCGCGTGCTTAGGCACGCCTGTAAACGGGGCAGGGGAAAACCCCTCTACTCGGCTTCCAGATCCCGGACGATCTGCTCCAGCTTTTCGATCTGCCGGGCGGAGAGCTTTTTCCTGCTCAGCAGGGCGGAAAAGAGCCGCTCCGCACTGCCGTCGTAAAGCTTTTCGATCAGTTCGTCGGTTTCGGCCTCCTGCACATCCTCCTTTGGAATGAGGGCATGGCACATGAAACCAGGTTCCGAACGCTCGATGGCACCTTTTCCGATACAGCGCTTAATGAGGGTATAGGTGGTATTTTTGTTCCAGCCCGTCTCCCGGGCGAGAGCGTCCGCAACATGTCTTGCCGGCACGTCGCCCTCCTTCCAGAGAATGTCCATCACTTTTAATTCAGAGTCAAAGAGTTTTACGGGTTTTTTATCCATGGGGTGTGCTCCTTCAAATAACGGATGCCAGGCTCCGCCAGACATCCTTATGTTAAATAAGACTGTAGTAGTCCACACGTACAGACTACTACAGTCTTATAAAAATGTCAATATATTTTCCGGATTTATTTCGAATGGGGGAGAAGCAAATTATAAAATATGGATTAATTAAATTTTAAATAACAAAATAAAGCTCTACTAAACATGAACTATAGTTCCTTGGATATTTTTGGAAATTAAGAGATTATTAAAATAGGCGGAGTAATGTAAAACTGTAAGCAAGAGATGGAAGAAATAATAATTTTCACACACGGAGAAGCGTATATATGAAAAAAGAAGGAATAGGATAAAGGCGGCGTCTCTCAGGATAATCTGAATAAAAGGCGAAAACTGTTGAATAAATGAAGGGATTTTATATAATGGTAGAAGAAAACAGAAAAATTTATTACAGAGAAGATTTGGAATATACACGCAGCCGCCTGACCATTGAGCGGCAGTTACAGATGTATGAAAGGCATCCTGATGGAAATGAGAGGGCAGCAACGCTCTGGCATGCATGGCATCAGAATAAGCGGTGGCTGATACGGCTTCTGGAACTGACGTTGGCGTCATTTCCTTCCTACAGCAGGCACGATGCCTCACATGCGGATGCCGTCCTTCACAATATCGAACGTGTAATGGGAGAAAGTCGGATTGCCCAGCTGTCAGCGACAGATTGTTTTGCTATTTTACATACGGTATATATTCATGATATCGGTATGGCAATTCTCGCGGAGGATCGTGAAAGGATTGTCAGAAGTGATGAATTTGTCGAGATGATCGATGAACTGGCAGATGGGGCAGACAAAGATTTGAAGAAGGCTGCCGCGCTGTTGAAAAAGAATTTTTATTACCAGAAAACGGATGAAGAAGTTGACTTTGAAAGTCTTGCATATCATAATGCCAGGAAACGTCTCTACAAGGATAAACTGGAAACTTACTATGCAGTGGTACAACTTCTGGCAGAATATCAGAGAAGGAGACACGGAGAGAAGGCGGCCAGCGGGGTTAAGGACTGGATTCTGGATCAGGATAAACTGAGATCAGAGTTTTCAATGTCAGGAGTTCCGATGAGGATCTTTTTGCGGATAGCAGACTGTGCCTCTCTGCATACCGACTGGGAATTCCGGCATATTCTGGAATTACCCTCAGAAGAAAATGGATATGAAAATGATATGTTGCATCCTAGGTTCGTTGCGGTACTTCTTCAACTGGGAGATGCATTGGATATTGACAATGACAGATTCCATCCGTTTGCCCACGCTTTTTCAGGATCTTTTCCTGTGCAGTCTCAGGCACATTATAATAAACATCTGGCAATTCGAGCCCTGAAGATCACGCCGGAAGAAATTATTGTTGAGGCGGACTGTGAAACCCGCGAGGCCATGCGACTGATCAGAAATGAATGCGATGGAATCGAGAACTTGTTGAAATCAGCCAGCTACCATTGGACCAGTATTGCACCCAAAGGGTTTAGCGGGGCATTGCCTTCATTCAGACTCTCCAGGCTTTTATTAAATGGAAAGGAGATACCGTGGGATCTGGCATTGAGCAGATTTCAGATATCTCAGCAAAAAGCGTTTTCTCTTTTGCAGGGAGAAAATATTTATTCGGGCTCATTTCCTTTCGTACGCGAGTTATTACAAAACGCAATTGACTCCACAAAATTGCAATGCTATGAAGATTACAGAACCAGTTCCAGGTTTCGATTTGGGGAAAGCCCGGAAAGCTTAAGTAAAGCAGGGATTACAAATATCTCACAGATCATTAACCCTGTGGAGTATCCGATTGAGATTTCGATCTGGTGCTGCAGACTGAATGAACATGAGGAATGGGAGGAAATCACCTTAAGCGATATTCCGGAAAAGGAAAGCGAAAAAGAGAAATATGGTATCCTTTTTGCGATAAAGGATTATGGGACAGGAATTAACAGAGAGTCTTTACAAAATATTTCAAACGTAGGGACGAGTTATAAAAGCAGAAAGAAATTGCTGCGTGAAATGCCTGACTGGCTCAGACCAACAGGAGAATTCGGAATAGGTTTACAGTCGGTCTTTCTTGTGAATGATAATTTTTTCTGTGATACCTACGTACGAAATGGTGAGCGATACAGAATTGAATTTCTTACCGGAGCAAATGGGAAGAACGGATATATCAATGTGGAGCCTGTAGATGCAATAGAGAAGCCCATGGCTTATGGAACGGAATTTCAGGTATTTATAGATCATGAAAAGAAAAAGCCACGCATAGAATGCCAGGATGCATGGACAGGATATGACTCTTTTGCAGACGGTTATGAGGATAGTCGGATTCGACGCGATATTATTGCACTGACAATACAGATCTTGCTGGACATAGACAGGCAGCTGGAGGATCTTCTTTTTCCCGTTTATGTTTCCGTAAAATTTGACTTGGGGAAAGAGCAAAGAGAGCTTCTGAAATCGAAACTGTCAAAAATTACATTCAGCAATCTGGAAGAAGAAAGCTATACGAAGGAAAATTTAAGAAAGCATATGTGTTGGATCTATCAGGACAACGATATTGTTGACGGCAGTAGTCGATTTGAAATCGAAGGGGGCGTATGCCGGGCAGACCTGACACAGATGAAAATTTACTTATGGCTGGATGATCTTGCAGTGAATGCATGTATTGGAGTAGATTATATAGCAAAGGATGATTTTCAATCAATACAGTCGCCCTGCAAACTTTATTACAAGGGCATTCTGGTCGGCACACATTATATAAATAAAAGCGGAAATCTTTTGGAATATATTAATATACAGGGAGGTAGAAACGGCAGAAAGTTAATTCAGCTGAGCAGAAATGGTCTTACCCAGGAGGGGATCCTTTATATAGAGAAGGTTTTGATTCCAAGGATTTATAAAAATTTGTTTGATGTGTTGAAATCTCTTGCAAATCAAAAATTCGTTTCCTTTTCTGGATCAAATGTTCTTACTTTGTCTGAAAAGATTATGGAAAATATCAGGAAGGCGTTGGAGGACAGAAAGAACGCACCGGGAAACATGTGGCAGAAGCAATTGGTGGGAACCAGTCTGTACTACAATTTTTATATGCGGGAGCTGGAAAAGAAAAAATCACTGTATGTATCCAGACGGGAAGAGGAGGAGAAGGCGCAATGGCGTGAGGCAATTGAAAATGTGTCTGTAGCTGTTCGGGAAAGAATAAATGATGCGTCAGGAATTCACAGTCAGCTTGTGACCATAGAGGTGCATGCCGACTTGGAAGAAAGTGACTTTACAGTTCTGGATAAAAAGGAAATCACAATTGCGGACTTCTATAATAAAGAAAACAAATTTGCGGTCATATCAAAGAGGAGGGAAAAAGGGGACAAATGGATCAACAATCTGATCTGGCTGAAAGGTTCAGATCAGGAAGATACAAAAATGCCCATGCTGACAGATGAGTTGGAAAAGGCCACCGGTGAGAGGATTATGTGGGCTGATTGGGCGAATCGTCTGGAAAACTGGGCCGATTTCATGTTGGATAATGTTGGAAGCATCTTGGAGACGCAATCCATACAGCAAAGTAACTTTGTGCTGGCATTGCTACAATCTGTGTCTATCAGCGCCTGCTTTACAGATGCGAGCGGGAACCTGAAAATTCATATACTGTCCGGCCAGCCGGTGGGGAGCGTGTTTTATAATGTACATGCAAAATACCAGCTTTTGAAAAAGATGGAGAAGCGCAACCAGGAAGCAAATGCGATCCGTTTTGCAGGAAATGTGTGGATGGGCTATGAGCTGCTGCAAATTCCGGCCATACAGGAGGATGTGTGCAGTATAAAAGAGCAGTATATACAGGAAAATGAGACGTTTATGATTTTCCCCTGTACCGGAGAGGGAGTTCAGAAGCTGATACAACTGGCAGAATATTCAGAGGAAGGGGACTGGTTTGACGGTCTGCCGATGGGGGAGGAATCAGGAGAGATAGACAGCTACCTGAAAACAGTTAAGGATCTTTTGGTGGAAGCTGCTGAAACACTGTATTCGGGTATCGTAATAAAATATGAACACGCATATGAGACCAGCGAAAATTTTTTTGTGAACGAATATGTAAATTATTGCATGCAGGAAAAAGTAAGAATGTCGGAAATTGCGTTCTGGGATTTGTTAAACAGTGGTTACACACTGATGCTGGGAGGTATATTCAGGCAGAATTTACGGAAGAAGGAAAAAGAGAAGGAGCGTGATTCGTGGAAAACACATTCGGTGGAAAATTTGAGCACAAAAAAGCTGGAAAGTCTGATCCAGGAGCGATTGCCCAAAAGGGAAGATGTAGAGGTGTTAAATGGAGTAATTATTCTGGAAATTTTAGATAATGTGGAGGCAATTATCGGAGGAGGAGAACTGGTTGAAAACAGCGATTCCAGATTGGTAGATGATATGAAGCAGTTGACTGAATATTGCCTCCAGTGGGAGTGGCTCTGGAACTTGGTCGAACATCTGCAGATGGAGCAGATAATTCAGGAAATAAAAAGAGAGTTAAAAATAAAATCACAGGAAAATGAAAATTTGATTATCAGTATTTCCGAGCAGGTTAACAGTGAGCAGTACAAAGTCTCCGAATGCTATGAACGGATGTGGGATGAGCTGATTGGAGCAGCAATCGAACAGAGGAAGAAGAGATTTACGGAAAAACAGCACTTTAAGCTTTTGGACTGGATGGGGAAAAAAGAGGAGAGCATGGAGTAGGAGAGCACAGAGATGAGTACGGGACGATTTGAAAACCAGGGAATTAATGAGGGCGTCGAAACGATTACAGAACTTTACAGTAAGATAGCAGTACAGGCAGAGGAACTGGTACATAAAAGCTATGAGGAAGCAGGGAAAGCGGTGGTGTTTCCAATCGATATTAACATCATTACGAAATATCTGAAAATAAAGGTGGAAAGGGATAACCTGAACCTGGATGGAGCATCGTTTTTCAACAGGAAACTGGGCGTCACAACAATCAGAAATGGCGAGGTAAATATCATTGTCGATAATACTGTAAGCTATAAGACGCGGAGATATGCGGTTGCAAACGGAGTGGGGAGATATTTGCTCAATCAGTCCAAGGATATGCTCAAAAATAATTATGCGATTCCGCTTATCCCACAAAGTCTGGAAGAGATTGCGGCAGATGTGATAGCACTGTTCCTTTTGATGCCGATCACTACATTTAAAGATGAATTTCTGGAGTACCTCAATTCATGTGATAAACGGCCGCTGGATGTGGATGAATGGATACAGCATCTGGGGGATAAGTGCCAGATTACACCGTTCAATCTGGCTATCGGATATCAGCAAATGAAGCAGGTTTTGTGCTATCAAAGACAGGAAGAATTTGCAAAGTATGGTTTTGATGTCAGCAAAATGCCGGAAGATAGATATGGTAAGATATTTGCGTAGAGAAATGGAAAAAGAGTGATGAAAGAGTTGCAGGAGACAGAGGTTCTGTTTGCAGATGACAAAAAGCCGGAAGAAATATGTAAGATCAGAACCCAATATGCCATGAGATGGTATATAAGAAAAGCAAACTGGAACAAAAAAATTTTTTATATTTTTTCTTTCGTGGGAGTATTGTGTCCGCTGATAAATGCTGTTTTGGCTGCTGGTTGGAATTACAAAATAGTAACTGTAATCCTGGCGTCCATCACGTCTTTTGTTACGTCTGTTCTTGCGCTGACGAATGCGCGGTCAAAATGGGAAAATTATCGTTCGGCGGCGGAATTTCTGAAACGGGAGTATACCCTGTTTCAGGCTGAAGTTGGGTTATATGGGGGAGAAGAAAGAGTGTCTGTGTATTTGCATACGATAGAAGCATTCATGATGCAGATTCATGTTAACTGGCAGAAGATATTTGAAAAAGATGACGGCGCACAAAGTGAAAGAAACAGGAAATAAATAAAAAGAAAATATTGATCACAAGAGATCAGAAACAAATTATCATATGGCCCAAAAGAAAGACACAGAGATATTTTACATGGAAGGACAGTGCAGACCGAAAGAATATTGCCGATTCTGTATCAGGGAAGACAGTCTGGCAGTCGTGATGAGAGGTCTGCGAAACGAGAAGAAGGAGGATCCCCATGAACGAAACCAGGCTGGAAGCCTTTGAAAAAATGCTGGCGGCGGTGCAGGCGGAGTATGCCGGTATTGTGAGCAAAATGGAAGAACTCAAAGGGGAAGGGAAGGTTAAGACCGTGACATATAAGCAGTTGATGGCGCGCAGGCTCACATACCAGAATATGCTTTCCCTGTATGAGATCTACGGGCTGATCTCCACGGACAGCCAGTGACGGTCAGGAGCAGAGGAAGCGGGGCGGCGTCCGCAGGCGGATCCGGAAAAGCGGGAGGAATTTTTATGAGCAACGAGAAGGTATATCAGATGGACTTTTTCAGAGTCTACCAGCTTCTGGTGGACAAGGCGGTCAGGAAGGGCAGGACCCGGGACGAGGTCGATGAGGTGATCCGCTGGCTCACCGGGTATGATCAGGCACAGTTGGACGGGATGCTGCAAAAACCGGTTTCCTACGGCGATTTTTTCCGCGGCGCGCCCCATCCCAATGAGAAGAGGAGCCTGATAAAGGGCGTCGTCTGCGGCGTGAAGGTGGAGGAGATCGAGGAGCCGCTGATGCGGGAGATCCGATATCTGGATAAGCTGGTGGACGAGCTGGCCAGGGGAAAGGCCATGGAGAAGGTGCTTCGCGGATAGGTTAATCCCCCACGGCAGCACGGCGGGAGTCCATGAGTTGGTACAAAGTTTGGCATATTCTTCTGAACAACATTGACAGTAAAGCAGATTACCGTTAATATTGGTATATAAATAAACAGATGGCATGGCACTGATTGGGCTGGTTGAAAGACCTTGGTCCACCGAGAGGCGGGGAATTTCCCCGTTATTTTAATATTCCTTCCACATTTAGGTCATGGAGGTGATTTGGTATGCCGGGTATTAATGAAATAAAAAAATATTTATTCCGATCGCATATTCCTATGGTGTAAAGAGATTATATCTGTTTGGTTCCTATGCAAAAGGCACGGAAAACGAAAAAAGCGATATTGATTTACTTGTGGAGAAAGGTAAACTGATGTCCTTGCTTAAACTTTCCGGAATGCGTCAGATGGTTCAGGAGGCACTGAATCTCCCGGTTGATCTGGTCACCACGGCTGGCATTGAGGCTGGCCTTAGAAAAGAAATAGCCGGAACGGAGATTTTATTATATGAAGCGCAAAGATGTTATTGTCTTCAAAAAGATGTTGGATTATTGCAGGCGGTTAGATGAAGCTTATGATATTTTTGCACACCGGTATTCAAGTCTGGACTGTCAGTCAGTGTGGGATACGATACAGCAGGATTTTTCGGAATTGAAAACAGAAATAGACAGGATAAAAAAGGGAATGGAGAGTGGTAAAATCTCCGGATTCTGCTATATTTTTAACAAGCTAGACAGAAAAAGCAAACTTCGTAAATCACGCCAAATACAGGCAAACCAGAGCATTTCAGGAGAGGAAATAAATATTATTTCGATATTCCCCCCACACAGAGACATCTGCGGAACGAATAATAAGGAGGTCATACAATGAACAGAATCAGAATCAACTCCCCCGAAGTCCAGGACTTCGAGAGGGAGCACATCGCGGCCGTGAGAGAGCTTGCGCCGGAGTGCATGGTGCTGCTTAAAAACGACGGAACGCTTCCCCTGAACGGATGCGGAAAAACAGCGCTCTATGGAAGCGGCGCGCGCAGAACCGTCAAGGGGGGAACCGGCTCCGGGGATGTAAATGTGCGCCATTTCGTGACGGTGGAGGAGGGCCTTGAGAACGCCGGGTTCGAGATCACTACGAAAAGCTGGCTGGACGGCTACGACCAGGTGGTGGAGGACGCCCGGAAAGTCTTTTTCGGCGCGCTGCGAAAGGAGGCGGAGGCGGCGGGAGTGACGGCAGAGCGCCTGGCCCTGTACGCTATGGGAAGGACCTGCCCGGAGCCGGAGTATGAGCTTGCCCTGGAAGGGGAGGGGGATACGGCGATCTATGTGCTGGCCCGCAATTCCGGCGAGGGTACGGACAGAACGCCCGCCGCAGGGGACATCAGCCTGACCCGGACGGAAATCCGGGATATTCTTGCGCTGAATGAAGCATATGAAAAATTTGTGCTGGTGTTGAACGTAGGCGGCATGGTGGATCTGACGCCCGTGGAGGCGGTGGGGACGGTTCTGCTGATGGGACAGCTCGGCTCGGCCACCGGGGACGCGCTGGCGGATGTGCTTCTGGGCAAATCCGGCCCTTCCGGCAAGCTGACCATGACCTGGGCGCCCATTGAGGACTACGCCTCCACGGAGGGGTTCGGGGATCCCAACGATACATATTATAAAGAGGGAATCTATGTGGGCTACCGCTATTTTGACACCTTCGGACATACGCCTGCCTGGCCTTTCGGCTACGGTATGAGCTATACGTCCTTTACCGTGGAGCCCGGAAAAATGACGGCGGACGCCAGTAAAATCTCCGTCACAGCGCTCGTGACCAACACCGGGGCCCGGGCCGGAAAAGAGGTGGTGCAGGTGTACTGCTCCGCCCCGGCGGGAAAGCTGGACAAGCCTTACCAGGAGCTGGCCGGTTATGCCAAGACCAGGGAGCTTGCGCCGGGGGAGAGCCAGGAGGTAACGGTGAGCTTTGACACCCGGTCCATGGCCTCTTACTGCACCGAGTGCGCTTCCTGGGTGATGGAGGCGGGAACCTATTACATCCGTGTGGGAAACAGCTCCCGGAACACGCACATCGCGGGGGCGGTTTCGCTGGACGAAACCAGAGCGGTGGAGAAGGATAAGAATATCTGCGGAGAGAGCGGATTTACGGATTTAAAGCCGCAGGCAGCGCCCGTCACATACGAGGGGGAAGCCAGGGAAAAGGAGCAGGCCCGGGTCATCGAGATAAAGGCGGCGGATCTGGCGGTACGGGAGATCGCGTATCAGGAGGCTCCGGCGGAGATTGAGGCGGGCCCGGCTGTAAAATGGGACGAGGTGAAGGACGGCACAAAGTCTCTGGACGAATTTGTGGCGGGGCTCTCTGACGATCAGCTTGCCTTTCTGTGCATCGGCGCATATAAGGACGCGGAGGATCTGATGGAGGTGATCGGAAATGCGGCCTCCACGGTGGCAGGAGCGGCAGGCGAGACCACCCACCGGCTGGCGGAGCTGGGCGTACCGGCTCTGGTGATGGCGGACGGACCGGCAGGCCTTCGTCTGGCTCCCACCTTTAAACAGGTGGGAAATGTTGCCAGGGCCACCTCCGCCACACTGGTGGGAGACTTTATGGCCATGTTCACCCCACAGGAGCGAGAGGCCATGGAACAGGCGGCGCCTGGAACCACCGGGGAGGAGAAAGCGGCTCCCACCGGCTATCAGTATTGTGTGGCGATTCCCATCGGCACGGGAATCGCTCAGTCCTGGAATCATGAGCTGGCCCGAAAATGCGGGGATCTGGCAGGTCAGGAGATGGAAATGTTCGGAACCCATCTGTGGCTTGCTCCCGCCATGAATATTTACCGTTCTCCTCTCTGCGGGCGGAATTTTGAGTATTTCTCGGAGGATCCCCACCTTTCGGGGTGCATGGCGGCGGATATCACCGACGGCGTGCAGGCCCATGAGGGATGCGCGACCACCATCAAGCATTACGCCTGTAACAATCAGGAGACCAACCGCTACTTCTCCAACAGCAACGTGGGCGAGCGGGCTTTGCGTGAGATCTACCTGAAAGGCTTTGAGATCTGTGTGAAGAAATCTCAGCCCCATTTCCTGATGACCTCCTACAACCTGATCAACGGCGAGCACGCCTGCAATTCCAGGGATCTTCAGACCGCTGTTTTGCGGGATGAGTGGGGCTTTGAGGGCGTTGTCATGACCGACTGGCTGGTAACCGGCGGTATGGGGCAGAAGGGAGAGAAATGGCCCAGCGCCTCCTGCGCGGGAAATATAAAGGCCGGGAACGATATCACCATGCCGGGAATTCCCTCCGATAAGGCGGATATCATGAAGGCTCTTTCGGATCAGTCGCACCCTTACGCTCTCACCAGGGCGCAGCTGCAGCTCTGCGCCGGACGTGTGCTGGGGATGATTCTGAAGCTGGCATAACAACAAACGCTGCCACGCTCCGCGCGTCAGCTTATTGTAATAAATGGCGGGCAGGAAAGGACTTCCTGCCCGCTGTGTGTCACCCCTTATTTTTCGGCGAGATATGCGTCCGCAATCCTTTTCAGGGTATTGTTTTTCCCCAGAAGAACGAAGACGTCGTCCTTCTGAGTGGGATCGTCCGCGGAAGGGTTGATGCTCAGCGCTCCGCCCCGCTTGATGGCGATCACATTCACACCATATCTGCTGCGCAGATTTAATTCTTTGAGGTTTTTTCCGACCCAACTGCGCAGTACGCCCACATCGGCCATGGAATAGTCGGCTGTCAGCTCCGTGGTGTCCAGGAGATTGTTGAAGGCCAGGTTGTTGGCCAGATGGACGCCCATCTCCTTCTCCGGATAGACGATCTCGTCCACCCCCAGCCTGGTCAGGATCTTGCCCTGCATATCGTCGTAGGCCTTGGCGATAATCTGGCGGATGCCCTGCTCTCTGGCCCAGATGGCCGCCAGAACCGAGGCGTCCAGGCTGTGCCCGATGGAGATCACGGCTCCGTCGAAATTTCGGCCTCCCAGCTCCATCAGGGCGTCCTCGTTGGTCACGTCCAGACACATGGCAAGGGTCACATACTCGGCGATCTGATTGATCCGCCGCTCGTTGTGGTCGATGGCCAGCACCTTACAGCCGTTTGCCTCGAGCTGCATGGCCACGCTGCTCCCGAAGCGCCCGAGCCCGATCACAATATATTCTTTCCGGTATTCCTTCTGCGTTCTTTTTTTCATGGAATCATTTCCCTTCTTTATATGATATCTGTAACATGATCAGGATTTATTTTAGCCGATGATAACCTTCCCCTCCGCGCAGGAAAAAGCCTCTGCGGGACCGCGGCTGTTAAACGCCAGCGCCAGCGTGATAGGCCCGATCCTTCCCAGATACATGGTAAGGCTGACCAGCAGCTTTCCCGCGGGCACAAGCGAGCCGGTCAGTCCTCTGGAGAGGCCGACGGTTGCGATGGCCGAGGTCATTTCGTATAAGGTATCCAGAAAATCGCTCTGCTGTATGGCCAGAAGGACGGCAGTCAGCACCACCAGAGTGGAAAAGCTGAATGTAACGATGGCCACGCACCTTCGTATGGTCTCGTCGGCGATTTTGCGGCGCATCACGGTGACGTCATTTTTGCCCCGGATGTTGGCGAACATGGAGGCGAACAGAAGAATGATGGTCACCGTCTTGACGCCGCCCGCCGTTCCCGCCGGAGACCCGCCGATGAACATCAGGGCCAGATAAATCAGGCAGGATGCAGGCCTGAAATGCTCCTGGGAGATGGTGGCGAAACCGGCGGTGCGCAGGGTGACAGACTGAAAACAGGAGGCCATGATCTTGTCAGGCCAGCTAAGGAGCCCCAGTGTGTCGGGGTTATCATATTCTAACATAAGGGTCAGGAGCGCCCCCGCCAGGATCAGAGACAGGGTGGCGGTCAGCACCAGCCGTACGTGGAGCTTTATTTTCCGGGGAAAGGAGTCCCTTCCCGGCGGCGCATGGAAAAAGGCTTTTCCCTTCGGAGCGGAAAAATGCCTGTGGCCCAGCCGGTGTTTTTTCAGATGGAAGGCGGTAAAGCCCGCCACCTCCCAGTACACCGGAAAGCCCAGCCCGCTTACAATAATAAGAAAAATGGTGGTGAAATTGATAATCGGATTGTGGACGTAAGAACAGAAGCTGTTGCCGCCCAGCAGATCGATTCCCGCGTTGCAGAAGGCGGACACCGCATGGAAAATGCCGTACCAGATGCCAATGGCCCCGTACTGTGGGATAAAAACCAGAAAATATCCCAGCGCTCCCAGGCCCTCCAGCAGGAACGTCGCTTTCAGAATCCGTATGGTCAGCCTCACCAGTCCGGAGAGGGTATCCAGGTTGTAGGCGCTCTGGATCAGCATCCGGTCGGAGAGCGTGATCCTGCGTCGGAAAAGCAGAAGGACAATGGTGGTAAAGGTCACGATCCCCAGCCCGCCGAACTGAATCAGGAAAAGGATTACCACCTGGCCGAAGGGGGAGAAGGTCTGCCCTATATTTACCGTGGAAAGGCCGGTCACACACACGCTGGACATGGCCACGAACAGGGCGTCCGGAAAGCTGACCCTGACTCCCGGCCTGGCACTCAGCGGCAGCATAAGACAGGCGGCTCCGATCAGCGCCCCAAGAAGAAACCCCAGCATGATGATGCGGGTGGTGGTAAGTCTGTGTTTTTTCATTTCCGTCCCCCTCCACATACAATGGCCAGTCCGCCAGGCGGACTGGCCTGATGTCAATAAAAGGTGCAAAGCCCTGATATGCCGCAGACTTTACACCTTATGATCCACTCCATTATATGGACATTTTGCTCTGAGATAATAGGTATTATATCAGACGCTCCGGCAGGTGTAAAGCGCCTGATTGATTCATATTCAGACTTCCCGCTGTATTTTGCCGGCATTTCAGGGGCTGTCGGCCTTTACACATGTCCTTACCCCATCGCCAGGGCGATCCCGCTCTCGTCAGAAAGCCCGCCGGAGCGCTGGCGGTACTCGGAAGGGGAGTAATCCAGAGCCTTGCGGAATACCTTGCAGAAATAATTCCCGCTGGAAAAACCGCATTTTCTGGCCACCTCATCTACCGGAAGAAGCGTGTTTGAGAGCAGGAATGCGGCGTGATCGATCCGCAGGCTGTTCAGATAATTCAACGGCGTCATGCCCTTATCCTTAACGAAAAGACGCGTAAAGTAGGAGGGGGACAGCCCCAGCATTCTGGCCAGATTCTCCATGGAAAAATTGTCGGCCAGGTGCTTCTGCATATAGGAGACGGCCTGCTCCACATAGGATATGGGCAGCTTGTCGGAAGCGGAGGTGATCTCCAGCGTGCGCAGAAGGCAGGAGAGAAAACGATGAACAATCTCTCCCCCTTCATAGCTGCGAAGCTGTCTGCCCCGTTCACAGTCCTCCTTTAAATTCCGCCAGAGCCGCAGCGGCGCGGCGTCGGGATCCAGGGAAAAGAGCTGGCCGAAATCCGCCTTTATTTTCCGGTAAAAGGGGAACGCGGCGCTTCCCTGGAAATACACATAAAAGTATTCCCATTCGTGCATTCCGTTGTTGTCAGGTATGTAATAGCAGCTCTCTCCGGGAAGCAGAGAAAGGTAAGCGGTTCCGGGAAGAAGCGCGCAGACATCCTCCTGCCTGCGGCACATTCCCTTTCCACGGAAGGTGTAGACAAAGAGATACCGGCGGCAGTCCGACTGAGCAATGGTAGTGGTCTGATATTCCTCCTGCTTTTTTTCGAAGCCAAAATCTAAAAGACGGAGCGGTTCGTCAGGGAACTGTCCGGAGTTTGCAGAGTCAAAAATTCTGTTAGCCTGATATGTCAAAATATTACCCCCGAGTCTCGTTTTTTATACTTGTGATGAAAACGTTAAAAATATTATAATCTTACTATACAAAAAAGGCAAGCAATGTCCAAAAAAAGATATGCAAAATTATGGAAGGCGGGCAGAATGCCCAATCTGGCCAGGATACTGAAATTACACATATGTGCAAAAGTATTATGGGAAAATGATGCCGCGCCTGCTGTTTTTGCTTCCGTCTTAAGAGGATTTTTGTCGATACAGTATGGCAATAAGACGACGGAAGAGTTGCGACAGGATGAAAAATGATTGCCGAAAAGTAAGAAAAGGTACCAAAAATGAAGGGAGGGAAATTCTTACAAAAAGAAAAGGGAAAGTGAAGCGGCATCTGAAAAGGATTCACAACAGGTCCAACGCGGCGGAAGTTTCCCGAAAAATACCCTGCTGAAGGGTATTCAACAACTTTTTTAAGGAGGAAAGTATGAAAAGAGGAAAAATGAAGAAATGGGCGTCATTATTGTGCGTCCTGCTTACCATGGTGATGATTTTAAGCGCCTGCGGAGGCGGCGGTTCTGATACCGGCTCGAGCAGCTCAGGCGATACCGGAAGCACGGAAGACGCTTCCACCGGCAGTGATGAGAGCACCGATGCAGCTGATACCGGCAGCGACGAGAGCACGGATGCAGCTGACAGCGGCGAGGCCGGCACAGAGGGAACAGGCGGCTGGAATGTAGAGGAGAACACACTGCCCATCGCAAACGGTGATATCGAGCTTACCATTTATATTGGTTTTGCAGGCGGCGCACGCCAGATCTACAACTCCATGGAGGAGCAGGACATTATCAAACAGATGGAAGAGGAAACGGGTATCAAGCTGCATTTTGTAAACCCGCCTGAGAACGATGACGGAACCTTCTTCACCACGATGATCGCTTCCGGCGACTATCCGGACATCATCTCCGACAGCTTTGCATCCTATCCTGGCGGTCCTACGGCAGCTATGGATGACGGTGTTCTTCTGGATGCCACCGAACTGATCCAGAGCAAGGCTTATTACTACTATCATATGATGGATACCATGGATCCCGAGGTTCGTGAGAAGAGAATCTGGTCCGACGACGGACGTATCACCTGGTTCGGAACCGTATTTGCGCCTGAGTATCTTGACGGACGTGTACACGGCGGATTCCTGGTACGTAAGGACATCCTTGACAAGGCCGGGATCACCAAGCTTCCCGAGACCTTCGAGGAATATGAAGAGATGTTTGAGGCCTTCAAGGCAGAGGGACTTACTCCCTGGTCAGTTGCCCTGAAAGAGTGGCAGTTCCGCGATTACAGCCCTGTTGCCAGCGCATTTGGCCTGACTGTTCGTAAAGAGTTCGTAAAGGACGGCAAGGTTGGCTATTCCAGAACAGCTCCCGAATATAAGCAGTTCCTTGAAATCATGCACAATTGGTATGAGAAAGGTTACATCACCTCCGACGCTCTGACTCAGAGCACCTCCGAGGCCCAGAAGAAATTCCAGGCAGGCGAGGCGGGAGCGATCCTGTGCGGTTCCTGGGAGATCATTACCCTTGAATCCGTAGGTAAGGCAAATGATCCTAATGTGGAAGTAGTTGCGCTTCCTTATCCCCGTGTAAACGAAGGGGATCCGATTACCACCCAGAAGCAGTTTATTCTGAATCCTGACGGACGCCGCGGCTTTATTTCTGCTAAATGTGAGCATCCGGAAGAGGCAGTAAGGTTTGTAGATTATCTGTATAAGCCTGAGACCATAAAGATGACAGCATGGGGCGTGAACACCGACGAGCATACTCTCTGGGAAGAGGATGCCAACGGCAACAGACAGTGGACAGAGTTCATGACAGATAATCCGGATTTCGACTATGAGATCGGACGTCAGCGCTACACAATGAATTCAATGCAGGGTGCATGGGATACTGAGATGGAGAAGCTGCAGTACGATATCCCTCAGGTACAGCAGGCATGGAGTGAAGAGGCATGGTTTGACAACACATCGAATGAAGGTGTTTGTTCCAACTACATGACCCAGACCACAGATGAGGCACGTGAGCTTTCACAGCTTCAGACCCAGGTTGAGACCTACGGCGACGAGATGATGTTCAAGTTCATCACCGGCGAGAGATCACTGGATGAGTTCGACGCATTCGTTGAAGAACTTAAGGGAATGGGCTCCGAGAGGATTTCCGAGTTGCAGCAGGCAGCATATGACAGATTTATGGCCAGATAATATGGCCTGACAATCGAATTGAAGTTCAGGTTGTTATGAAGATTTGGGCGCAGCTTACTGGGCTGCGCCCTTTTTATAGCAAATGAGGGTTCTTTCTTTAAGGAGGTGTACAGATTTGGAGAAAACTAAGAAAAAAGGCTCCGGATTCAGTTATTTGATCGATAATATCAAGCACCACAAGATGCTGTACCTGATGGCGCTTCCGGTTATCGTGTATTACTTTGTTTTCCATTTTCTTCCCATGTTCGGCCTGATCATCAGCTTTGAACGGTATGTACCGAGTAAAGGGTACTTTGGCAGTGAGTGGGTTGGATTTGATAACTTTACCAGGTTTTTCAAGGATATTTATTTCGGCAGACTGCTCAAGAATACCTTCCAGATCAACCTGCTGGATCTGATCATCGGGTTCCCGGCTCCCATTATCTTTGCCCTTCTCCTCAATGAGATCGGGAACATCAAGTTTAAGAAGATCACCCAGACCATCACCTACATGCCCTACTTTATTTCACTGGTGGTTATCTGCGGATTGATCAGCACCTTCACCAAGGAGAGCGGTCCTATTTCCTACATTATTTCTGCTATCACCGGAAATCCTCCCCAGAACCTTCTGGCCAGTCCGGGAGCGTTCCAGCCTCTGTACGTTATCACCAATATCTGGCAGGGCTTTGGTTGGGGTTCCATTATATACTTTGCCAGCCTTTCCAATGTAGATCCCGAGCTGTATGAGGCAGCTGCCATTGACGGTGCGGGACGGTTCCGCAGGATGCTCAGTGTGACGCTGCCGGCCATCGCGCCCACCATCGTTATCATGCTGATCCTTCGAATCGGTAACATGATGTCCCTGGGATATGAGAAGATCATCCTTCTGTATTCCCCTATCACCTATTCCACCGCGGACGTTATCTCCTCATACGTTTACCGCGTAGGTCTGGTGCAGATGGACTACAGCTACGGTTCCGCTGTTGGAATGTTCAATTCACTGATTAATCTGGTTCTGATTGTTGCGGCTAACTGGGTAAGCCGGAAGGTTAATGAGACCAGTCTGTGGTAAGGAGGGAAAGGTATGATAGTTAAGAAAACACCAGCTCAGAAGGCATTTGATGTGATCAATCATCTGTTTATGCTTTTTCTGATCTTTCTTACAGTATATCCGCTGCTTTATGTGCTGTTTGCGTCCATCTCCGATCCCAAGCTGCTGATGGGACACACGGGATTCCTTTGGAAACCCCTGGGAACGCCCACGCTGGAAGGCTATAAGATGACGCTGAACAACCCCAACGTTCTGGTTGGGTATCGTAACACCCTGTTCTATGTGATATTTGGAACACTGATTAACCTGAGTATGACCTCGCTGGGCGCCTACTGTGTGACACGCAAGCGTTTCGCCATCAAGACTCCCATGCTGATCATGGTGACCATCACCATGTTTTTCAGCGGCGGCCTGATCCCCACCTTCACGTTGATCAAGTCCCTGGGTCTGTACAATACCGTGTGGGCAATCCTGCTTCCCGGCGCGATCAGCTCCTGGAATCTGATCATCATGAAGACGTTCTTCCAGGGCCTTCCGGATGCGCTGGAGGAATCTGCCATGATCGACGGAGCCAACGACTGGCATGTATTTACCAGGATTATACTTCCCTTAAGTAAGCCGGTTATCGCCGTTATGGTTCTGTATTATGGCGTGGCACACTGGAATTCATGGTTCCAGGCGATGATCTATCTGCGTGACAGAAGTATGTTCCCGTTGCAGCTGTTCCTGCGCGAGGTGCTGATGCTCAACGGAAACGCCAGCGGCCAGACACCTACGGTAGACATGATGGTGACCCAGAGTTATTACAAGGAGCTGCTCCAGTATTGCGTGGTGCTGGTGGCGACGGTGCCCATCCTGTGCGTATATCCCTTCTTACAGAAATACTTTGTAAAGGGCGTTATGGTTGGAGCCATCAAGGGTTGATTTTATCCATTGCAGGCAGGCTCTTTTCGGAAGCTGGTTTCATTCCCGCGGGATGAAAGAAAGCTGCGGAAAGCCCTGCCTGTAATTTTTCAGAGAGATACAGGTTGAAGAATGCTTTCGGCCTGTGATTTGTGTAAGAGCCGCCTGCAGGCGGCAGAATGGAGATCGATATGAGCTTTAAAGTTGCATTTATCGGAGCGGGAAGCCTGGTTTTTGCCAGAACGCTCTTCACAGATATCATGTCTGTGCCGGAATTTCACGATATCGAGGTGGCCTTTACAGATATCAATGCCGATAATCTGGAGAAGGTGACCCGCCTGTGTCAGCGCGATCTGGACAGCAACGGGATTCCCATCACCATCAGCTCCACCACGGACAGAAGAGAGGCCTTCAAAAATGCCAGATATATTATCAACTGTGTGCGTGTGGGCGGTCTGCGCGGTTTCGAGATGGATATCGATATCCCGCTGAAATACGGCGTGGATCAGTGCGTGGGGGATACCCTCTGTACGGGCGGTATCATGTACGGGCAGCGTGTGATCGCGGTAATGCTGGATTTCTGCAAGGATATCCGGGAGGTTGCGGAGCCGGGGGCCATCATGCTCAACTATTCCAACCCCAACGCCATGGCTACCTGGGCCTGTAATAAATACGGCGGTGTGAAGACCATCGGTCTCTGCCACGGGGAGATCCATGGGGAGATGCAGATCGGCGAGGTTCTGGGAATTCCCAGAGAGGAGCTGGATATCACCTGTGCGGGCATCAACCACCAGACCTGGTATGTGAGCGTAAAGCATAAGGGCGTAGAGCTTAAGGATAAGCTCCTTGAAGGATTCGAGAAGCATGAGAGATATAAAGAGGAGGAAAAGGTAAGGATTGATATTCTGAAGCGTTTTGGATATTATTCCACCGAATCCAACGGCCATCTCTCCGAGTATGTGGCCTGGTACCGCAAGCGTCCGGAGGAGATCGCAAGCTGGATCAACACCGACAGCTGGATTAACGGAGAGACAGGCGGCTATCTGCGTGTGACCAGAGAGAGCCGCAACTGGTTCGAGACGGATTTCCCGAAGATCGCCGCGGAGCCTCCGAAGAAGTTTGACGGCTCCGAGCGCGGAAAGGAACATTGTTCCTATATTATGGAATCCCTGGAAACCGGCCGGAAATACAGAGGCCATTTTAATATTATGAACGAGGGGTGTATTACCAATCTTCCTTATGAGTGTGTGGTGGAGGTTCCCTGCTTTGTAGACGGAAACGGAATCTCGGTTCCCAGACTTGGCGATCTGCCTCTTGGCTGTGCCGCGGTCTGCTCTCAGTCCATCTGGGTACAGCGTCTCGCCGTGGAGGCGGCGGTGTCCGGCGATGTAAATCTGCTCAAGCAGGCGGCGCTTATGGATCCCCTGACCGGGGCCGTGTGCAATCCGCCCGAGGTATGGCAGATGATCGACGAAATGCTCATTGCCCAGGAGGAATGGCTCCCGCAGTATAAGGACGCCATTGCGGCGGCGAAGAAGCGCTTTGCCGAGGAGCCTCTGCTTCCCACCAGGGAAGGCTACCAGGGCGCAGTGAGAATCGCTGACAAGAGCGTGGAGGAGATCGAGGCGGAGAGAGAGGAACGGACGATTACGGTTTAGAGAGGGAAACAAAACCGCTGATTGTGGCAGTTTTTCGAAGAAGTATATATTTCAGACAAATATTCATTCAGGAACAGGCGGAACCGAAACGGGGCCGCCTGTCTGAATATGCAGGGGCGCACGGACAGGCGGTTGTCAGTGAACAGGTAAGATCAGATGCTTTTTGTAAATAAAGCATATCACAGTACAGATGAGTTTGTAAAGAAAAAGCAGACAGACGATTGTAGAAATTTGGATGGTTTTATTCCAATCCGGGGACAGATCAGGTACAATAGAAGAAGGAAGGTCGCGGAAGGACAGATATTTATAATAAGGAAAGGAAAACATATGAGCGCAGACTTTAAATTCAGACCGATGAATCTGGGCGGGACAACCCTGCATGGCAGGGTGGGGGAGATGGCCAGGAGGGGCCTTGGGAGGATTCATGCCCCGGAGTTTAACGGGCAGTTTCTGATTGCCGACCTGGATTTTAATCAGGAGAGATGGTTTACCAATTACAGTGGGGACATTTCCGGAAGGTTTCTGGAATGCATGACCCTTGCGGGGGGCGGGGACAGATCGTATCATTCCGCGCTGGCCTTTATGCTGGAGCACATTCCGGAAAATCAGCGCGAGGAAGGGTATTTCGGGATTCAGGTGGATTTTGCGGGCCCCATCGATTATGAGGAGGAGACGCCCAGGATGATGCCCATTCTGTGGGGGAATGCCAGGATGCTTTCGGCGCTGACAGAGGCCTGGATTTATTTTCAGGACAAAAGGATTCTCGAATCGGCCAGAAGGCTGGGAGATTTTTATGTGAATTCCGATAAGGAGCTGATGAATCCGGAGCGGCTGGCCGAATATCGGGCCACGGGCACCTATGCGCCGGGATATTCCACCTGTTATTTTCCGGCCATGGAGGGTCTGGTGCGCCTGTGGGAGGTGACCGGGGAGGAAAAATATATAAGACAGGCGGAAAGGATGGCGGATTTCCGCAGGGACAACGGCTTTGACCGGCTTCCTGTGGAGCACTCCCACGGATATTTGTGCGCCGTATATGGTCTGCTCCTTTTATACTGTGCCAGGGGAGAGGAAAAGTGGCTTGAGATGGCGCGGGAGAACTGGCAGGAGCTGGTGGAGGGCGGATACATACTGCCCACAGGAGGTCTGCTGGAAAAGGCGACGCCGGGATATCATCTGGACGAGGGCTGTTCCCAGGCGGACTGGCTGCGGATTAATCTTCTGTTTTTTGCCCTCACCGGACAGGACAGATATGCGGATATGGCGGAGCGGGTGCTTCACAACCAGCTTCGGATGAACCAGTGTGAGACGGGCGGCTTTGGGCACCGCAGGGTGCTCTATGATGAATTCGGCCCTGCGGGATATGGGACGTATCTCTGGGAGGCGCTGTGGTGCTGTGACTTCCATGTGGCTACGGCCCTGGTGGGACTTGGAAGGTTTGTGCTGATGCAGGACGCGGCCGGTGGGGATGCACGGATTCCCTTTTTCCTTGATTTCCAGGCGGAGAATGAGAGGGTGAGCCTGGAGATGAGGGAGACGGATACGGGTGAGGAAGCGGCGTCTGCGAATATGAGAAGATGGAGGCTTACCTTCTGTGCGAAGGAGGACGGCGTGAAGCTCTGGATCCGTATTCCGGACTGGGCAGGGGAAGTGAGCGTATGGGACGGCGCGGGCAGAAATGCCGTGACGGGGAGAGAGGGAAGATGGCTCTGTCTCGGAGCGCATGGCCGGGAGGAGCAGGCGGAATATCTCTGTGAGGTTTTCTGCCCGGTGCTGGCGCAGAGCCGTCGTTTTGGAAAAGGACTGACAGACGCCGATGGCGGAACCTTCCTTCTTCGGCAGGGGCCTGATCTTCTGGCCGTGACAGGGGCCGGCAGGCCTGCCGCAGTGATCGACGCCCCGTGCGACGATATGGAGCGGGTCTATGTGTTTCGGGCGGAGGGAGTAAAGTGCCGGTGTCCGGAAAATAAAGCGTGACAGGATATGGCCCGTTCAGTATCCTGGCGGGCCGGCTTACGGCCTGGAAAAGAGGCCGTCGCATATCACAGCGCGACGGCCTCTTTTTCTGTGTGCCCGGCGGGCGCATATTCTCTTATCATGCTCTCTTTTTCCGGCTTTCAGAAATTTTGCAGCGATGGGAACGAGCTCCGGGTCTTCGTCCCGATCCTTATACAGCCTGGATAAGGACGGATGCCTCACAGTTAAGCCTGGGATCGCCGTCCGTCCTGACGTTGAGGGCGATCTCTCCGCATTCATAGCCGGAGCGGACAATGGCCAGCGCCCTTCCCTGCCAGGTGGTAAAATGGCCGGCGGTGTAGTTCTCCTGTGTGATGGGATTGGCGGAGCCGAAGCCTGCCAGAGATCCCGCGCCGGTGACGCCGGCTGTGAGAAAGACGGCGGCGTCTGGTACGCGCATTCCCTGCGCATCCACGATTTCCACGAGGACGCAGGCGAGGCTGTGGCCGTCTGAGGCAATGGCAGGGGCATGGCTGCCGGCGGCAGAGGCGGATGTATTTTCCACCGTAAGCCGGATAGCGGCGGGCTCGCCTGCTGTTTTCAGAATGGCCCGGGATACCTCTGCGCCATCCGTTATGCTCACGGCCTCCAGCGTCCCCGGCGCATAGATCACATCAAAGGCGGCAGTATAGCGGTTTGCCTTTCCGGCGGCCTGTTTTCCAAGGCTCTTTCCGTCAAGGAACAGCTCCACCTCGTCGGCGGCGGAGTAGGCCAGGACGCGAACGGGCCGTCCCTCCTGCCCTTTCCAGTTCCAGTCGGCGCTCACCTGGGGCCAGCCCCACTTGCTGATGATTTCCGTCTTGCCAAAGGTGGCGGGATCGGCGCAGAACAGGCCGGTCTGTCCGCTTCCCCAGACAATGCGGCGGTAAACGCCCTGGGGAGTCAGGCCGCCGTTTATGTCAAAGTCCGCGTCGTTGGCCAGACGCCAGGGATATTCGGAGGTGTGGGACATCAGCGCCCAGGGCTCCATCCGGGCCTCGGGACTGCCTGGCTCAGCGAAGATGGATTTGCCGATTCCGGCCTCCCCGATATAGTCGAAGGCCGTCCAGGTGCAGTCGCCGATCACCCAGGGCAGACGCTCCACATAGTCCCAGACCCGGTCGATTTCCATGGGAAAGCTCTCCGTTCCAAGGATCACCCGCTCCGGGAACATTTTTCCGGCCAGCTCATAGTGATCCTCCATGTAATTATAGCCCACCACGTCCAGGGCGCTGCAGAAGGGCTCGGAGCGCTCCTCCCAGAAGGTGTCCGTCACAGGGGCGGAGGCGTTCTGCTCCATGCCGGTGGCGGTTTCGGAGAGGGCCTGCATTTTGCGGAAATTCTCCGCGGCGGTTTTGTCGTCCAGACCGTTCCAGTAGGAGCACAGGCCGTTGGACACAAGACGGGTGTTATCCAGACTTCTCACAAAGGCGGCCAGCTCCAGGGAAAGCTGATAGCCGTCCCCCATGCCGCCCCGCTCGGGAATCTCATTTCCCGTAGACCAGAAGAGGATGGAAGGATGGTTGCGGTCGCGCAGGATAAAGGATCTCATATCCTCCCGCCAGTCGTCTTTGAAAAACTGGTTGTAATCCCCCGGCTGTTTGGCCATGCCCCAGGCGTCGAAGGCCTCGTCGAAAACGTACATGCCCAGACGATCGCAGGCCTCCAGCAGTGCGGCGGAGGGAGGATTGTGGGCGGTGCGCACGGCGTTGTAGCCGCTCTCCTTCAGAAGCCTGATTTTGCGCTGCTCTATATCATAAAGGGAAACCGCCCCCAGGATGCCGTTGTCGTGGTGGATACAGCCGCCCTTGAGCCTGACGGTCCGGCCATTGACCTGAAGGCCGTGGACAGCGTCGGCGCTGAGTGTGCGGACGCCGAACAGGACGCAGGCCTGGTCACAGCCATCCTGCTTCTGCGCGGGGGTGAGACCGCAGCGGAACTCCCCAAGGTCGGTGAGGGTGGCGCACACCTGATAAAGCGCCGGATCCTGGGCGCTCCAGAGCCTGGGATGGGGCAGGGTCAGGGGAAGAATGGCCGTGGCGGTGTCCATGGCCCTGACCTGTATGGAGGTGGACCGGGTGAGGACAGCGTCCTTTTCTCCGTCGGGAGTGAGCGATACCTCCACCCGCACGATGCGGGTCTGCGGTGTGTCGTTGCAGACCGTCACCTCTGAGCACAGATATGCCTCGCAGGGCTTCTCCTGCTGATATTCCACCCGTTTTGTGTAAGTGAAGATTCCGTCCCCGGCGATGTGCAGCCTGGGCGTATGTACCAGCTCCACCGAACGGAAAATGCCTGCCCCCGTGTACCAGCGGGAGTTGGGCTGCATGCCGGGATTGACCGATACTGTGATACGATTGTCCTCCCCCCAACAGACATGCGGGGTGATATCCGCCCAGAACGGAGTGTAGCCGTAGTGGTGCAGCAGAACCTGACAGCCGTTCACCTCGATGGCGGCGTTCATCATGACGCCGTCGAAATGCAGAAAAATCTTTTCCTCACTCCATTGGGCGGGAATATGGACAGTCCGGGCATAATAAGCCGGGCGGCCGTCGAAATAGCCCATGGCGGCGGCAGAGGGCGCGTCCTTTCGCACGCCGTCCTCAAGCATATAGTCGTGGGGGAGATTTACTGTCCTGGCGGCGCTTTTGCCGGAGAGCTCGTCGCCGATCATGAAGGGACTGTACTGGAATTTCCACCCGCCGTCGATGTTGATACAGCGGGGGGAATCCGGACCAGGCTTTCCTTCCGGAGAAAGCCCTGTAACGGACCGGAGATGTTGATCTGAGATGTGAGTCTGCATGTAGTATCCTTCCTTTCTTTTGGTGTGTTACCCTGATCATATTTCTTTCCGGGATGAATGACAAGAACGAAAGCCAGGAGTATAATGGAAAAGAGGGACCAAATGCACGATTGCGGGGAGGAAATATATGAAGGATGAAAAGCTGAAGATGCTTAAGCTGCAGCCGGACATGCTGCGCAGAGAGAAGCGTTCCTTTTCCGGCATAGAGGAGAGGGCAGCAGAGTACCGGCGTTTTTACCGGAAGTATTTTTTGCAGGGGGAGCCCGGAAAGGGACAGGAGGGCCAGCCGGGGGAGGATCCCGTGGTGGCGAAGCAGAGCTACTATGCGGAAAACCGTATCATGGAGGGAAGCTTTGCCACGCTGCTGTGCGTCTATGGCAGGGACGGAAGCCTGTGCAGCGTCAGCAGACAGGGGGTGCGTCTGACCCGCAACGATTTGCCCGGACAGGGAAAATACCACAGGCATCAGTATATCGAGGTGTTTTATGTGATCGAGGGTTGCTTTGAGCAGATTCTGTTAGGGGAGCGGAGGCGTTTTTCAAAGGGTGAGGTGGTCATCACGGACCAGAACTGCGAGCATGCGGATTATCTGGAAGGGGAGGATGCGGCGGTTCTGTTTCTGTGGCTTTTGCCGGATTTCCTGGACGGACTGTTAAAAAGCTATGAGGGAAGAGACGATCTGCAGCAGTTTCTGTTTCACGCCCTGGAGAGACAGAAACGGGAGCAGAGCTTTCTGGAGCTGAAGGCCCAGAAGGACGCGGAGGGGATCGGGGAGCTGCTGGAGTCCCTGGTGGCGGAGGACTGCGGACGGCTTCCCGGGGCCCGGGAGATCATCCGTGGGAATCTGATCCGGCTTTTTCATCTGCTCTGTACCTCCTATGCGCTGCAGCTCCACAGCTCCGATCAGGAGAGCAAGGAGAGGGTGCTTTTGTATGAGCTGGAGCGTTATATCCGGCTTCACGCGGATCGGGTGACTGCGGCTGAGCTGGAGGAGAGCTTTCATTACCACCGGAATTATTACAACCTTCTTCTTAAGAAATATAAGGGAAAGAGCTTTCGGGAGTATGTGCAGGAGATACGGATCGGTTGGGCAAAGGAGCTGCTTTCAGGGACGGAGCTTTCCTTAAGGCAGATCGCCGCCCGGGTGGGGTATGAGAATACCGGCTTTTTTTACCGTCTGTTCGAGAGGCAGACGGGGATGCCGCCGGGGGAGTATCGCAGGAGAGAGGGAAGTTAGCATAGAAGATGCAGGAAAATTCCGCCCTGGCCCTGGAGCCGCCTGCAGGCAGATATGGGCGTTGTCTGAATATGATGTTACCGGCAATTCTGTAATGAATAAACTCATAATTCGATTTTACATTCCAAATATGGTACTATAACTCCATAAAATAATACCGGGAGGTTATAGAAATGGAAAGTCGAATTTTAACTGAGGAGAAACTGAAGGAATTTGCGAAATATTTGAAGGAGGCGGAGTATGCGGCAGCCACCATTGGGAAATATTTGCGGGAGATCCGTATTTTCCAGGACTGGCTGGGGGACAGGGAGGTAAGCAGGGAAGCGGCGGCGCAGTTCAAGGCCTGGCTGCAGGGGGAGGGCTTTGCCCCCGTTACGGTGAATGCCAGGCTCTCCGCCCTGAATGCCTTTTTTCGGTTTGCGGGCTGGGAGGAGTGTCGGGTGAAGTTTTTGCGCATCCAGCGCCAGCTTTTCCGGAATCAGTCCAGGGAGCTGACCCGGGAGGAATACGAACGGCTTCTTAAAAGTGCCCGGGAAAAGGGAAAGGAGCAGCTGGCCCTTCTGATGGAGGCGGTCTGCGGCACGGGAATCCGGGTCAGCGAGGTCTCATGTATCACTGTGGAGACTCTCAGGCAGGGGCGTGCGGAGGTAAATTTAAAAGGAAAGATTCGCGTTATTTTTCTGCCGGAGCGGCTCTGCCGCAAGCTGCGGGAGTATGCGGACAGGCAGGAGATTACCTCCGGCGAGATCTTCCGCACTGGGAGCGGAAAGGGGCTGTCAAGGCGGCAGATCTGGCGGGAAATGAAAGGACTGTGCGAGAGCGCGGGGGTGGAGGCGACCAAGGTGTTTCCTCATAACCTCCGCCATTTGTTTGCCACAGCATTTTATCAGATCAGCAGGGATATTGTGAAGCTGGCGGATGTGCTGGGGCACAGTTCGATTGAGACCACGAGGATTTATTTAAGAACGGCCGGGGAGGAGCACACGCAGGTGCTGGAAAGGATGGGGCTGGTGACGTAGGCGGAATATACATTCTGACTACAGACACGCTGTTTATTTATAAATTAAATTGTATTATATCACGTTTCAATTACCGCTGACAATATCAATTTCGGAAAGCACACGGAAATCAATTTTCAATAATACCGCAAATGCAGGACGGATCAAGCAGGCA
>CANOVJ010000023.1 GCA_947570615.1 uncultured Lachnospiraceae bacterium
TGATTGGGCTGGTCGAAAGACCCTGGTCCACCGAACGGCGGGGAATTTCCCCGCCATTTTCGTTACTGAAATTTTAGAAGGACAAAGGTTAATCTATGGCTGAAAAGATTTTAAGTGTTTTTATAGATGAATCGGGTGATTTTGGGCCATATGATTTCTTCAAATCACAGACAGGAGGATATGCCCATTGTGATCGGCGAGAAATAAACCGGGGCCGGGGCATCGGGCGGAAGGTGATCCTGGCGCTGGCAGAGCGGGGCAGGGCGCTGGGCTTTCCATGTCTGTATGTAAGAAAAATTTACGACTACAATATCGCATCCGGAAAATGCTTTGAAAGCGCGGGCTTTCAGGTTTTTGAGAAGGTGGAAGGGGGAGAGAGCTTCCGCCTCTGTTTAACATAAGGGTGTCTGGCGAAGCGTTCTGTCCGTTGCCTGATAAGCCGGAGCGCAAAGCGTGACATGGATTGTTTTACACAGTGACAGGAACAGGTTTTTCAGATTCCAATATATTATCTTATAGAGAAGGATCAGGAAAGCCGCCCTGCGGCGGCAGAATGGAGGATAATATATGGAAGAAAAACGTCTGACCAATATATGCAATTTCGCCGGGATCAGGCCGATCATGGTGGATCTTCCCTGGCCTGAAATCCAGGTGAGGGGCTGCAATCAGGCCTGGGCCAATCTGCTCAGCGTGGATTACTGCGGAGCGGTCTCCGAAATGTCGGCGATCACCCAGTACATTAACAACGAAAACCGCCTGTCCTGCGAAAAATGTCCCATAGCCAAAACCCTTCTGGGAATCGGCATGGCAGAAATGATGCATCTGCAGAAGCTGGGCGAGATGATCTATCTCCTGGGAGGAAAAGTAGATTTCGCCGCAAGGGGATGTAACGGAAGGCCCAGGCTCTGGACGCCGGATTATCTGGATATCCCGGAAAACGCCGTGAAGATGATAACGGCTGACATCGAGGCGGAGAGAGCGGCCATCAATCAGTACGAAATGCATATGGATATGATAGGAGACGACTGTGTGTGTGCGGTGCTGGCCAGGATCATCAGGGACGAGGAATATCATATCATGCTGCTTAAGGCATTAAGGAACGAGGTATCATAAAAATGCATAAGATAAGCGTTATCTCTGACACCCACGGACTGCTGCGTCCACAGGTGATCAGAATGCTCTCAGGCTGTGACGCGATTCTGCACAGCGGAGACTTTGACAGGGAAGAAGTTCTGGAAAAGCTCAGAGAAATCGCTCCGGTGTACGCAGTTCGCGGGAATAATGACGACTGGATACAGGCAGGGCCTTCGGCGCTGCCTGAGTCCCTGTCACTGGAGTTATACGGTCTGCGGTTTTTCATGACCCACGACAAAAGAGACATTCCCCGGGATATCTCCGGCTACGACGTTATTATTTTCGGACATTCCCATAAATATGAAGAAATCCGTTCAGGCGGTCAGCTTATGCTGAATCCCGGAAGCTGCGGACCGAAGCGGTTCACACTGCCGGTTACGATGGCGGTTCTGGAGATCGGAGAGAGCGGCGATTTCTGTGTGAAGAGAGTGGATCTGGAAAAAATGCCCTCGCAGGAGGCGGACTCGGAAAAGGTGCCTTTGGGGATAAGACGGATCGTGGCGCAGGTGATGAAGGATACCGGAAAGGGAATTCCGGTGGACAGTATCGCCAGCCGTCGCCACATCAGCTATGAGCTGGCGGAACAGATCTGCCGACTGTACCTCACCCATCCGGGCGTGGATGTGGATGGAATCCTGAAAAAAATGGGAATCTGAGAAGGAATTTCAGGTACACAGTAATACGGAGCAGGGGCGATCGTTCATGTCCCTGCAGGGGAAAGTCCTGCAAAGGCCATGACCCTGCAGACCATGGGCTTGCAAAGACCATGACCCCGGAAGGGACATGGCCCCGGAAAGGAGCATACATAAAATGTTGGAAGCATTATTGAATCTGGACGGAGGTATCCTTCTGTTTCTTCAGGAGGCGGTCAGAAATCCGATCCTCAACCCGGTGATGACGGCCATCACCACCCTTGGAAACGCAGGAATCCTCTGGATTGTCCTGACGGCGCTTCTGCTGATCCCCAGAAAGACCAGAAGGGTAGGACTGATAAGCCTCTGCGCCCTGCTGGCTTCTCTGCTGGTGAATAATATCCTGATCAAAAACCTGGTGGCCCGCGTCAGGCCCTACAACGCCCTGGACGGACTGGCGATCCTGGTCAGAGAGCCCTCCGAGTTCTCCTTTCCTTCCGGACACGCCGCCAGCTCCTTTGCCTCGGCCTGCGTATTTTTTCGAAAGCTCCCGAAAAAGTATGGGATCCCCGCTCTCGTCATGGCCGCGCTGATCTCATTTTCCAGACTGTACGTGGGCGTCCATTACCCAACCGACGTACTGGCCGGGATTCTGAGCGGAATCGGGTGCAGCTACCTGGGAGAGTGGGCGGTGATCCAGGCGCAGAGGCACAGGAAAAAGACGGCGGATTCCGGAGATCACAGTGTCGAAGCCGGGGAGTGAAAATCAATCGGATTGAAAACCTAAAATCAATCGGGTTCAAAATGTAAAATCAATCGGATTGCGGCAGACCCCAAAGGCAGGCCGCCGGGAACGCTCGTTGTGCTCTGTGGTATGGCGAATGCGGCCTGGCGCCGCTCCGACGGCGTTTTTGTGGTTCCGGTTACGGCGTTGAAAAACTGAGATATAAATATCTGAAAAATCGAAACAGCATTGCCGGGCGCCTGAAAGTAAAAATTTGGAACCAAATTTTTACCCACATATGGATAAAAGACTTGAATTTATTTCAAGATATAGTAAAATAAATCATATATGCGCAAAGGAGAAGTGGTCCATGTCAGCAGACGACCTTACGGTTGCAGGAATACGATTCCGCTCCCGTGCGGATTATGAGGCCGCATTGCGAGACCAGAAAAAGATCAATGCAATCAGGGCGCGGATTGATCTGAGCAACCCCGGAGAATTGTATAAATTATTCAGCGTATTGCAGAGCGGCAGTTATCGCTTTGAGACGCAGTTGGGAAACAGCTTCGATGATGAGATCTATGAGAAAATTGAGGATTTAAAGCGGCAGGGAATCACTCCGGTCAACGCAGGAAGCGTTCAGGAGGACAAACGAAAAGCCACGGCCGGCTTGGGGAAACGAAAAAGGACAGCCGCGGTCTGGGAATCCCCTCCCCGTTCCCCGTCTCTGAAAAGCAGAGGCGAGACTGCGGAAAGCCAGAAAAAGAGCAGGGGAAAAAGCAGTAATTTACGCCTGGAGGATTACGATAAGGAGATGCAGCAGCAGATCCTTGACGAACTCAAACGGGGCGAGAGGCGAAGGAAAATCGTGGTGGCGATTGCTTCTGTGGTGGCGGCTGTCAGCTTTGCTTATTTTGGTATTTATTACTATTTCAGCGCCAGAACCAGTGCGGAATATATGCAGCTGGCCTCCCTGAAGGGAAGCACGGTACTGGCTAAGAGCCAGCCCAAAAACGAGTTTTCCTTACATAAACAGACCATCAGGATGCCGGACGTGCTCGAGGAGTACCAGACTCTTTACCAAAAGAATAAAAAGCTAATCGGATGGCTTAAAATTGACGATACAATAATAGATTACCCTGTTATGCAGACTTCTGATAACGAATATTATCTTGAACACAATTTTAATCAGGAGTATGATAAGAATGGCAGTCTTTTTTTGGATTATGCGTGTAGCGTCTACCCCCGTTCCACCAACCTGATCATCTACGGTCATCACATGAAATCGGGACAGATGTTCGGGCAGCTCCAGAGATACGCGAAGGAGTCCTACGGGGAGAAGCATTCCCTGATCCGGTTCGACAGTATCTACGAAAAAGCGACGTATCAGGTAATGTACGTTTTTCGCTCGCAGGTATATAATGATGACGACTTTGTTTTTAAATACTATCAGTTCATCGACGCAAATTCTGAGGAGGAATTTAACTCCTATATGAGTGAGATGGAGGAGATGAGCCTGTACGATACGGGCGTTACCGCCAGCTATGGCGACAGCCTTCTCACTCTTTCCACCTGTGACAATTCACAGACGGACGGGAGATTTGTTGTGGTGGCGAAACGGATTCAGTAACAGGAATTGGAAGTTACTTTACAGTAAAAGGAGAGTTAGCAAAATGGCTAAGGGTGTCACAAAAAAGAAAAACAGGAAGCTGAGGAGACAGATCCGTAAGACGATTGGCGCACTGCTGATGGTTTCCGCGATTACGGTGGCGGCTGTCCCGGTGCCGGATATCAGTGCGAATCCCTCTGTGGGTAATGGCAGTGAAAAGATCAAGGTTGCTGTCACAAGTACGGAAGGGGAAGTGAAGCCTGCGGACGCGACAGACGGATATGCCAGCGTGGTTCCCTATGTAAAGGACGCCCCCACGGATAAGGATAAGATCATATATACTTCCGGCGACGGTAAGTTCAAATTTGCGTTTATCCGAAATGTGGGCGCGGTTCTTCTGGATTATCAGGACTCCCAGAGCGAGACGACGCTGACGATTCCCAATCAGCTCGAGGCATACCGCAGTTATGCAAATAACTATCAGGATGCCGCCTATTACTGCCTTGTAAGCTCCAATAATGAGCTGCTGGGGTATAAGCTGCAGAACGAGCCGCTGGTTGATGAAAAGACCGGGCAGCTTAAGTTTATGACCTCCGGAAGAGAAGAATTTGGGGAGATAAAGGAGATAGAAGTCCTCAGAAATCAGGTAGAGCCCTCGGGGGATAAGTGGATTTTTAAATATACAAAAAAAGAGTATGGGAAGAATGACGACGGTTCAATAAACACGGCTGTGACAATCGAAACACCCGCCGAATGTGAAGCGGTCCAGATGTTCGGAGAGAGAACCTATCCCTGTTTCTATAATACAAGATCGGCGTGGGAGCATTTTTCGGATGAAGATCTGTATTTTATTCCGATAGATAAAACGACCGGAGCAGATCAGTATGGAACCTGGGAGAAGGCAGGCGCAAATACCGATCACTGGCGGATCCGGGCGGATGTGGCTTATATCGGCGCTGAAAAGGTTGATACTGTCAACAGCGGAAGCGGCTGGGCGCTCGGAGCGGTTCGAAGTACGATGGGAGACGGCGTTTTCAGGAACGCATTCTGGATCAGAGAGTTAAAGATTGACGCTGTTCTGCGCGGCGTGGCGGATTATGCATTTTATGACTGTTCACAGCTTAACCGCATTGAGTTCAAGGCCGGACTGGAATCCCTTGGAAACGGCGCTTTTGCCAACTGTCAGGCATTGACAGAGGTTGTCATGCCGGACTGCCGGGCCATCGGAAAGGACGCCTTTTATAACTGTACGGCTTTAAGGAGATTTGAACTGCCCGCAGGGACATTGACGCATCTTGGAGACTGTGCCTTTGAAGGATGTACCTCTCTGGAAGGGGTGAACTTCCATCGTGCAAGCGGGGAACCGGTTCCCCTGCAGAAGATAGGAAATCATACATTCTGGGGCTGTACGGCTCTGGCAAGCATGGAGTTCCCCAACGGATACTTTGAGGAGAGTCCGCTGGATATCGACATGTTTTACGGGTGTACTTCCCTGCAATACATAAAGATGCCGGATACGGATACCGGCGCGAATATTGATTTTGACACGCATCATAAAGATGATACTGCCAGCTATACGCGCTGTAAAGATAATACCTGGGAGAGCTTCAGGAAGACGGTTCCGGAGTCCTTCTATGTGGAGGGACCGGTGCGTTCCGATATCCATACAACGGCGAATAATAACTCGCTGACCTACAAATATCCGAACGAGCAGCTCTATGAAAAGGTAGTATACGAGCATGACGCCGTGAAGGATAAAAATAATCTGGACGGCAGGTCGGCCAAGGTTTTCTATCAGGTCAGAGTAGATGGTAATAATGTAGGAAGGCTGGAACAATTCGGAATACTGAATTATGACGGAACCACCGGAGCGGATAATCTGAGTCATCCGGATATTATTTCCATTCCTGAAAAGGTTGGTACATTTGGAATCTCCTCTATTGAGGAGGGCAGCTTTAACAATAACTGTGATCTGGTGAAGGTAACGATCCCTGCCTCCGTGACGTCCATTGGCGCGAACGCCTTTAAGGGCTGTCATGAGCTCGAGACGGTTATTTTCACGGATACCACGCAGATACAGTCCATCGGCGCGGATGCTTTCAGGACACAGGAAACCCTGTCCGGGGTATGTAAGCATACGTTGTATCCGGGGACATATGGGGCTGATGATAAATCGGATATTCCGTTGTCCAAGCAGGATAAGTATGCAAAAGGTGATTCTGTCCCCAAGCCCAAATTGTATTTCGTAGGCACAATGCTTGACGAGAATAATAATGATACGGAAACCTTCAAGTATGCGACCAATGGATCTACCTCCATCAGCCACAGAAATTCGGATGATATCTGGATTACCTGCCACAGTGGCTGGCCTACTAATATGGAGGTGCAGTATAATTATGATCCGGGGACACAGACGGGGGAATCTCAGCTGGTGGGATATCCAAGATTTGCTGATCTGAGTGGAAATACAACGGCATGGGCCACGGATCTTCCGTATATAACCAAGTCGGATGACATTACTTATTATGCCAATATGATTCAGAGGGCGATTGACTTTAACAGAGGAGTCGAGGTGTCTCCTGCAATTACTCCCGAGGAACAGGCCTTCCTGGCGGCTACGCTCAATCCGGTAATCCCTGCCAGTATCGACAGTATTAAGCCTGGTCTGTTTTCAGGATTTGACAGCAATGGGAACAAGATCGATATGGAGGGCTATTACGAGGATAAAGACGGTAATATTTTTGATCCTAAAGGAAAGCCTGCGGATGCGGGCTATCAGTTCAATCCTATCGTGACAGACACGGAAATTAAAACCATAACGATCAACGGCGTAAAGGAGATTGAGCCTTATACCTTTAAGAATTGTACCGGTCTCACAGGGGCGGATATTATCGGCAGTGAGCAGTTGGGCGATTATGCTTTCGAGGACTGTACGCAACTTGCAGGTGCGACGGTTGGCGGAAACCTTCAGGATACCGGAAAGCGTCCCTTCAAGGGCTGTAAGAATCTCATGGAGATCAACTGCCTTGCATCGAATTTTTCTTATGCCAACGGAATTTTATACCGCAATACCGCAGACGGGAAGGAAATCGTAGAGTGTCTTGAAAACAGAGGTATGACAAGCGGAGGCACAGGCTCTTACAATGTGGGGCCGGATGAGCTCTCAGGGGTTTCGGCCATCAAACCGGAAGCCTTTGCGGACTGTAGGGATATTACCCAGGTGGATCTGTCTACCACTACGATTCCTTACCTGATGGAGGGGAGCTTTAAGAATACTGCCATGAACAGTATTATACTGCCCGGAGCGCTGAGAAGAATTGAGGAAGATGCGTTCCAGAACGGGGAAGCCAAACGTCTGATGGTCTACTTTAAGGGGAACGGGAACGTAATCATTGTGGATGATGCGTTTGCCAATGAGGATCCGACAAAGCAGCAGGAAGTAATTTTCCAGTGCCTGGAAGGAACGATTCCCTATGATTATGCGAAGGATTACGACTATATTATTACCAGGAACGACGAGGTATATCAGGAATATGAAGTAGTATTCTGGAATCCTGTAGAATTTCCGTCCAAAGACCATGCGGTGCCTATCGAGGGCTCCAGACAGATGGTGCGTTCCGGGGAAGCTGCTGTTGCGCCTGATACGGAAGGTCTTAAGTGTAATAATGAAGAGCTGGTATTTGTAGGATGGGATACGGATTTCTCCAATGTTACAAAGGATCTGGATATTTACGCGACCTACGGTTCTCCTGAGTATACGGTAACCTTCATAGACGGCTTTGACGGTGCGACGCTCAAGACAGAAACGGTCAGATATGGCGGTTCGGCGACTCCTCCTGCGGAGGAAGAGCTTCCTGAACATCCCGGGTATATGTTCGTAGGATGGGATAAACCGCATTATAACATTACAGCGGACACGACAATCGTGGCTAAATTCGTGGATGCATCCGGTGATATCAATCGGTTTACGGTTTCCTTCTATCTTACCGATGAAGACACCGAACCCTGGTGGGTTACTCATGCCAGCGATGGCGAGGTGGTGATGGCGCCCATGCCTCCCGCAAGACCGGGATATACCTTCGTGAAATGGTTATGGGCCCCGGCCTCCTCTGCGACAGGCATAAAGCAGGATACCTCCGTTTATGCCCAGTGGACAACAGGCAGTGGCGGCGGTACGAACCCCAATCCATCCCCCAGCGGTGGTGGAAACGGTGGGAACAATGGTGGTAATAACGGCGGAAACAATAACGGCAGTCCTTCGCCTTCCAGCTCGAGTTCCCCTTCCGCATCACCCACAGCGACGCCCTCCAACGGAAGCGATGTAGTGAAGTATACCGTATCGGTATCCGGCGGAAGCGGAAGCGGAAGCTATCCGGCAGGTGCAGTGGTGGCAATTAACGCTTACTATATGGGAGAGGGCCAGCAGTTTGACAAGTGGACCTCCTCCACGGCAGGGGTGGGCTTTGCCAATCCCAACGCTTCATCTACGACCTTTACCATGCCGGCCACCAATGTGGCTGTGACCGCCACCTACAAGACAGGCGGTTCGGGTTCTGCGGCTACAAATACCAGTGGCGGAGGCGGAAACGGCGGCGGTGGAGGAACTGTCACCGGATCGGCGACCAATAATAACGGTACCACAGTGGATGTAACCAGACCGGGAATTTCCAACACGAATCTGGCGGGTGCGACCGTCAGCGGAGCCACCGACAATTTCGTTGTCAAGGTGACGGAGGATCAGGCGGCTACCGACGCGGCGACGAGCGCTTTACAGGCGAGATTCGGAGACCTGGGCAGAATCAAGTATTTCCCGATGGATATCAGTCTCTATGATTCCACAGGGAGGACGAAGATTGCAGATACATCGGGTATTTCCGTAAATCTGACTCTCCCTCTGCCGGATGAGCTGATCCAGTACGCCGGAAACAATAAGATGGCGGCGGTTTCAGGGGGAGCGCTGGAGGATCTGAACGCCAGATTTACCACGGTAGGCGGTGTGCCCTGTATCAATTTTACGGCGACTCACTTTTCACCTTATGTGCTGTATGTGGACACCGCGAACCTGACGGAGGCGACCATCGACGCAACGCCCAAGACAGGCGACCCGATTCATCCCAAGTGGTTCCTTGCTCTTGGAATGGCATGTATCTCGCTGATTCTGTTCTTCAAGCGCGATAAGGTGGCGGTTAAGACTAAGGCAGCATAGGAGTTCCCTATGAACAGAAAAATAGCAAAATCCCTGAGTGCGCTACTGCTGATCACAGCGGTGGCGGTCACTCAGGTACCTGTATCAGATGTGGAAGCAGTAGCGACTGCATCTGATTTTGAAATGGATGGAAATAAACTGCTCAGATATTCAGGCACGGAGGAATTCGTGTCTGTTCCTGACGGGATTAAGGTGATCGGGGAGGAAGCCTTCGCCGGAAACGACAGTCTGGTTAAGGTGGAAATCGGCAATCAGGTAAAGTCCATAGGCTACCGGGCCTTTGCGGAGTGCGACAGTCTGCGGACCATTTCGGTGGGAGACGGCGTGGAGGAAATCGACACGGCGGCTTTCAGCAACGACAAAGAGCTGGTGAACGTGAGCCTGGGAGCGGGGGTGAAGAGACTGGGAAGCGGGGTCTTCGCAGGAAGCAATCACCTTGAAAGGGTCTCTGTCTCCGATGATAATTCGCATTTTCATTATTCCAACGGTATTTTATATGATGCCGATGAGACGAAGGTCTACGCCCTGATGCCGGCCTTTGAAAAGACGGCCTATACGCTTCCTTCCACCGTAAAAGAGATCATGGGGTATGCCTTCTGGGGAAATCCCTATCTGGAGCGCGTTTCCCTGGGGAGCGGGCTGACACAGGTGCCCGCCTACGCTTTTTCCAACTGTATGAATCTGAAGGAGGTGGAGATTCCCATGGCGGTCAGGGGAATCGGCGCGAAGGCCTTTGAGGATTGCGTGAATCTGGCTTCGGTTTCTCTGCCGGAGACTCTGACACAGATTCATGACACTGCATTTGACGGATGTCCCAATGTCGAGTTTTCCGCTGCGCCGGGAACCTATGGCGCGGAGTATGCCGCCGCCCGCAAAACCTCCGAGGTGGAGGAGGTGGAGTATGAGGATGTGCAGGATGCCCAGGTGATCGATGCGGACGTGATTTCTGAGGACGGGGATCAGGGGAAACCGGCAATTTCTCCGGACGGTAATCAAAACGCCGGAAACGGCCAACCGGTGGAGGCCACACCGTCTCCTGCCGGGGAGGATACGGAGAGTGCTCCGGATGCAGAGCAGGAGGGGAGCGATGAAAGTGAGACGCCTTCTGCGGTGCCGGAGGTGAAGTCTGAGACGGAAGTCATCAATAATAAGACATTGCTGGGAGAGTCCAGTATCGTGTCGGGCAGGGCCCTTGTTTTTATCGATAACAGGCAGTCGCGGGTGATCAGTGGAGACGCTGGTGCATCTTCCGGAAAAGTGGATTTGTCCGGCATGGAAAATGCGGTAAATCAGGTGGGAGCGGCGCTGGCGAATACGACACAGGAGACGCTGGGAAATCTTGTGGCGGACAATGCCCGGAAGGGGAAGGATTTCCCCAAATATACGATTGTGGGCGACAACAGGATCGCCTCACAGGCCTTTTATCAGGATAAGGGGCTTACTTCCTATGAGATCGGAGAGGGAATCACGCAGATCGGCGAGTTTTCCTTTGCCAGGTCGGGGCTTACGCAGATAACCATTCCTGACGGTGTGACCAGAATCGGCTACGGCGCTTTTTATCACTGCGACAGTCTCATGGAGGTGTCTATCCCGGATTCCGTGACAGAGATCGCGCCTTATGCTTTTGATAAGACTCCCTGGTTTTCAGAACTTGCCAAAGAAACCTTCGGGGTTGTGGGCGACGGGATCCTGATTTCCTACTCGGGGAGCGAGAGCGTGGTCAATATTCCCACCGGGGTAAAACAGATCGGCCCCGGCGTATTTAAGGAGCATATGGGGATTACGGCGGTAAACCTTCCGGATACGGTGGAGGTGATCGGGGAGGAGGCCTTTATGAACTGCCGGAATCTGAAGACAGTGAACGGCGGAGAGCATCTGGTGAAGGTGAAGGATCGGGCCTTTATGAACTGTCCTCTCTCCAGGGTAACTATTCCCGAGACAATGGAGGAGGTAGGACTTGGAGCCTACGCTCTCTCCGGCGGTACGGATACCGTAGTGTTTATGGGAAGCACGCTGCCAACGCTCACCATGGAGGATACGACAGGCAGGCTTGCCAATGAGGAATACCGCACCTATGCTTTCAGCGGCATTAAAAATGCCATTATTATGGAAAGTGCGGGCGATCTGAACGGAACCGTGCTTGAGACAGGCACTTATGGATTCAACGGCATTATTTCCACGGAGACAGGGAGCCGGTCCATCGATAATCAGTCGGGCGCAGACCTGACGCAGGAGAGCGGCGTTACGCTTCATTTAAACAGCGATGTGATCGAGGAGGGTGTGAATACCTCGGCGACGATTCCGGGAAATGAGGACGCTTTTGTTCTGGAGATAACAGATTCTGAGGATGCGGCGGAGAGAATTTCAGCGTCCTACGGCGAACTCTATGGAGGCAGGACGCCGACGGATCTGATGGCTTTTGATATAACGCTTTATGATGCGTCGGGAAGCATTCCCATCAAAAAGCTTGGCAAGCAGTACATTAATGTGCAGATGAAGCTGCCCGGTGGAACTCCCACAGAGAATCTTCATGTGGTCACGCTGGATCAGGACGGCCAGCTCGAGGCAGTGGAGCATCGGATTCTGGAGATGGAGGACGGAAACTACATCCAGTATACTACCAGCCATTTTTCACCCTACGGGATTTATCAATATACTCCCATGAACGGGCAGGCGGTGGTGACGGACGGAAAGGCCGTGATCGCGAAGGGCTCCGGAGCCAGGGACGATACGCCGGATACCGGTGATTTTCTCCACCCCAAATGGTTCCTTGCACTGGGACTTCTGGCAGGGGCGGTGGCGTTGTTCTTTTATAAGGGGAACAAAAAAGGATCGCGGATAGTGTAAGGCGGCGCATGACCCGTTTAAATCAGTCAGAAAACAGACAACATCACAATTTCAGGCTCCCGGCATATGATAATTAAAAAGCCGGGAGTTTTTTATGCTTCGGGTAAGGCGTCAGGTGGGATGCACCGACGAGCTTGTAAGTTCCTGCGGGAAGCGCGGTGTAACCATAGCAATGCTGGATACAGGGGTGGCCATCCACCCTGATTTTGATAATAGAATTATTGCGTTTAAGGATTTTGTGAATGAAAAAAGGAATGTTTATGACGACAGCGGTCATGGAACCCATGTAGCGGGATGTCTGTGCGGGAGCGGTCTGTTATCGGAGGGAAGGTACAGAGGTATCGCGCCGGCCAGCCGTCTGGTGGTGGGGAAGGTGCTGGATTATAAGGGCGACGGAAATGTGGAGAACATGGCGGCGGGTCTTGAATGGGTTCTTAAGAATATCCGGGAATATGACATTCGTATTCTGAATATTTCGGTAGGGATGGACGACGGAATCGGTAAGGATAGGATGGAGCAGCTGGTGGAGCTGGTGGATGAAGCCTGGAACCGGGGGTTGATCGTGGTCTGTGCCGCCGGCAATATGGGGCCAAAGCCCATGACGATCTCCCCGCTGGCGGCCAGGAAAGAGGTGATTACGGTGGGATGTCATGAGGGCGGATATTTTGGAGACCAGAAGAATCTCTGCGAGAATTATTCCAGCCGGGGCCCCAGCCCTTACGTCATAAAAAAGCCGGATGTGGTGGCTCCGGGGACAGATATTGTCTCCTGCAGCGCGCAGATCACCAGAAGAGGACGCTTTTACAGGAACGCCTATGTGAGCAAGAGCGGCACTTCCATGGCCACGCCGGTGGTCTCAGGGGGGCTTGCCCTGCTTCTTCAGAAATATCCCTTTTACACCAACAGCCAGGCAAAGCAGAAGCTGATGTACACCTCCCGGGATCTGAACGAACCCTGGAGCAAGCAGGGGTGGGGGATGGTGCAGATCGACAGGCTGCTGAGTTAAAAATCAGATTTTTACGCTGCAGAGGGTGCAGAGCTTTCGGCGGGCTCTGCATCTTTTTACAATATGCTGGCTTGCGAAGCGTGCTGTCCGTTGTTTAGATACGCCGTAATATATGAAAGAAAGGATTGACAGAAAAACTCTTATTGTATACAATTATACATGGCTTTAACCAGATATGAAAATTTTTTCAGATATGTGTGGGAACGGAGCGGACTTCCGGTCTGCGGTTCCCGGGCCATGGGAGGAGGAGATCGCAGTGGCGGAAGAAAACAGATATTTTACCAACAGGCCGGTATCGCTTAACACAAAGAATAACCTGCTGGAGATAGAGGAGCATATGTACATACTGGACGATGTGGCTAAGCCCAATGTGTTCAGGAATATGTTCCCCTACTCGGAGGTGCCCAAAATCCCTTTTAACGACAGGATCGTGCCCCATAATATGCCGAGGCAGATCTGGATCACGGACACCACGTTCCGGGACGGACAGCAGTCCAGAGCGCCTTATTCCACGGAGCAGATCGTTACGATCTATGATTATCTCCACCGTCTGGGAGGGCCAAACGGCATGATTCGGGCCAGCGAGTTTTTTCTGTACAGCAAAAAGGACAGGGACGCGGTCTGCAAATGCATGGAGCGGGGCTATGAGTTTCCCGAGGTGACGAGCTGGATCCGGGCCAGCAAGCAGGACTTTAAGCTGGTGAAGGAGCTTGGCATGAAGGAGACAGGTATTCTGGTGAGCTGTTCCGACTATCATATTTTCCTGAAGCTGAAAATGACCAGGCGGCAGGCTGTGGAGCATTATTTAAGTGTCGTCAGGGACTGCCTGGAGGAAGGGATCAGCGTCAGGTGCCATCTGGAGGATATCACCCGGGCGGATATTTACGGATATGTGGTTCCCTTCTGCCTTGAGCTGATGAAGCTGATGGAAGAGTACCGGATCCCCATCAAGGTACGGGCCTGCGATACCATGGGTTATGGGGTGAATTATCCTGGCGCGGTAATTCCCAGGAGCGTGCAGGGAATCATTTACGCGATTCACACCCATGCGGGCGTACCTCATGAGCTCATAGAATGGCATGGCCACAATGATTTTTACAAGTCGGTGGTGAACTCCACCACGGCCTGGCTCTACGGATGTTCGGGAGTCAACACCTCCCTGTTTGGCATCGGCGAGCGCACCGGAAATACACCTTTAGAGGCCATGGTGTTTGAGTACGCGCAGCTCAAGGGCGATTTAAACGGCATGGATACCACGGTGATCACGGAGCTGGCGGAGTATTACGAGAAGGAGATCGGCTATCATATTCCGGAGAGAACGCCTTTTGTGGGCAGGAATTTCAATGTCACCCGGGCGGGGATCCATGCGGACGGTCTTCTGAAAAACGAGGAGATCTACAACATTTTCGACACGGAGAAATTCCTCAACAGGCCGGTTCTGTGTGCGGTTTCCAATACCTCCGGGCTGGCGGGTATCGCTCACTGGATCAATACTTATTATAAGCTGACGGGAGAGGATCAGCTCGACAAGACCAGCCCCCTTGTGTCAGAGCTCAAAAAGTGGGTGGATGAGCAGTACGAGGATGGCCGCGTGACGGTTCTCACAGACCAGGAGCTGGTACAGAAAATTTCCGAGATTTGCGGAAAAATCGGTATAGATAAGGATGTATTTGTATCATGAGCAGTTATGATGTAAAAAGGGAAGTTTCAGACCGGTACTCTCTGCGGGGACGGGTGTTCCACCGTCTGCGGGAGGATATTCTGAACGGAAAATATAAGGAGCATGAGGAGCTTAAGGAGGTTGCCATCGGCGAGGAGCTGGGAGTCAGCCGCACGCCGGTCAGGGAAGCCTTCCGGCAGCTTGAGCTGGAGGGACTGATTCAGATTGTTCCAAACAAGGGCGCTTATGTGACGGGAATCACCGCCAGGGATGTGAAGGATATTTATATGATACGCTCGTCTCTGGAGGGGATGTGCGCCCGCCTTGCCACGGAGCAGATTACGCCGGAGCAGCTCGAGGAACTGGAGGAAAATGTCTATCTCGCCAGCTTTCATGCATCTAAGGGGCATATGGAGCAGATGGCGGAGCTGGACAACCGTTTCCATCATATTCTCTATGAGGCCTGTAACTCTAAAATGCTGGAGAATCTTTTGCAGGATTTCCATCAGTATGTGATACGGATCCGCAAAAGAACCCTCTCCACGAAGGAGAGAGGAATCGCCTCCAACGAGGAGCACCGGGGAATTATGGAGGCGATCAAGGCGGGAAATCCGAAGGAGGCGGAGCGGCTTGCCACCCTCCACATGGAAAATGCCTATGACAATATTGTAAAAAGCGGGTTATATGATATATTTGAAGCAGAGGAAAAGCAGCAATAGCAGCTGCAACGGCAGCGAAGAACAGGAGGTATGACTGAAAGTGGAAAAAATCAAAATGACGACACCCCTGGTGGAGATGGACGGGGATGAGATGACCAGGATTCTCTGGCAGATGATTAAGGATGAGCTTCTGCTCCCGTACATTGATCTGAAGACGGAGTATTATGATCTGGGACTTGCTCACAGGAACGAGACCGACGATCAGGTGACGGTGGACAGCGCCAACGCCACGAAGAAATACGGGGTGGCGGTAAAGTGTGCGACCATTACGCCCAACGCCGCCAGAATGACTGAGTACAATCTGAAGGAGATGTGGAAAAGCCCCAACGGCACCATCCGCGCGATTCTGGATGGAACCGTGTTCCGCGCGCCTATTCTGATTAAGGGAATCGTTCCCTATGTGAAAAACTGGACAAAGCCCATCACCATCGCCCGCCATGCTTACGGAGACGTCTACAAAAATGTGGAGATCAGGGTTCCCGGTAAGGGAAAGGCGGAGCTGGTCTTTACCGGGGAGGACGGCGCACAGGTGCGGGAGACCATCCACACCTTTGACGGGCCGGGCATCCTTCAGGGCATCCACAACACGGAAAAATCCATCGCCAGCTTTGCCAGGGCCTGCTTTGGCTATGCCATCGACACCAGGCAGGATCTGTGGTTCGCCACCAAGGATACCATTTCCAAAAAGTATGACCACACCTTTAAGGATATTTTTCAGGAGATTTATGACGCCGAGTATAAGCAAAAATTCGAGCAGCTTGGCATTGAATACTTTTATACCCTCATCGACGACGCGGTTGCCCGTGTGATCCGCTCCGAGGGCGGCTTTATCTGGGCCTGCAAAAACTATGACGGGGACGTGATGTCCGACATGGTGGCTACCGCCTACGGGGATCTCTCCATGATGACCTCCGTTCTGGTATCTCCGGAGGGGGTTTATGAGTATGAGGCGGCTCACGGAACCGTGCAGCGCCATTATTATAAGCATCTGAAGGGAGAGGAGACCTCCACCAACTCCATCGCCACCATCTTCGCGTGGACAGGCGCGCTGCGAAAGCGCGGGGAGCTGGACAACATCCCGGAGCTTGCGGCCTTTGCGGATAAGCTGGAGAGGGCCTGCATTCAGACTGTGGAGGATGGAAAGATGACAAAAAGCCTTTCGCTGATCTCCACCTGCGAGGAGCCTGTGATCTTAAACAGCCTTGATTTTATTAAGGCGATCAGAGAGACGCTGGATACGATGTAAACAAACGCTGTCACGCTCTGCGTGGCTGAATGTAAAAAGAGCTGACCGTGCGGTCAGCTTTTTTCATGAGAATTATTGCAGAATATTTTCATAGTCCTGCAAGTCATGGTAAATCCCGATGATATATGCACAGTCATCAACGATCTTATACAACATAAAATTTTAGATGCGGATCTGTGACTTTTTTATGACTTCATATTTTTCTCTGAATACAGCATACTCTTGTTTTAGCTTATGCTTTACAGTATAATTTTTTGTAGGAAGGAGGACACAGCCATGGAACACAAGACAGAGATCAGGCCGCCTGTGGAGGAGCGCTACCGTGCGGAGCTGGAAGCGCTCAGGGCTCTGGACAGGGGCCGAAAGCCCCAAAACTGGCAGCTTTCACCGAAAGCAGTGCGCACATTCATTCTGGGAAGCCGGGAACCCCTTAGCTGGCAGGGGGAGCAGATCCATATCCGAAAGAAATATCTGGGCAATGACGCGCTGGTGGAGCGCTGTATCATCACGCTGGCGGGAAACCGGGGGCTGATGCTGGTGGGGGAGCCGGGGACGGCCAAGACCATGCTCTCGGAGCTTTTGTCTGCGGCGATCAGCGGAGTGAGCACCAACACCATTCAGGGGACGGCGGGAACCACGGAGGATATGATCAAATATAGCTGGAACTATGCGCTCCTGCTGGCCAGGGGGCCGGTGCGGGAGGCGCTGGTGTCTTCGCCTCTCTACACTGGCATGGAAAAGGGGATCATCACCCGGTTCGAGGAGATCACCCGCACGCCGGCGGAGATTCAGGACAGTCTGATCAGTGTGCTCAGTGACAAGGTGATGAATGTGCCGGAGCTGGGAGAGGAGGGGCTTCTCTTTGCCAGGGAGGGCTTTAATGTGATCGGAACGGCCAATACCAGGGACAAGGGCGTCAACGAGATGAGCAGCGCCTTAAAGCGCCGCTTTAACTTTGAGACGGTGATGCCGGTGAAGGATGTGGCCATGGAAAAGCAGATTATCATCAGCGAAGTAGAGTCTCTTGCAGGCCAGGCACAGATCGACATGCCTGTGGACGAGGATGTGGCGGGGCTTCTGGCCTCCACCTACCATGAGCTCCGGGAGGGCGTCTCCTCCATGGGACACCGGATCGATCGTCCCGCTGCGGTGATGAGCACGGCGGAGGCGGTGTCAGTCTATTACCAGACCATGATGAGCGCCTACTATTACGGCGATTCCCGGATGGACCTGGGCGATCTGGTGCGGAATCTGGTGGGAGCCGTCCAGAAGGAAAACAGCGAGGACATGGAAAAGCTGCGCGGTTATTTTGACACGGTGGTTCGGGATAAGGGAGGAAAAGAGGGCGGCTTATGGAACAGTTATTACGAAGCCAGGAAGTACCTTCGGTAATTCCTGAAGTACCTCCGGTAACTTCCGAAGTACCTCCGGGATCATGGGATTTGAACAGTCCGGTTCTGTATTTTCCGATCCGGCATCACAGTCCGGCCTGCGGCTTTCATCTGAAAAAGGCCATAGAGGCATATGAGCCCGACTGTATCCTCATAGAGGGCCCGGAAAACGCGGGGGAGATGATCCCGGTGCTTGCCCATGAGCAGACCAGGGCCCCCGTGGCGCTGTATTATTTTTTCAGGGACAAAAAGGGGCTCCTGAGTGAGAAAAAGGAAGATTACAGGTGTTATTACCCGTTTCTGGACTGCTCTCCGGAGCTGGTGGCCCTGCGGGAGGCGAAGGCGCGGGAGATTCCCGCCCGCTTTATCGATCTTTCCTATGCAGAGATCCTGCTGGGAACCAGGAGGGGGAACACTCTTTCCGGGGCGGACGGCGCAGGAGAGGATGCCGCAAAAGAAAATGATGCGGAAGAAAAGCCGCGGGAATCTGGCAGCTTTCAGTATAACGATGATTATCTGCTCTCCCGCAGCCGTTATGTCCGTCTTCTCTGTGAAAAAACAGGGCTGCGCAGCTTTGCGGAGTTCTGGGAAAAGTATTTTGAGATAGAGGGCCTTTTTCTGGGGACGCAGGAGTTTGTGGAGCGGATGCTGGCATATTGCCGGCTTACCAGAAGCCACACGCCCTGGCAGGAGCCTGAGGATGACGGATGTCTGTTGCGGGAGCGGTATATGGCGCAGCAGATCGCGCAGGCATCCCGGGATTTTCAGCGGATCCTGGTGGTGACGGGGGGCTTTCACACGCCCGCTCTCACAGAGCTTGTGAAATGGCAGGAGGATCATTTTGAGTACATCGGCGAAAGGGTAAAGCTTCATTCCTTCGGGGAGGGGGAGCAGGGCGTTTATCCTCTGGCTTACTCCATGGAGGCGGCGGACGCGCTGAACGGCTATGCAAGCGGCATGCAGTCTCCGGGCTTTTATCAGCAGGTGTGGGAGGCGCTCATGGCCGGCGAGGAGCCGGAAGGGGTCTACCGGGAGGCGGTGCTGAATCAGCTTGTGCGGGCGGGACGCGGGGCCCGGAAGAAAAAGGAGGGCATCTCTTCTTATGATGTGATCTGCGCTTTGTCCATGGCCAGGGGACTGGCGGCCCTTCGGGGAAAAAGAGAGCCGGGGCTGTATGAGCTGTGGGACGGCGCGCTTTCCTCCTTTGTGAAGGGGGAAAGGAACGCTTCCACGGATCTGCCCATGCGGATTTTGCAGGAGCTGAATACGGGCAGGCAGACCGGGATTCTGTGCAGGGACGCGAAAAGGCCGCCCCTGCTTTCCGACTTCGAGCAGCAGTGCCGCAGGTTTGGCCTTAAGATACAGTCCTCTGCCAGGCAGGAGGTCACGCTGGAGCTTTTCACCAAAAAAAAGCATCTGTCCATGAGCCGTTTCTTTTATCAGATGGAGTTTCTGGAAACCGGATTTGCTGTCCGCAAAAAGGGCGCAGATCTGGTGGGACGCAGGGACAAAAGCCGGATCAGGGAGCTCTGGGAGTACCGCTACGGCGCCCAGGTGCTCTCTGCGCTGGTGGATGTGTCCATGGCGGGAGCAACGGTGGCGGAGGCCGCCCGGGCGATGCTGATCCGGAAATTCGGCGAAAGCACGGACAGCCGGGATGCGGCGGCGCTTCTGGCCAGGGGTTTTCTCATGGGCTTTCTGGAGGAACAGGCGGATATGGGAGCCCATATCCGGGAGGTGATCCTGGAGGACGGAGATTTCTTTTCCCTGACGGAAGGGTTTTCCCATCTGCGGATGCTCTATGAGCTTCAGGAGCTGTATCAGGTGGAGGACGCTGCGGAGCTGTCCGGGCTCCTTCATATTTCCTTTCAGAAGATCGTGCAGCTCCTTCCGTCCATGGCTCAGGTGAAGGAGGAGCAGCTTAACGCCTGCATGGAAAGCTGCCTGTCTCTGTACCAGATGACGGGAAAAAAGGGGTTTACCCATTTCCGGCCCGGGCTTCTCACGGCGCTCACCCTTCTTCTTGAAAAGAAGGATTTGCGGCCGGGGCTTGAGGGAGCCGTGCTGGGTATCCTCTATGGCTATGACAGCGATTACGGGGAGCGGATCGAGGCCGCCGCCGCGGGCTATCTGCGGGGGACGGAAAAGAGACAGCTTATGAGCGCGGCGTTTTTGCGGGGGCTGTTTTTTACGGCCAGGGATCTGGTGTTCGTCCGGGAAGGATTTCTTGCGATGATCCATGAGCTGCTCTCGGAGCTGTCCGTGGAGGCGTTTTTGAGGCTGCTGCCGGAGCTTCGTCAGGCGTTCGGATATTTTACGCCGCTGGAGACTGACCGGATTGCCGGGAGGGCGGCCGCCCTCTGCGGCGGAAAAAAGCGGGAGCTCTTAAAGGGCAGGATGGTGTCTCCCCGGGAATACGCCTATGGGGAGCAGCTTAACGCCTGGGCAGCACAGCGCAGCGCCCGGGAGAGCGGATGAGCCGCCGCGCGTTTCGGATCAGGCAGGCGTCTGTGTGGGGCGCAGCGGACGGTGCAGAAAAGGAGTGAGGGGCAGGATGAATACCAGTCAGATGAACAGATGGAGGCTGATTCTGGGCGGCTTTGCGAAGGACCGGCTTGCCTTCGGGGAGGGGGCCGCGCTGGAGAACGGGATCTCCTGCGTGGATCTGGAGGATGTGCTGGATTTTCTTTATAACAGGGAACAGGGGGAGGATGTGCGCAGGCAGGGAGGCACCCAGGAGAGCCATCTGATGGCGGCTGAGTGGATCACCCGGATCCGCAGGCTCTTTCCCGGAGAGACGGTGGAAATTCTGGAGCGCCACGCGCTGGAGCATTACGGGATGACGGAGCTTCTGGCCGATAAGGAGGTTCTGGAGAAGTTAGAGCCCAATCAGGAGCTGCTCAAAACCATTTTACAGCTTAAGCATCTGATGAAGGGGGATGTGCTGGACCAGGCCCGGCGGATTGTAAGGAAGGTGGCCGGGGAGATTGCGGAGAGGTTAAGCCAGGATATCCGCCGCTCCCTTCTGGGAAGAGTGGACAGAAATTCCGCAAGCGCCATTCCCTCCATGAGGAATCTGGACATTCAGAAGACCATCCGCAGGAACTTAAAGCACTATGACCCCGAGCAGGAGCGTCTGGTGCTGGAGCGGGTGTATTTTAACAGCCGCGTGCGGCGTTTTTGCAAATGGCGTGTGATCATTGCGGTGGACGAGAGCGGCTCCATGCTGGACTCGGTGATCCACAGCGCGGTGATGGCGGGGATTTTTGCCGGACTTCCCATGCTGGATACCCGTCTGGTGATCTTTGACACTCAGGTGGTGGATTTAAGCGGTTATCTGGACGATCCGGTGGCCACTCTGATGAGCATTCAGCTCGGAGGAGGAACTTATATCGCGGGGGCCCTGCAGTATTGCGAATCTCTCGTCGAGAATCCCCACAGAACCATGGTGGTGCTGGTCTCCGATCTGTGTGAGGGGGGAAGTATCCAGGGGCTTTTGGGTGTCAGCCGGGGGATTATTGAGAGCGGCGCGAAGCTGATCTGTCTGACGGCTCTGGATATGGACGCCAATCCGGCCTATGACCGTCGCACGGCTCAGAAGCTGGCGGACCTTGGCGCCCATGTGGGGGCCATGACGCCGGAGGCCCTGGGGGATTTTATGGGAAGGATCATGAACGCTTAGGAGAGAGCCAATGGATGCCTTAAAATCTATGATCGAAAAAGTGGACGACGATTATCTGACCGGGCTCAGCAATAAGGGGACGCTGAAACGGGCATATAAGGATCTGGAGCAGGAGACGCCCTCTCTCACATGGCAGGAGGGGCAGGCGCAGGTGAAGCTGAAGGAGGAGACCTGTCTTCTGCGCATGCCTCTGGGGGAGAGCAGCTGCACTTGTCCTTCCCGCAGCATTTGCCGGCACATTCTGACGGCGGTGCTGTGGATGAAGGGGGAGCTGGCCTTTGGAAAAGAAGCCGCGCAGGAGCCTTCCGGTGCGTCGGAGCCGGGGGAGGCGGGGAGGGCGGACGCTGCCAGTGAAGCCGGGCAGGAGGAAAATGCCGGATTCACGGAATTGCTCTGTATTCCCGTGGACCGTCTCAGGCGGGCCTGCGGGGGTAAGCGCTATGGCCAGCTTCTGTCCCATATGCGGGCGGGAGAGCTGCCACCCATGACGGAGAGCTCCATTGTGACGGTGAGCCTTCCCTGGGAGAATGCCACGGTCAGGCTCCTTACGCCTTTTGAATATAGCTCATGTAGCTGCCACAGGAGCGATCTGTGTCCCCATAAGGCGCAGGCGCTTCTGGCATATCAGGTTCACAGGAAAAGACATACCCTGGAGGAGCTGGAAAAGCTCCTGGAGCCGGATACGGTGTGGGAGGAGGAGCTGGTAAGACAGGCGGGAGAAAGCATCTGTGAGGAGCTCTGCCAGCAGCTCTGCACGGGGCTTTCCAGAGCGTCAGCCGAAGCGGCCGGGAGTCTTGTGCGGCTTGCGGTGATTGCACACCGGGCGGGGCTGGCCCGGCCGGAAGGGATGCTTCGGGAGGCGGCCGCATACTATGAGCAGTATTTTGCCCGCTCCGCCCGCTTTCGGGGAGGGGAGCTGATGGGGAAATTACTCGCCCTTTACCGCACCGCCCACAGGCTTTCCAGGGCGGAGGGCGGGGAGGAGATCCGCCTGCTGGCGGGCTCCTTTCGGGACGCCTATCTGCCTGTGGGAGATCTTCATCTGGTGGGAATGGGAGCCAGGTCCTTCTTAAGCAGGACGGGGTACGCGGGAGAGATCTACTATTTTCTGGAGACGGGCCAGAGGAGATGGTACACCTGGACGGATGCACGGCCTGCCTTTTATGAGGGAAGGGATAACAGGAGACCGGTTCCTTCCGGGAGCGCGCCTGCTCCCTGGGGATTAAACTGCAGCCGGGAAACGCTCCAGAGCCTTTCCTTTGACCTGCGAAATGCCAGAGTCGCCTCCGGCAGGCGGCTTTCGGCCAGTCAGGAATGCCATGGGGAGGCCACGGGGAACCGCAGCATGGAGCAGGAGGAAATCAGGCAGATGATCTGGTGGGATTATGAGAAGCTGCTTCTGGATTCCATCAGGCGCAGGGACGCAGAGCGGGGATACGGGGAGGAGGATTACGCAGAGGAAAGTCCTGCGGAGTATTCCCAAAGGAGAGAATATCCCGTGCTTGTGGGAGCGGTGAGGTGGGATGAGGCCTCCTTCGATAAGGTACGGCAGCGGTTTTCCTGGAATATGTACGATACGGAGGGCAGAAGACTCTGTATCTCTGTGAACTATACGAAGCAGGAGGGACTGGTGATCGGCCTGCTGGAGCGGTTAGAGCAGCGCCTTGGGAAGCGCTGCGCGGGAAATATTGTTTTTTTCGGCTCCTTTTATATGGATGAGGAGGGCGGGCTCTGTCTCTATCCCATCGAATTTTTTGTGGGGGACGGGAAGTCCGGGCTCTCTCCGGAGAGAGATGATGCCGGGGCTTACGGAAATCTCTCCCAAGAAAATCGGAAAGGCTGCGAAGCCCTTCCCGGGGCAGACCCGGACGTTTCCCTGGGAGAAGGTCTTGTCTCCATGGAGATTCTGGAGAGTATGGAGGGGTATTGCCGACAGGTGCGGGGCCTTGTGGAGGATCTGTTTATCAGCGGCCTTGTCTCCCTGACGGAGGAGACCCTTTCCTGGCTGGAGCGCCTTTCCCGGGAGGGGGAGCAGATGGGACTGCACCAGGCGGGCCTGGAGCTTATGCAGATTCACAGGATCTTAACGGGCAGGAGACATCAGATGGAATTTTCACCGGAGCTGGCGGTGGAGGCTCTTGGCAGGCTGGCGGCTTATCTGGACGCCTGTCAGGAGAGGCTTCTGAGGGATAAGGCGCTTGTGGCTTTGCAGGGCGGGCAGATACAATAATGAACAGGGGGTAATGGGATCATGAATGTAAGCGAAGAACGTAATTATCAGAAGCTGATGGAGACGCTGGATCTGCTGGAGCTGTCCCGGGAAAACCGGGAGCTGGCCGAGGCGTATCTGGACTGCTCCGCTCCGGAGAAAAGGGAGCTTCTGGCGAAGCTGAAGAAGCAGGATTTTGCCCGGCTGGATAAGGATAAGCAGCAGAAGGCAAAGGCGTACGCAGAGCATCTGCAAAAGAGAGGAAGGATGGAGGAGATGGAGCGCTTCGTGCGGTTTGCGGCCGCGGCGGGAGGCTCCACAGCCTGCTATGTGCTGGTTTCCTACGGCTGGAACCTGGATAAATATAAGGAATGGCTCACGCCGGCCCAGCAGGCGGCGATCAGGGCGGAGGCCATCGCCTGGAGCGCCTGGCAGCTTCAGGACGCGGCCAAAAATATCGGCCAGAAGGATCCGGAAATCCTGCGGCAGGCAGTGAAGCTCTGCTATAATAAGAGCGGCAACGCCGGGGTACTCCTTGCGGGGCTGTCCCTTCGCTATGAAAAAAGCGATAAGGGACCGGGAGGCTTTCTGAAGGGCCTTTTGTCAAAAGAAAGGTTTTCCTCCGAAAAGAATCCTCTTCAGAAGACGAAAAAGGAGATTGCGGAAACGGTAAAGAATCTGGAGGACAGCCTGATCAGCAGTATCGAAAACCTTTTTGTGGGAACGGCCCCCTCCGGAGAGGATATAAAAAAGCTGGAGAATTTTGTGCGGACGCAGGATCCGAAAAAGGGGATGCTTTCTGCCCAAAATTCCGGGGAGCTTTCGCCGGAGATTCTGAGCATCATTCAGGGAAAGCAGTTCTCGGAGTACCTTATTTCCCTTCTGGCCGGCGCGGCGTTTCTGGGGATGGAGCGTTCCCCGGCGCTGGTCGGCTTTCTGCGGCTGATGGCGGCCATGGACAGGGAGGCGGGACGCACTGCGGTGCTGGATACCTGCCTGAAAATCGGAGGAAGGCAGTGGTTTGACGAGCATATAGAAACGCTGGAGGATATTCTGCCTCTGGATCAGGTCGCCTTTGTACTGTGGTGTCTGGTACATAATGCCGACGGCTCCCTGGGGCGTCTGAGCCGAAACAATCCCGGGGTGATCCGAAGGGCCATGCCGGATGTACCTACCCAGTATTACGATTATCTTCTTGAGCTCATAAAGCGGGAGAATCCGGATCTCTATAAGGAGGTCAGCGCCAGCGGGCAGGAGGATTTCCGAAGGAGGCTGGCACAGGAATTCACCAGCCGCTATATGCAGGTACAAAGCGGCGGGGTGAGCGGACAGCAGGAGGCCATCCGGTATCTGCTGGGGGAGGCAGAGCTGGAGGCGGTTTATCCTTTCGTAAACGGATGGCGCAAAGACTGGCGCTATGACAATAACCGTGCCCGGAAGATGTATGAGCTGAAAAAAAGCGGCAGGGAGCCTGCGCTTTTCCGCCGGGCGGTGGTGATGGAGGGGCTCTGTCAGAGATCGGCCTTTTTTGTCTCTTACTGGTACGGAAAGTATCATAAAATCGACCGGGAGGAGATAGCGGGAATCCTTGCTGTCTTTGAGGAGGAAAAGCTGCCCTTTTCATATCAGATGGAGGCCCTCGGGGGGATCTGGGAGGGCTTTTATCAGGAAAAGGATAAGACGGCCTTTATCAACGAGTGTGTGGCAGTTCTTTCCAGGAGGATGGAACAGTGGAAGGAGGACTTCGCCGCCCAGGCCAGGGAGGGCTCGGTCTTTAACCGGTTTCTGAGCATTCGTATCCTGGACGTTTACTGGAAGGAGTACCGGGACGTGCTGCTTGCCTGCGCCATGGACAGCGCAAGACAGGTGCGGGAGCTTCTTGAGGCGGTGTACGTAAGTCATAAGGAGTGGGAGCCCCGGATCAGGGCCATGCTCTCCTCCAAAAAATCCCAGGAAAGAGAGCTGGCGGTACGGGTTTTGAAAAACTGGGGGGTGGATTCCTGCCGGGAAGAGCTGGAAAACGCCCTGGCGGTGGAAAAGAGCAAAAAAATCAGGGAGCTTTTACAGGACTGTCTGGGGATCGCGTCGCAGGAGCCGGAGCAGTCAGGTGAAAAAGGAGAAAAGACTACCGCGGATCTCGCCGGGGAAATCCTCAAAGGCGGCAAAAAGCGTAAGGTTTCCTGGGCTCTTGAGGGACCTCTTCCGGAGGTACACAGGACAGACGGGTCTCCCGCTTCCCAGGAGGAGCTGGCGGCAATTCTGGTAACCTATGCGGACATGGGGACGCCCGGCGTGAATAAGGAGGCTTCCAGACTGGCGGCAGGGCTTATTTCCTCAGAGCTGGCAGTGTGGATCAACCGAATTTTCGTAAAATGGCTGGATATAGGAGCAGAGGCAAAGAAGAAGTGGGTGCTCTATGCCGCCTCCATCCATGGCGGGGAGCAGATCGTTCCCGCGCTGTATGCCCAGATCCAGGAATGGCCGGCCGCCGCCAGGGGAGCCATGGCGGCGGAGGCCGTGAAGGCCCTTGCCCTGAACGGAAGCGCCACGGCCCTTCTCCTGGTGGATCAGATTTCGCGTAAGTTCAAATTCCGGCAGGTAAAGACCGCCGCAGGGGAGGCCCTCTCCTGGGCCGCCAGAGAGCTGGGGATATCCAGAGACGAGCTGGAGGACCGGATTGTGCCGGATCTGGGCTTCGATGAGCGGATGGAGCGGAGCTTTGACTATGGCAGTCGAAGGTTTAAGGTGATTCTCACCCCCACCCTGGAGCTTCAGGTTTTTGATGAGGAAGGAAAGAAGCTTAAGAGCCTTCCGGCCCCCGGAAAACGGGATGAGGCGGAGAAGGCGCAGGCGGCCAGCGGGGAGTTTAAGCTCCTTAAGAAACAGCTTAAGACCGTGGTGTCCAATCAGAAGCTTCGTTTAGAGCAGGCCCTGAGCGCGGAGCGGCGCTGGCCTGTGGAAAAATGGCGGGCATTGTTTGTGGAAAATCCCGTGATGCACCAGTTCGCCATGGGACTGATCTGGGGCGTGTATGAGGACGGTGCTTTGAAGGATACCTTCCGCTATATGGAGGACGGAAGCTTTAACACGGTGGACGGGGAGGAATACGAGCTGGCGGAGGGCGGCCTGGCAGGGCTGGTGCATCCCATCGAGCTGACGCAGGAGGAGCGTGAGGCCTGGAAGGAGCAGCTTAGTGACTACGAGGTGGTTCAGCCCATCGAGCAGCTGGAGCGCCCGGTTTTCCGGATGACGGAGCAGGAGAGGGAACAGAAGGAGCTGACCCGCTTCGGAGGAAAGCTGCTGAACGGTCTGTCCCTTTCCGGTAAGCTCCAGGGACAGGGCTGGTATCGGGGAAGCGTACAGGACGCCGGGGGATATTACAGCTTTTACAGAGAGGATGGAGAGATGGGCGTGGAGCTGGAATTCTCCGGAGCCTTTGTGGGAGACGAGAACGAGGAGGTGACGGTTTACGGGGCGCGCTTTTATAAGGCGGGTACCGTGAAGCGGGGCAGCTATGTCTACGACACCATAAAGAAGGAAAACCTTTACCGGCTGGGGGAGGTGAGTCCCCGGTACTTCAGCGAGATCGTGCTGCAGCTCACGAAGGCCACGGCGTCCAGCCAGGAGCAGTTGGCGTATCCGGAGTGCAGGAAATAGCGGCAAAGTACAATAAAATACATTGCCTGTTAAAAATGGCAGTAATAAAATAAAAAGGATGGGTGTATATGGCTTTAAACTGGATTAACGTAGAGGAATACTCTTTTAACAGCTTTCTTTTGATGGAACGGTTCCAGATCCGGATGCTTCTGGAGTGGGCGGAGCAGGACGCGGAGCTGGCGGGAGAGCTTGGGATCGCTCTCCGGGCGAATCCGGCGGTTTCATGGTATTTTCGGCATAAATGTCCTGAGTGTGGGGCTATTGTGCAGGAGCTGGAGAAAAAGGGCCCCTGCGGGGCCGATGGATCCGGGGTTCGCCGGGCGGAGGTGTATGTGCTCTCCCGGGTGGAGGATTTCGTCGTCTATACCACGCCGGAGGTGATGGACACAAAGTGTGATTTTATTTACGCGTGGGATAAGGAGCGGCTTTTCGAGCTGGCAGATTTTCGCGGGAAAAGGGTTCTGGATATAGGGAGCGGTTCGGGGAGGCTGGCATTTGCCGCCGCCGAAAGAGCGCTGGAGGTCTATGCCAGCGAGCCGGTTGACTGTCTGCGCGAATATCTGCGGGATAAGGTTACCCGGGAGAAGATCGCAAATGTAAGGGTCGTGGACGGAAGGGCGGACGCTCTGGCGTATCCGGACAATACCTTTGATATCGTCATGTCCGGCCATGTGGTGGGAGACGATTATGAGGGGGAGCTTTCCGAGATTTTCCGTGTGACCAGGCCGGGAGGCTGGGTGCTTGACTGTCCCGGCGAGGAAAGCCGCAGATGTGAGCCGGACCGTGTGCTGTTGGAGCGAGGCTTTGAAGAGTTTCACTATGTGAGTTCTCTGGGCGGGGATGTGTACCGCTATAGAAAGCAGATTTTTAAGGAAGATTGATGAACGGGGAGCCTGTGGGCAGCAGGGCAGGGCGTGTCGTTGCGCGTCTTTGCGGCGGCCCGCGGGATTCCATGACGGCAGGGCAGTCCGCAGAGCGTACTGCCCGCTGTTAACATGGGAATGTCCGGTGAAAGCACAGATCCGTTGTCTTAGATATGAAGCGGAGACAGAAAGAAAAACGGGGAGATTTGAGATGGAGCAAAAGCAGCACAGCAGAGCAAAAAAGTATGACAGAGACAATATCAGTTCAGCGATTTCCATGGCGTGGCCGTCCATTGTGGAGTCCTTTTTTACGGCCTTTGCGGGACTGGTGGATTCGCTGATGGTGAGCTCCCTGGGAGCCTGGGCGGTGGCGGCGGTGGGGCTGACCACACAGCCAAAGTTTATAGGGCTTTCTCTGTTTTTTGCCCTGAATGTATCGATCTCCGCACTGGTGGCAAGACGGCGGGGGCAGGGAAAGCAGGAGGACGCCAACCGGATTCTGCATACCGCCCTGATTTTTCTGGTGGCGGCGTCAGTGGTGCTGAGCGTTCTCTTTGTGGCGCTGGCCAGCCCAATCATCCGTCTGTGCGGTTCCACGCCGGACACCCACGAGAGCGCGGTGGCCTATTTCAGGATCATTATGGGGGGGATGATTTTCAACTGTATCCAGATGGGCGTCAACTCAGCCCAGCGGGGGGCCGGAAATACAAAGATTACCATGCGCACCAACATTACCTCGAGTACCATCAATATCATCGCCAATTATCTGTTGATTAACGGGCATTTCGGGTTCCCTGCCCTGGGGATTCACGGGGCGGCGCTGGCCACGGTCCTGGGGACGGTGGTGGCCTGTGTGATGAGTATCTGCTCCATCATGAAGGCGGACGGCTTTATCAGTATTCCATATATGATTAAAAACAGAATCAGGCCGGCCTGGTACGCCTTTGGCAATCTGGTGAGAGTGGGGTACAGTATCTTCTTTGAACAGATTCTCATGCGGATCGGCTTTATGATGACGGCGGTGATGGCGGCCCATCAGGGGACGGACGCCATGGCGGCCCACCAGGTGGGGATGAATATCATGGGGCTTTCCTTTTCCTTCGGAGACGGACTCCAGGCGGCGGCAGTGGCGCTGATCGGCAGAAGCCTTGGGGAGGGCAATCAGGGACTTGCCAGGGAGTACGGGCGGATCTGCCGGATGATGGGCGGGATAATCTCGGTATGCCTTGCAGCGCTGTACTTTTTCGGCGCAAGGCCGCTGTTCGGACTGTTCTTCCAGGAGGAGCATATCGTGGATATTGGAGTGAAGATCATGTGGGTCATTATTCTGGTGGTCGTGTTCCAGATCAGCCAGGTGATCTATATGGGATGCCTGCGGGGAGCGGGGGATACGCTTTATACGGCCATCGCCTCCACCATCAGCGTTACCGTGATCCGAACCCTGGTCTCTTACCTGGGGGGTTATGTCCTTGGTTTCGGGATCGTAGGAATCTGGCTGGGCGTTCTGGGAGATCAGATTTCCAGATTTATCTTTGCCTCCGTACGTTTTAAAGCCGGAAAATGGACGGAAATCAAAATTTAAGAATATTTTTCCAGTCTTGTCCATATATTATACTATACGTCATAAGGAAAATTCCTTACGATCTGCGCACTCCAATATATCGTACATCCCATAAACGCGGGAGGCGAAAAAGGAGCGGGAAGGAGGTGAGATATGGCAAGAGGACAGAGAAAACCCATCGAGGAGAAAATTGCGGAGAAGGAGGAGTTGATCGGCGCGCTCAGGACAAGAGTAAAGTCGGAGCAGGCAGAGCTGGACGCCCTGTATAAGGAAAAAAGGGACAGGGATCTGGAGGGGCTGAATCAGATTCTGGAAGACGCCGGGCTGGATGTGGGGGAGGCGTCGGATATTCTCCAGAGCTACATCCACAGCAGAGAGAGCTGAACCGGCAAACTCGAGGTTCCTGCTTTACACTTTTCATATAATCTGCTATGATGAGACTGTAACAGACAGTGCGGATGATGAGGGAAGTGGGTGATCGTATGACAGAAAAAGAAATGCTGAAAATTACAGTCGAAGAGTTCTCCAGAGTGCAGGATTATATGATTGATATTGATAAAGAATCTGTCGCATACAAAAAGATGAAACGCCGTTACATCGAACTGAAGGTCGTGCTGACAGCTTCCGGCATCAATCTCACAGAGCTGGACATATTGAAGGAGTAAGGTCAACAGTTTCATATCTGTTCCGCAGCCGAAGGGTGCGAAGTCTGCCGCAGGGCGGGACTTTGCACCTTTTTTATGCACACGGGGATGTCTGACTATTGTGTAAAATGGATAAATGTTGTAAAATTATAATGTAGATTTGTGACAGTTTCAGCGATACAGCATGAAAGGAGAAAGCCATGCTTGCAACATTGATTCCCTTATTTGACGAAGATATGAGCGTTCGGGCGTATTCCCTGTTTACGCAGAAAAAGAACTTCCTTTTAAATCCCAGCTTTCAGGGAACCGGCTCCAACGACGGCGCCGCTCAGGTCACCGGACTTGAGGTGATCGAGACCATGAGGCTTGAGAGCTTCCCCACCGACAAAGAGGTTTTTGTGGCAGTCAACAATATTTCCATCTTCTCAGACGCCCTGGAGCGCAGCACACTGCCGTCGGGCCGCCTGACGCTTCTGACGGACAATTCCATCCAGCCGGAGGAGATTTATATTAACCGGCTCCGCAGTCTGAAGGAGAGAGGATACCGTCTCGCCGTCCGAAAGCTTCCGGTGCAGGATTTTGAGCGGTACAGGGAGATCCTTCTCCTCATGGATTATGTGCTGCTGGACTGTAAAAAGATTGATGTGAGCAAAGCGCGGATTTATTTTGGGAAGGCTTATCCTGAGATAAGGCTCTGCGTGGTTAATATTTCGTCTCAGGAGATGTTCGAGACGCTGAAAAAGGAGAGCGGCTTCGCGCTCTATGAAGGCGAGTTTTACCGCATGCCCGTAAACCGCGGTGAAACGCAGGTTACGCCTCTGAAAGTAAATTATATTGAACTGCTCAATATGGTGAACGGGGATGACTTTGAACTGACGAAGGCGGCGGATATCATCGGAAGAGACACGGCCCTTGTGATCTCGTTGCTTCGGATGGTGAACAAAATGGCCGTCAACTCAGAGATCACATCCATCCGTCATGCGGCCGCCATGCTGGGACAGAGAGAGCTGCAAAAATGGATCAATACGGCCGTGGCAGGCAGGCTCTATGCGGATAAGCCCAATGAGATCACCAGACTCTCTCTCATCCGGGCCAAATTCGCGGAGAATCTCGCTCCGGCCTTTGCGCTTGGAGCGCAGTCTCAGGAGCTGTTTCTGATGGGACTCTTTTCCGTGCTGGACCTGATCCTGGAACAGCCCATGGAGCAGGCTCTGAAGCTTGTAAAGGTGTCCAGGGAAATAAACGAGGCGCTTATCAGCAGGAAGGGCGCTTTTGCGCCGGTGCTGGAGTTTGCGCTCAGCTATGAATGCGCCGACTGGCAGGAGGTTTCCAGACTGATGATCCTGAAAAATATCGATATGGATTCGGTCTATGAGGCTTATCTCCAGACGCTTAAGTGGTATCGGAGCCTGTTTTCAGACTGAGAGGGTAATTGAAAACCTCCCCGCCCATCAGTCGGCGGGGAGGTTTTCGATTCGGTTTCTTATGGAAATTCCGTTCACCTCCACATGGTCGCTCAGTTCGATCACGAGACAGGGCCTGCCGTCCACCGTCATGGTATTTACCAGGTCGGCCCGCTCGGGATTGACCTTCACCACCACATCCGGCGTTTTGACCTCAAAGGTTTTCGTGTTCGCCACATTGTCCACCAGCAGGGAGGTGTTCTCCCCGGCGGCGGCATCGTAGATCTTTTCGAAATCCGTCAGCCGCTCCTGCTCGACTCCGCTTTTCTCAAAGAGATTCTTAACCTGCTGCCGGTCCAGGGTGAGCGGCTCCGGGATTTCCCTGTGTTCCTCGATCATATCGGTCAGATTCTCATGGATGCTCTTCACAACCTCGTACTCCGCTTCCTCCCCGAGGGTCTCCTCGATCAGGGTCTGGAAGGTCTCCTTCTGGCCTTTGGCGGTAAGGGGCAAAGCCGCGCCCAGAATGCCGTCCACGAACTCAGAGTGAGGTTCCTCCGGATTTTTGGTGTAGTAGAGGGTACTGTGGAGATCGCTCCCTCTGTCGTTGAAGGCAGGAAAAAGAAAGCCGGTCTGAGGCATGTCCACGATCCAGTCCCGGATCCGGTTATGGAATTCGTTGGCTCCGGCGTCGTAGCTCAAGCCCGGTTTGGACAGGTTTACCGGGCAGATACAGCACAGAAGATACTCAAATACCGTGTCGGAGGCGTCGTCCATGGTGAGGCCGTCGGTGGTTTTGCCGGGGACATCGTAGGCGTCGTGGATGATCAGGACGAGATAATTGCCCACATATTCGTAGGAGCCGATGACCCTGTCGAAAAATTCCTCCAGCAGCGCGTCGTCCTTTAATTTACTGTCCCGCAGCCGCAGAAGAAATTCCTGGGTGCCGCCCTCCTGCTCGCTGGAAAGAGGAAATTCCAGATTCAGCATATTTTTGCCCACAGAGCCGGAGAGGGCTTTGCGCAGCAGTTCAAAATATTTGAAGATTTCCTCCTCGGGGAGGGAGAGAAAGGCCTCCTTAAACTGTGTCTTTTTGTTCTTCTCCCCGTCCACGTAGCAGCCGCAGATACGGGTGATGGAGCAGTTTCGCGGCGTATAGAGACGTTTGATTTCGTTTACTTCCTGTTTGATCATTTGATTACCCTTTCAGATTCTTATGCGCGGTGGAGAGCATCAGCTTGATCCGGTTTAACTGGTTCACCTCGCTGGCTCCCGGATCATAATCGATGGCGACGATATTGCTCAGAGGGTATCTTCTGCGCAGCTCCTTGATTACGCCTTTCCCCACCACGTGGTTTGGCAGACAGCCAAAGGGCTGGGTACAGACGATGTTGTTCACGCCCTCCTTAATCAGCTCCACCATTTCCCCGGTGAGAAACCATCCCTCGCCGGTCTGATTGCCGATGGAGACGATGGGGCTGGCGTATTCCACGGTCCGGTAAATACTGGTGGGCGGCGTGAAATGCCTGCTTGCGGCAAAGGCTTTCGTGGCGGCTCCCCGCAGAAATTCCAGCGCCTGGATTCCTGCCCTGGAGACCAGGGCCGCTTTTTTGCTGGTGCCCAGCTCCCTGGCCTTATAAATCTGATTATAAAAGCAGTAGAGCATAAAGTCCAGAAGATCGGGAACCACAGCCTCGGCTCCCTCGGCCTCGAGCAGCTCCACCAGGTGATTGTTGGCGGCCGGGGCGAATTTCACCAGAATTTCACCAACGATGCCAACCCGGGGTTTCTTTTCATCCGTGATGGGAACCGCGTCGAAGTCCGCCACAATCTCTCTGCACATCCTGCGGAAGGTAAATAAGCTCATATGGCTTCCGGTCAGGAAGGCCCGGCATTCCTTCAGCCACTTCCGGTGCAGGGCCTCCACGCTCCCCTTTTCCTTTTCATAGGGGCGCATGCGATAGATACAGCGCATGAAAATATCCCCGAACACAGCGCCGTAGGCGGCCCGGATGAGAAGCTCTGAATTAATGTGGAAGCCGGGGTTGGACTCGATTCCGCCCAGGTTTAAGGAGATGACGGGCACGTGGGACATGCCTGCCTTTTCCAGGGCCCGGCGGATAAATCCGATGTAGTTGGTGGCGCGGCATCCGCCCCCTGTCTGGGTGATGATCACGGCGGTCTTTTCAAGGTCGTATTTGCCTGATAAGAGGGCGTCCATGATCTGTCCCACCACCATAAGGGAGGGGTAGCAGGCGTCGTTATTCACATATTTAAGGCCCACGTCCACGGCCTGGCGGTTATCGTTGGACAATACCTCAAAATGATATCCGCAGGCGCAGAAGGCCGACTCTAACAGGTCGAAATGGATGGGCGACATCTGGGGACACAGAATCGTGTACTGCGCCCGCATTTCCTCTGTAAATTTGACTTTTTCAATGGCGGAGGAACGGATGGTGCGCTGCGTCCGGTCCTTTTTCTGCTGCTTTTCCTTCGCCCGGATGGCGGAGAGCAGGGAACGGATGCGAATCCTGGCGGCCCCCAGATTGTTCACCTCATCGATTTTCAGACAGGTGTAGATCTTGTCGGAGCCGGTGAGGATATCGCTGACCTGGTCGGTGGTCACGGCGTCCAGGCCGCAGCCGAAGGAATTGAGCTGGATCAGATCCAGATTGTCAACGGTTTTCACATAGCTGGCCGCCGCATAGAGCCGGGAATGATACATCCACTGGTCGGAAACGATCAGCGGACGCTCCGGGCAGGCCAGATGAGAGATAGAATCCTCCGTGAGCACGGCAATACCGTAGGAGGTGATCAACTCCGGGATTCCGTGATGGATCTCCGGGTCGATATGATAGGGCCTGCCGGCGAGCACAATGCCCCTTCCGCCGGTTTCCTCAAGCCAGGCGAGCACCTCCTCCCCCTTTTTGCGCATATCCAGGCGGGCCTTTTCAAGCTCCTCCCAGCCCAGGCGGGCGGCTTCCATCACTTCCTCCGGGGGCAGCTCGCGAAATTCCCTGGCCAGAGCCTCGCTGACGGTCTTTAAGTTTGCGAAGGACATAAAGGGATTGCGGAGCACGGCTTCCCCTCGTCCGATCTCCTCCACATTGTTCTTGATATTTTCGGAATAGGAGGTGACGATGGGACAGTTATAGTGGTTGTTGGCTTCCTCAAACTCATTCCGCTCATAAAAGAGGGCGGGATAGAAGATAAAGTCCACCTTCTGGCTGATCAGCCAGCTCACATGCCCGTGTACCAGCTTGGCGGGATAGCATTCCGACTCGCTGGGGATGGACTCGATCCCGAGCTCATAAATCTTCCGGTTGGAGAGAGGAGAGAGCACGACCCGGTAGCCCAGCCTGGTGAAGAAGGTGTGCCAGAAGGGATAGTTTTCATACATATTTAAAGCCCGGGGAATCCCCACGGTTCCCCTTTTGGCCTCGTCGGCCGCAAGAGGCTCGTAGCCGAAGATCCTTTTGAGCTTGTAGTCGAACAGATTGGGGATGTTGCTTTCATTTTTCGTTTTTCCCAGTCCGCGTTCACAGCGGTTTCCGGAGATATACTGCCGTCCCCCGGTAAAACGGTTGATGGTCAGACGGCAGCTGTTGGTGCAGCCCTTACATTTGGCCATGCTGGTCTCAAACTGCAGGGCGTCGATCTTCTCAAAGGGCAGCATGGTGGTCTCATAGTCCACACTGTAGCGTTCCCTGGCGATCAGGGCCGCTCCGAACGCGCCCATGATCCCGGCGATATCGGGACGGATGGCATCGCATCCGGCGATCTTTTCAAAGCTGCGCAGCACCGCGTCATTGTAAAAGGTGCCGCCCTGGACAACGATATTTTTTCCAAGGGCGGAGGCGTCGGAGACCTTGATCACCTTAAAGAGGGCGTTCTTGATGACGGAGTAGGCCAGTCCCGCGGAGATATCGGGAACGCTGGCGCCCTCCTTCTGAGCCTGCTTAACCTTTGAGTTCATGAAAACGGTGCATCTGGTTCCAAGATCGATGGGGTGGCGGGCAAAGAGCGCCGCCTGGGCAAAATCCTCTACGGAATAGTTCAGGGATCTGGCGAAAGTCTCGATAAAGGAGCCGCACCCGGAGGAGCAGGCTTCGTTTAACTGCACACTGTCTACCGTCTGATTTTTGATCTTGATGCACTTCATGTCCTGTCCGCCGATATCCAGGATGCAGTCCACCTGAGGATCGAAAAAGGCGGCGGCGTAATAGTGGGCCACGGTTTCCACCTCCCCGTCGTCCAGAAGAAAGGCGGCCTTCATAAGGGCCTCCCCGTAGCCGGTGGAGCAGGAGCGCACGATAACGGCCTCCCTGGGCAGGAGCGCATAGATTTCCCGGATGGCCCGGATGGCGGTCTTTAAGGGACTGCCGTCGTTGTTGCTGTAAAAGGAGTACAGAAGAGAACCGTCCTCCCCCACGAGGGCCACCTTGGTGGTGGTGCTGCCGGCATCGATGCCCAGGTAGCAGTTGCCACGGTAGGAGGCAAGCTCCCCGGCCCGTACATGATGCTTCTGGTGACGGGCCTTAAACCCTTCATATTCCTCCGGGGAAGAAAATAAGGGTTCCATCCGCTCCACTTCGAATTCCATCTTAATGTCGCCGGAGAGCTTTCCGGTGATCTCCTCCATGGTAAAGGAAATCTCCCGGTCCGCGTTCATGGCGGAGCCCATGGCGGCAAAAAGATGAGAGTGCTCCGTATCGATCACATGCTCCGCATCCAGCTTAAGGGTGCGGATAAAGGCGGTCTTTAATTCGGAAAGGAAATGTAAGGGGCCGCCCAGGAAGGCCACATGTCCCCGGATGGGCTTGCCGCAGGCAAGACCGCTGATGGTCTGACTGACTACTGCCTGAAAAATGGAAGCGGACAGATCCTCTTTGGTAGCGCCGTCGTTGATAAGAGGCTGGATGTCAGATTTGGCGAACACGCCGCATCTGGCAGCGATGGTATAGAGCAGATGATAATCTTTCGCATATTCGTTTAAGCCCGCGGCGTCCGTCTGGAGCAGGGAGGCCATCTGATCAATGAAGGATCCCGTTCCTCCGGCGCAGATGCCGTTCATGCGCTGTTCCACGTTCCCGCCCTCAAAATAAATAATCTTGGCGTCCTCGCCGCCAAGCTCAATGGCCACATCGGTCTGAGGGGCTAATTCCTTCAGCGCCGTGGCCACACAGATCACCTCCTGAACGAAGGGGAATCCCAGATGCCGGGCCAGGGTCAGACCGCCGGAGCCGGTGATCACCGGGTGGAGCCTTAAATTGCCCAGCAGCGCGCCGGCCCTGGTGAGTAAATCGGAAAGCGTTTCTTTTATATTGGCAAAATGTCTCTGATAATCTGAAAAAAGAATATGATGCGCATCGTCCAGTATGGCAATTTTGACAGTGGTGGAGCCAATGTCAATGCCGAGCGCAAAGGATTGAAAATCCATGACCTACCGCCTTTCTATCAATTAGCTGATCTGCGACGCGTTTTCTGACATGCGACGCATTTTCTGACATGCGTTGTTATTATACGACAGGATTTTTTAAAATGCAATCACACAAACCTAAACATTTCGTAAAGAAAACCATTCAGATTTTTTAAATTTCTAAAAAAACAGGGGTTTTATTTACATTTCAAAACAAGAATGATAGAATATATGAAGTTTCTGGCAGGATGATGATTAAACGGTTAAAGGAGTAACAGGCTTATGAAATTCCAGGGTGATTTCGAAAGAAAATTCGGGAAATACGCCATCAAAAATTTGTCTCTGGTGCTGATCATATGCTATGCCTGCGGATATGTTTTTCAGATACTCTATCCGGGGCTTTTGCGTTATCTGTACTTAAATCCCTACGAGATCCTTTTTCACGGACAGATCTGGCGGCTGCTCACCTGGCTGATCGTTCCGCCCTCCAGATTTGACTTTTTTACGCTGCTGATGCTGTATTTTTATTATTCACTGGGAACTACCCTGGAACGGACCTGGGGGACGTACCGGTACAATGTGTATATCCTGTCGGGAATCCTGTTCACCATCCTGGGAGCGTTCCTCCTGTTTGGGTATACGGCCGTTTTTCAGAACGAGACGGATGTCCGGACAGCGCTTTATATCCTCTGGGGGACGTCCGATTCCAGGCTGGCGTCCGGATTCAGCACTTACTATATTAATATGTCGATCTTCCTTGCCTTTGCCTCGACCTATCCCAATATGCAGGTGATGCTGTTTTTCCTGCTCCCTATCAGGATCAAAATTCTGGGCATTATTTACGGGGCGCTTCTGGTATATCAGTTCCTTATGGGCGGGATCGCAGATCAGTTTGTGATCGCGGCGTCCCTGATGAATTTCGTTGTATTTTTTATCACAGGCAGGGGAAAGGTTCATATGACGCCCAGGCAGGCCAGGCGCAGAGAGCAGTTCCGCCGGGAGGTAAAAAAGACTGCGAAGGCGACCCGGCACAAATGCGCCGTCTGCGGCAGAACGGATGAGACCAACCCGGAGCTCCAATTCCGGTACTGCTCCAAATGCGATGGCAATTATGAATACTGCGAGGATCATATTTTTACCCATACCCATGTAAAAATGAACGCCGGAGACGGAAAGGAACAGAGATAATATGGCACAGGATCAGAGAGCTACACAGGAAATTCTTTTTGCCAGGACCCTTGCGCAGGTGAGAGCGCTTGCCGGAATGCAGCATAACCGTATTTCCCGGGAGCAGGCGGAGGAGGCTTTTGAGAGCCTGTCCCTGTCGCAGGAGCAGCTTCTTCTGGTATTCGACTATCTGCAAAAGCACAATATCCGTATCGGGCAGGAGAGCGAAGAGGGGCAGGAGGAGGATCCGCAGGATCAGGAGCCTTTGGAGGCGGACTGCCTGGAGGAATACCGAAGGAGCGTTCTGACCGACGAATTCTTAAGCGACGGGGAACGGGAGGCGGTTATTCTTTCCGCCATGGCGGGAGAAAAGCAGGCGCAGCACAGGCTGATCGGTCTTTTTCTGCCGAGGGTAGCCGAGGTGGCAAGGCTGTATACCGGACAGGGAGTCCTTCCGGAGGATCTCATAGGGGAAGGAAATTTGGCGCTGTCTGTGGGAGTCACCATGCTGGGGTGTCTTGAGAATGCCGACGAGGCGGAGGGAATGCTGATGAAAATGGTGATGGACGCCATGGAGGATGCCGTCTCACAGAGCTTTCATGACAGAGAGCGGGATCAGAAGGTGGTAAACCGTGTAAATCAGGTGGCGGAGAAGGCGGGCGAGCTCTCGGGCGAGCTGCACAGAAAGGTTACGGTTTCGGAGCTGTCAAAGGAGACCGGAATATCCAGGAAGGTCATCGAGGACGCCATGCGCATGAGCGGCTTTAAGATAGAAGGTCTGCAGCTGGAGGATCCGCAGGAGCAGAGGTCTTTATGAAAATCATGGAAAATATTACCCGGTACGATGATTTTAAATATGTGCTCCAGGATGTGGGAAGCCTGTATCTGGGGGCCGGATTTTCCTATCAGGAGCTGCTCGAGCATGAGATGGTTCCCTTTAAGCTCAGAGCCGTTCTGACGCAGTATGTCTTTAAGGAGGCGGATCCGCAAACCACTCTGGAGAGTGAGTTTTATTATCTGGAGCGGGAGACGTTTCTGTATGAGGTTTTTTCCCAGCTTAAGATACAGGTAAAGGTACAGGTTCAGGAGAGAAAAAGAAATAAACCGGTATATCGGGAAAGGACATACGCGCTGGAGGAGCTGACAGGAATCAGTCCCGCCAGGAAAGAGGCGTGCGGGATGATGATCCGGGAGATTATCATTTCAAAGCTGGGGCTTATGACTTTTCATATTTAAAAAGTTAATTTGGGGCTTGAAATCCGTCGGGTTTTATGATATGATACATTCAGTCAGAAGAAATTCTGACTGAAAAATCGGTAAAATTCCCCTTTTACACTGGGCGGGTCAGAAACTTTGTTTCTGCCCGCTCTTTTATGCGCAGCCCCATGCAGAGGAAGTATGCCGCTAAAGCGGCGCATGAGGCGCGCGGCGGGCAGGGAAAAGCCCCCTGCTCGATTTGGCAGGCAGAAGGCATCGGAACAGCGGATGCGGAAAATAAATTTAAGAAAGGAAATTAAATTATGGAGCGACAACTGGAGAATCTGAGCGCGTACGAGGTACTTGAAAAGCGTAAAATTACCGACCTGAATTCGGACGGATATGTGCTCAGACACAGGAAAACGGGGGCGGCTGTCACGCTGCTTCTCAATGATGATGAAAATAAGGTGTTTTATATCGGGTTTCGTACGCCGCCGAAAGACAGTACGGGAGTTGCCCACATTCTCGAGCACTCGGTGCTTTGCGGATCCAGGAATTTTCCGGTGAAGGATCCCTTTGTGGAGCTGGCCAAGGGCTCTCTGAATACCTTTCTGAACGCCATGACCTATCCGGACAAGACCGTCTATCCTGTGGCCAGCTGCAACGACGCGGATTTTAAGAATCTGGTGCATGTCTACCTGGATGCGGTTTTCTATCCCAATATCTACGGGGAGGAGCGAATCTTCCGGCAGGAGGGCTGGCATTATGAGATGGAGAATATGGACGATACGCTGACCATCAACGGCGTGGTATACAATGAGATGAAGGGGGCGTTCTCCTCCCCGGACGATGTGGTGGAGCGGGAGATCATGAATTCCCTTTATCCGGATATCACCTATGGCCTTGAGTCGGGAGGCGACCCGGAGGTGATTCCGGAGCTTACCTTTGAGGAATTTCTGGCGTTCCATCAGAAATATTATCATCCCTCCAACAGCTTTATCTATCTTTATGGGAATCTGGACGCGCAGGAGTATCTCACCTTTCTGGACGAAGCGTATCTCTCCGCTTTCGAGACCCTTGCCGTGGATTCTCAGGTGGGACTTCAGAAGCCCTTTGAAGCGCCCAGGGTGGTGGAGCGGGAGTACCCCGTTATGGAGGACGATTCTACTGAGGACAATACCTACCTGGCTTATAATATCTCCATGGGAAACAGTCTCGACAAAAAGCTCTATGTGGCCATGCAGGTGCTGGATTATGTGCTCTGCTCCGCGCCGGGAGCCATTGTAAAGCAGGCTCTGATCGATCAGGGGATTGGGAGGGATGTTTACAGCTCCATGGAAAACGGCATTTTCCAGCCTTATTTTTCCATTGTGGCCAAGGGCGCGCAGGAATCGCAGAAGGAGAAATTCATTTCTGTGATTGAAAAGACGCTTGGGGAGGCGGTGCAGGACGGGCTGAACAGGAAGGCCCTGACTGCTGCCATCAATTATTTTGAATTTAAGTACCGCGAAGCGGACTACGGCCCTTACCCCAGGGGGCTGATGCTGGGTCTGCAGTCCCTGGACAGCTGGCTGTATGATGAAAATCAGCCCTTTATGCACATTGAGGCCAACCAGACCTTTAAGGATCTGAAGGATTCCATCGATGAGGGGTATTTTGAGGGACTGATCCGGGAATATATCCTTGAAAATCCCCACAAGGCATATCTTACGGTGCGGCCTGTGCCGGGACTGACTACCCGCAGGGACACGGAGCTGCAAAAGAAGCTGGAGACGTACAGGGATACCCTGACGAAGGAGCAGAGACAGGCGATCGTGGACGCTACGGCATCCCTGCGGGTATTTCAGGAGACCCCGGATACGCCGCAGGCGCTTGCCACGATTCCCCTTCTTAAGAGGGAGGATATGAAGAAGGAGGCGGCGTCCTTTGTGAATGAGGTGCGCAGCGCAGGGGACACCACCATCCTTTTCCACAACATTTTTACCAACGGGATCGGTTATCTCAATCTGATCTTTGACATTGGAAAGGTTCCGGAGAGACTGTTTCCCTTTGTGGGCATTCTCAAAAGCATGCTGACCATGGTGGACACGGAGCATTTCGGCTACGGAGAGCTCTTTAACGAGATCAACATCCATACCGGTGGAATCCGGGTGGCGGCCAACACCTATACAGACGCACAGAATCTGAAGGAATATAAGATGACTCTGGAGATCCGCGCCAGAGCGCTTTATGAAAAGAGGGATAAAGCCCTTGAGCTGATGAAGGAAATCCTTCTGACCTCCAGATTTGAGGACAGCAAACGTCTTTTTGAGGTGATCGCGGAGACAAGATCCAGGATGCAGGCGACCATGACCAGCGCCGGCCATTCTGTGGCGACGATCAGGACGCTGAGCTATTTCTCGCCCACGGCGGCAGTTTCAGAGCAGATCAGCGGTATTCCCCAGTACCGTCTCCTGGAGGATCTGGAAAAGAACTTTGAAGAGAAAAAGGAAGAGCTGGCGGCAAATCTGAAGGAATTATGCAGGATTATTTTCCGTCCGGAAAACCTGTTGGTGGATTACACGGCCACGCCGGAAGGATATACCGGCCTGGAGGAGGCAGTTGTCGCGTTTAAGAAGGAGCTGTTCAGCGCCCAGGAGCGGGAGGAGGGCTTCCGGCCCGGGCTGAGCAGAAAGAATGAAGCATTTATGACCGCCGGGCAGGTTCAATACGTGTGCCGGGCAGGGAATTTCATCGACAGAGGGCTTGCCTACACAGGGGCGCTTAAGGTGCTCAAGGTGATGATGGGGCTTGATTATCTCTGGAATCAGATCCGGGTAAAGGGCGGCGCATATGGCTGTATGTGCGGTTTTTACAGGAACGGGGACGGATACTTTGTATCCTACAGAGACCCCAACCTGGAAAAGACTGTGGATGTCTATCGTCAGGCGGCGGAATATATCCGAAATGTGGATCTTGACGAGCGGGAGGTGACCCAGTTTATCATTGGCGCTGTCAGCGAGCTGGATACGCCCATGACCCCGGCTGCCAGAGGGCTCTATTCCCTGGGCGGTTATCTCACCGGTCTTTCCATGGAGCAGGTGCAGAAGGAGCGGGATGAGCTTCTGGCTACTACCGGAGAGACCATAAGAGGGCTGGCCGGACATGTGGAGGCCTTTATGGCGGACGACAATCTGTGTGTGGTGGGAAATGGAGAGAAAATAAAGGAAAACAGCGGCATGTTTATGAATGTGGAGCAGTTGTTCCGCATTTGAGGAAAAGCTGTGAAAAAATCAGATCATTTCCCATATCCCCACAAAAAAGGGCAGTCCGGACCGTATCTCTTTCAGAGAACAAAAAGGCGGCCATGGAACGTGGCGGCAAACAGGGAGGGATTGTCATGAAAAAATGGAAAAAACAATGGAAAGTAATCGCACTGGCAGGAGCGCTGGCACTGCTCCTTGCAGGCTGCGGATCCCACGGCGGCTCCGGAAAGTATTATGAGGCCGCCGCCGCGGACACCGCCGCTGCGCCACAGGAAAACTCCGGCAGCGCGGGGGGCGCGTATTTGAGCGACGGGGTTTCCCGTGAGGAGATCGCAGAGGAAGCGGGCGAGGCGGACGCCGGCGGGGAGGGAAGCGGATCCTCTGCGCCCCAGGTGCAGGATACGGCCCGTAAGCTCATACGGAATGTGGATTTGGAGGTGGAGACGGAGAGCTTTGACGATCTTCTGGTCGAGGTCCGCAGGAAGACGGATCAGACGGGCGGATACATCGAGGAGAGCTACACGTACAATGGGAGCAGCTACCAGGGAAACCGGCTCCGCAACGCCCATCTCACCCTGCGCATCCCGGCGGATCACCTGGAGGAATTCCTCTCCGATATGGCCCAGGTTTCCAATGTGATCAGCAGAAACGAGAGCGTAACGGACGTGACCCTGCAATATGTGGATATGGAGAGCCATAAGAAGGTGCTCCTGACAGAGCAGGAAAGACTGCTCTCTCTGCTGGAAAAGGCGGAGACCATCGAGGACATCATCACTCTGGAGAGCCGTCTTTCGGAGGTGCGTTATCAGCTCGAGAGCATGGAGGCCCAGCTTCGGGTGATGGATAACCAGGTTTCCTACAGCACCGTTTATCTCTACATAGACGAAGTTGCCAAACTGACGCCTGTGAAGGAGCAGAGCACCTGGGAGAAAATCTCCACCGGCTTTGCCAACAGCCTCTATGACGTCGGGGATGGCTTTGCGGATTTCGGGATCGGACTGCTTATCGATCTTCCCTATATCGTGGTGTGGGCGCTGATCCTGCTTGTGGTCTTTTTCCTGGCCCGTCTGATCCTGAGACGGATCCTGAAGAAGAGATGGATCAAAAAGGAAAAGAGTTCCACAGCCTTCTTCCGGAAAAAGGAAAAGAACGCGTCTGATACTGCCGGCAGCGCTGAGGCGGAGAGTAATAAAAGAACAGATAAAGCACAGGAAATATAAGGAGCAGACAAATGAATGACCAGAATGACCAGTACAGATCCGGCTTTGCGGCCCTGATCGGCAGACCCAACGTGGGCAAGTCCACTCTGATGAACGCCCTGATCGGTCAGAAGATCGCCATCACATCCAATAAGCCCCAGACTACCAGGAACCGTATCCAGACGGTTTATACCTCGCAGGAGGGGCAGATCGTTTTCGTGGATACCCCGGGAATCCACAAGTCCAAAAACCGTCTGGGGGACTATATGGTAAATGTGGCGCAAAGGAGCCTGAAGGAGGTGGACGTGATCCTCTGGCTGGTGGAGCCGTCCGGCTTTATCGGCGCGGGGGAGCGTCATATCCTTGATCAGCTCGGCAGACTGAATACCCCGGTGATTCTGGTCATCAACAAAATCGACACGGTAAAGCGTCAGGAGCTGCTGGGCTTTATCGACACCTACCGGAAGGAGATGGATTTTGAGGAGATCGTTCCGGTATCGGCCTTAAAGCGCGATAATCTGGAGGAGCTGATCAAATGTATCATGCGTTATCTCCCTTACGGTCCCGCCTTTTTTGACGAGGATACCATCACCGACCAGCCGGAGAGACAGATTGTGGCAGAGCTCATACGGGAGAAGGCCCTTCGCCGGCTGGAGGAGGAGATTCCCCACGGGGTCGCCGTCACCATCGAAAGGATGAAGCGGCGAAGGAATATTGTGGATATCGAGGCCACCATCATCTGCGAGAAGGACTCCCACAAGGGGATCATCATCGGAAAGCAGGGTTCAATGCTTAAAAAAATAGGCACGGACGCGCGGGCGGATATTGAGGATATGCTGGGGAGCCAGGTAAATCTCCAGCTCTGGGTGAAGGTGAAAAAGGACTGGCGGGACAGCGATTTCCTTCTCAAAAATTTTGGCTATAATCAGAGGGAGAGCGAATAGAAAAACGAAAAAAGTAAACCCTAATATCTATACTTTGGATGTCAGGGGGCATAAGATGAGGGCATTGAATTACTGGGAACAATTTTTAAGTACAGGGAAGATTGGGGATTATCTCTCCTACAGAGACAATCTTTCCTGCGATAAGAAGGAGATTTCCTGCCAGGAGAAGCAAAGCCGGAAAGAGGAGAAGAAAGAGGGAGGCAGTGAGGGATTTAATCAGTGTTACAGGGATGATCCTGAAAACAGAGCCTGTTGGAGAATATGACAGACGGGTTGTTATATTGACAAGGGAGAGGGGAAAGATAGCGGCTTTTGCACGGGGCGCCAGAAAACAGGGCAGCAGGCTGTTAGCTTCCACCAATCCCTTTTGCTTTGGGGAGTTTTCCCTTTATGAGGGAAGGACGGCCTACGGGATTTCGGAGAGCGTCATCAGCAACTACTTCGAGGGCTTTCGGGAGGACTTTGAGGGCGCGCTGTATGGTATGTACTTTCTGGAGGTGATGGATTACTATACGAGAGAAAACAGCGACGAGAAGGAAATGCTTAAGCTCATCTATCAGTCTCTGCGGGCGCTGCTTCATCCGGGGCTGTCCAATGAGCTGGTGCGATACATATTTGAAATCCGTGCGCTGGCTGTAAACGGGGAGTATCCGGGCCTGCCCCGGAGCGGACGCCCCTGGCTTGCATCCACCGTCTACGCGGTGGATTATATTGTAAATGCGGGTGTAGAAAAGCTCTATACCTTTACGGTGACACAGGAGGTGCTCTCGGAGCTTTCCCGGATCGCCGATACATACAGGGAACGTTTTGTGGACAGGAAAATGAAGAGCCTTGCCATATTAGATGAAATTCCATGTTGAAAAACGGGGGTAACTCATATATAATAGGTTGGTAAATTGAGGGAGATGGATCTTGTGTCCGTGGCCCGGAATTTGCAGGCTGTGGAAAGGGCATGGTTGTGAAAATGAAGAACGGCATTAAATTCTTGCACAGATCGGCGTTTTTGCTGTTATTGTCGGGAGTCCTGTGGACGACTTCCTGCGGCGGGCCAAAGGCGGAGGATGGCGAAGGCGCTATCTCATTTACGAAGGAAGGAACCATACGGGCAGATATCAGGGAGAGCTTTGAACAGAGCTATTACGATAAAGACGAGCTGCAGCAGACGATTCTGCAGGAAGTGGCCGAATACAACAGCGGCGCGGGAGCCGGAAGCATTGCCGTTGAAAAGGTGGAGGTGGAGGACGGTACCGCGCTGGTACAGATGACCTATCAGACGAGTGCCGATTATGCCGCTTTTAATCAGGTGACCTTTTTCTGTGGTCTGGCCGCGCAGGCGAAAAGCGAGGGCCTTAACCTGAATGTGGTCTTAAGCGGTCTGAAGGATCCGACGCAGACGGTGGGAGAGTCGGATATTCTTGCCATGGAGGGAGCCATTCTTCTGATCACGGATGTGCAGGAGGAGATTTCCTTAAACGGGAAGGCGCTGTACGCAAGCGATAACGCGGTAATTTCCGAAAACGGAAAGAACGTGCGCTCAGCCGGCGAAGACGGGAAACTGATATACATTATATATAAATAGAAAGGTTGTAGCATTATGGAAAAAACAATGGAAAAAATCGTTGCTCTGGCAAAGGCGAGAGGCTTTGTTTACCCCGGCTCGGAGATCTACGGCGGGCTGGCTAACTCCTGGGATTATGGGAATCTGGGCGTGGAGTTAAAGAACAACTTAAAGCGTGCCTGGTGGCAGAAATTCATCACGGAAAATCCCTACAATGTGGGAATCGACAGCGCTATTCTGATGAACCCTCAGACCTGGGTGGCTTCGGGGCATCTCGGCAGTTTTTCGGATCCTCTGATGGACTGCAGGGAGTGTCACGAGCGGTTCCGCGCCGATAAGCTGATTGAGGACTACGCCGCGGAGAAGGGGATCGCTCTGGACAGCTCCATAGACGGCTGGAGCCAGGAAAAGATGAAGGCGTTTATCACAGAACATAATGTGCCCTGTCCTTCCTGCGGGAAACATAATTTTACGGATATCCGTCAGTTTAACCTGATGTTCAAGACCTTCCAGGGCGTCACTGAGGATGCTAAAAACACTGTTTATCTGAGGCCGGAGACGGCGCAGGGCATCTTTGTGAATTTTAAGAATGTGCAGCGTACCTCCCGGAAGAAGATCCCCTTCGGGATCGGACAGGTGGGCAAATCCTTCCGCAACGAGATCACGCCGGGCAACTTTATCTTCCGCATCAGGGAGTTTGAGCAGATGGAGCTGGAGTTTTTCTGCGAGCCGGACACGGATCTGGAATGGTTCGCCTACTGGAAACAGTTCTGCATTGACTGGCTGAAGAGCCTTGGCATGAAGGAGGAGGAGATGCGTGTGCGCGACCACGATAAGGAAGAGCTTTCCTTCTATTCCAAGGCCACCACGGACATTGAATTCCTGTTCCCCTTCGGCTGGGGAGAGCTCTGGGGGATTGCGGACCGGACGGATTACGACCTGACACAGCACCAGAATGTTTCCGGACAGGATCTGACTTATTTTGACGACCAGAAGAATATCAGATACGTGCCTTACGTGATCGAGCCCTCTCTGGGGGCGGACCGTGTGCTTCTGGCGTTTCTGTGCTCGGCCTATGACGAGGAGGAGCTGGAAGGCGGGGATACGCGTACCGTACTTCACTTCCATCCGGCGATTGCGCCGGTCAAGATCGGTATCCTGCCTCTGTCCAAAAAGCTGGGCGAGGGTGCGGAGAAGATTTACGCGCAGCTCTCCAAAAAGTACAACTGTGAGTATGACGATCGGGGCAATATCGGTAAGAGATACCGCCGCCAGGACGAAATCGGCACGCCGTTCTGCGTGACCTGGGACTTTGATTCAGAGACGGACGGGTGCGTTACCGTCAGATTCCGGGATTCCATGAAGCAGGAGCGGGTGGCGGTCGCTGACCTGGACGCTTACTTTGCAGAGAAGATGACTTTTTAAAGGAGTAAATTATGAAATCATACGGCGTTAACGAACTGCGCAGAATGTTTCTGGAGTTTTTTGAAAGCAAGGATCATCTTGCCATGAAGAGCTTTTCCCTTGTGCCCCACAACGATAACAGCCTGTTGCTGATCAATTCCGGGATGGCTCCCTTAAAGCCCTATTTTACAGGACAGGAGATTCCGCCCAGGAGAAGGGTGACCACCTGCCAGAAGTGTATCCGTACGGGGGATATTGAGAATATCGGAAAGACGGCCCGTCACGGCACCTTCTTTGAGATGCTGGGAAATTTTTCCTTCGGCGACTACTTTAAGCGTGAGGCTATCGCCTGGACATGGGAATTTCTGACCGATGTGGTGTGCCTTGATCCGCAGCGTCTCTATCCTTCGGTTTATCTGGAGGACGATGAGGCGTATAACATATGGAATCAGGAGATCGGTATTCCGGCGGAGCGGATTTACCGTTTCGGCAAGGAGGACAATTTCTGGGAGCATGGCTCCGGCCCCTGCGGCCCCTGCTCGGAGGTTTATTACGACCGGGGGGAGAAGTACGGATGCGGAAAGGCGGACTGCCGGGTGGGATGCGACTGTGATCGCTACATCGAGGTCTGGAACAATGTCTTTACCCAGTTTGATAACGATGGCAGGGGAAACTATTCGGAGCTGGAGCAGAAAAATATCGATACCGGTATGGGGCTCGAGCGTCTGGCGGCGGTGGTGCAGGATGTGGATTCCATTTTTGATATTGACACCATCTGCGCGCTGCGCAGCCGGGTAAGCGAGATCTCCGGTAAGGAATATAAGAAGGAGGATAAGTGGGACGTTTCCATCCGTATTATCACCGATCATATCCGTTCTGCCACCTTTATGATTTCAGACGGGATCATGCCCTCCAATGAGGGAAGAGGTTATGTACTGCGCCGGATTATCCGCCGGGCCGCCCGGCACGGAAGGCTCCTTGGGATTCAGGGAGAGTTCCTGGCGGATCTGAGTAAAACGGTGATTGAGGGAAGTGCGGACGGCTATCCCGAGCTGGAAGAAAAGAAAGCGTTTATCTTTAATGTGCTCACGCAGGAAGAAAATAAATTTAACAGAACCATCGACCAGGGGCTTACCATTCTGAGCGAGCTTGAGGACGCCATGGAAGCGCAGGGACGAAAGGTCCTGGATGGGGCGGAGGCATTCCGGCTCTATGATACCTTTGGCTTCCCCCCTGATCTGACCATGGAAATTCTGGAGGAAAAGGGCTTTACGGTAGATCAGGAGGGCTTTGCCGCCGCCATGCAGGAGCAGAAGGATAAGGCACGCAGGGCCCGTAAGGTTACCAATTATATGGGGGCGGATGTGACGGTATATGAGTCGATCGATCCTTCCATCACCACGGAGTTTGTGGGATACGACCGGTTTATCCATGAATCGGAGATTACGGCGCTTACCACGCAGACGGAGGTGGCGGCGGCTCTCACCGACGGGGAGGCCGGTACCATCATTGTAAGGGAGACGCCTTTCTATGCCACCATGGGCGGACAGTGCGCCGATACAGGAGTGATCACCTGCGCCGGAGGGGAATTTCAGGTGGAGGACACCATAAAGCTTCTGGGCGGCAAGGTGGGCCATGTGGGGCGCGTGACCAGAGGGATGTTTAAGGTGGGAGATCAGGTGTCTTTGCAGGTAAATCAGGCGCAGAGACAGGATACCTGTAAGAACCACAGCGCGACACATCTGCTTCAGAAGGCGCTCCGCACAGTGCTGGGAACCCATGTGGAGCAGGCCGGTTCCTTTGTAAACGGGGACAGGCTGCGGTTTGACTTCAATCACTTTTCGGCCATGACGCAGGATGAGCTGGATCAGGTGGAGAGAATCGTTAATGAGAAGATTGCACAGGGCCTGCCAGTGGAGACGAAGGTGATGAGCCTTGAGGAAGCCAGAAAGACGGGAGCCATGGCGCTTTTCGGTGAAAAATACGGGGAGTCTGTCCGTGTGGTAACCATGGGGGACTTCTCCACGGAGCTGTGCGGCGGTACCCATGTGGAGAATACCGCGTCAATCCTGCTGTTCAGGATCATATCCGAAAGCGGCGTTGCCGCAGGAGTGCGCAGAATTGAGGCGCTGACAGGACAGGGAGTGCTGAAATATTACGCCGATATGGAGGAGAGGCTGAAGGAGGCCGCATCCATTGTAAAGACGGCCCCCGCAGAGCTTACGGTACGGCTGGAGCATTTGATGACAGAATTGAAGGAGCTTCGCAGCGAGAATGAATCCTTAAAGAGCAAAGCGGCCAGCCAGGCGCTGGGCAATGTGATGGATCAGGTGCGTCAGGTGAAGGGCATAAAGTTTCTTGCTGCCAGGGTCGCCGGTGTGGATATGAACGGCCTGCGGGATCTGGGGGACCAGATTAAGGAAAAGCTCGGGGACGGTGTGATCCTGCTGATTTCTGAGAATGAGGGGAAGGTAAACATGGTCGCCATGGCCACGGAGGATGCCACGAAGAAGGGAGCCCATGCGGGAAACCTGATCAAAGGCATCGCGGCGCAGGTGGGAGGCGGCGGTGGAGGACGTCCGAATATGGCCCAGGCGGGAGGAAAAAATCCTGCCGGTATCGAAAATGCCCTTGCTCAGGCAATGAGTGTTCTGGAATCTCAGATAAAATAATTGAGTTTTCAGACAATATTTGTGAAAAATATTTTAAACTTCCCAAAATAAACGATTGACGTAATCAGATTTTATGGTATAATCGACAGTATGTATGTAAGTACAAATAGAAACCCAATCAGTCAATGTTGCTTGGAAGGGACTGAAGGGAGGTTAGGGTGTAGGATGTCCAACGTAATTGTAAAGGAAAACGAGACTTTAGACAGCGCTTTACGTCGCTTCAAAAGAAGTTGTGCAAAGGCCGGAATCCAGCAGGAGATTCGTAAGCGTGAGCATTACGAGAAGCCAAGCGTAAGACGTAAAAAGAAATCTGAAGCGGCAAGAAAACGTAAATACAATTAATGTACTTAGTGTGCAATGAAAGCCCTGGTTTCACAAGGGCTTTCTTGCATGTGCGAAGGAATGCAGCCGGATTTTGTAATGGGGCCGAGCATTCCGCGCAGCAGGCGGAAGCTTTCCGTCTGGTCTGAAAAATTGCTTCGCAAGATCTCTTATTATAATTTTATATAAAGAATGGAAAGGATTAGGTGAGTATGTGGAGCTGGGAATTATTTGGCACGGATATCTATCATCTGATTGCGGCTTTCATTATATACAGCATAATAGGGTGGCTGGTCGAATCCATTTATATGTCATTTTGTAATAGGAAACTGACGAATCGAGGTTTTGGAAGAGGGCCCTTCTGCCCGATTTACGGATTTGGAGGGGTTCTGGGATATTTGATTTTACATCCTTTGAGTAACCATCTGGTTGGGCTGTATCTGGCGGGCGCGGTTCTCGCCACCACGTTTGAATATTTTGTGGGCAGGCTGATGCTTAAAATATTCGGAGAGGTGTGGTGGGATTACAACGACAAGCCCTGCAATTATAAGGGGATTATCTGTCTGGAGAGCACTGTTGCATGGGGGTTTTACGCAATTATTATTATTACCTTCTTACATAGCAGGATCTTAAGGCTGGTCGACTGGTTTGACAAGGGCTGGGGGATCAGGGCATGTATTCTGATTCTTTTTCTTGTGACGGTGGACTATCTGCTGAAGCTGATGCATATTTTTCACATCAGCATTAAGGAACAGAGAGAAAAAATTGTGGATGCTTACCGGGCCTTTCGGATGAGGTGGTATTAATGCGGTCCGGCGAAAAGCCGGGCCGTAATCCGAATTGTACGTGCATTTTAAAAACAAATAAAACATATCCATAGTAATAGAATACAT
>CANOVJ010000024.1 GCA_947570615.1 uncultured Lachnospiraceae bacterium
ATTACACTATGCCGCAACCTGCTTGGCTGTAAGAAATACATTTCCAGGCTTAAGGATCTTGATACGCCCGCTATTATCAGGCTGCTCTATAACAAGGATGTCTGCAAATGCTCATCCTGTGGAGGGAACATCATTCCCCTGCCATCCGGCAGGTATTACATAAGACCCGAGCAGCACTCATTATGTTGAACACCAGTAGCTGAATATTTTAAAAAAAGCTTCCTGTGGAGGCTTATTCGCAGTGCGCTGGAAATGATTTCAAAAACATCTCTCTCCATATGCACAGGTATTCAACAGACTGTTTTGCAAAGAGCGTCAAAATTGAAAGCCCATATACAGAGGCTGCCCGGACGCGCCTTTGTTCAACCAGGAAAAATCGAAAGTGATGCAAACGAAAGGGCAGTTATCGAAAGATCAAAGCTGCTTTTTCGTTTGCACCACCTTCGATTCTTTCCTTAACGATTTGTGCAATAGAAATACACAGTCCCTGTGGGATATGATAAAAACGGTTACAGAGGCAGAGAACAGCAGACAGGGATTTACAGGCAGAAATATGGAGAGCATCATTTGTGGAAAAATCATCTGCGGGAGATTCTCCGGCGGATAACTGTCTGCGGAAAGTTCTCAGAAAGAAAGGAGATTCAGGTATGAAAATGAAGAAGTTATTAGCAGTGTTGCTTGCCGGCGCGATGGTGATGTCCATGGCGGGCTGCGGCGGCAGCGGGGGAAGCGGTAGCGCGGACTCCGGCAGCACAGGGAGCGACGCGGCGGCGGACGCCGGGGATACCGGTTCGTCAGCAGATACGGGAAGCGCGGCGGACACAGGGAGTGCGTCGGAGAGCGGCGACGTTGTGGAGATCCGCTTTACGGAGTGGGACGGCGGCGACACCCTGGCCGTGTACGAGGAGGTGGCGGAGAAATTCAATTCCACCCATCCGGGTATTCATGTAACCGTTATGAACATTCCGGACGAGTACGACACCAAGATCACCACCATGATTGCGGGAAACGATGTGCCGGAGGTGTGCTGCATGAACAGCGATACGCTTCTTTTCCCTCTGGCTGAGGAAGGGATTATAGCCAATCTGCAGGAGTATATTGACAATGATCCGGATTTCGATACAGAATGCGTCGGCGATCAGTTTAAGTATATGCTGAATGCGGACTATATGGCAGGCTACGGAGTTGGATCCGAGAATATCACCATGTTCTACAACCCGGCTCTGTTTGCCCAGTATGGGGTGGAAGAACCCCCTGCGAGCTATGCGGACGCCTGGGACTGGGATACCTTTGTGGAGAATGCGCAGAAGCTGACCATCGATAAGAATGGAAAGAATGCGCTTGACCCGGATTTTGATCCTGAGAATATCGACGTTTACGGAGTGACCATCTCCAAGTGGTGGGCTGGCTATATGCCCTTCCTGTTCAGCCAGGGCGGCGATTATCTGACAGCCGACGGCTCCGCCATCGGATATGCCACCCCGGAGGGTAAGGATGTGCTCCAGAAGCTGGCGGATCTTACTTATGTTTACCATGTAGCGCCTACGCCCACCACCAGCCAGACCATGCCCGGCCTTTCCGAGGCGCTGGCGACGAACAAGGTGGCCATGAGCTTTGACGGACAGTGGTCCAATGCGACCCTGATGAACGACGGCGTGGAGTACAATGTGGCGGCCCTTCCGAAGATGGGAGACAAGGCCCAGACCGTGGCAACCTTTGGCGCAATCGCGCTGATGAACACGGAGAAGGCGGACGCGGCCTTTGAGTTTGTCAAATTCATGATGACCGAGGTTGGGGCCTGCGAGCCTTTGTTCCTCTCCGGCCTGTGGCTTCCCACCAACATGAAGGAATACAACGATGATTATATCCAGTCAGTCATCACAGACAAGCATCCTTCCAACTATTATGAGACCATTGTAAAGCCCATGATGGACGGGACGGCCAATACCCCGATCACTGCCTATGTGAAGAACTTTAACAAGATCAACGACGTCATCAGCCCTGCGCTGGATGATCTCTGGTCCGGTGAGAAGACTGCCGACGAGGCGATCAGCTCTATTGAAGCGGACGCCAATGCAGAGGTAGCGGGCTTCTACGGGAAATAAGCGTCAGAGAGATCGGAAACTTTGGGAGTTGCCGCCGCAGGGCGGCAACTCTTTATCGGTAAGCCGATGCGCTAGGCGAGCCGTGTCTGATGACTGAAGCGGGGATTTGGAACTGTAAACGACAGATATCCGGAGGCCGCACACAGAGGCCGGGGAGATATCTGCGAAGCCAGAACAGGAGAATTTATGTGAAAAAGAAGAAAACCATTAAAATGTCAACCTGGAACAACATTGTGGGGTGGGGCTTTGCGCTGCCAGCCGTGCTGGGGTTTTTGATTTTTAATCTGGTTCCCATGGTGCTGAGCGGGTATTACAGCCTGTGCGACTACAATATCATCAAAACCCCGGAGTTTGTGGGATTTAAGAACTTTATCGCGCTTTTCACCGGTCAGGAAAAGACCTTCTGGCTCTCGGCCAAAGCGACGGTGCTCTACGCCATCATGGCGGTTCCGGCCAACCTGATCTTTGCCTTCATGATCGCCCTGCTCCTGAACTGCGATATGAAGATGAGAGCGTTCTTCCGCTCCCTGTTTTATCTGCCCTGCATTCTTCCGGCGGTGGCCAGCAGCTTTGTGTGGATCCTGCTGATGAACCCGGATTTCGGGCTCTTTAATACGATCCTGGAATGGCTCCACCTGCCAAAGAGCCAGTTCTTCTGGGGAAAGGACAGCGTTCTGCCCTCTATCGTCTTTATGGGGATCTGGGGCACGGGCTCCACCCAGGTGATCTTCCTGGCCGGTCTGCAGGATATTCCTTCCGTCTACTACGAGGCCCTGGAGATCGACGGCGGGAACGCCTGGCACAAATTCTGGAACGTGACCCTGCCCATGATTTCCTCCACCCTGTTCTTCAATCTGGTGATGGGGATCATCAACGCGCTGCAGGTGTTCGGCCAGGCCTACATCATCACCGAGGGCGGGCCCAACAACGCCTCCCTGTTCTATGTCTACAACCTGTGGCGGCAGGCCTTTAAATACATGGATATGGGAATGGCCTCAGCCATGGCCTGGGTGCTGTTCCTGGTGGTGCTGGTGCTGACGGCCTTTGTATTTAAGACGTCCAACAAATGGGTTTACTATGAAGGAGGCGAGGAATGATGGCGGGAAAGGGACAGACAAAAGAGGCGGCGCAGGCCATGGACGGAGGAGTCGTGTTGCATCCGCAGAAAAAAATGAGAAAAAAAAGAAGGCCTTACTTCTATGTCAAAAAGGTGTTATTCTATACAGTATTACTGGCGCTTTCGCTGATCTGCGTGATCCCGCTCTACTGGATGCTGCGCTCCTCCTTCATGAAGAACACGGATATCTACAGTATGAGGCCGTTTATCTTCTGGCCGAAGGAGATGCTCTGGAGCAATTATACGGACGCCCTGAAATCCGCAGACTTTGGACGGTATGCAGTGAATACCATGGTCATCGTGATCGGATGCCTGGCAGGGACGCTTCTGACCTCCTCCATGGCGGCCTACGCCTTTTCCAGAGTGAAATGGAAGGGGCGGAGCTTCTGCTTTGCCATGATCCTGACCACCATGATGCTGCCCGGCTCGGTGACGCTGATCCCCCAGTTCATGATCTGGCGTAACCTGAATCTGGTGGACACCTACCGGCCCCTGATCCTGCCCTCCTTTTTCGGCGGGGGAGCCTTCAATATCTTCCTGCTGCGGCAGTTTTTCCTGGGGATCCCTAGGGATCTGGACGACGCGGCCAGGATCGACGGCGCGGGGCCCTTTCAGATCTATACCAGGATCATGCTGCCCTTATCCCGCTCGGCCATGGTGGTGGTGGCGCTGTTTACCTTTTTAAACTGCTGGAACGATTTCTTCGGTCCGATTATTTATTTAAACACCAAGGAAAACTTCACGCTGGCGGTAGGGCTGTTGCAGTTCCGGGGGGATTATTCCACCAAGTGGAACCTGCTGATGGCGGCCTCCACCATCGTGGTGGCACCCTGTATCGTGATCTATCTGTTCGGGCAGAAGCAGCTCATAGAAGGAATTTCGCTGACGGGCCTGAAAGCGTAGGGACGGGTTTCGCGGGTTGCCTTCAGGATTTATCCGCTGTCAGGGCCGGTTGCCGGCCCTGCGGGAAGTCCATGAAAGGATCGGCGTTAAAGCATTTCATGAAAAAATACGGAAGGTGAGGAAAGAGATGGAAAAATGTATGCCGGCAGGCTTTGAAAAAAGCAGCGTGACCGGGGGATTCTGGAAGAGGTATCAGGATCTGTTCCGGCGGGTGACCATCGATGCGGTGTATGACCGCTTCGAGGAGACCGGGCGCTTTGAGGCGCTGAAATTTAACTGGAAGGAGGGAATGCCGAATAAGCCCCACATTTTCTGGGAGTCGGATGTGACCAAGTGGATCGAGGGGGCGGCGTATTTCCTTCAAAAGCAGCGGGATCCGGAGCTGGAGGCGCGGATCGACGAGCTGGTGGAGCGGATGGAGCGTACCCAGGGGGAGGATGGCTACCTGAATGCGTACTTTACGGTGGTGGAGCCCGACGCCCGCTTCACAAGAAGGACGGATCATGAGCTGTACTGCGCGGGGCATCTGATCGAGGGAGCCATCGCCTACGCCAGGGCCACAGGAAAGGAGAACATGCTCCGGGTTGCCATCCGGTATGCGGATCTCATCGACCGGGTGTTCCGGGCAGAGCACAGCGCGGCCTTTGACACCCCGGGACATGAGGAGATCGAGCTGGCCCTGGTGAAGCTCTACCACTATACGGGGCAGGAGCGGTATTTAAAGCTGGCGCAGTATTTCGTGGACACCAGGGGAACCAGCGGACGGGACGGGACATATGATTTCACGGATCAGGAGCACATGCAGTCCCATCTTCCCGTGCGCAGCCAGAAGACGGCGGAGGGCCACAGTGTGCGGGCCCTGTATCTGTACAGCGGCATGGCGGACCTGGCCATGGAGAGAGGGGACGAGGAGCTGTTTTCCGTGTGCAGAGCGCTCTTTGACAACATTGTGAACCGGAGAATGTACATTACCGGAGGGGTGGGCTCCACCTGCCGGGGCGAGTCCTTTACCCTTGACTATGACCTGCCGGAGTACACGGCCTACAACGAGACCTGCGCCTCCATCGCGCTGGCGCTGTTCTGCCGCAGGATGTGGCTGATGGATCCCGACGGGCGTTATGGCGATGTGGCGGAGCAGGCCATCTACAACACGGTTCTCAGCGGCGTGTCCCTGTCGGGAGATGAGTTTTTCTACGAGAATCCCATGTCCACGGATCCCAGGAGGAATGCCTTTAACGACAGCAGGCCGAACGGGCTCAAGGAGCATCTGCCCATTTTAAAGAGAGTGAAGGTGTTCGACTGCTCCTGCTGTCCTCCCAACCTGCTGCGGGCGGTGGGGAGCATCGCGGATTATCTGTACTCCACAGAGGGGAACACGATTTACGCCTACTGCTATATGGAGGCGGACACGGAGCTCTCCCTGGGGGAGAAAAAGATCCGCCTTGTGCAGAAGACAGGCTATCCCTTTGAGGGAAAGATCGTCATCACGGCAGAGGCAGAGGGGGATTTCACCCTGGCTCTGCGGATTCCCGGCTGGTGTCAGGGGGCCCGGATCACGGTCAATGGCGAGGCGCTTTCCTTACGGACGCAGAAGGGCTTTGCCTTCATCGAAAGAAGCTGGAAGAATGGGGATCAGGTTATTCTCGACCTTCCCATGGAGGCAAAGTGGATCAGCGCCAACCCGCAGGTCATCGACGCCTGCGGACGGGTGGCGGTCACAAGAGGGCCGCTGGTGTACTGTGCGGAGGGGATGGACAACGGCGACAGGCCCCTTAAGGACGTGCGCATCGCCAGAAACAGCCCGGTAGAGATCTCCATGGAGGAGATCGCAGGCTTCGCATTTCCGGTGATCCGCATGGAGGCGTCCTGCCGAAAGCCCTTTGAGGGGCTCTACAGTCAGGATCCTTTGGAGGAGGAGAGCTTTACGCTGAAGCTGATCCCGTATTTCGCCTGGACCAACCGGGACGTGACGGAGATGACCACCTGGTTTCTGGAGAAATAAGTACTTTTGGCATGTTGGCGGAAGGATGTACGGGAATGGCATATCTGCCAGAAGAAACAGGAATAATGGGAGAAGCCGGAGGCTGAAAATCAGAACAGACGCAGCCGCGCTTCGCGAGCCGGCTTATTTAAGAAGATCGGGCAGGGGAAATTGTTTTCCCCTGCCCGATCTTCCCTTAGTTGGAAAATCCTGACACCCTGGCTGTCGAACACCAGGGAACCAGGATCATCTCATCGGAATGCTACATTGAAAAATACTTTTCTCACAATTTTATCCACAGGGACAGCAGTTGTCCAGTCGGTGTGTTATAATAAATCCATCAGGTATCCTCGAAAGTGAGGAATTTGTGAGGGGATACTTCAAGTACAGCGGCTATGTCAAACAGGGCGTCTAATATGGCGGGAAATTGGAGCATATCCAATTCCGCTATATGGGACCGTCTCTGGAGGCGGTGCTGGACCGTTTGCCGACGGCGGAGGCTGTAAGTGATGAGAATGGCGGATGGATCATTCGGGCAGAGGTGTTTGGAAAAGGGATTGATATGTGGCTGAGAAGTCAGGGCGACTATATTCAAAAAACAGATTAGGGGGGATGATTTATGCTCTATGCTAAACCGAAAAATGAAGCGCTTACCATCCATGAGAAAGCAGTCGCAAAATATAATGCTGCTTTCAGGAGGATGGAACAAATGGGAGGCCGTCTCTATGACAAGCGGTGTGATTGCGTTATATTAATCCGTGAGATTGAGTCTCTGGTGAACAGTATCGCGAACCGTCCCAAAGAATTTGAGAAGAAGATCTCTGAAATTCAGGCAGCGCGGGAAAAATTCCGGGAAACTGAGACTTATGCCGTGGAAGCGGTGGACGCCGTTGTGAAATCCGGAATGAGCGTTGTCGCCGGAGTGGCAGGTGGAGCAGCCGTGGCCAGTATGGCGCCCTCTGCCGCAATGTGGGTGGCCACAACCTTTGGAACTGCCTCTACCGGAACCGCAATATCAGCCCTGCATGGTGCGGTTGCTACAAAAGCTGCTCTGGCATGGCTGGGGGGCGGCGCATTATCTGCCGGCGGCGCGGGAATTGCAGGTGGTCAGGCCCTTCTGGCTTTGGCCGGCCCTATTGGCTGGGGAATCACCGGAGTGACTACGGCCGCGTCTGCTGTCGCGTTGGGACACAAGAATAAGCAGATTGCGGATGAGGCAATTGCCGAGGCCCGGAAAATTACTCTGGCCGGTGCGGAAGTGAACGAAACCTGCGCAAAAATTCAGCATCTTACGGACGAAACCATTATGCTCAGGGGGGCTCTGCGAGAACTGATGCAGGCCAATAAACCGCTGAAGGGAGCAAACTATCCGGAATTGTCTGAAGATCAGCAGTACCGGCTTGGAACTATGGTAAACAACACTTTGACGTTGGCAGAGATGCTGAACAGAACGATTTAAGGAGGGGGGTCCGTCATGGACGTGGCGCGAATCGTAAAAAGTACGCAGGAACAGGGTTTGGCAGCATGGGTGGATTACCTGAATCAGATGCGGTTAAACGAGTTGCTGGCTAAACTGGCTGCACAGGATATAAACTTGGAGCAGGCGTTGGCGGAGCTTCAGAAGATGAAGTTGAATATTGCTGAGTTAATTGCCAGTAACCGTGGCGGAGCAAAGGGAATCCATGGCTATATCGCAGAGCCGGCGGAGGCCGGCATTGAAAATGCCCGAAATCTTGTCAGAGGATTGCCGGCTGCCTGTAAGTGGATTAATGATAACGGGCCAATAGACCTGATGCGGGACGGGGTGCCTGTTCAGCAAAAGTTTGTCAGAGCATTTTTCTCTTTGGGGAAAAATGGCGGCGTCCTGGAGCACTTTGAGGACTATCCTTTCTTTGTGAAGCAGGGCGGTAAATATCAAATCCCAAAGGATTTTTATGATGTTGTAATGGAGCTATGGGAAATGCCCCAGGATGTGGCAGGAAAGCTGGTTAAGAACAGTCCCGATGGAGCGAGAGGGCTGACATATGAAAACTGGCAGAAGATTCACGATTTTTTTGAAAGCAGCGGCATTCATCCGGATGATCTGGAGCCTTCTGTGTTGAATTACGACGACGTACAAAAAGGGACGATTGACAGAACCATTCAACGGGAAGAAGCCTCCATCAAAGAGACCGATCAGCGCCGTCGGGATGCGGCCTATGAAGACAGTAAACCCACGCTGAAACAGGGGGCGCAGGCTGCGGCAGTTTCTGCGGCGGCGGAGGGCGGTATGGCCTTCTGCCTGGGTGTGGCCAAAAAGCGGAAACAGGGAAAACACCTGGCGGAGTTCTCGGCAGAGGACTGGAAGGAAGTTGGCATTGACACAGCCAGAGGAACTGTTCAGGGAGGCATCCGGGGCGGAACCATTTATGCAATGACGAATTTCACCGCAACGCCCGCCGCGGTGGCAAACGCCTTGGTAACGGCGTCTTTCGGCGTTGCTGCGCAGGCTTATCAGCTTCGACAGGGAAATATTACGCAGGAGGATTTCATTGTCAACTCAGAGGTGCTCTGCCTTGACGTATCCGTAAGCGCGGTCGCTTCCCTGCTGGGGCAGACGCTGATTCCGGTTCCCGTTCTTGGCGCGGTCATCGGTAATGTGGCTGGTATGTTCCTGTATCAGATCGCAAAGGAGAATCTCTCCGCCAGGGAACAGACGCTGATTTCCAATTATCAGGAAAGCTTCGAAAGTCTCAACAGAGTGCTGGAGCAACGATATCAGAAACTGATTGCCCAGTTGAAAAAGGAGCTTGCGAGATACGCGTCCATGTTGGAACTGGCTTTTGACCCGGATGTCAATATTGCCTTTGGCGGCTCTATTGCACTGGCAGACTATGTCGGCGTATCACAGGAAAAGGTATTGAGAGACAAACACGATATCGATAAATACTTTATGAATTAAAAGGAGGACACTTTAGATGGAAACAAACGATAAGATGGATTATGAGGATGATTTTCTGGAAGATATTCAGGAGTATGAGTACCAGGAAATGTTTGAAAAGGCCAATAACATCGTACTTGGATTTACGGCGACGACTGGAGCGACAGGGGCGATTCCGCTTCCTTTTGCGGATGCCCCACTGCTGATTGGACAGCAGGTGGCTATGATGATGGCTATTAATGGTGTTTTTGAATTTGATATTGACCGTGATGCGCTTGCGTCCCTGGCAACGGCAGTCATCGGCGTTGGCGGCGCAACAGTAATTGGAAAAACGGTGGTGTCCAATCTTCTGAAATTCATCCCCGGAGTGGGTACGGTTGCAGGCGGCGCAATTTCCGCCGGTACGGCAGGGATTATCACATTGGCACTGGGGAAAGCCTATATCGAAGTCTGTAAGGCAATTAAAATGGGAAAACTGGATCAAAGTGATCTGTCCAGGCAGGCTGGAAAGGATATGCTGAAAAAAGCTTTCAGAGAGCAGATGAAGCAGAACAGGAAGTAGTCCTGGACACAGGGCTGTTCAAAGAGCCCGGGCCATCCGCTTTTAGCGGGCGGCCCGGGACAATGTTCGCGCTGACGGCTCAGAATTAATCAGATCAGTTGTCCTCAATCCCCTTTTGCGTGTCCTCTATGAGCTTTTCTGTCATTGTTGACGCCTTCTCATACTCATGATTTTTCAGGGCATCATTTAAGTCTTTCAAATCCTGCAGCAGTCTTCTCAGATAACTTTTAAATACACTCATTTCCTCCATGTACGCTCCCCCCCCTTTCGGATCATTCTCCCGGGCTGCCGGGATTAACTGTATTATATCCTGTTTTACAGGCAATTCCAGCAGATAAATGGATTTGTATCAAAAAATTATTGCGAGGCGCCTCCTTCAGGCCGTCTGCGCCGGAATCAGGATCCTGACTACTGTCCCCGCTCCCGGCTCAGATTCAATGGTAAGACTGTAACTTTCCCCGTAGAGCAGATCAAGTCTCTGCCGGACATTGGAAAGGCCCACGTGGCCCTGCGGATGAGAGAGCAGCATGTAATTTGCAAGCTGCTCTTTTGTCATGCCCTGCCCGTTGTCCCCGATCAGGAAAAGGATCTGCTCCCCCGCCCGGGAGACGGTGATGGAGAGAAGCCCCCCTTCCCGGGTATGGGAAAATCCGTGGAGAATGGAGTTTTCCACCAGAGGCTGGAGCAGAAGCTTGGGAACGAGCATGTCCATCAGGTTCTCGTCGATGTCCATCCGGGTGCTGAAGACATTGTCGTAGCGTCTTGCCATGATGTGGAGATAACTGGAGACCCAGCCGATCTCCTCGGACAGGGGCATCTTTTCCGCGAAGCTTTTGAAGGTGTACTGGAGCATCTCGGAGAGATCCACGATCAGATCGGAGGTTTCCTCGTCGTCGTTCTGGATGGCCAGCAGGTTGATGGTGTTTAAGGTGTTGTAGAGAAAATGAGGATTGATCTGCATGGACAGGGCGGCAAGCTGGCTCTCCTTCTCCCGCAGGGAGATCTCATAGTTTTCCAGAATCAGCCGGCTGATCTCCCGCTCCATGTGGTTGAAGCTCTCCGTGAGGAGCTTAAAATCGCCGCCCCCGGGCACCGGCGTGTTGGCGGAAAAATCCCCTCCGGCCACCCGCAGGGATGCGTCGGTCAGCCGCTGGATGGGCTGGGTGATGGTGCGGGAGAGGAAGAAGGCCACCAGAAAGGAGCAGATGACCAGGATGGCCACGCTGAAAAACTGGATACGGCGGATGGCAGAGACAGTGCTCTGCATCAGGATATCCCGTGGCACCAGGGCCAGGGACAAAAGCCCGCCGTCCGCCAGGGGGTCGTAGCACAGCAGGAATTCCCTGCCGTCGATCCGGCAGGCGAGATAGCCGGAGGAGGAAAAGAGGGGGGAGAAATCCGGCAGACCAAAATCCGCCCCTGCCTGCTCCGCAAACGTCCCTCCTGTGGGGAAGCGGGCGTTGTCGGAGGAGATCACGCGCCCCTCCCGGTTGATGATAAGGCACAGGCTTCCCGGAAAGCTCAGACTGCCCTGATAGAGCTTACGCAGATCCTGCTCCAGGATATGAACCACCAGGATGGGCTTTTCCGTCTTCCCGGAGAGCTTCTGGTAGGCGCTTTGGGAATGGAACTGGAAGTCCATCTCCCGCACCATGGTCAGGGGATACTGATAGTCGTAGCTTCCCTTTTTCTGCAGGAAGTCTGATCCGATGCGCTCCCCGTAGTCGTAGCCGCTGATCCAGCAGGGAGCGCCCGCGCCCTCCCGTGCGATCCGGTCAAAGCCGGCCTTTCGCATGCCCTCCCCGGTGATGGGCAGCACGCTGGCGTTGGTGTTGAAAATCCATTTACTGGTGTAGAGGCAGGTCTTGTACACGTTCTGCTGGAGGGAAAAATCTCTGGCCATCTCCGCCGGCAGCAGGCGGTCATATCGCAGACAGTCCCCCACCGTAAGCTCATCCAGCCGGGAAAAAATTTCATAGTAAAATTCGTTGTTCAGCATCAGGTTGGAGGCGTTCTCAACCCCCCTCCAGGAGCACGTTGATCACGTTGTTGTTGGCCCTGACCACGGAGAGGGTGCTGCGGGAGGCCTCGGTGATAAGGCGCCGCTCGTACAGATGCATCATGAGCTGCTGGATGCTGAGCAGGGGAACCAGGGCAAACAGAAGCAGGATGAGGGTCAGCCGGCTGGCGAACGTGAGGGAGGAGAGCTTTTGCAGGAATTTGTGAAGGAGTTTTTTCAGCATTTTTTGTGGGCCTTTCTGTATTGCTCCGGTGAGGTGCCGTATTTGCGGTGAAAAATGCGGTTGAAGTAGCTGCTGTCCCTGTAGCCGCAGGCACTGGCAATGTCCATGACCTTAAGATCCGTCTCCAGAAGAAGCTGCCTTGCCTTTTCCGTGCGCAGATAGCCCAGATAGCTGCTGTAGGTCATGCCCGTCTTTTTCAGGATCTGGGCGGAGAGGTAGCTGGCGGAGAAATGCACCTGGTCCGCCAGCTGCTTAAGGGAGAGCTCTTCGGTGAAATGCTTTTTCACAAAGGCGATCACATCCTCCACCGTATCGTACTGTCCGCTCTCCTGGGAAAAGCAGGCGGCGGTGCGCTCAAGAAGGGAGAGGGAGATGGAAAACAGATCCTCCAGGGCGTCGCAACCGCTGTAAAGGTGGTAGGCGTCGTTTAAGATGCTGTCGTATTCCCCGCTGGAGACCATGCCGTCCAGATCCTTGATGAGGGACACTGTCAGGGAGGAAACGCCGTGGCGCACCCGTGAGGGGGAGAGAAGAGGCTCCCGGGAAAGCTCCCTTTTCAGGCACAGGAGCACCTCCCGGATTCCCGTAAGATTCCCGGTGTGAACCGCTCTGCGGATGTCCTTTTCGAAGCCGGAGAGGGAGGGCAGGGGCAGGTCCGGCCCGATCCGCTCATCCGCGCAGGAAAAGAGCATGGTCCGGCCGGGAAAATAAAAGGAGAAGGAGAGCGCCTCCTGAGCCTGGCACAGGGAGGCGTTCAGGGCCGGAAAGAGCTCCTCCTGCTCTGAGGATATCCCGGCCTGGAAGACGATCTCCTCCTCCTGACACAGCTCCATGAGCCTTTTAAGCGCGGCCTGACAGTCGGGGACGCGAAAGCCGGGGAGCAGAAGAGCCAGGCGGCGTTCGCCGCTGTTCAGGGGATTCTCCAGGGGGACCAGGGCCTGTGTGGAAAAAATCTGGCGGATATGCTCTGTCAGTATTTCCTGTCTGCGGCGGGAGAGAGCGAAGGCGGGAGGGGAGACGCCTGCGGGGGCCGTCCGTGTGATCCATCTGAGAACGACCAGAAGACCCGGGCGGCGCAGGGAATCGGCCAGAGCATCATAAAGGGGCGAGGGCTTTGGGGAACGGACGGCGTAGAGCAGACCGAGAAGGAGCTTCTGTCTCTCGTCCCGGAGATTCTGCTCGAGAAGGGCCTCGTAGTCCATACTGCGCTCTGCGTCCCTGTGCAGGGCGGAGATTCTCTCCTGCATTTTGGACAGGAGCCTGCGGATATCCTCCACCCGAAACGGTTTGATCAGATATTCCGAGACGCCGCAGGAGATGGCGCTTCTGGCATAGTCGAATTCCTGGTAAGCGCTGATGAGCACGATGGCGATGTGGGGATACTGGGCGGATACTCTGCTGATCAGCTCCATGCCGTCCATGGAGGGCATGCGGATATCGGTGATCAGAAGCTCCGCATCGCCCTCCTGGATCGCCTGCCAGGCTTCCTGACCGTCACAGCACAGCGCCAGCTCCGTGGCGGGCGTGAGCCTGTGGATCAGGGAGCTCAGTATTTTGAGCTGGGTGCCCTCGTCGTCGGCCAGCACAATTTTTCGGATGTACATATCAATCGGACTCCTCTCATATGGAAGCGGAAGGGAAATGGTATAAAAGTAAATGATATTTATTATATAATATTCTTATCCGCAGGACAATATTTTTGCGTAAACTGGCGGAAAATGAGAAGATTTTAAGGGAAAGAAAAAATTAAGGTCACGGGAGAGGGGGATATGATATTTACATTGACATATCATTTCCTGCTGACCTATAATGGAGGTATCGACGAGAGTAAGCCGCACAGGCCTGACATTGGGGGTTCGGGCAGAAAGGGGTTACAGAAAATGAAGGACTTTGACACATTGTTTCAGAATCCGGACAGCCGTTTCCGGGGAGCGCCCTTCTGGGCATGGAATACGAAGCTGGAGAAGGAGAGACTGAAAAAGCAGATCGCCTGCTTTAAGGAGATGGGCATGGGGGGCTTTCACATGCACAGCCGGACAGGGCTGGACACGCCCTACATGGAGGAGGAATTCCTCTCCATGGTCAGATTCTGTGTGGAGCAGGCAAAAGAGAACGGGATGTACGCATACCTCTACGACGAGGACAGATGGCCCTCCGGGGCGGCCGGCGGGAAGGTGACGCGCAACGAGGCGTACCGCAGCCGCTACCTGGTGATCACGCCCTTTCCAAAGGAGAGCAGGCAGGAGGGGGAGAAGGAATATATTTCCTCCGCCCAGGTGAAGGCCAACGGGAAGGGCGAGCTGACGGCGCTCTACCGTCTGACCTGGGAGGGCCCGTATCTGGCGGGATATGAGAGACTTCCCCTGGAGGAGGCGGCATGTCCCTCCTCGAAAGAAGCGGACACAGAGCTCTGGTACGTGTATCTGGAGAGGGCCCAGGAGAGCCCCTGGTACAACAACCAGACCTATGTGGACACCTTAAACCCCCAGGCTATCCGGGAGTTTATCCGCCAGACCCATGAAAAATATTACGAGGCGTTAACGGATGAGGTGGGCGGATGCGTGCCCTCCATCTTTACGGACGAGCCCCAGTTCGCCCACAAGACGCTGCCGGGGGCGGCGAGGGAGAGGGCGGACATTGTACTGCCTTACACGGAGAGCTTTGAGGAGCGCTATCAGAGAGAGTACGGGGAGAGCTTTTTTGACCGTCTGCCGGAGGTGGTGTGGGAGCTGGCCGGGGGCGCGGGACACGGGGTACGCTACCGCTACCACGAGCTTCTGGCGGAGCAGTTTGCCCAGGCCTTTGCGGATACCCTGGGTAAGTGGTGTGAGGAGCACGGACTGGCCCTTACCGGTCACATGATGGAGGAGCCCACCCTCCAGAGCCAGACGGCGGCCCTGGGGGAGGCCATGCGCTCCTACCGCAGCTTCCAGCTGCCGGGCATCGATATGCTCTGTGACCGAAGGGAATACACCACCGCCAGACAGGCCCAGAGCGCGGCCCGTCAGTACGGGAGAAAAGGGGTCTTAAGCGAGCTCTACGGGGTCACCGGATGGGACTACGATTTCCGCAGGCACAAGCTTCAGGGAGACTGGCAGGCGGCTCTGGGGGTTACGCTGCGGGTGCATCATCTCTCCTGGATGAGCATGGCCGGGGAGGCAAAGAGGGATTATCCCGCCTCCATCTTTTATCAGTCGCCCTGGTATAAGGAGTACCGTCTTCTGGAGGATCACTTTGCCCGGGTGAACATGGCGCTGATGAGCGGAAAGCCTGTGGTTAAGATCGGCGTGATCCATCCCGTGGAGAGCTACTGGCTGCACTATGGGCCCCAGGAGTTAAACGGCCGGATCTGTCAGGAGATGGAGGAGCGGTTCGAGGGGATCACCCGCTGGCTTCTCTTCGAGCATCTGGACTTTGACTTTATCGCCGAATCCCTCCTGCCGGAGCTGTGCGGGGAGGCTTTTGGCACTGCGTCCGGAGAAGAAAAGACCGGGGCCGCAAAAGCCGGCGAAAGGCCCAGCCTGAGGGTGGGAGAGATGCGCTACGAGGCCGTGATCGTGCCCGCCTGCGAGAGTCTGCGGCGCACCACCCTCTCTGCACTGAGAGACTTTGCCCGGGAGGGCGGGACGGTGATTCTCATGGGGAATCCGCCCTCCTGCCTGGACGGAGAGCCGGATGAAGGGGCCGCGGAGATTGCCAGGTGGAGCCGTTGTATCGCCTTTGAGCGCAGCAGTCTGTGCGATGCGCTGGAGCCTTTCCGCACGGTCCGGATCCGCGGCGAAAAGGGGGAGGAGGCCCCGGAGTGGATCTGTCAGCAGCGCAGGACCGGGGAGGATACCTGGGTCTTTGTGGCCAGAGGCATTGAGCAGGGCAATCCCGACGTGGAGAGGGCGCAGGAGCTTTCGGTGAGCATTCCGGGAGAATATGAGGCCTTTCTCTACGACACCCTCACGGGTGAGATCAGAAGGAGCGGGGCCGTCGTCCGGGAGGGGACCACATCGGTGAGGCTCAGGGCCTTTGAGCACGACAGCTTCCTGCTCCGCTTCCGCCCCGTCAAGGACGTGAAAGGGCAGAACCGAAAGGAGCCGGAAAGGGCCGGGGAAAGCGCTCCGGCATGGGACTTTGGAGCCCCGGAAGGCCTTCCCCTGTGGGAAAGAAATCTCGGCCAGCCCAGGGGCTACGTCCTGTCGGAACCGAACGTGATGCTTCTGGATATGGCCGGGTACCGGCTGGACGAGGGGGAATGGCAGCAGAGAGAGGAGATTCTGCGGATCGACGACGCGATCAGGGAGCGTCTGGGGTATCCGGGCAGAATGGAGGCGGTGGCCCAGCCCTGGACCATCCGCAGGGAGAAGCCCTCCCATACGGTGGAGCTGCTTTTCCATATAAAGACCCGGCAGGCTCTTGCGGGAGCGCAGCTTGCCCTGGAGCTGGAGGAGGGCTGGGAGATTTTCTTAAACGGCGCGCCGGTCCCCATCCGGGACCGGGGGTATTTCGTGGACGAGTGTATCCGGAAGGTGGAGCTTCCCGCGCTTGCGGAGGGGGACAATGAGCTTCTGGTGCGGATCCCCTTCGGGGAGAAGACCAACCTGGAGTGGTGTTATCTTCTGGGGGATTTCGGCGTGGAGCTTCGGGGGGATGAGAGCATTGTAATCCCCATGCCGGAGCGGGTGTGCTTCGGAGACTATACGGTCCAGGGATTTCCCTTTTATGCGGGAAATATGGAGTATGTGTGCCGCGTCAGCACACAGAAAGGGCGCTACGGACTGAAGGCGACCAGGTTCCGCAGTCCCCTGCTGAGAGTGTGGGTGGACGGCCGGGACTGCGGTCCTGTCATGATCGCGCCCTACGAGGCGCAGCTGGGAGAGCTGGAGGCGGGAGAGCACGAGATCCGGATTTTGTCCTACGGAAACCGGGCCAACGCCTTTGGCGCCGTACATAACTGCGACGAGACCCTTTCCTGGGGCGGGCCCAACGCCTGGCGCAGCAGAGGGGACGCGTATTCTTACGAGTATCAGCTCAGACGGATGGGAATCCTGAAAGCGCCGGTGCTGGTGTGCTACGGGAGCGAAAGCGGGCCGCAGGATTTCAGCCGGTGTGACCATATCTCTTCGGGCTTTGAAAGGAGTAATGCTGAAATTTGAAAAAAGAACCTTTATACCTGAAAATATATAACGATCTGCTCCTTGGGATGAAGGAGGGACTTTATCCCGCAGGGAGCAGACTGCCCTCCGAAAAGGAGCTCTCGGAGCAGTACCAGGTGAGCCGGATCACCAGCAAGAAGGCCCTGGAGATGCTCTCCGACGGAAATATGATCACCCGGATGCCGGGAAAGGGCTCCTATGTGCTGGAGACCGGGGAGGATACCGGGCAGAAGAAGCAGGACGGGGCCGGGACGGGCTCCCGGCGGCTTCTGGGTATCGTGCTGGATTCCTTTGGCACGGCCTTCGGAGGCGATCTGCTGGCGGGGATCGAGCGGGAATGCAGGAGAACAGGCTTTTACCCGGTGCTGAAATGCACCTACGGCAGCATGGAGGAGGAGACCAGAGCCATCCGGGAGCTGACCGCCCTGGGGGTGTCGGGAATTATCCTCATGTGCGCCCAGGGGGAGGTGTACAACGAGACGGTGCTGCGCCTTTCCGTGGAAAAGTTTCCCATTGTGCTGGTGGATCGAGAGCTTAAGGGCCTTCCCATCCCCTTTGTGGGCACGGACAATTACAGCGCGGCCAGGGAGCTCACGGAGATACTGCTGCGCCGGGGACACACCGAAAACTGCTTTCTCTCCCACCCCTTTATGAGAACCTCGTCGGTGAAGGCAAGGTTCAACGGGTTTCGGGACTGCCATCTGGAGCACAGGCTCCTGACGGGCGAAAGCCTCTGGATTACGGACATCGGCTCCATGCTTCCCACGCCGGACGAGAACGAGGTGGCGGAGTATGAGGACGTAAAAAAGATCGAGGGGTTCGTGAAGGCGCATCCGAAGGTCACGGGATTTTTTGCGGTGGATCACACCATCGGCGTGATGGTGTACAAGATCCTGAAAAGGCTGGGGCTGGAGAGGGAAAAGGAAGTGGTATTCTTCGACGGACTGGACGAGGCCAATGATTCCAACCCGGTATTCACCCACGTGATGCAGGGGGAATTTCTGATCGGCGTGCGCGCGGTGAAATGCCTGCGGGACCGCATCGAGGGGAAGGAGGTGGCGGAGACGACCTATATTCCCTACCGGATTGTGCAGGGGGAGAAGAAATAGCCCGACGAAGCCGCCCCGCAGGAGCGGAAAAGGCCTCCTCTCTGATGAGAAGCGGATATGGCCGCTCTCATCGGAGAGGAGGCTTTATAACATATCATTTATTCTAATCTATATGCGCATCAGAATCATCCACAAAAAACAGATAAAAGCAAAAATAACCCCAAAATTCTTTCGCAAAACAAAATTGTATACAATATGCTTTATAAAACATGAAATTGCGTCCAAAAAATAAAAAATATGTATTGACATATCATTATATAATATATATAATATGGATTAATAAATGACATATTATTTCTGTAACAGACGACGCCGAAACCGGTATGGCATGGAGGCGGGCGTGGATGCTGTGAAGGAGGAAAGCCGCATGAAAAGAAAAGAGAAGGTTACAGAGGAGAAGGTGGTGAGCAGGCAGAACCGGATGGGCAGGCTGTTCGTGTCGCCGCCGGTGATCCTGTTTCTGATGTTTACCCTGCTGCCCATGCTGATGGCCATCGGCCTGAGCTTTACGAAGTACGATATCATCAACCCGCCCCGGTTTGTGGGACTGTCCAATTTTAAGAAGATGGTAAACGACGAGTTTTTCTGGATCGCCATGAAGAACACCTGCGTATATACGCTTATGTACGTGCCGGCGGGACTGCTTCTGTCCCTGGGGGCGGCCATGTTCCTGAACGCGGAGCAGAAATTTGTGGGACTGTTCCGGACGCTGTTCTATCTTCCGGTGCTCTCCTCCACGGTAGCCACCGCCACGTTGTGGTTCTGGATCTTAAACCCGCAGCTCGGCCTGTTGAACGGGGTGCTGGGACTGTTCGGGATCAGCGGGAAGGCCTGGCTCTACGACTCGAAGCTGGCCATGTTTTCCATCGTGCTCATGAGCCTGTGGGCGGGCTTTGGGGGAAACATGATGATCTTTCTGGCGGGCCTTAAGGGAATCCCGTCCATCTACTATGAGGCGGCCCAGCTTGAGGGTGCCAGCAAATGGCAGATGTTTACCAGGATCACCATCCCCTCCATCACCAAGACTACCTTTCTGGTGTCCACGATGCTCATCATCGGCACCTTTCAGGTGTTCGACCAGGCCTTTGTGCTGACCAAGGGAGGCCCGGGCAACGCCACCATCACCATCGTTTACTACATATATAACAACGGCTTTAAAAACCTTGATATGGGCTATGCCTCCAGTATTTCTCTGGTGCTGTTTGCCATCATCCTGATCATGACGGTGATCAACAGTAAGATCAACAAGGCGGATATATAAAGGAGGTAAACATGAACAGAAGGACAGCAAAAAAGGTAAGAAGCGTTTTCTGGTATATCGGGGCGGTCATTATTTCCCTGATCACCGTGTACCCGTTTTTGTGGATGATCGCCACATCCTTCAAGCCGGAGGTGGAGATTTATTCCAACTCTCTCTCGCTCTTTTCCGAGAGATTTTCCATGGACAATTACAAAAAGGTGTTTGACACCATCCCATTTGCCAGATATTTCATGAATTCCCTGTTTCTGGCGGTGGCCGGGGTGGTGACGAATGTATTCCTGGGAGCGCTGGCGGGATACTCCTTCGCCAAGCTGAAATTTAAGGGGAGAAAGGTCACATTTTCCCTGCTTCTCTCCTCCATGATGATCCCGGGGGTGGTCACCATGATTCCCCAGTTCCTGGTGCTTAAGAATTTCCCCCTGGTGGGAGGAAACAACATTCTGGGACAGGGAGGACAGGGCTTTATCAACAACTACGCGGCCATCGTCCTGCCGGGAGCGGTGGGAGCCTACGCGGTGTTCTTTATGAAGCAGTTTTTTGAGACGCTTCCGGACGATCTGGCGGAGGCGGCCAGGATGGACGGGTGCAGCGAGTTCCGGATCTTCTGGAACATTTATCTTCCGCTGATTCTGCCCGCGGCCATCACGCTGGGGATCATGACCTTCCAGTCCGGCTGGAACAGCTTCATGTGGCCCATGATTGTACTTAATTCAAAGGATATGATGACGATCCAGGTGGGGCTTTCCACCTTCCAGTATCAGTACAACACCATGTACGGCCCGCTGATGGCGGGAACGGTGATCGCCACCATCCCCACGCTGCTGGTATTTATCTTTGCACAGAAATACTATATTCAGGGAATCGCCTTCAGCGGGGGCAAGGAATAACAAAATGATCCAACATCAAAACCAATGCCGGAGGGATGGCGCCGAGAGGGGCGGGGGAAATAGGGCCCGCCTGCCGGAGGCCTTCTTCCCGGCCTGGGATAGAGGCTTACAAAAGTCTTGAAAGTCAGAGGTTAGTGCTTTTAAGCACGGAAGGGAGAAAAATATGAAAAGAAAATGGATGGCAGGGCTGCTTGCGGCAGCGCTTACGGTGACCGCGCTGACAGGGTGCGGCGGCGGAAACGGGGGGACGTCCGATGCCGGCGCTTCCACAGCGCAGGATGGCGATTCACAGACGGGCGGGGATGCGTCCGATACCCAGAGCGCTGAGGATACGTCCGGGACAGAGGCGGACGCCGGAAACGGTGAAGTGGTCGAGCTCACCATGTGGGGCTCCTGGGGCGGAGATCAGGTAGGACAGCTTGAAAAGCAGCTGGAGAGCTTTAATTCCTCCCAGAGTCAGTACCATGTGACTTACGCTGTGCAGGACAGCATGGAGCAGAAGCTTCTCACGGCGATCGCAAGCAACGAGGTGCCGGATATCGTGCTCTGGGACAGATTCAATACAGGCGTATACGCCCCCAAGGGAGCGCTGGCGCCGCTGGATGATTACATTGCCAGGGACAGCGTGGATATGTCCCAGTTCTACGCCCCGGCGGTGGATGAGATGACCGCCAACGGCGTGGTTTACGGAATTCCTCTCACAGTGGATTCCAGAATCCTTTTCTATAACAAGGATCTGCTGGAGGAAGCGGGCGTGGATCCGGCCTCCATCACAGACTGGGACAGCCTGCGCGAGGCGGCCATCAAGCTCACCAAATGGGATGGCGACAAGCTGGTTCAGTCGGGCTTCTCCTTAAAGGACGTGGGCCTTTTCAACAACTGGATCGGACAGGCAGGCGGAAAGATGATCGACGACAGCACCAATCCTCCCACCGCCGCGTTTAATACGGAAGCGGGGCTTAAGGTACTGGAATACTGGGATCAGCTTCTCAATGAGGATAAGGTTTATCAGCTTGGATTCGAGGACGGCTTCGGCGGAGACGGCTTCAAGGCGGGCAAGGTCGCCATCACCTTTAACGGCCCCTGGACGCTGGAATCCTACAGGGAAGCGGGGCTGAACTTCGGTGTGATCGGGCAGCCCACAGGATACAACGGAGAAAAGTCAGCCATGATGGGCGGCTTCGGGCTGATCATTCCCAAGGGCGCGAAGAACTCCGACGGAGCATGGGAGTTCATCAAATGGTGGACCATGCAGCCTGAAAACGGCGTGGAATTCTGCAAGATCAGCGGAAACCTTCCCGCCAATGTGAACGCGGCACAGGATCCTTATTTCATGGACGACGAGATCCTGAAGGTGTTCTCGGAGACCATGGAGTATGCAGGAATCCGCTCCAAGGTGTTTGGATACTCTGATCTGGAGGGACTGGCTCTGATCCCGCAGCTTCAGAAATATGTGGCCGGAGAGATCACGGCGCAGGAAGCTCTGGACAATGCGGAGAAGCAGGGTAATCAGATTCTGAGCGATGCGGCGGCACAATAACTGAGCGCGCGTTTTGAAAGATGAAGAAGGCCTGACTGCGGCGGCGCGGGAGGGCCTTCTTTTGTCAGAAAAGAAAAGGAGGGAAAGGATGGATTTTACGAAAATGGGATGGGCGCGGCAGGCCTCCCGGGAGGCGCAGGAGGCGCTCTGGAGGAATTTCCGGAATGAGGAGGAAGGGATTTTTCAGGATCATTTCCCGGTGAAGGAGCAGGAGGGCTGGCCCTACTGGTGGCATGCCCACGCGCTGGACGCTCTGCTGGACGGATATCTGAGAAGCGGTGACGGGGTTTATCTGGAACGGTTTGAGAAGGAGTATGCGGGTACGTACAAAAAGAACGGAAATACATTCCTTCACAACTGGTACGACGATATGGAATGGATGGCCCTGGCATTGCTTCGGGCATATGATGCTACCGGGAGGGAGCTTTACCGGGAGCAGGTGCAGATCATATGGGAGGATATCAAAACCGCCTGGAACGATCACTGCGGGGGCGGGATGGCCTGGAAGAAGGATCAGCGGGATTACAAGAATACGCCTGCCAACGGTCCAGCGGCGATCCTGGCGTTCCGGCTCTTTCAGCGGTTTGGGGATGAGCGGGATCTGGAATGGGGCAGGAGGATCCTGGACTGGAATCTGGAGCACCTGATGGACCCGGAGACCTGCTTTGTGTGGGACGGTATGAACCGGCTGGGGGACGGAAGGATCGATTATGAGTGGAAATTTACCTACTGTCAGGGGGTGATCCTGGGGGCGGCCCTGGAGTATTACAGGATCAGCGCGGATCCCGGGTACCTTGCGCTGGCGGGGCGGGTGGCCCGCAGGGCGGTTACAGAGCTGGCCGATGGGGACGGGATTTTCCCTTATGAGGGGCCGGACGACTGCGGGCTGTTCCGGGGAATCTTTTTCAGGTATGTGTGTGAGCTCGTGAAGGCCTCGGATGAATTTGGGGATCTTAAGGAGATCATTGTGAAAAACGCCCGTTTTCTGGCGGAGAATGGAAGGAACGGCGACGGGCTCGTCGGCGGGCACTGGGAGCGCAGGGAAGAGGGACGCGTGGACCTGGCCCAGCACCTGAGCGCCGTGATGGCGCTGGAGATGGCGGCGGCTTTGCAGGAAGGAAAGGACACGGAATGAAAGACCGACAGGCGTGCGCGCCGCGCAGGGCCTGCGGACTGTGAAAGGAGTAGAACGATGCGAAAAATACATCTGATCTGTAACGCCCACCTGGATCCGGTATGGCTCTGGAGATGGGAGGAGGGGTGCTGCGAGGCGCTCTCCACCTTCCGGGTGGCCGAGGGCTTTACGGACGAATTTCCCGGTTTTGCCTTCAATCATAACGAGGCGATCCTGTATCAGTGGGTGAAGGAGAACGAGCCGGATCTGTATGAGCGGATAAAGGAGAAGGTGAAGGCGGGGAAATGGCATATCATGGGGGGCTGGTATCTGCAGCCGGACTGCAACATGCCATCCGGGGAATCCATGATCCGTAATATCACGGAGGGAAGACGGTTCTTTGAGGAGGAGTTCGGCGTGACCCCCTCCACCGCCATCAATTTTGACTCATTCGGTCATTCGCAGGGGCTGGTGCAGATCATGAATCTGGCAGGATATGACTCCTATGTGGTCTGCCGTCCCGCGAAGGACAATTTTGATTTTCCGGATCAGAATTATCTCTGGAAGGGCTTTAACGGCTCCCGGGTGGTGGTACACCGTTCCGACGAGAACTACAATTCGGTTCACGGCCATGCGGCCGGGGAGCTTGCAAAATTTCTGGAGGAGACGCAGGATGAGGAGGTATCTCTGTTTCTCTGGGGCGTAGGCGACCACGGGGGCGGCCCCTCCAGAGGGGATCTTCAGGAGCTGGAGAAGCTGATGGAGGAGAAGAAGGAGGAGTATCAGATCGTACACTCGGATGTGGAGAGCTTTTTTAAGGAGCTTGCAGAGAGCGGCGCGTCCCTTCCGGTGGTGGAGCGGAGCCTGAATCCGGTGGCCCAGGGGTGTTATACCTCCCAGATCCGGGTGAAGCAAAAGCACAGGCTGTTGGAAAACGAGATTTATTCAGGAGAAAAAATGTTCTGCGCGGCCAGCCTGCTCTGCGGCCGGGAATATCCCCAGCAGGCCCTTGACGAAGCGGTCCGGGATCTGCTCTTTTCCGAGTTCCATGACGCCCTGCCCGGGTCGGGAACGCAGCTTGTGGAGGAGGACACCCTGCGTATTCTGGATCACGGGCTGGAGATTCTCTCCAGGGAGAAGATGAAGGCGGCTATCGCCCTCACCGCGGGACAGGAGAGGATAGAGGAGGGCACATCCTGCGCCTTTATCTACAATCCGCACCCGTATGAGATCACGGGACAGTTTGCCTTCGAGGTGGGACTGCCGAAACAGAACTGGGAGAATGTCTTTTATTACCCGTCCGCCCGGTGCAACGGGGAGATGGTGAAAACCCAGGGCGAGATGGAGAGCAGTCATTTCTGCATCGACTGGAGAAAGAAGGTGGTGATCCAGGCCACGTTAAAGCCCGCCTGCATGAACCGGATCGACGTGAGCTTTCAGGCCCTGCCCTCCCGTCCCGTCTTTGATCCCATCATCGGGCAAAGGGAGTTTGTCTTTGAAAACGACAGGATGAGAGCGGTGGTGAACACGGGTACCGGTCTTCTGGATTCTTACGTGGTGGATGGAACGGAGTATATAAAGCCCGGGAGCTTTCGCCTGACGGCCTGCGACGACACGTACAATTCCTGGGGGCTGGGGGAATGCGGAAGCTATGGGGAGCGGAATATGACGCTCTTAACGCCCCATGAGGGCAGCGCCTTTTCCGGTCTTTCCGATCAGGTGATCCCTTCGGTGAGGGTGATCGAGGTCGGCGCGGTGCGCACCGTGGTGGAGGCGCTGTTCGGATGGCACGACTCGAAGGCATACCAGCGCTATATTTTCCCCAAAGAGGGAGCGGATATGGAGATCGAGACGGGCGTGTACTGGAATGAGAAGGACACATACCTGAAGCTGAAAATCGCCTCCGCCATGGAGCAGGGCGACTATCTGGGACAGGTGATGTTTGGCAGGGAAGCCCTGCGGCAGGAGGGCCGGGAGGTGGTTGCCCAGAAATGGAACTGCTTCACGGACGGTGAGAAGGCCCTGGCGGTGATCAACTGTGGAAGTCACGGAAGCAGTGTGGAAAACGGGGAGATCGGACTGACTCTTCTGCGCAGCGCCGGGTATTCCGCGGCGGATGGGAACTTTGAGCGCACCCTCCGGGAGCGGCGGCACACGGTGAGGATGGAGCAGGGCGAGAGAATCTTCCGTTTCCGGATACTGGCGGGCCGGTCCGGAGAACTTTTGCCGGAACTGGACAGACAGGCCCAGATCTTCAACGAGGCTCCTTATGCCTTCGCCTTCAGCCCCTCCGGAAACAGCCCTTCCCGGAAGGATCCTTCATGGAAGATCCTTTCACAGAGGGGGGAGAAAACGGGGACGTTCTTTACCATCGACAATCCCTCCGTGATCCTCTCCGCCTGCAAGAAGGCCGGGAGACGGGATGGTTTTGTGCTGCGGGTGTACGAGGCGGCGGGGGAAGAAAACCGCGCCAGGATCGACTTCCCGGCGCTGGATTTATCCTGCGAGGTGGCCCTTGCGCCCTTTGAGATTCAGACGCTGTATCTGGACATGCACAAACGCACGATAACACAGACGGGACTTTTGGAGTGAGCCATGAAAAAAAGGAAAATAAGCAGAAGAGGTATCCTGATATGTGTCCTTTCTCTGGCGCTGGCGGCGGTGGCGGCCGGATGCGGGAGTCCGAAAAGGGACGCCGGAGAAACCGGGCAGGGGCGGGAGACGGCCGCCCCTGCGCAGAGCATCCAGGGCGAGGATGCGGGGCAGGGGGAGCGGGAAGCGTCCCCTGCCGGGAAGGAAGACGGAAACGAGGTGAAAGAGATGGGAACAGAGAAAGAAAAAGACAGTGCGGCTTCGTCCGGGATGAGTCCGGCCGGCTCCAAAACGGACGGCCCGGATGGGGTGAGCCTGGAGGCGGCCTCCCTGGCCATGGAAAAGTACATGAAGAATTTTTATGTGGAGGAGGAGGACGGCAGCGGAGAGATCGCCGGGGAGCAGTTCTGGCCCAGGGCGGAGATCCTGGAGATCGTGGTGGACGCCTTTGAGAAGACCGGGGACGCGGCGTATCTGGAGCTGTTTGACGGGATGTATGAGGGGTTTGTCAGGGATTACAGACAGGACTGGTCCTCCAACGATTTTAACGACGATATCATGTGGATGACCATCGCCTGCGCCAGAGCGTATCAGGCCGGAGGAAAGGACACCTACCGGCAGCAGGCGGAGCGTCATTTCAATCTGGTCTACGACCGGGCCTTCAGCGACGATCTGGGAGGCGGCCTGTTCTGGAAGACGGACAACACCACCAAGAATTCCTGTATCAACGGCCCGGCGGCCATCGCCGCCTGTCTGCTGTATCAGATCACAGGGGAGCAGGCTTATCTGGATAAGGCGCTGGCAATCTACGACTGGCAGTGCGAAAATCTCCTGGGGCCCACGGGAGCGGTGTACGACGCCTGGGATCTGGAGAAGGGGATCAACGAGTGGTGCTCCACCTACAATCAGGGTACCTTTATCGGGGCCAGCGTGTATCTTTATCAGATTCTGGGGGAGGAGCGGTTTCTGGAGAACGCCGTCCTGGCGGCGGATTATACCATGAACGACATGTACGCGCAGGGGGTGATCAACACCGAGGACGAGGGCAACGATCTGCCGGGCTTTAAGGGGATCCTTGCCAGATGGATGGGGAAGCTGATCCATGAATGCGGACAGGAGCAGTACCTTCCCTGGATGGAAAAGAATGCCCGCACGGCCTGGGAGAACCGCAACAGCAAGGATATTATGTGGACAAAATGGGCGGATCAGACCCAGGATACCTTCTACACCGCCTGGGGATGCTCCGCGGGGGTATCGCTTCTGTGGAGTGTGCTGCCGCCTGCGGAGCTGTGAAAGAACAACGCACAGCGCGCCTGGCGGACGGTCTTTATGTTAATTATAAAAGGTAACGCCCGGAAAATCAAAAACGGGCGTTTCTTTTTTGAGGAAAAACGTTTATACTGATAGCAGATAACCCGGATTTTGGAAGGAGGAAGCTGAACGAAATGAAAATACCTGAAATTCTGCAAAGGCAGGCGCAGAGGCTGGAGGAATACTACAGCGCCCATTACAGGCCGCTGGCGCCCCTTGTGAAGCAGTGCTTTTTAAACACCATGGAGACCACGGTAAAGGAGCTTGAGGACGGCAGCTATTTTGTGATCACGGGAGATATCCCGGCTATGTGGCTGCGGGATTCCGCGGCCCAGGTGCGGCCCTATGTGCGCTTCGCCAGGGAGGATGAACAGCTGCAGAGGATTTTGGAGGGCGTGATTGAGAAGCAGGCCCGGCTGGTGTGCATCGACCCCTACGCCAACGCCTTCAACGAGAGCGCAAGCGGCGTCGGGCATCAGGATGAGACGAAGCTGAACGACCACGTGTGGGAGCGCAAGTATGAGGTGGATTCCCTGTGCGCACCTCTTTATCTGGCATATACCTACTGGAAGACCACGGGCATCGACCGGATCTTTACGGACACCTGGCATGAGATGCTGGAGCATGTGGCGCAGACCTTCGCCACGGAGCAGGAGCACGATCGCTCGGAATATTTTTTCCGCCGGTATGACTGCGTGAAATCGGATACCCTCCCGGCTAGGGGAAAGGGACGTCCGGTAAATAAAACGGGCATGACCTGGTCGGGCTTTCGGCCCTCCGACGACTGCTGCAAATTCGGCTATCTGATTCCCGCCAATATGATGGCGGTCAGAGCCCTTGACTATGGGGAGCAGATCTGCCGGGAGTGCTATCAGGACGGGGCTCTGGCGGACCGCTGCCGGGATCTGGCGCAGGATATCCTGGACGGAATCATGGACTACGGCATCGTGGATCATCCAAAGTACGGAAGAATCTATGCCTACGAGACGGACGGCTTCGGTAATTATAACCTGATGGACGACGCCAACTCTCCCAGCCTTCTGGCCATGCCTTACCTGGATTTCTGCGACAGCCAGGATGCGCTCTACCGCAATACCAGAAGATTTCTGCTCTCCCCGGACAATCCTTACTATTATGAGGGAAAGATTGCAAAGGGTATGGGAAGTCCCCACACCCCGGCGGGATATGTGTGGCATATCGGTATCGTGATGCAGGCCTTAACCTCCACGGACCGGCAGGAGATTCTGGACTGTCTGGAGATGCTCTCCCGGACCCACGCGGGGACAAACTACATGCACGAGGGCTTTGACCCCGATGACCCGCAGCAGTACACCAGGCCCTGGTTTGCCTGGGCCAACACCCTGTTTGCGGAGCTGATGGTGAATCTGATGGAGGAGGGCTTCTTTGAGTGAGGCCGAGTCTGGTCTGAATGAGCGTACTGAGCCTGGCAAAGACGAATTGATCTGTCTGATTTGTACGCGTGTCGGTGTACGCAGAAGGGAGCAAAGATGAACCGTTTACAGGAAAATCAGAAAAATTTTATTAACCTGCGCCTTGGTACTTTTATCCATTTTAACAGCGCTACGGTCCAGTTCAACGCGGGGGAGACGGCCGACTGGGAGTATGACCACGAGAATGAAGGGACGCCCAGGCGGTATCCCTTTGATGAGAAGGACTGGAACCCGGTCAGTCTCGACTGTGAGCAGTGGGCGCGCACGGCCAGGAGCGCAGGCTGCCGATTCGCTGCGCTGACCACCAAGCACCACGAGGGCTTTGCGCTCTGGCCTACGGATTACGGTACCCATTCGGTTAAGTATGCGTCCGGAACGGAGGATGTGGTGGCCGCTTATCTGGATGCCTTTCGAAAGGAGGGGATCGCGGCCGGACTGTATTTTTCCGTCATGGATCTGACCGCCGGAATCGGGAAGAGATCCTGCACGCCGGAGCAGAAAAGGCTCATTAAGGGGCAGATCACAGAGCTTCTGAGCAATTATGGAGAGATCCCCTTTCTGATTGTGGATGGGTGGAACGCCATGTGGGGAGGCCCGTCCTATGAGATGCTTCCCTTTGCGGAGCTGGACGATCTGGTCAAGTCCCTGCAGCCCGACTGTATGCTTATGAATATTGGCTGCGATGACGCGCTGAACGGTACGGATGTGGTTTTTTATGAAAATGCGGCCGGACAGGAAGTGGAAGGGGAGTTCCATGGTCCGGGGGTGAGCTGTAATAAACTGACCGGCGCATGGTTCTGGAGGAAGGATGATCCGGTTACCCCGCCCACCCCGGCGTCCTGGGCGATTGAAAAAATGTGGCAGTATTTCCCCATGAACATCAATTTTATGCTGAATCTCTCCCCCGACCCGTCGGGACGCCTGGATGAAAACCTGGTGCGGGAATTCGCCGCAATCGGGGAAGCGGTTTCTCTGCCGAAGCCCCTTGAAAAGCTGCCGGAGGGGTGGCTTGTGAGGGAGGAAGACAGATAAGGCCGGGAACGATCCGGTGCGGGAGCGAAAGGAGCAGAGCAGGGCGTTTGTCCAAAAGACATTCAGAAAGGACAGGATATGCAGGCGGAAGAAGTGGTTAAAGAGATAGCAGAGCTCTGCCGGAAATACGCCGCGGATCAGGGGATTTTGTTCGGCTCCCGGGCGAAGGGAACGGCGCTCCCCGGAAGCGATATCGATGTGGCGGTTTCCGGCGTGGAACGGTTCTCTGCGCTGCAGGAGGAGATAGAGAATCTGCCGACGCTTTTTACGGTGGATCTTGTGGATATGGATACCTGCGCCAATTCGTTGCTGCTGGAGGATATCAGAAAATATGGAAAAAAAATTTATGAGAAGGCTTCAGTCCTTTAAAAAGTCTCTGGAAGCGCTCGCACAGGCCAGGGAAAGAGATATGAGCGATTCCTTTGTACTCAGCGGTACAAGTGCGAAATTCAGCATCACCTTCGACCTGGCATGGAAAATCATGAAGGATATTCTGATTGAATACTACGCGATCACGGATTTTGTGGCGGGCTCTCCACGGGAGGTTCTGCGAAAAGCGTTTCAGGCAGGGATGATCACGGGGGATGAATGGATGCAGATGCTGGAGGTGCGCAATCGTCTGATCCATGATTATGATGGCGAGATCGTGAAAGCGCACTGCCAGAGCATAGTGAACATTTATATCGAAAAGTTTCAGGAGTTTTTGCTTTGGACGGAAGGAATCGAGGGAGAAGAAAATTGAAAAAAGCAGTGAAACGGATAATCTTTATCTTACTCGTCATCATCATTGCATTCGGCGCCTACGCCGTGTATGTCTTCCGGGCGTATTACCGGCTGCCGGACAAATTGACTCTGGAAGTCAAAAGAAGCGGGGAGAACGCCAGCTTCCGGGAGGATTTTCGGGTCAGTCCGGGTGGCGCTTACTTTATCATGACCTACAATATTGGCTTCGGCGCATACCGCAGGGATTACAGCTTTTTTATGGACGGAGGCAAATCCTCCTGGGGGAAGGATGAGGAGAGCGTCATGGCGGCCGTGTGCGGCATGGGCGAGATCGTGAGTACGGTGAATCCCGATTTTGTCCTGCTCCAGGAGGTGGATCTGGACGGCACCCGTTCGTATCATATCGATGAGCTGGAGCTGATCAACCAGTTTATCAGAGGGTATTACTATGACGTGGCGCAGGATTACGATTCGCCGTTTCTGTTTTTCCCGCCCTGGGAGCCTCATGGGGCCAACAGGAGCTGTCTGGTCACCTATTCCCGCGGGGAGATCACGGATACCATGAGAAGGAGTCTTCCCATATCAGAGTCGGTGAGCAAGCTTGTGGATCTGGACAGGTGCTATTCCATCTCCCGGATCCAGGCGGAAAACGGCAGGGAGCTGTGCATTTACAATGTCCACACCTCCGCCTACGGGGGCAGCGATGAGATCAGACAGGCGCAGCTTTCCATGCTCTATGAGGATATGGTTTCCGATTATAAGAAGGGGAATTATGTGATCTGCGGCGGCGATTTTAACCACAATCTGAAGGATGACGCAGGGGAAAACGCACCGGAGTGGGCGTATCCCTTTCCGAAGGATACGCTGCCGGAAGGGTTCCATATGGCCATCGACGGGGTCGGGAAAAAGGAGGATATCGCCCACAACACCTGCCGCAGCGCGCAGACGCCCTATGATGAGGAGAGCACCTACACGGTGACGCTGGACGGCTTTATCGTTTCGGACAATGTGCAGGTCAATTATTACCAGAATATGGACTGGGGATATGAGTTCTCCGACCATGATCCGGTTCTGATGCAGTTTATTCTGGAATAAATGCCGGAGAAAAAGCCACAATAATCCTGTCAGCGTACATCTGCCCCGGCGGCGGAGCGGATGCGCGGAAAAAACGGACGGGAGGCTTTTTGTATGGCGAATACGGTTTTGTATCTGAAGGCAAAACAGAATGCGGAGGTGATGCAGGAGCGCGTGTGCGTGAAGGATATCGCCTCCGTTTATTGTGCGGATAAAGCGGTCTGTGCGAAGGCCAGAGCCCTGAAAATATATCAGTTTGGGGAAAAGGACCGGAAACGACAGGTGATCAGCGTCCTTAAGGTGATCGAGCAGATCGAGAGTCAGTGCCAGGGGGTGAGTGTGGAGAGTCTGGGGGAGAACGATATATTGATCGAGCTGGTCAATGTGGACGAACACAAGGGCTTTTTGCAGTGGCTGAAGCTGACATTCGTGGCGGCGGTGAGCTTCTTCGGAACAGGCTTTACCATCATGGCGTTTCATAATGACATCAGCGTCAACAAAATTTTTTCCCATGTGTACGAGCTTGTCATGGGGTATCCGTCGGATGGCTACAGCATTCTGGAGGTGTCCTACTCCATCGGGCTGGCGGCCGGCATCATCCTGTTTTTCAACCATATCGGCGGCCGGCGGATCACCAAAGACCCCACCCCCATCGAGGTGGAGATGCGGGTGTATGAGACGGACGTGAACAAGGCGCTGATCGAGACGGCGGACAGGGAGGGAAAGAGCATCGATGCCTGAGAGATTCGTTTTTTTGAAACAGATTTTTCTGGGGGTGTGCGGCCTGAGCTTCGGTTTTCTGGCCTCCGCGGGTGTGTTTACGGTGCTGGTGTCCGTGGGGCTGATCCCCAGGTTCGCCGGAAAGATGCATGTGGCCAGGAAGGTGTTCGCGCTGGAGGAGGCGGTGGTGCTTGGGACCATCTGCGGCGGTTTTTTAAGTGTGTTCTCCGAGTACGGCCATCTGGGAGGCTTCGTCCTGTCCAGGCAGATCTTCGGGGAGGAGACGGTGCTGATCTGGAAGTGGATCGGGAGCACGGTGCTGATTCTGTGGGGGTTCTTTGCCGGGATGTTCGTTGGATGCCTGGCGCTGGCCATCGCGGAAATGCTCAACTCCATTCCGATTTTTGCCCGCAGGATCGGATTCCGTCACGGGCTGGGAGTGGCCATCGCCGCGGCGGCCCTGGGTAAGCTGCTGGGGAGCCTGATCTACTTTGCCAGGGGGATTTATCTCTCGGGGATGTGAAACCCGGCGGATATTCATTAACATAAGGATGTCTGGCGAATCCTGGCATCCGTTGTTTCTCATTTATAATCTGGCGTTTCAGGATTGAAAAATTTTTCCACAGCGATTACAATAAGAAGTAACCGGAGAGATTCCGGAGGAAAATCCGGCGAAAAGGAGGGACTGCATGCGGCGGATGGAGTTTAAAATGGAGCGTCCGGGCCTTTTGAAGGAGGGGGATGCGGTGACGGTGACGGAAGGGGTGCTGCCCAGCAATTACTATTACACCATCGATCCGGCGCTTGCCATGTCGGGGAACATTCCTTTCCGGGAGAGGATGCTTGCCAGGGAAGGAACAGTGGTGAGTATCGTTGAGAATGAGAGGGGATTTTACGTAACAGCAGAGTTTAAGGAGGATAAGACATGTTAAAAAAAGTAGCTACAGAAAAAGCGCCGGCGGCCATAGGGCCTTATTCCCAGGGGATCATTGCGGGAGGCTTTCTCTTCGCGTCCGGGCAGATTCCCATCATACCGCAGAGCGGGGAGATTGCCAGCGGTGATATCAGCGTGCAGGCGCAGCAGGTGATGAAGAACGTGGGAGAGGTTTTGAAGGCGGCGGGGACGGATTTTGAGCATGTGGTGAAGACCACCTGCTTTTTGGCGGATATGGCGGATTTTGCGGCCTTTAACGGCGTCTATGAGCAATATTTTACCGGAAAGCCTGCCAGAAGCTGTGTGGCTGTAAAGGAGCTTCCAAAGAGCGTGCTCTGCGAGGTCGAGGTCATCGCGGCGGTATGAAAAACCTGATACTGATCGGAATGCCGGGAGCGGGAAAGAGCACCGTGGGCGTGGTGCTGGCCAAGAAGCTGGGATACCGGTTTCTTGACAGCGACCTGGTGATCCAGGAAAAAACCGGAAAACTGCTTCACCAGCTCCTTGAGGAGCGGGGGGAAGCAGGTTTTCTTATGTTGGAAAACCAGATCAACCGGGAAATTGGCGGGGCCAGGCTGGTGATCGCCACAGGAGGCAGCGCGGTTTACGGAGAGCAGGCCATGGCCCACTTTAAGGAGATGGGCGAGGTGATTTATCTGCGTCTCGGCTGTGAGGAGATCGCCGCAAGGCTGGGAGACCTCCATGAACGGGGAGTGGTGATTCGAGAGGGGTGTACGCTGCGGGATCTGTATGAGGAGCGGGTCCCTCTCTATGAAAGGTACGCGGATCGCACCGTGGACTGCGGCGGCAGGCAGATCCGCGATATTGTGGAGGAGATAGCGGCATACTTATGAAAAAATTACTGTTGCTTCTTGCGGCGCTGATCTGGGGCGTCGCTTTCGTGGCCCAGAGCGTGGGCATGGACTATATGGGCCCCTTCACCTTTAACGGCGCGCGGTTTCTTATGGGAAGCGCGGTGCTGCTTCCGTTGATTTTTTTCCGAAGGAAAAATTTCCGCGGGGAAATTTCCCGTGGAGAGAGCTGCGAGGCTTACGGGCGTGAGCGCAGGAGCCGGAACGGGAGACGGACGGCTCTTGCCGGGGGCGTCTGCTGCGGTCTGGCCCTGTGCCCTGCCGCTCTGTTCCAGCAGTTCGGGATCCTCCACACCACGGTGGGAAAGGCGGGGTTTATCACGACCCTCTATATCATCCTGGTGCCCCTTGCGGGGATCCTTCTGGGGAAAAAGCCCGCAGGGCGGGTGTGGATCGGGGCGGCTCTGGCATGCCTGGGCTTCTATCGTCTGTGCATGAGCGGGGGCTTTTCCTTAAGTCTGGGGGATGGACTGGTGTTTGTGGGAGCTGTCCTGTTTACTGTACATATTCTGGTGATCGATTATTTTTCCCCCAGGGCGGACGGGGTGGAGCTGTCCTGCATCCAGTTTTTGACCGCCGGAGTCATCAGTACGGTTCTGGCACTGATCTTTGAGCGGCCGGATCTTTCTGCCCTGGGAGAGGGGATCGTTCCCCTGGCCTACGCGGGAATCATGTCCTGCGGCGTGGCGTATACCCTGCAGGTGATCGGGCAGAGGGATACGGATCCGGCGGTGGCCTCCCTTCTTCTGTCCATGGAATCAGTATTCTCCCTTCTGGCAGGATGGATGATTCTGGGACAGGCCTTAAGCCCCAGAGAGCTGAGCGGGTGCGCGCTGGTGTTCGGCGCGGTGATTCTGGTGCAGCTTCCGGAGAGGAAAGCGAAAAATGTAAGCGGAGTGTAAGACGGCGGCGGTCCCGGGGCGGACGGCCATCTGCGCCGGCGCGCTAAAGGGCGGCCGCGGAATATCAAATCAGAGAAGGAGACGAGTATGGCATTTGGGAAGCTGAAAAACTATTATGTATCGGGACAGAGGGTGATATTTACCTTCGAGGGCGCCGGAGAGACTTTGCGGCCCTGTGTGGAGGCGATTGCGGACACGATTTTCAATGTGTTTGTTGACTATGACGGTCAGGGACATCGCACCCGGGCCATCGAGGGAGAGCTGGGGGAGCGTCTGAACAGCCAGACGGCCATTTGCGATGCAGGAAAGGAAAACGGGCAGGAAATTTTACAGCCCGGAAAGGATATCGGAGAGGGAGCCGTCCGGGAAATTTCTCTGCCGGAGGGAAAAACGGCGCGGGTGTCATGGGAAGATGGCGCCGTGGTGATTCGAAGCGAAAAATTGACTGCAAAAGTCAATGACGGCTTCGCGGTGGATTTTTACGACGGGCAGGGCGCGCCTCTCAGCCTCGCCTACAGAGGAAAGCGGAAGGAGAGAAGCGGCCTGAGCCAGACGGAGGTGGCTCTGCTGGCGGGAGAGGGACATGCCCTGGCCACCGGAAAGTCTCTGGAGAGGCAGGTGCAGGAGCTGCGCTGCCTGGAGAAGGGAGACTGCATCTATGGCCTGGGGGATAAGACGGGCGTTCTCAACAAGAGGCATTACGAATATGAAATGTGGAATTCGGATATTCCCGCCCCCCACGAGGACAATTTCAAGTCCCTCTACAAGAGCATCCCGTTCATGATGGTTCTGAAGGAGAAGGCCGCTTACGGGATTTTCCTGGACAATCACTGCAAAACCTTTTTTGACCTGGGAAAGGAGAGCGGGGACTACTGTCTGTTCGGCGCGGAGCAGGGAAACCTGGATTACTATTTCATGGCGGGAGAGAGTCTTAAGGATGTGATCTCGCAGTATACCTGGCTCACCGGACGCTCCCCCATGCAGCAGCTCTGGACGCTGGGGTATCATCAGTCCCGGTGGGGCTACGAGTCTGAGGAGAAAATCCGTGAGATTGCCCGGGGACTTCGGGAAAACGATCTGCCCTGCGACTGTATTCATTTCGATATCGATTACATGGATCACTACAAGGTCTTTACCTGGAACCAGGATACCTATCAGGACGAGAGGAAGGTGATCTCCGATCTGAGAGAGATGGGGATCAAAGCGGTCACCATTATAGATCCCGGTGTGAAGGTGGAGAAGGATTATTACGTCTACGAGGAGGGGCTTGCGAAAGGATTCTTCGCCAGGGTTCCCGGATATAAGGAAAAGGAAGGGGCAGAAAGCGGCGGGACGTCTGCGCAGCAGGACGTTTGCGGAGACTGTGGGCAGAGAGCCGCCGCGCAGCAGGGCGTCTACGTAAACGAGGTCTGGCCCGGCGACGCGGTATTTCCCGACTTTGGAAACCCGGCTGTCCGTGCCTGGTGGGCGGATAAGCAGAGGTTCCTCATCGACCGGGGCGTGTCCGGCCTGTGGAACGATATGAACGAGCCCGCCAGCTTCCGCGGGCCCCTTCCCGACGATGTGGTGTTCACCGACGAGGATCAGCCCGCGCCCCACTCCCGGATCCACAATATCTACGGTCACAATATGGCCAAAGCCACCTATGAGGGCTGGAAAAAGTATTCCGGCAAACGGCCCTTTGTGATCACCAGAGCCTGCTACAGCGGTTCCCAGAAATATACCACCGCCTGGACCGGGGACAATCACAGCCTCTGGTCCCATATCCGCATGATGATTCCCCAGATCTGTAATCTGGGCATGTCGGGCATGAGCTTTGTGGGGGCGGATGTGGGAGGCTTCGGGAGCGACGCCACGCCGGAGCTCTTCGCCAGATGGATCCAGGCCGGGTGCTTCATGCCTCTTTTCCGGAACCACTGCGCCCTGGGACGCCGCTCCCAGGAGCCCTGGCAGTTCGGGGAGGAGGTTCTCTCCATCAGCCGGAAATACATCAGCCTGCGCTACGAACTGCTCCCCTATCTGTATGACCTGATGCGGGAGACGGAGCTGACCGGGATTCCCATGGTGCGCCCCCTGGTGCTGGAGTATGAGGGGGATGAAAATGTCCGCAACCGCAACGACGAGTTTATGCTGGGGGACCGGATGCTGATCGCCCCTGTGGTGGAGCAGGGGGCCAGGGAGAAGCTGGTCTACCTTCCGGAGGGCGTATGGTACGACTACTGGACGGGGGAGCGCAGAGAGGGCGGGAGCTTTTTCGTAAAGGAAGCGCCTCTGGACGTGTGCCCCGTCTATGTGAAGGCGGGAGCGGTGATCCCCAAATATCCGGCACGGCTGTGCGTAGGGCCGGACAAGGATGATCTGCTGATCCTGGAGGCCTGGCCGGGGGAGGGGACTTATCTTCACTACCAGGATAACGGGGAGGATTTCGACTACCGGCAGGGAGCCTTCAACGAGTATGTGATCGTAAACCGTGACGGAGAGGTGACGGCAGAGAAGCGGCATGAGGGATACAGGGATTATGGGAGGATTGAGATAAAGCCCGTTTTAGCAAAATAAAGGTAAAAACAGAACAGACGCATAGCCCTGTAGAATATGCACATAATAATCCATGAAAACAATCCGGCAGAAAAACTGCCACTAAGGAGGTTATCATGGATTATTTTAATGCGTTCTGGGTGGGCGGCCTGATCTGCGCCCTGGTGCAGATCCTCATGGAAAAGACCAGGATGATGCCCGGGCGGATCATGGTGCTGCTGGTCTGCACGGGAGCGGTTTTAAGCATGCTTGGCTGGTACCAGCCCTTTGTGGAGTTTGCGGGGGCGGGAGCCTCGGTGCCCCTTCTGGGCTTTGGAAACGTTCTGATGAAGGGGGTAAAAGAGGCCGTGGACCAGAAGGGCTTCATGGGACTGTTCTCCGGGGGCTTTAAGGCGGGGGCCGTGGGGACGTCGGCTGCGCTGATCTTCGGCTATCTGGCCAGCCTTGTGTTTAACCCGAAGATGAAGAAATAAACCTGAGTTTCCGTAAACTGTACATGAAACCCCGTAAAACATAAAGAACCGATGGCCCTGTGAAGGATAAACGCACAATGCATCGGTTCTTTTTGCCTGAGTCAGTAAGATTATATTCCACATGGGGAGATACCTCTTTGTAGTCATAACGGATAATAAAACCGTCGGCTTCCGGTTCCCGAAGCCGTTTTTGTCAATTTCCTTATGCAAAAGGCTTCTCGATAATCTGTTTAATATATCCGTTTTCAATTATAAAGAAAAATGGCATTTTGGGCTCTCCATTATCATAGGTTTCTATGTATTTTTGAAATTCTTCAATATCTGTTGTGGTATATTCTTCTGGAGACTCTGCTCCCGTAAAATCTCCATTCCAGTCAATAAATGTATAAACTGTTTCTGCATTACATTTCCATATGGTTACTTCCTCATCTGAGTTAAAAATATAGCAGCCATCTGGCATATCCTCCTCTGTTATTTTCAGTTCCTTTATCCTTTCCTTGTTCGTGTCTGTGATGTATTCTACAATATCAACTGTGATATTATCAGCCAAAACATTTTTGATAAATGCTGCCACATCTTCTTCATATACAGCCTGTTCAGATTGTATAATACTATTTAAATCGGCAGGTTCTTTTGGCACAAATTGTATCCATTGTCCATTCAGATTGACGGCAATACCATTACCATTAAATATTATTCCAGAACCAATGCATCCGAAGTTTGATTGAAACTCCACGCCCGGTTCTTTCGTTCTACTGACGGCAGATTCGATTATGCCAATATAGGGTGAATCATATTCTGAAACTTCTGCTTCCTGAAGAACCATTTCTGAAACATCCTGATTTGTGGACACAAATAATCTGCCTGAAACAAAAACCATTTGTTGCTTTTTTGTTAATGCAGGAAAAAGTACCGCTATAACAACTATAATAACAACACTGATAACCCCAATACCTGCCGTGATTTTCTTCTTGTTCATGCCTGTAGCACTCCTTTCTTTCATCGCATTTGTCCATTGCAGGCTGCTCTTTGACAGTTACTTCCCGAATACATCATCAACCACAAATTGAATATCTTTAATTTCAGACATCATTTTACTATATGCTGTTTTCTGTTCTTCATTCTCCGGATCATACTGTACATCACTCGCATAATGAAGAACATATGTCTTGTTACTTGTCGCTAAAATATATCGATACGCCGTGAAATCAAGACCATTTTCTATGAATTGTTCTTCTGTCATAGCTTCTTCGTAGCAGACAATCGTAAAAAGGACGCCGCCGTCCCACGGGCTTATTCTGTCACTGACATTTTTTTTGCTCTGTAAATGATAAACAATATAGTTCTGCCCATTCTTTTCTACCACATATTGACCTTTCCAACTATCGGGAAATATTAGTGAAAGATTGATTCCCTCTAATTCTATAATTTCCTGGGTTACTGGCACTTCTACAATGATTTCGCGGGAAAAAGCCATTGCGCCAACACTAAAGCTGGATAACATCAGTACCAGAACAGCCGCAGTTGCTAAAAGTTGTTTTATTCTCCTTTTCCGATTCCGCATGACATAATTAGGAATCTGCTCTGCTTGTTGAACAAGTCTGTCATCAATGTTTCCAATATGCTCTGAAATCTGTTTTTTATTCATACCTCAAATCCCTCGCTTTCTAAGTAACCTCTTAACTTTTGACGCATTCCATATAGCATGGATTTTACTTTGCTTTGCGAAAAACCCGTACTTTTACAAATGTTTTCAATGGAATCAAAATACCAGTAACGCCTGATGAAAACATTCCTCTTTTCCTCACTCTGTCGCCAAAGAAATTTATCAATTGTGCGTTCTATATGCCGTTTTTCAATTTCAGATTCGACACTGTTTGTTCCAGATACACAATCCCCCAATTCATCTAAAGATGTAATTGCAGCAGGATTTCTCTTTACCGCAGAAAGATATTCATATTTTTTTAATGCCAAATTTCTTGTAATTCTGCTCACAAAAGCTGAAAATCTATTTGGACGCTCATCTGGAATCGCATTCCATACAGCAAAAAATGTATCATTCACACATTCCTCGCTATCTTCGTAGCTGGATAGAATATTTTGAGCAATATGTGTGCATAATCCACCATATTTTAAAGAGGTTTCTTTAATTGCCTGTTCATTTCGCTCCCAGTATAATTCTACAATCCTATTATCTTCCACATGAATTTTCCTCCCCTGTATCTTTTTGAAAGCTGCTTTCAATATATAAGTACGGTTTTCCCTGCGTAAGTTGTAAATTTTAAAATTTACTTCAAATTTTTGCTTTCAGGATTTTTCTATTATATATATTCTAATGAACAATAACAACATTGGCATTGCTATTTGCCAATATGGAAATCAAACTCAGGGAAATAAAAGCATTGTCCTTTTCCTTTTTCGTGAGTATAATGAAAAGGAGAGTCTGCGCGCCGGACAGGTGTAGAAGGCGCAGACGTTGTTGCGCCTGAACCTCCGGGGCGGAAGCAAAGGTGGTTTCAGGTATTCTGAAAGGAGAAGGATTTCAAAGATGATACAGGAAAGATTGGAGAAACTGAGACAGGCCATGAGAGAGCGGGGGATCGACTGCTGTCTGATTCCCACGTCGGATTATCACGACAGCGAGTATGTCAGCGGATTTTTCCGGGTGAGGGAATTTTTCAGCGGGTTCACGGGCTCGGCGGGGACGCTGGTGGTGAGCTTGCGGGAAGCGGCCCTCTTTACCGACGGAAGATATTTCATCCAGGCCGAAAGGCAGCTGCAGGGAACCGGAATCCGGTTGATGAAGATCGGGGAGCCGGACGTGCCCTCCTTAAAGGACTATCTGGATCAGACGCTGCAGGAGGGAGAGTGCCTGGGCCTGGACGGCAGAGTGGTGAAGGCCCGGGACGCCGCGCAGTACGAGGAGATTCTCGGAAGGAAGCATGGCAGGCTGAGCTGGGATCAGGACCTGGCGGAAGGGATCTGGGAGGAGCGCCCCAGGCTCGTTCATCAGCCGGTGTATGTCCTTGAGGAGCGCTGCAGCGGGGAGAGTACCGCCTCCAAAATCGCCCGGGTGCGGGAGAAGATGAAGGAGGAGGGGGCCACCGTACATATCCTTACCACCCTGGACGATATCGCCTGGCTTTTTAATATAAGAGGAAATGACGTGAAGTGCTGCCCGGTGGTTCTGGCCTACGCGGTGATCACCATGGAGAAGGCGCTGCTTTTTGCCCGGGAGGAGCAGGCCGCAGCGGGGAAGGAGGCCTGGTCTTCGCAGGTGCAGTCCTATCTTGAGGAAAACGGGATTACCCTTCTGCCCTATGAGGATTTTTACAGCCATATCTCCGCCCTTCACGGGGAAAAGGCTCTGCTGTGCCTGGAGAGGGTGAACTGCCGCGTGAAAAAGGAGCTGGCGGAGGATGTGGAGATCATCGACAAATCCAACCCCACCACCCTGATGAAGGCCGTCAAAAACCCGGTGGAGATGGAGAATCTGCGCGTTTGCCACTTAAAGGACGGCGTGGCGGTGACCCATTTCATGTACTGGCTGAAAACCAATGTGGGGAAAATTCCCATGACGGAGTTAAGCGCCGCCGATCAGCTTGAAGGCCTGCGCAGGCAGCAGGAGGGATTTATCGAGCCCAGCTTTGGAACCATCTGTGCCTTTGGGGCGAACGGGGCCATCGTCCATTACAGCGCCACCCCGGAGGACTTCGCCCGGATCCGTCCCGAGGGACTTTTGGTGGTGGACAGCGGCGGACATTACCCGGAGGGGAGCACGGACATCACCAGGACGTTCGCCCTGGGGCCCCTGACCGGAGATATGAAAAAGCACTTTACCCTGGTGCTGAAAGCGATGCTCAACCTGAAAAGTACCAGATTCCTTTACGGATGCAGGGGGCTCAATCTGGATGTGCGGGCCAGAGAGGCGCTCTGGGAGTACGGGCTCGACTATAAGCACGGAACCGGCCACGGTGTGGGGTATCTTCTGAACGTCCATGAGGGGCCCAACGGTTTTCGCTGGAAGATGGTGGAGCATGAGGAGAACGCGGTGCTCGAGGAGGGCATGGTGACCACCGACGAGCCCGGTCTTTATATAGAAGGAAGTCACGGAATCCGCATCGAAAACGAGCTTCTCTGCCGCAGGGGGGAGGAGAATGAGTACGGTCAGTTCATGTACTTTGAGGATCTGACCTGCGTGCCCATCGATCTGGACGCCCTGGAGCCGTCGCTGATGACGGATACGGACAGAGCGAGACTGAACACTTATCACAGACAGGTTTTCGAGAGACTTTCCCCGTACTTTGAGGGGGAGGAGCTGGCGTGGCTTAAGGAAGCTACGAGAGAAATCTGATGCGGCAGACACAGTGGGAGAATTACAATGTACATACCTGAGATCGACAGAGACGAAAAAGGAATTCTGAAACAGATCAGATGCTTTGCGCTGGATATGGACGGAACCGTCTATCTGGGAGAAAAGTGGATTGACGGCGCCAGGGATTTTCTTAAGGCCGTGGAGGATGCGGGAAAGAAGTACGTTTTTCTTACCAACAATTCCTCCAAAAACCCGAAGGCATATCTGGACAAGTTAGAGAGAATGGGGCTTAAGGTGGGGCAGGACAAAATCGTCACCTCCGGCATGGCCGCCATCGATTATCTGAAGGAGCATTTTCCCGGAAAAAGAGTGTTTCTCCTGGGAAATGAACTGTTGCGGGAGGAGTTTGAACAGGAGGGGATCTGTCTGGACGAGAAGGCCCCGGAGATGGTGGTGGTGGGATTCGACACCTCCCTCACCTATGAAAAGATGTGCAGGGTCTGCGACCTGGTGCGCCAGGGGCTGCCCTACATCTCCACCCATCCCGATTTTAACTGTCCTACCGAGACGGGCTTTATCCCCGATGCGGGGGCCATCCACGCGTTCATTCACGCCTCTGCCTTCCGCTATCCGGACACCGTCATCGGCAAGCCAAACGCCGCCATCATGGACTATCTGGCCCGCCGGGCCGGGGTAAAAAAGGAGGAGACCGCCATGGTGGGCGATCGTCTCTACACAGACGTAGCCGCCGGAGTAAACAACGGCTACTATGGTTTTCTTGTACTCAGCGGCGAAGCCGGGATGAAGGACGTGGAGGAATCCTCCGTGATCCCCCATCTGATCTTCTCCTCCGTGAAGGGAATGATCCCCTTCCTTTGAGAGGACAGCATCCGGCTGAAACAATACACCTTTACCCCAGGAGCGACCTATGTCATTGCAATTCTACTTCGGAGGCTCCGGCTCCGGCAAAAGCCGTCTCCTCCATCAGACTATCGCCCGTCAGGCGGGCAGGGAGCCCCGCCGCAATTTTCTTTTTCTGGTGCCGGATCAGTTCACCATGCAGACCCAGGTGGATCTGGTGAACGCCAGCGACTGCGGCGGAATCATGAATATTGACGTGCTCAGCTTCGGTCGTCTGACTCACCGGATCTTTGAGGAGACGGGCTTTGGCAACAGGCCGGTTCTGGACGACACCGGAAAAAGCCTGGTGCTGCGCAGGGTGGCGGCCTCCCTGCAGGATAAGATGCCGGTGATCGGCAAAAACTTAAACCGGATCGGTTATATCCACGAGGTAAAATCCGCCATTTCCGAGTTCATGCAGTATGGACTGGGAGTCAGTCAGGTGGGAGAGCTGGCCGAATTTGCCAGGGGCCGGGGAGCCCTGCATCATAAGCTGAAGGATTTAGAGGTAATCTATCAGGGCTTTGTGGACTACATACAGGATCGTTTCATTACCACGGAGGAGACCCTGGAGCTTCTGACCAGGGCCGTTGGTAAATCGCAGATCATAAGGGGAAGCGTGGTGGTCTTTGACGGATTCACCGGCTTCACGCCCATCCAGTATCGGCTGATTCAGGAGCTTCTGAGACTGACCGAGCGAGTCATCATTTCCATAACAATTGATATCACAGAGGATCCCTTCAAAATGAAAGGGGAGCAGGAGTTGTTTTACCTGAGCAAAAAGACGGTGAGCGATCTCTGCCGCCTGTGCGGGGAGCTTTCGGATCCGGAAAAGCGCAGACGGGAGAAGGATGTCTATCTGACAGAAAGCCCCCTGCCAAGGTTTAGGGACAATGGGGAGCTGGCCCATCTGGAACAGCGCCTGTTCCGGTATCCGCTCTGTCCGTATCAGTCCGGGGAGCCAGAAGTCCGGGAGCCGAAAGCTCAGGAATCAGAAGCCCGGGAGCCAAAAGCGCCTGCGGCGGAACGTTCAGATGATGATGGCCGGAAGGGGATCGCGCTCATGGAGGCCTTAAATCCTGCCCAGGAGGTAAGGCAGGTGTGCATTAAAATCCGGGACATGGTTCTCAGAGAAGGGTACTGCTACCGGGATATCGCAGTGGTAACAGGTGATATGGAAACCTACGGGGACTATTTTGAACGGGAATCCCTGGTCTATGATATCCCGGTTTTTCTGGACAGAACCCGGGGGCTTCTTCTCAATCCTTTTATCGAGTACATCCGAAGCGCGCTGAAAATGGCGCTTTCCGATTTTTCTTATGAGAGCGTGTTTCATTATCTGCGCTGCGGGCTGGCGGATTTTGAGACGGAGGAGATCGACAGACTGGAAAATTATGTGCTGGCTCTGGGGATCCGGGGAAAGCGAAAATGGAGCCAGATATTTACCAGAAAATTAAATTCAAACTTAATTATATCGGATGTTACGGATGAGGATGAGGCGCAGCGGCAGATTCATTTTATGGAGGGGATCAATCGGACCAGGGAGCGTCTGATGGAGCAGATCGCCCCTCTGCTGGAAGCGAACGCCGTCCCCCCTGGCGGGACGGCCAGTCGTAAGGGGAAAACCGCCGGGGAGATGGTGCGGATCCTGTACGATTTTATTGTAAAGGGAAGGATCCAGGAGAAGCTCTCCGGCTTTGCGGCGTATTTCAGAGAAAACGGGAATCCTGAGCGGGCCAGGGAGTACGACCAGATCTACCGGCTGGTGATGGAACTTTTAGAGCAGATCATGGGACTTTTGAAGGACGAGCCCATGAGTCTTTCAGATTTTGCGGAGATTCTCGACGCCGGCTTTTCTGAGATCGAGGTGGGAATCATCCCCGGAAGCGTGGATCGCGTGGTTGTGGGAGATATACAGCGCACCCGCTTAAAGCAGGTGCGGGCGCTGTTTTTCCTGGGAGTAAACGATGGAAATATTCCGGGCAACAACTCGAAGGGCGGCATCATCTCCGATATCGACCGGGAATTTCTCCGGCAGTCGGAATTTGAGCTTGCCCCCACACCGAGACAGCAGATGTTTATCCAGCGTCTCTATCTCTATATGAATATGACCAAACCCTCGGAGCGTCTGTATCTGTCCTTTTCACGGGTCAGTGCCCAGGGAAAAAGCATCCGGCCCTCTTACCTGATCGATATGATGCAGAAGCTGTTTCCGGATCTGGAAATTAAAAATACATATGTTATGAGCGAGCGGACAGAGCATCCGGCCTTTGATCAGATTATGGGCCGCAGAGACGGGCTCACCCTGCTGGCCAGGGAGCTTCGAGAGTACGCGGCGGAGCGTCCGGGAGAGCTCACCGGGCAGGAGCTGCAGTGCTTGCGGCGGTTTTATCACGGGCAGGAGGAATGGGAGAAGTATGCCGGGGAGCTGGAAGAGGCGGCCTTTGCCAGGTATGAGCACAGGCCCCTGGTGAAGGCTCTGGCCAGGGCATTGTACGGAACCACCCTGGAGAACAGCGTCAGCCGTCTGGAGCGGTACGCGGCCTGCGCTTATTCACATTTCCTGCAATACGGGCTGATGCTGAAGGAGCGGGAGGAATACAGCTTTGAGCCCGTGGATCTGGGCAATATTTTCCACCAGGTGCTGGAGGACTTTGCAGGAAAACTTGCAGAAAACGGACTGACCTGGTTCGATTTTGACGAGGAGACGGGAGACAGGCTCCTGCGGGAGGCTCTCGAGGCCGCCACCATGTCGTATGGGGAGACAATTCTGTACAGTAACGCTCGTTATGAATATATGGTGGAGCGGATGTACCGGATTTTAAGGCGCACTGTCCGAACGCTGAGGATCCAGCTTCGGGAGGGGGATTTTGTCCCGGCGTCCTTCGAGATGAGCTTTTCCAGGGTGGAAAGGCTCGAGTCCGTGAACATTGCCCTGTCCGGACAGGAGAGGATGCGTCTTAAGGGGCGGATTGACCGGATCGACACCTGCGAGGATGAGGAGCATGTCTATGTGAAGGTCATCGACTACAAATCCGGCAACAGGAAGTTTGATCTTGCGGCCCTGTACTATGGATTACAGCTGCAGCTTGTGGTCTATATGAATGTGGCCAAGGAGATTGCCGCCAGGGAGCATCCGGAAAAGGAGATTGTTCCCGCGGCCCTTCTGTACTATCACGTGAGTGATCCCGTGATCAAAATGGAGGGGGAGACGACACCCCAGGAGATCGAGCGGGAGATTCTGCGGGAACTTCGCACCAGCGGCCTGGTCAGCCAGGATGAGAGAGTGGTCAGTCTTCTGGACAAAAACTTTACCGACAAGTCCCTGGTGATCCCGGTGGAACGCAAAAAGGACGGGAGCTTTTCCCTTCGCTCGGGCGTCATGGCCAGGGAGGATTATGAGGTGGTTTCCCGGTTTGTAAGCCATAAGATGCGCAGGCTCGGGACGGAGATTCTCTCCGGGAATATCGCGGTGAATCCCTGCGAACAGGCAGGCTCGCGCTCCTGTACATACTGCGCCTTTAAGAGCGTCTGCGATTTTGAGGAGAAGATACCGGGCTATGAGATGCGCATGCTGGCCGGGGGGAGTGCGGACGATCTGCTTTTGAGGATGAGACAGGAGCTGGAGGATGAGACAGAGGCGCCCTGAGTCCGATCAATTCTGAAACGAAACAGATACATTTCCGGGCGGATAATCCCGGGGAAGGGTACGGAAAATGGCGATAGCATTCACAGAGGAACAACAGAAGGTGATCACACTGCGGGACAGGAACCTCCTGGTGTCCGCGGCGGCCGGTTCCGGCAAGACGGCGGTGCTGGTGGAGCGGATCATCCGCATGATCACGGATGAGGAGCATCCCGTGGACATCGACCGGCTTCTGGTGGTGACCTTCACCAATGCGGCGGCGGCCGAGATGCGGGAGAGGATCGCCCTGGCGGTGAACAGACTGCTTTCCCGGGACGGGCAGAACATACACCTGCAAAAGCAGGCTTCCCTCCTGCACAACGCCCAGATCACCACCATAGACAGCTTTTGCCTCTTTGTCATTCGGAATAATTTCAATGATATCGGCCTGGATCCGGGCTTTCGGGTGGCGGACGAGGGGGAGATGCGGCTTTTAAAGCAGGATGTGATGGAGGAGCTTCTGGAGGAGCGTTACCAGCAGGGGGATGCGGGGTTTCTCTCCTGCGTGGAGTATTTCACCGGGGGAAGCGACGATAAGCTTCTGGAGGAGTATATGGCCAGGCTGTACGAGTTTTCCATGAGCTGCCCCTGGCCGGAAGACTGGATCGGTCAATGTGTCGAGGAGTATAAAATAACAGATATTTCCCGCATGGAGGAGTCCTCCTGGTGTCAGTATCTGCTCTGTTATGTAAAGACGGTCATAAAAGAATGTGCCCGGGAGCTGGAGCAGGCTGTCCGCATCGTACAGAGACCGGACGGGCCTTATATGTACGGGGAAACGCTGGAAAGAGAGCTGGAAATGTTGAATCATGTTTTGACATTTGAAGGCTTCTCGCAGCTTCAGGAGAAAATATCAGGCGTTTCCTTTGGCAGGCTTCCCTCGAAAAAGGATGATTCGGTGAATCCTCTGTGCAGGGAGCGGGTACAGCAGATCCGCAGGGAGGTCAAAAAGCATCTGGAAGAGCTGGAGGACTCCTTTCTGTCCCTGAGCCCGGAGCTGGCTCTGAAACGGATGGAGCTGGCCGCGCCCTTTGTGGAGGAGCTGCTCTCGCTGACGCTTTCCTATAAGGAGCGGCTGGATGCGAAAAAACGGAAGGAGAATCTCATCGATTTTCACGATATGGAGCATTTTGCCCTGCAGATCCTGATTAAAAAGACACCGGAGGGGACGCTCTTACCCACGCCTGCGGCGCTGGAATACAGACAGTTTTTTCAGGAAATCCTGATCGACGAGTACCAGGACAGCAATCAGGTGCAGGAGCTTCTTCTCAAAAGCATCTCCGGCGAGGAGGAGGGACGCTTCAACCGTTTCATGGTGGGGGATGTAAAGCAGAGTATTTACAAATTCCGCCAGGCCTGCCCTGAGCTTTTTATGGATAAATACAGCCGTTATTCTACACAGGAGGGGGAGCGGCAGAGGATCGATCTGCACAGGAATTTTCGCAGCCGCCCCCAGGTGCTCCAGGGGGTCAACCGGCTTTTTGGAAGGATTATGAGAAGGGAGTTAGGGGGAGTGGAGTACGATTCGGACGCCGCCCTCTATGAGGGGGCCGTTTTTCCCGAAAACCCGGAGGAGCCCTGCGCATACGATACGGAATATATGCTCGTCGAAAAGTCTGAGGATTCCTCCCGCCCGGTGCGGGAGCAGGAGGCGTCGGCCATTGCCGGAAGGATCAGGGAGCTCTACAGGAGCCTTCAGGTGACTGATTCGGTCAGCGGGAAACTGCGCCCGGTGAGATACAGCGACATGGTGATTTTGCTTCGGACAATGACAGGCTGGGCGGAAGAGTTTAAGAATGTGCTGGAGAGGGAGGGGATCCCCGCCTATGTCTCCTCCCATACCGGATATTTCCAGGCGGCGGAGATCAGAGGGCTTTTGCAGTTTCTTCGGGTGATAGACAATCCGCTACAGGATATCCCTCTCTATGGAACGCTGAAATCCTTTTTCGGCGGCTTTACCCAGGAGGAGATCGCCCTTGTGAGGGGAGAGAAAAGGCAATCCTTATTGTATGAGAGCTTACTGTCCCATCAGGGGCCTCTCAGAGAAAAAATACAGGCGTTTTTAAACCGCCTTGCCCATTACCGGCAGATGACCGCCTACACGCCCATCCACAAGCTGATCCAGGAGATCCTGCAGGATACGGGATACGCCGACTATGTGCTGGCATTATCCGGCGGGGAGCAGAGGCGGGCCAATGTGGAGATGCTGCTCACCCGGGCCGCGGCCTTTGAGAACACCAGCTATTATGGTCTGTTCCACTTCCTGCGCTATATCGAACAGCTGGAGAAATACGAGGTGGATTATGGCCCTGCGGATGTGCTGGACGAGAACGCGGACGTGGTGCGGATCATGAGCATCCATAAGAGCAAGGGGCTGGAATTTCCCGTGTGCTTTGTGGCGGGGCTGGCCCGGAAATTCAACATGCAGGATGTAAACAGCCGCATGATCGCAGATATGGAGATGGGGATCGGCGTGGACTATGTGGACAGTGTTCTGCGGGTGAGAAGCAGTACCCTTAAGAAAAACGCCGTTGCTCTTAAGATGAAGCATGATCTTCTGGGGGAGGAGCTGCGGGTGCTGTATGTGGCCATGACCAGGGCGAGGGAAAAGCTGATCCTCACCGCCATGATCCCTTCCATCCCAAAGCTTCAGCAGGAGATTGAGCAGCGGATGGAATTTCAGGGACAGGATCCTTCCAGGCTTGCCTTCTGTGTTCTGGCGGGGGCGAACAGCGTTCTGGATTTCCTTATCCCGTGTCTGGATCTGACTGCGAATTTTGTCACTGCGACGGATATCCTGCAAAAGGATGTGTACGCTGCGGTGCAGGATATCCGGAAAAGGCAGGAGCTGTTTCGTGCCGTGACCCGTGAGAGCGGATTGACCGAAACGGATAACCAGATTATGGCAGAGCTGTCGGAGCGGATGGATCTTTCCTATCCCTGCCAGTATCTGTCCCGTCTTTTTGTCAAGACAACCGTGTCAGAGCTCAAGAAAAAGGCCATGCATGGTTTACCGAATCAGTCAACAGAGGGGATTTTGGACGCCGCCTCCTCTGGCGGGACGTCCTCCGGGGCGAATATGGAGCAGGCCTTTACCAGAAGGCTCTTTGAGGAGCCGGAGGTTGTCCCCTACATTCCTTCCTTTATGAAGGAGGAGGAGAAACTCTCCGGCGCCGACCGGGGAAGCGCTTACCACCGGGTGATGGAGCTTCTGGACTTTGAGAGGGTACGCAGGGCGGCGCAGGAAGGGAATCGGGAGGCGGAGATCGACCGTCAGCTTGAGAGCCTGGTGGCGGAAGGAAGACTGAGCCCTTCCTGGCGGGAGAGTATCTTCCTTCCCAGGCTCACCGCCTTTTTTGACACCTCACTGGCCCGGCGCATGAGCCTTGCATGGGAAAGAGGAGCGCTTTACAGGGAGCAGCCCTTCGTGCTGGGGCTTCCCGCCAGCCGTCTGGGGGAGGAGTTTCCCGAAAAAGAACAGGTGTTAATCCAGGGGATTATCGACGTTTTTTTTGAAGAGGATCAAAAAATAATCGTGGCCGATTACAAAACGGATGTTGTGAAATCTGAAAAGGAGCTGATCTCGCGCTACCAGGTGCAGCTCGACTATTACGCGGAGGCGCTGGAGCGTCTGACGGGCAAAAAGGTTGTCGAAAAAATCATATATTCTTTTGCACTGGGAAAAGAGATTATGCTATACTGATAAGGAACAAAGGATGTCCCTGCAGATCCTTATGGAGGGGGGTCCTTGTGTGAACAGAGGGCGCGGCGAGGGCTGACGCCCGGATCAAATATACGCAGGAGGTACATAGTTATGAAACTGAAGTTTGGCATTAAGGAAGTGGTAGCCATCGGCATTGGTACGGCGCTGTTTGTGGCGCTGACGGAGATTCAGATTCCCACCGGTATTCCCAATACCTATTTACAGCCCCGTATGGCCATCATGGCCTTTCTGGCGGCAGTGTTCGGTCCCGTGGTCGGCGCAGTAGTGGGAATTCTGGGCCATGCACTGGGTGACGCCATGTTCTACGGCAGCGTGTGGTGGAGCTGGGTGTTCCCGGATGGACTGGTAGGTCTTGTGATCGGCCTGTTTGCCGCAAAATACGCGGTGAAGTGATCTGACCCCAAAAAGTTAGACAAAAATTTATAGTTATGCAACTGATAAGGAT
>CANOVJ010000025.1 GCA_947570615.1 uncultured Lachnospiraceae bacterium
CGGACAGCTGCCATTAGGCAGCGTATGCTAAATTATCTTCAGCGTTTATATTTAGTTTTGCGATTTGACGCATCGCCTGCGGATAGCTTCTCCAGCTGCAGAACCCCTGTCGAAACCTTTACTATCCCGTGTTTTCATTTTTATTATATCAAAAATCACTCAAAATGCAACCTGTGCATAAAAATTTAATGAAACTTTAATGGTATCTGTCAAAGGCGCAGTCTGACCTTGAGCTCCTTCTCCGCCTCTCTGCGCTGATCCTTCCGGGCAATGTCCTGCCGCTTGTCGTAGAGCTTTTTCCCTCTGGCCAGTCCGATCTCGATCTTGGCCCTGCCGTCCTTAAAGTAGACCTGAAGAGGAACGATGGTGTAGCCCTTCTCAGCGCTGTCTCCGATGAGTTTGCGGATCTGGGATCTGTGCAGGAGAAGCTTTTTTACCCGCAGAGGATCCTTGTTGAAAATATTCCCTTTTTCGTAGGGGCTGACGTGCATGCCGTAGATAAAGACCTCGCCCTTTTCCACCCGGATGAAAGCCTCCTTAATACTGCACTTCCCCATGCGCAGGGACTTTACCTCCGTCCCGTGAAGCACCAGCCCGGCCTCGTATTTTTCCTCTATAAAATAGTCGTGGTAGGCCTTTTTGTTGTTGGCTACCAGCTTCATATCCCCTTTTGCCATCCTGTCTGTCCTCCTGTCCGCAGCGACACGCATTCAATCGTTGTCCGAATCCCGGGATTTCATATCATAAACCGGGCTTTTATTCCTCCGCCAGGATAAAGTCGATGCTTTTCCGGAAAAAGTCCACCCCGTCCACTTCGATTCGGATCTTCTGGCCCAGCTTAAAGCTCCTGCCTGTATCCCTGCCGATCATCTCGCAGGTTTCCTCATTGTAATAATAGTAGTCTCCCGTCAGCTCCGACACATGGACCAGCCCCTCCACCGTATTGGGCAGCTCCACGTAAAGTCCCCAGGAGGTAACCCCTGAGATGACGCCCTCGTAAACCTGACCCAGCCTCTGCTCCATATACTGCACTTTTTTCAGCTTATCCGTTTCCCGCTCGGCCTCGTCCGCCCTGCGCTCGGTCTCGGAGGAATGCCTGGCCACCTCCGAAAGGATTTCCCGATAGTGAGCCGAACGCTCCTCCAGGAGCCGTCCCCGGAGCTGTTCTTTGATGATGCGATGGATCTGCAAATCAGGATATCTCCTGATGGGGGAGGTAAAGTGGCAGTAATACTGGCAGGCCAGCCCGAAATGGCCGGTGCAGTCCACGCTGTAGCGCGCCTTTTTCATGCTCCGCAGAGCCATACGGCTGATCAGCGCCTCCTCCCCGGTCCCCTCGATCCGGCCAAGGAGCTTCTGAATCTCCTTGGGATGGATCTCGTTGTCACCGCTCTTCACTTTAATATGATAACCGAAATTGTTGATGAAGGTTCCCAGCTTTAAGATCTTTTCCGTGTCGGGCTTATCATGGGTCCTGTACACAAAGGGAGCCTCCAGCCAGTAAAAATGCTGGGCTACGGTCTCATTTGCAAGAAGCATGAAATCCTCGATGAGCCTTGTGGCGGCGTTTCTCTCATAGGGCTCGATGGAAAGGGGAACGCCCTTTTCATCCAGGACGATTTTGCTCTCCGGGAAGTCAAAGTCAATGGAGCCCCGCAGCTTTCTCTTTTCCCTGACGATATCGGCCAGCTCCTTCATCTGGAAAAACATGGGGACGAGCTCCTTAAACTGTGCGGCAGTCTGATCGTCTCCCTCCAGGATTCGGTTCACCTGGGTGTAGGACATGCGGCGGTTCACATTGATGACGCTCTCCACGATCTCATAGTCCACCACCTCGCCCTTTGTATTCAGAGTCATAAGGCAGCTCAGCGCCAGCCGGTCCTGCCCCATATTCAGGGAACAGATCCCGTTGGAGAGCGCATGGGGAAGCATGGGAATCACCCGGTCCACCAGATATACGCTGGTTCCTCTTTTGAGGGCCTCCCGGTCCAGGGCCGAATTCTCCTGCACATAGTTGGTCACATCCGCGATATGGACGCCCAGAAAATAGCGATCTCCCTCCTTCTTAAGGCTCACCGCGTCGTCCAGGTCTTTGGCGTCCTCCCCGTCTATGGTAACCATGAGCACATCCCGCAGATCCCTCCGGCCCACCCGGTCCGCGTCGCTCACATCGCGGGCAACCCGTCCGGCCTGGTTTAAGACTTTTTCAGGGAACTCCATGGGAAGATCAAACCCTCTTACGATGGAAAGAATGTCCACTCCCGGATCGTTTGCGTGGCCCAGGATCTCCAGAATCCTGCCCTCGGGCTTATGCCTGTGATCCCCGTAATCGGTGATCTCCGCCACCACCTTATGTCCGTTCACGGCTCCTTTTGAGCGCTCCTTCGGTATGAAAATATCCACCGGGATCTTATCATTGTCCGGGATCACAAAGCCGTACGCCCCCGCATTGTCATAGGTTCCCACTACCTGCGTGATTCCATGTCCGATTATGGCGGTAATCCTGGCCTCCTGACGCTTACCGGCGCGCGCTCCGAGAAGCTCCACCTGCACCTGATCCTGATGGAACGCGCCGTTTACCTCCTCCTGGGGGATGAAAAGATCCTGATCATTCCCCTTGATCTCCACAAAGCCAAATCCCCTGGAATTGCTGATAAAGGTTCCCACCAGCGCCGCCGGGACGTTGTCCCCCTTCATATACTTCCCGCGTCTGGTAAGGGTCAGCTTCCCTTCCTTAACCAGTTCAGCCAGAATCTCCTGAAGCTCCTGTCTCTGAGCATCCTCCACCTGCATGAACGCGGCCAGCTCCTTCTCCTTCATGGGGACGTAGCACTCATCCTCCATCAGCTGACAGATTAATTCTTTTCTTTTTTCTCTCATATCCTGATTTCTCTCTGATTTCATTTTTCGCAGGTCGCCTTCCCGTAAAGGAAAAGGCATCCTTTTGCAAGAATGCCTCCTGTACTAAAACACATTCAGATTTAAGATGACGGCCAGCGCCATAAAGCCGATTGCCAGATACTTCGTAAACTTAACCAGCTTCCCCTCCATGGAGCGTCCCTTATTCTTGCCCCAGTAGGTTTCCGCCGCGCCGCTTATGGCTCCAAGACCTGCCGACTTTCCCTCCTGCATCAGTACCAGCACCGTAAGCGCGATACACAATATGATGAAAACAACCTGAATGATAATTCTCAATACAGCCATCCGTACCTCCTGCCGCCCGAAAAGGGCGATTTACACAAATATTCTTTCTATAACAAAAGCAAGTGTAACACATCAATCTGTATATTTCAAGGGGTTTGTTAACAAAATATGGTATGCGTGCCGCAGGGCAGGGGCCGGTACGGCTTTATGAACGGCGCGGGCCGCAGGGCTGCGCCGTCTGTATGTCAGGCGGCCGGAGCCGTCTGCGCCGCGCTCTGCTCCGGGGCGCCCTCCGCAGGGATTACTTCTGCGGGGATTACCTCCGTAAGGATTCCCTCCGGAGATGATGTATAGGTTTTTCCGTTCAGCTCCAGGGTCTGATTCCTGATCAGGGCGCCTGTCTCATCAAAAAAGTAAAGCTGCTTCTCAATCTCATAAAGTCCTGTCACCACATGACCTGCGGCGTCCGCAAAGCAGGTTTTCCCCGCGGTCTCAAACCAGCCTCTCACCATCTGTCCGCTGGCCGGGTCGTAGTAGTAGCTTCCGTCCGCCGCAGCGATCATTCCGCTCATACGGATTCCCTCGGGACTGAACATGTAATTTGCCCCGTCGATCACCTGCGCGCCGGTCAGCATGAATCCCTGCGCCCGGTCAAAGAAGTAGAAGTTGCCGGACTCGTCGCTGTACCAGTCCGTCTTCATGGCCCCGTTGCCTGCCGGGTCATAAAAATACTTCTTATCCTCCAGAACCACCCATCCGGCCGTCTTCACGCCCTCCGCCGTGAAATAGTAGTTTGCTCCGTCCACCGCGCACTGCCCTCTGGCGATGCTGCCATCCTGCGGAGATAAGTAATAGATCCTGCCGTCCGCGTCCGTCAGCCAGCCGCTCACCAGATTTCCTGCGCCGTCCAGATAATAGCGGGTGTTATTGTAATCCACCCAGCCCTTCTGCATCTTCCAGTTCCGGTAAAAGCGCACGCTCCCGTTATGTCCGATAAAGCCCTCCGGGATGATAAGCTGGCTGTAGTCCTTGTACTGATAGTTCACATCCACTCTTCCGCCCACGCCGTTCACGCTACCATGGCTGGAATACTGCCAGAAACATACGTTATTATTGTAGTCGCAGGCGTCGTCGTACTGAGCCACCCATTTGTCCCAGCCCACATTGCTGAGCTTGCCCGTGAACATGTTTTTGTAGGAGTACACCATGGGATAGTATCCCGCCGCATCGATGGCCGTGCAGAAGGCGTTGATGATGTCGATCAGCTCCTGACTGGAAAGGTTTTTGTGACATTTGTCCTCGATGTCGAACACAATGGGATAGTTCACCGTATAGGGCTCAATCCACTGCAATACCAGCCTGGCCTCCTCGGCCGCCTGCTCCGGGGTTACCGCATAGGAGTAGAGATATACGCCCGTGCGAAGGCCCGCCGCCTGGGCGCCCGTAATGTTGGCGGCAAACTGAGGATCCACACCGCTTTTGGTGCTCCCCACCTTGATAAAGGTAAAGTTTATCCCTGTTCCCGCTACCTGTCCCCAGTTTACCGCTCCGTTGTGTTTGGATACGTCGATCCCCCGGGCGATGGCCCCGTTCGCCGTCACCGCCTGCGCCGAAACCCCCGGCGTCATCGCCAGTACCGCCGCCGCGGTGAGCAGGGCGCAGAGCCTTCTGCCCGCCGTCTGTAATTTTCTTATCATTCGCTGCTTTCCTTCCTTTTCCAGTGTATTTTAAAGTGAAGTCTGTTCTTCACCGGCTTTTATCTGTCCCCGCGGACAAATGGTATTTTCCCATGGCCTTCCGGTCACAGCTTTCCGCTCAGATCTTGTTAAAGGGCTCCTTATAGGCCGCAACCGTCCCCAACTCCTCCTCGATTCGCACAAGCCGGTTGTATTTGGCCACCCGCTCGCCCCGGCAGGGTGCGCCCGTCTTAATCTGCCCGGCGTTCACCGCCACCGCAAGATCCGCGATAAAGGTATCCTCCGTCTCTCCTGAACGATGGGAGATCACCGTCTTATAACCGTTTTTCTGTGCCGTCTCGATGGCCTCCATGGCCTCGGACACCGTGCCGATCTGATTCACCTTCACCAAAATGGCGTTCGCCACGTGAAGCTTGATTCCCGCGTCCAGCCGTTTGGTATTGGTCACAAAAAGATCGTCCCCCACAAGCTGTACCTTTTCGCCCAGCCTGTCCGTGAGAAGCTTCCAGCCGTCCCAGTCGTCCTCCGCCAGTCCGTCCTCTATGGAAAGAATCGGGTAATCTGAGATCAGCTCCTCATAGTAAGCGATCATCTCGGCGGTATCCCGCACCACCTCGCCGCCCTTTAATGCGCTCTCCCCGGGAAAATGATACATGCCGGTTTTTTCATTGTATAATTCGCTGGATGCCGCGTCAAGTGCAATCTTGATATCCTGCCCTGGAAAATAATTACTTTTCTCCACGGCCGCCACGATTAAGTCCAGCACGGCCCTGGCGTCCGGAAGGTCCGGCGCAAAGCCCCCCTCGTCCCCGATACCGGTGGAAAGCCCCTTTTCCTCCAGAAGCTTTTTCAGGAAATGATAGATCTCCGCACAGATGCGAAGCCCGTCGGAGAAGCTCTCCGCCTGCACAGGCATGATCATGAATTCCTGGAAATCCACCGTGTTGGCCGCATGCCGTCCGCCGTTTAAGATATTCATCATGGGAACCGGCATCAGCCTTGTGTAGGCCCCGCCCAGATACTGATAGAGAGGTATGTGAAGAGAGCAGGCCGCCGCCCTGGCCACAGCCATGGACACCGCCAGCGTGGCGTTCGCCCCCAGACTGCCCTTGTTGTCGGTTCCGTCCGTCTCCATCAGGATCCGGTCGATCTCCACCTGGTTTAACCCGTTGCGCCCCGTAACCGCATCCTTAATCTTCGTGTTGACATTGTTAACCGCCTTTTTCACCCCCAGCCCAAAATACCGTGTCTCGCCGTCCCGCAGCTCCACCGCCTCAAAACGTCCGGTACTTGCGCCGGAGGGAACCGACGCGCGCCCCGCATACCGCTCTCCCGTCATGGTATCCGTCAGGACAATCTCCGCCTCCACCGTGGGATTGCCCCTGGAGTCCAGCACCTCCCGTCCGCGGACATTCGTAATCTGCATATATCTCTTCATCTGACCACTCCTCTTCATATTTATTATTCCTGACTATTGTAACCATTTCCCGAACTTGCTATACTGAAGCGGAGAAAAATACCAGGAGGTATGATCAGAAAGGGTTTCTGTCCTATGAAGCATTTCCTTACACATTATAAAAAGGACTGTCTTTATCTGTCCGCGCTGACTTTTATTTTCGCCGTGCTGGCCTTTTTCAGGCTGGGCAATACATACGCCCCTCAGAGCTTTTATTCAGCCACGCCCGAAAACCGGGATATCGTCCTGGATTTCGGGGAGTATCTGGATATCGGCTCCGTCCAGGTCTTTCTGGGGCCCTACAACACAAGACATTTCTCCATCTCCGCCTTTAACGAGGTCACGGGAGCCTGGGAGATCATAAACGGGGAGGCGGTGGCGGAGTCGGTCTTTGCCTGGAACCGGATCGATTTAAACTACAGTCTCAGATATCTGGGAATCGTGGCCACGGACGAGGAATGTATGCTGGGCGAAATGGCGGTGACGGGCTGTGACGGGCGCACGCTCCTGCCCGTCAACGCGCAGGAGTATCCCGCCCTGTTCGATGAACAGGATACCTTTTCCCCTGTAAAGAGCTATATGACGGGAACCATGTTCGACGAGGTCTACCACGGCCGCACCGCCTATGAGTTTCTCCACGGGCTGCCCGCCTATGAGACCACCCATCCCCACCTGGGAAAGGAGCTGATCGCGGCGGGGATCGCGCTCTTTGGCATGACGCCCTTTGGCTGGCGGTTTATGACGGTCCTTTTCGGCATCCTGATGATCCCGGCGATGTATCTCTTTGCCAGAGCGCTCTCCGGCAAACCCTTTTTCGCGGCGGCCACAGCGGCGCTGCTTGCCTTTGACTGTATGCACTACAATCTCTCCCGGATCGCCACCATCGACATCTTTGCGGCGTTCTTTATCCTGTTGATGTACTACTTTATGTACCGGTATTTTGCGGCGGATCTCGCCCTGCGGCGTTTTGACGGGATGGCCCAGGCCCTGCCGGAAAAGGCGGGCCGGAGCGCCGCGGCCGCGGGCGAACGTGCCGGAAAGGGATTCCTGCCCGGGCCAAGCGCCCTTCCCCTCGCCCTGAGCGGGATCTCCATGGCCCTCGCCGTCGCCACCAAGTGGACCGGGGTCTATGCGGGTCTGGGCCTGGGGATCCTTTTCATCTGGTATACTCTCACCCATTTTCCCAAAAAACAGGTGTTACGTCTGTTGGGCTTCTGCTGCGTGTTCTTCATCCTGATCCCGCTGGCGGTATACACCCTGTGCTTTATTCCCGTGGTGGGATATACCCCTTATAACGGCCTGATCGATAAGGCCATCAGGGGAACCTGGTCCATGTTCGACTATCATTCCAACCTGGTGGCGGAGCACTATTACAGCTCCCCCTTCTATGAGTGGCCCGTGATCTGGATGCCTCTGCTGGACGCCAACGACGAGGTGGGAGGAAATCTGGTCAGCTCCATAAGCTGTATGGGCAATCCTGCCATCTGGTGGGTGGGGATCCCCTGTCAGCTCTATGTGTTCTTCCGGTGGATCTTTCGGAGGGATAAAAAGGCCGGCTTTCTGTGCATCTCCTGGCTGGCGCAGTATGTGCCCTGGATGTCCATAAGCCGGATTACCTTTATCTATCACTATTTTCCCGCCGTTTTGTTCGTGTTCCTCATGATGGGATATACCATAGAGCGGATTTGCGGGCGGTTTTCCTGGGGGAAAAAGGCGGTATGCGTCTATCTGGCCGCGGCCATCGCCTGCTTTTTTCTCTTTTTCCCCGTGGTGTCCGGGCTTCCTGTCCCCAAAGAATACGGGCTTGGCCTGCGATGGCTGAAAGACTGGATCCTGGTGCTGTGAGCAATTCCTACATCACCTGTTTCCAGCTATAGTAGCCGATCATGTAGAGCGTCATCAGCATGGATGAGAAAACAATAACAGGCGTCTTCCATTTTTCATGCCTGGATACCCACTCTCCCCCCAGCATGAAAACCGGAAGAGCGCTCAGGGTATAGCGTCCGGCGCTCATCAGCCATGTGGAGGAGTAGGTGAGCAGGAAAAACACGACCAGATACATCAGATACATGGGACGCATTCTCCGGCGCAGGCCATATCCAATCATGATCAGAAAGACGAAAAACAGCGCCAGCTCAGGCGCCCACATACTCATTCCCTCCGAGGTGTGCCAGCCGCCCAGGGCATAGTTTTTTACGTATGTAAATGTCTGCCATATGGGACATAAGCTGTTGTGCCAGTGATTCCTCTGATAGTACATGAACCGGAAGGGATCCCCCTCCACATGCCAGTTGATCAGCAGATAGAGTCCAAACCCCAGAAGCATGAGGGAACAGATACAGCCGGGGAGGATGACCCTTTTCCAGAAATCCTTCCACCTTCCGGTAAGGAGCAGACGGATTCCTCTCTGAGAGTGAAAAATCTCTGCCAGCACCGCAAAGGCCAGCACAAGTCCCTGCACCTTGCAAAGGCAGGCCAGAAAGCCCAGAAGCGCCGTCTTTGGCCACTGCGCCCGTCCGAGATAATAAAAGAATGCCGCCGCCAGGAAAAAGAACAGCGATTCCGTGGCGATGGAGCCGAAAAAGAAGCCGAAGGGGAAAACGCTGATCAGAACCAGCGCATTCTGCGCCGCCCGCTCCCCGAATTCCCGCTCCGTGATCCGGTAAAAGAAAACGCATCCAGCCCCGTAACAGACCAGGGAGATCAGGATCCCGCAGAGCCGATAATCATGGAAAAGCAGGGCCAGCGTCCGCATTATCCAGGGGTACAGGGGGTAAAACACCAGAAATATGTGCTCTCCATTCTCGATGGCCCCCATATATCCGTTTTCCGCTATGTTGATATAGTGGGCGGAATCCCATCTTTTCCATGCCTCCAGAAAATCCGAAAAATGAATCCCCCCGGGGTAATCCCCCGTCATGGCCATCACGCAGACCGAGAGGGCGTACACCGCCGCCCGGAAGGCCAGCGCCAGCAAAAAAATCCGAATTTCCTTCCTGAGCGTCTTTTTCATTCTGTCTGTCCCTCCTGTGAGAGCCTGTACAGATCCAGCCCTACGAGAACGATCAGTCCAAGCTGGGCCATGGCCAGATACGGCAGCGGTACGATATGCACCGCGATCAGATAAGGCATGAAGGCAAGCACGGATACCAGCATAAAGCCACAGGCCACGGGAAGCCTTCTCACCCGCATAAGCCCGTAGGGAATGGCCAGCAGATCCACCAGAAATCCGTACCGCTCATGCATATGGGGCAGAGAGTATACGATGAGGGCTACTGTGAACAGGGCCAGCGTGACCAGAAAATTCCCGGTCAGCTCAATCTCCTTCGTATACAGGTAATAGGCCAGGCACCCCAGAAGAATCACCGTCATCCAGGTTCCCGCCCCGGCCACCTCCCCGGCATGCCGCAGATCCGGCATGGCCTCCCCCAGAAGGGCATAGATGTTAGGATATTCCAGCGTCCCCCAGGGATACGTGTTCGTCTGGTCAAAGTAGACCCAAAGCACCTCCTTCAGACCGCGCCCCGCCGCCCAGGCGGGCAGCGCGCCGACCACATAAGCAACCGGTATCCACAGAAAATCCCGCAGTCGCACCGTCCTTTCCTTCAGCCACATGATCAGAAGAAATGGGAGAAAGAAAACCGCCTGGAGCTTAAAGGCAAAGGAAATCCCCACAAACAGGAGGCAGTAACTGCTATTATTTTTCAGAAAAAAGTAAAAGGCCAGCAAAAGAAAGGACGTATAGATCATATCGCACTGACACCAGTATGCGCCGTCCAGAATCACAGTGGGCGAGATCAGCACAGCGGCCATACCCAGAACCGCCTTCCTCACATTGCCGCTCAGCTCATAGACAATGAGAAACATGGCGGCGCTCCCCAGATAATCGAAGGCCACAGAGAGCAGCTTCAGCCCGTACAGATCGTTGTCCGTCAGATATGAGACCAGACACATCAGGACCATATAGGGCGTGGAGTAGTTGGAGATCTCATGGCCCAGAGAGGAAAACCCTCCCCCGCTTCGGATCTGTTCCATCCACCCTTCCAGAAATCCAAAATAATCCGCCGACTCGATGGGCATCAGCTGCCATCTGATCAGAAACGCAAGCGCCAGGAGGCACAGGATGAACGCAGCATCCACTGCCCGAAACCCCACCCTTCCCATCGGAATCTCCCGGAACATGATCCGGTCCAGAAGCCGCTTCCTTCTCTCTCCCTCCATCTGTCCTTTTCTCCTCTCCACTGATAAGTTTAAATTAAATTCAGTTTACCACACCCCCTCACAAAGTTCCACAAAAAACAACGGATGCCAGGCTTCCGCCGGACATCCTTATGTCAACAGCGGGCAGTCCTGCCTGTGAACTGCCCGCATGCTCCTGTCAGGAGATATTTTATTTGCCGGATCTCCAGGCCGTATCCTTTGCTACGAAGTCAGGGACTTCTCCCTGGGCAAACCCGTACACCGCGCTGGTTCCAAAGCGTCTGGTCAGATCGCTCTCCGCCCTGAAATACACATAGACCCTGTATTCCCCATCCAGCTTCTTCCCTCTGTCCCAGTCCCAGTTGTCCACAAAGTCCTCGGGATAAGAGCAGGATGCAATCTGCTGAATCTCCTCGGGCCGGGAATACTCCGCATAGCTGCGCGTGTCAATATCCTCCCCGTCGTCCATCAGCATCCCGGCCGCCTGTTCCTCCACCGAAAGATCGGCGCTTTGCTGCCGTTTTTCTATCAGCTCTCTGGCGGCCTGCGAATTCCTGTTCATCACCTGAATGTAAGAAATATCCTCCGGATCGAACTGATATTCCATATAGTAGCCCTTTTCTTTCAGAAAGTCCATGCACTTTTCGTTGAAGGAATAGATGTTCACATCCACATACCAGCTTCTGGTGGCCCTTTCATAACCTCTGTAGCTTTCTGACTGCGGCAAATCCTGGGAGAGCTGAAGACGCAGCACCCCTTCCGGGATGTTATCCCGGATCCTGCTGAAGCTGGCCGCTTCCAGATCCTCCCGGTAGATCGCAAGAAGTCTCTCCGCGTCCTCACGGCTCATATCCTCATTGTATACCATATTTCCATAAGAGGCCCTGACCTGATACTCTCCGCTCTCGAGCAGTGCCTGCAGTTGAGTGGAGGCTCCGGGCATATACCCCTCTTTAAACTCCCCGCTGCCCATGACCCTGTCAAGGAACGCCACCGTTTCCTCATCATTTACATTCACCAGAAGCTTTCGGCAGACCTGCTTTCCGTTTTTGAGCCGGTAGAGGACCTTTGCCGTGGACCAGCTTCCCCATTTTTCCTCATCGTAGTCCTTAAAGTAATTCTCAGCCACCTGCTCATACCCGTCGATGGAGTGCCTGGCCAGATCGCACAGTGTCTCCACATCGCGCAGATACATGTACCGGTCGGCATATTCCATGGCGGAAACAGAACGGCCCTCCTGGTCAAAACAGGTGTCGCCTCTGTTTTCCTCGTAATTATCCGGAACAAAGGCCGCGCTCTCCACCTGCTCCGGCGCAGGCACCCAGGAGTCGAACCCCGTCAGATCATAACGGAACGCCGCGAAGATCAGGGCGCAGAGCGCGCCGCTTACCAGCATCTCCCGCTTTCTGTGAACCGCTCCCTTAATGTCAAATTCATAGATCACCTGGATCAGGCCGCTTCCCAGCACCACCACCAGCAAAATGGCGAAGATCATGTATCCCATCCCCTTATCAGGATCCATCTTCGGCTGATAGTTCACCGCCTGCGCCATCAGGATTCCCGCGATCAGGGAAGCCGGGACCGTCAGAAGGATCTTGATCGCCGGACGGGTGACTGCGAAGGTCATGGAGCTTCCCGCCGCCTCCGCCGGACGCTTTAAATAGCAGAAAAAGGCAAGGGCTCCCACTCCCAGGGCAAAAGCCGCAAGGCCCGCCAGATGACCTGGCGCAAGGGTATTTTCATAGTGGAATCCCTCCGCCAGCTTCATGTACATACTGAACGGGGACAGAAGCGGCGCCTCGGAGGCCCTGTAGCCGGTATAAAAATCCAGGAAAAAAGAGCTGTATCCCATACGGAGCGATCTCACCGCGTATTCATACAGAAACAAAACCGCCAGTCCAAAGCAGGTGATAATTACATTTCCCGTGAGCATCACCGCCAGAATCGCTGTGTGGTAGACGCCCAGATAGAAAAGCAGACGCACCGCGCAGGCGGCCAGCGCGCTCAGGATCACCGTCTTATCCAGCGCCCCGTTCCCGGCGGCGATCAGCGCCTCGATCATAAGCCCAAGCAGAGCCGGAACAAGCCAGATGAGAATGCCATTCAACCAGATAATAAAGAAACGCTTTTTTCTTTTTACCGGCATCCCCATATAAAAATCCACCTTTTTCCTGCTGTAGAGCCAGGAAAAGCCCTGCAGGGCGCTGACAATGGCAAGCAGCGCCGTGGTCAGCATCTTCAGAGTGGAGAAGCCAAGCTCTCTGCTCATGGCCCCCACCAGCCGGGCGTGAATGATGGCCCGGGCAGCCTCCTGCCCGTAGGAATCCGCCCAGGAGTTCGCGCCGTTTCGGATCTGGCTCACCGTCATTGCCGCCAGCACCGGAAACGCCAGCATGAGAATCAGCGCCGAGAGCACCCATACCCAGAGCCGTCTTTTGTTGTTTTCCTTCAGATTAACCAAGAATGAGCTTTTTGACGTCATACCCCACTACCTCCGTTTCACTGATAAATATCTCCTCAAGGGAAAGAGGCAGCGCCTCAAAAAAGATGGTGTTCACCGTGGCAAAAATGGCCAGAATCTCCGCCTTGCTCCCCCTCACCGTCAGTACGTTTAAGGACCCTCTCTTTTCATTCTTCATGATATCCAGGGCGCTGATGGCTTTGGATTCATCCTCCGCGGTCTTAAACACACACTGCACCTTCTGGATATTGCACTTCATGTCCTCCAGATCCCTGGAGAGCAGAACCCCGCCCTTGTGAAGAAGTCCCACATGGTCGCAGATATCCTCCAGCTCCCGCAGATTGTGGGAGGCGATCACCGGCGTCATTCCCCTGCGCTCGATCTCGCTGGCAAAGATACTCTTGATCCCCTGGCGCATTACCGGGTCCAGGCCGTCGAAGGTCTCGTCGCAGAGAAGATACCTGGCTCCGCTGCACACCCCGCAGATCAGGGCAAGCTGTTTTTTCATTCCCTTGGAGTAGGTGTTCACCTTTCTCTTTTTGTCCAGTCCGAAGTTCATCAGATAGTTATAAAAATCCGTCACCGCGAACTCGGGATAAACGCCGGTTAAATATTTCTGCATGTCCACCGCGTTACAGTTGGCGAAAAAATAAGGCTCGTCGGCAATGAAATACAGATTCCTTTTGGCCTTCATGTTGTCAAATACCGGCATGTTGTCCACGGTGATTTCCCCGCTTTCCGGCCGCAGAACCCCCGCTATCATCCGAAGCACCGTGCTCTTGCCCGCTCCGTTGGTACCGATCAGTCCAAACACCGTATTTTCTCTGATGGTCACGCTCACATCGTCCACGGCCTTCACTCCGTCGTAAGACCTGGTCACATTTTTCATCTCAATCATCAGCCTCTCCCCCTCTTATACTCGCAATAATCTCCTCCTGCGTAATCCCCGCCTCCCGGGCCGTCTTACAGAGGCTTTTCAGTCCGGCAAAGATTTCTTCCTTATATCGCAGGAAAAGCTCCTGATCTCCCGCCACAAAGTTCCCCTTCCCCTTCACCGTGTAGATATAGCCCTGCCGCTCCAGCTCCGAGTAGGCGCGCTGGATGGTGTTGGGATTGATGGACAGATCCACCGCCAGATTGCGCACGGAGGGGATCTTTTCGTCCGGGCCTAAAACGCCGCGCAGGATCAGCAGCTTGAAGCGCTCCGTCACCTGTTCATAGATGGGCCTGGTGTCTCGATAATCTATGAAAATCATACACACGGCTCCTTTCCGCCAGTTATCATGGCTTTTCCAAGTGTACTAATATTATTAATACAGTTATAATACTATAAGATATCGGGAGCGTCAATGCGGTGACAGGGAGATTAATAAAATCTTAGGAAGGGTATATTATCATTGAAAATATTGTCTGCACACGGTAAGATAAAGGAAACATCTGTAAAGGAGAAAAGAATTCTATGCCGAAGGATTATCTGACTGAATTTTTACCGGATCTCGCACAGTTTCGGGACAAAACCATGAAGTTCCGGGACGGGGAGATCACCGTCCCGGAGTATAAGGGCTTTTCAGGCGGTTTTGGGAGCTATGCCCAGAGGGGCGGCAAAAAGCACATGCTGCGGCTACGCATGGCCGGAGGAAGACTTACGAAAGAGCGGCTGAAATTCATCGTGGAGAGCTGCGAAAAGTACGGGATCGGAAGGCTGAAAATAACCACCTGCCAGTCCATCCAGCTTCACGACCTGGAGGCGGAGCAGCTCTGTGAGCTCATTGAAAAGGCCTGGATGGCCGGCATGATCTCCCGGGGCGGCGGCGGGGATTTTCCCCGGAACGTGATGGCCTCTCCCCTCTCCGGCGTACAGAGGGAAGAATATTTCGATGTGATGCCCTTTGCCGTGGCTGCGGGGGAATATCTCATGAGCTTTATCAAAGCAGTGAAATTCCCCAGAAAGCTGAAGGTGTGCTTCTCCGCCTCCCCGCAGAACGAGACCCACGCCACCTTCCGCGACCTGGGCTTTGTGGCCCGTCCCGACCATACCTTCGACGTCTACGCCGCAGGAGGCCTTGGCATTAAGCCCAGCCTGGGCGTCTGCGTGGCCCAGGGCGCAGCGCCGGAAAAGATCCTCTACTATATCAAAGCCATGGTGGACACCTTTGTGGCCCATGGCAATTATGAGAACCGCTCCAAAGCCAGAACCCGCTTTATGGTGGAGGCGCTGGGGGAGGAGGGCTTTAAGAAGGCCTACGAAGAAAAGCTGGCGGCCGTGTTCGCTGCGCCGGGAAATAACCTGGAGCTCTCACAATACCAGGATTCGCCTGAATATCAAAAGCTCGTCCGTCCCGTGACGAAGCAGGGCAGTGGACAGGCCCCCTCCCACAGGCGCATCATTTCCCAGAAGCAGGAAGGACTCTACGCCGTATTTTACCAGCCCCTGGGCGGCGCGCTCACCCCTTCAAAAGCGGCGCAGCTAAATGAGCTGATCGCGCCCATGGAGGATGTGGAGATCCGTCTTACCCCGGGTGAAGGGCTCTACGTGATCAACTGCAACGCGCAGGAGGCGGAAAAGGTGCTCAGAGCAACGGACGACGGCGCGAATACTCTCTTTGAGACCTCCGTGGCATGTATCGGCGCATCCGTCTGCCAGGTTGGGATCGGCGACTCCCAGGCTCTCCTTGACGCCTGCATTCAGAGAGTCCGCAGGGAGAACTTCGCGGACGGCATCCTGCCCAGGATCCACATCTCCGGCTGTCCCTCCTCCTGTGGAACCCATCAGGTGGGAAGCATCGGCCTGCGCGGCGGCATCCGTCAGACTCCGGACGGGCCCAGGCCCGCTTTCGCCATCTTTGAGGGCGGATGCCCGATTCAGGGGAAGGAGGTTCTGGCAGATATGGGCAAGGCCATTCTGGCGGAGGAGATTCCCGAGTTTCTGGCAGAGCTGGGAAAGATGGTGGAACGCTCCGGGGCGAAGGGATATGAGGAATGGGCAGCCGAACATCACGGGGAGCTGGAAGAGTTGATTGGGAGGTATACGGGATAAAACAACGGATGCCTGGCTCCGCCGGACATCCTTATGTTAACAAAGGACAGCGCGAACCGTCCTTATATTAAACGGCCCTCCTTCGGATTTTATCCGATGGGAGGGCGTCTTTGCGTCGTCTCCTCAAATATCCTCTCCCACTGGTCGAGAATCCCCTCCGGTTCAAAGCGTTTCACCGACTCCGCGGCCCTCTCCCCCATTCTTCTTCGCAGCGCTCCGTCCTTCATGAGCAGCTCCATTTTTTCTGCAAACCCGGCCACATCCCCCGGCTCCACAAGAAAACCGTCCCCGCCGTCGGTGATGATTTCCCGGGGACCGGCTTTACAGGCATAGCTCACTACGGGACAGGCGAAGTGCATGGCTTCTATGAGGACCATCCCGAATCCCTCGTCCCTGGAGGAGAGCGCAAAAAATGCCGCCTCCCGGTAGCAGGCCTTCATGTGGGAGACTGTACCGGCCAGCCTCACCCCCGTAAGCCCTGCGTCGCGGATTCTGCGTTCCAGAGCCCTTCGCTGTTCTCCCTCTCCCACGATCACCAGCTCCCACCGGGGATATTTTTTCTCCAACAGCTCCCAGCTCTCAAGAAGCAGATCGAATCCCTTCTCCGGGGTCAGCCGTCCCGCCGCCAGGACGATTTCTCTCCCGCTCCGCTCCTCATCCTCACGCGCCAGGACCAGCCGGGCGCCCCGTCTCTCCTCCCCCTCCTCTTCCTCCTTCCCGGCAAAGGGATCCGGATTATAGATCTGATCAGCCCTGCATTTCAGACGCCCGCTTTTCTCATAATATCCTTTATCCTCCCTGGTCAGCACCACCAGACGATCCGAAAATCTGCATGTCAGTTCTCTTGCGATCCTTCTTAAAAGCCGGTTTGTGCGAAAATGGTAATAATAGTTGAAATGCTCCCAGGAGATCCAGCGCATCTGCGGAATCCGTCTCCTGAGCAGGAGTCTCCTGAGCAGAAAAGAGTACAGTCCCAGAATAATGTCCACATCCACCAGAAACACCGGCCTCTCTCTGCTGAGAATCCGCTCCAGGGCACGGATATTCCCGATCACCCCCCGTCCCGGATTCTCCTTCTCGATCCAGTACACCTTTATCGCCCCGTCCAGCGAAAAAAAGGATTCCCCCTTTCCCCACAGACTCATAATGGAGACAGGAAATCCTCTTCCGGCCAGCCCGTTGGCCAGAACGCAAAGAACCCTCTCCGTTCCGCCGCCGTGACTCATATTTCCGATAAAAAAAACAATACCGTCTTTTCCTTCCCTTTTCAAACCGCTCCCTTCCACAGGCAATCTGCCGGCTGCCCGCCAGGCAGACAGCCAAAGCCCATACCTGCGTCTATGGCAGCTCCACCGTACCGATGCAGTATCCGTACTGTGTGTCATAGACTTCGCCAAACGCCTTTTCATCCTCCTGGTTGGCCAGCAGGATATGCCTGCCGCTGGCGGGATCCACGATGGAGAAATAAAGAGAATATTTCGTTTTGGGCAGCTCCCGGAGGGCGATATCCGCACTCAGCGTCAGCGTTTTCTCCGCCTCGTTTCCCCCCGCAAGCTCGCACAGATTCCCCTCCATCTCATAAAAAAACATCCGGTTTTCCTTTTCCTCGTGGAGAACCAGCCTGACCTGCGGCGCTCTGTAAACAGGAGCAAAGCCCACATTTTTCAGTACAATATCCACAGAAAGGCTGTTTCTGAGCTTGTCCTCCAGAATCCCTGTATCCGTGATCAGCAGACGGTATCCCAGATGCCTCTCCATATAGGTAAGGCCATCCATCCCCTGAAAGCATCCCTCCCCCTGAAACGTCTCCCTGGCCCACTTGTCAAGCACCGCCTGGTCATAGCCGTCGTTGAGATAGGTGACATGCATCCTGGAAAAATCCTCAATCGCTTCAGATAAATCATTATACGGGTTGTCATTTAATACCTCTCCCCCGTTTGGAACCACGCTGCACAGCGTCTGCTGAATCGCCAGCTCCTCCTCCCGGCGGAAAACCCCGGCCCCGCCATATTCCTCCGTCCCATAGGTTCCGCCGTCGCTCTCATCGCTCAGCATGGAATCATTAAAGAGAGAAAGACGTCTGGCCACCGGATCGCTCAGGATATCCTTCCTGCGCAGCTCCCTGCCCCTGAGCCTCTCATCCGTCATGATCCTGCGCCACTGGGAAGGCATCCTCACCGCCAGATAAGTGGATTCATCCGTCACCTCCATCAGCTTCCCGGTAAGCTCCCGCAGATGATCCGCCCGGGAATACTGTGTGCCGTTCATCTCTCCCCAGTTTCCCGTAAACATCCCCTGCACGATAAAAATCTGATCCCGGTGTCTGCGCAGTATGACCTCCAGCTGCTCCATGTGCATCAGAATAATATCCAGATTCTCCGGCTCGTACTTCTCGATCTCCCCGTCCCAGTCATACAGAAACCGCACAATCAGGCCCTTCTCAAGGCTCTCCAGCTCCTCGAAGAGGGCGTCGATATTGTCAAGGCCCTCCTCACTGATGGCGCCCTCACGGTAATTACGCAGATTGACCTCGATCAGAGAAAGATCTGTCTGTATATCGTCCTGAAACTGATCAGCAATTACCTTTTTGTAGTTGACTTTTTTGTCTGTGATCTCATACATATAAATCCGGTAAAAACCACGGTTGGGGTTGTGAAGCTCCCGGGAGGACTCTGTAAATGTACGCAGTCTGATATTGTCCTTTCCAATCTGCTCCGCAGCCAGAAAGATGCAGATCAGAACAAGCAGCACTCCCACCGAAAAGAGCAGAACCATCGGGAAAATTATTCTGTTTAACATAAGGGCATTGCACGGAGCATGCTGCCCGTTATTTCTTTTTTCCATAATTACTGTCCAATACTCAGATTGTAGGGAGAATAAGTTTCCTGCCTGAAATAGTAGCAGATAAAATCGTCATCCTCATAATAGACCTTCATCTCAAAAGGATAGAGCTCCTTGAATCGCCTGCACCAGTCATAAGCCCTGGACTCCACCACAGCCCGGTCATTGCAGCTCACGTACTGCAGCCATGGCTCCGTCAAATCTCTCCCGGCCGCCTCCTCCGAAATCTCCGAGGCCACAATCTGCGGCCCCTGACTCACGCTCTGAATATCCGGATTTAAGTCCCTTTTTTCCTTCCAGAGTCCATTCCCCGGCAGGCTGGCAAGATTTAAATACAGCTTCGGGTACTTCTCCTTCCCCAGCCACCCGGGTCCCTGGGCGAATTGAAACTGTTCGTACTGGATGGGCCTTTTCTCCACATACACAAATACATACTCCGTGGAAAGCATGAAATCCTCCCAGTCCTCCTTCTGAATAAACTCCAGCAGCCCCTGATGGTTTCCATGCTGAAGGATCTGATACATATTATCGTCCGGCGCAATGATGGTATAACTGTACCGTGGGAACGTTTTCATGATCGAACTGGTCACCATCACCTCCGCGTTGTAGCGCGGAAGCTGATGATACAGAAATCCGTGAAAGCTGCCGCTGACCAGCATCAGCAGATAGATTCCCGCCGTGCAGGATACGGATATCACCTGTAAAAGAGAATCCCTGCAGACCACGCTCAGCACCGTGAACAGAACATCCACCGGTATCGCCAGAATCATCAGATGTATAAGCTGCACGTCCCCGCGCACCTCAAGGGCATCCTCAATCTGCCAGAGCCCCATATGGGACGCGGTAAAAGCAATCATAAAAACGACGGACGAAATGACAACCGGCAGATACCGCAGCATGAATTTCTTCAGTTTTCCGGAGGGAGACACGCACAGAATGATGCACAGCCCGATCACCACCTCCGTCATCCAGAACATCAGCCGGGCCCGGGAAGCCCCGTACACCGCCACATATCCCTTCTGATAGAGAGCCGTAAGCTTTTCTCCGATCAGACGGATGACTCCTGTCTTTTCCTCCTGCCCATTCTGTGAGGCTGCATCCTCCGCAGCCGCACCCTCCTGCGCCGCCTCGTCATATGCCCCGCTCTCCGCTGCCCTGAGGGGCAGCTCAAAGGAATCGTGGAGAGGCGTTCCCAGCATGCCGGCTGCGAGCATGGGAAGCGCTCCGATCAGAATCCCCCCTGCCATGGCTGCCAGCGTGGGAAGAACCCGCTCCCGCCAGAGACGCTTTCCGGAAAAGCGTTTCTTCCTGGGGGGTACCGCCTCCCCCTGCGGCTCTGTATTCTTTTCGGCTCCTGAATTCACAGCGGCGCGCTCATCCACAGCGGAAAACAGCCCGAACACCACAGAGAGGAAAACCGCCATCATTCCCGCGTACACATGCGTGGCCGTCGCCGCGGCAAGGGCCATCACAAACAGAAGCAAGTTCTGTTCCGGAAACAAGTTCTGTTCCGGAAGCAGCTTTCGATTGGAAAACAGCTTACGATTCAAAAACACCTTACGCCCCGGAAGACGAAGCGCGCTTATCCCATCCTTTCCGTCACGAGTGCGACGGCTCTTCAACCAGCGCAGCAGATACAACGGGGCCAGAAACTGTGCGTACATTCCAAATTCACGGGGAAGCGTCCACTGCAGACGGGCCATGCCCTCCACCGCGTCCACATATCTCGCATCCATCATCAGAAACAGCGCCAGTACAAACAGCGCCGTATAACGCCACCGGAAGATTTCCCTCATCAGGAAATACGCGGCAATGAGAAAAACCGCCACATGGATTCCGCCCAGAAACAGCATGGCGTTGTAAACCTTTATTCCAAAGAGGGCATAAAGGCAGTATACAAAGCAGTGCATCGCCTCCGGGTACACGCCGCCTGCAAAAACAGTTCCCTCCACCAGGGCGTTGATCCTTGTGTGATGAACGCTCAGCTCCCTGATCCCGTAGGAATAATTCTGGAACGCCCCCCAGGAGAAATAAATCACGCCAAAGACTGCAAGCACGAGAAGGAGCGCATACTCCGCCAGATGGGTACGGCGGATCTGTTTCACATATTCGATCTGTCTTTTAACCGCGTTTTTTACAGACCGCAGCAAAAGGGATTTGACGCCATAGCTTCCGGTCGCGATACGCCGCAGCTGCTCCGCCTTCTGCTGGTTGAACCGCAGAAGGAGAACCGCAAGCAATATCCCGTAAAAAACGAAAGCCACCGTCCATCGGTTCAGGATATGAAAAAGCCCAAGCGTCAGAACCACCGTATTAATCAACACATTCTGCACAATCACGCAGAAGCCGAATCTGTAACTGCGCCGCTTTTCGGACAGATGCCTCCCAAACACCACGGACGGCCATACGAACATCAGTAACAGATAGCCGATCATCACTTTTCCATATTCCAGTATCCAATATAAAGTAGTCATCTCTGCGCCTCCGTCTTATATGAATTTCAACTGATTTCTCCCAACAGCACCCTTTCATCCGCTCCCCGGTTGGCGAATCTTAAAATCCTGCCGTCCCCTTTTCTTCGCAGCTCCAGAAACAGCTTATGCGCTTTTTTCTCTGCGCTGCGGCCGGCGATACGGCCTGTCTTTTCGTCCGCCGGCATCCCCCGGGGACCGGGGAGGCCGATCCGCAGAAGCGTCCGCTTTCCGCTTTTCCATTCGCGCGGATCCGTATCCAGAACCGCTCTGCTCACCCGGCCGCTTTCATCCTCCGTCACCAGCAGACACTCCGCCTCCACACATAATCCCGCAAAGCCGCAGTTCTCTATCAGAACGTTCAGTGCGTTCCCCCGGGCCGGACTGACTGCCTGCACCACGAACCGGTATCCCAGATGGCCTCCGATATAATCGTATCCGCTCATCCCCTGCCAGCATCCCGGCTCTCTGACCCTCTCCTGTCTCCAGTATGAGAGCAGTCGGGGATGGTAGGCGCTGTTTAAATAGCTCACATGCATCCTTTTCATATCCTGCGCCGCCGCCATATATCCTGTGGGCGTCCCGCTCCAGAGCGCCTCCCCGCCGCAGGGTACGGATTCCATATGTCCGCTCTGCCATTCCAGCTCCCGCGCTCTCTCGGCCTCCTGTTCCCGCTCGTCCGTACCGCCGTATGTCCCCAGATCTGTGACAGAGCCAAACATTCCGTCGTTGAAAAGGGCGAGCCTCTTTCCTGGCACAGCCTCCCCGCCCGCATCTGCCGCAATCTCCCTCCACTGCGCCGGTGTGCGCACGGCCAGGCAGCAGCTTTCTCCGGTGGTGCGCCACAGGCCCGCGGCCAGCTCTCTCATCTGCTCCCTTCCCAGAAATTTAGAGCCGTGCATTTCTCCCCAGCTCCCCACAAAAATCCCCTGGATCACCAGAATATCCTCTGTATAATCGCAGATGACGCTCCCCGCCTGCTCCATATGTCTTCTGACCAGGGACAGAGCGCCGGGCTCCCTTTCCGGTCCCTTTCCTGCCGTATCATAGGCAAACCGGAGAATCATCTGCTTCCCGTTTTCATGGAAAAAATCGAAAATCTGCCGGATATGGGACAGCGCCGTCTCTGAAAGCTCCTCCGCCCGGAACGCCCCTATATCGATGAGCGCAAGCGCAAGCTCCTCCTCCGGTTCGATTTCCGCCGGCAGCGCAGGCGCCTTCTGCGCCGCGAAGGTATGAATATGATACCATCCGCACCCGGGGTTATTCAGCCTCCGGCTGCTCTCCTCATATTCCGCTTTCCGAAAACTCCTTTTCCTGACCGCACTCCACATCCTTAAGACCTGCTCCCGCATCCTTTTTCAGAACCTTAATCCGCACCGTCACTGCCAGTACGCTTAAAACCATACGAATCATATACCAGGCGGGCTCCAGCCCCGCATGCATACTCTTTCCGTCCTCCCTGGCATGCATCACCGCCGGCTGCTCCACCACACAGAACTGCAAAAGCAGCATCTGCAATACCATATTGGCGTCAGGGTATCTGTCGTCAAAATGCCCGTCGACGGCATACCAGGCAAAGGCTCTTCTGCCAAGTCCCTGTAATCCCGTGGTGGGATCCGCTATCCTGCGTCCCGTGGCCAGAAAAATCATGGCCCGGAACAGGGCGAAGGCAAATTTCCGAACCGGAGAAACCGGGAAGTCCGAGCTTCCGGCCATAAACCTGGAGGCCAGTACAAGATCCGGCTCTCTCCCCTGGTCTGTCCTTTCCTTCAGTCTCCGGTAAATGACCGGGATATTACACGGATCATGCTGTCCATCCGCATCCATCTGAATCACATACCGATACCCTCTTTGCAGCGCATACTGATAGCCGGAACGCAGTGCCCTGCCGTAACCGAGCCTGCGGGGATGGGTGATCAGATTACAGCCCCGTTTTCGGACAATCTCGCCGGAATGATCCCTGGAAGCGTCGTCCACCACCAGGACATCTGCAATCTCCATGATTTCCGGCCGCAGAAGCGCTTCAAGTACCCTGCGGATATTTTTTTCTTCGTTATAAACCGGTATCACAATCAACAAATCCTTCTGTTTCATTGCATACCCTCTATGATAACAGACCGAAAAGCGTCTGATCGTCCTGCTCCTGGATCATTTCCCTTTCTTTCGCTGCGCGCCCCAGCTCCCTGCGCCTTTTCTCATCCTCAAGCAGTGCCGCCACCGCCTGCGCCAGGTCCGGAGCCGAAAGTCTGCACAGAACGCCGTTTTCTCCATCCTCAATCAGTCCACGGTTGCCGTCGCAGTCGGAGGCAACCACCGCACAGCCCAGAATGAGCGCCTCCTCCAGGGCAATACTGCGTCCCTCATATCTGGTAGCATGCACGTACAGATCCGCCTGTACATACCAGGGATACGGATTCTCCACTGCGCCCGGGAGAAGAAAATCCTCCTCCAGTCCCAGCTCCGCCGCTTTTTTCTCCAGCGCCCTTCTCCGGCTCCCCTCCCCAAGCACATACCACCTGGCATGGTATCCCGCATCCTTTAAAAGCTTCATGGCGTCCATGGCCACATCGACGGCCTTCTGCCAGGTAAGTCTTCCCACTGTCAGAATACGCATTCCGTCGTATTCGTCAGAAAATCCTCCCGGCTCCCCGGCCCTTCTCCGGACGGCTTTCCTGTCGATCATATTGTGAAAAATACTGACCTTCGAGGCATATTCCGGATAACACCGGCAAAAGGACTCTTTTCCTTCCCGGGAAACTGCGAAAATCCTGTCATATTCCCTCCAGCAGTCTCGATCCATCCCTCTGGTGTAGCCCGCCTTTTCATAATCGATATGAATGATTGCGGCCTTCCTGCGGGCCTTCACATGCTCCGCAACATAATAGGCGGAACCGCCCTCCAGCCACGCCAGGGCCAGATCAAAGGTCTGCTCAAATCGCCGCGCCCCGTCGGAGACCGCCCGCCAGAGCAGCTTATCCGTCTGAAGCCTGCGGGACTTTATCATATCTGCAAGATTCCCGGCTGCCCCCGAGAGCTTTCTCACAATTCCACCATTTCGAAAAAACGCTCTCAGGACGGTTCCGGCCATCATCCGCCTTCCCTCCCCGGACAGAACGCTTCCGGCGCTGAAACGGGTATTGAGCAGCTTCACGTAAGGAGGAAGCAGATCAATCATTTCTCCCTGCGCCATGAGCACATAGAGATAAATTTCATATTCGCCCTCCTCCGTCCGGGGGCCCAGCCTCCTGAGAAACTCCACCAGCGCGGCTTCCGCGCCGGCCCGCCCCATGGTGTTAATCACAAACAGTATCCGCTTCATTTCTGCTGTTTTCTTTTTTGCTTTTTGTCCTGCGTCCCGTCGTCTCTCATATATACCACAGGTGACGGCTTCGGGCCGATTCCTCTCCTCAGCAGAAGGCCTTTACAGAAAATATGCGTATTGAGATTCTTTTCCACCCAGCGCAGCCGCAGAAAAGCCACGCTCCAGCCGGTAAACGCTCCCAGCACAACGCCGATCCCGTACCAGATTTCAGACAGGCGGGTTGCAAAAATACTTCCCACCAGGGTTACCAGACAGAAAGCCGCCGTGGTCAGCACTGCCCCTGTCATATCGTTAAAATAGTACAGAAAAAGGATGGCCGCATACATCAGGAACAGGACGAAATACCCGGCCGCAAGGCAGGGATAAATATGCATGACCGACCCCGCGAAGCCAAACCTGGGAAGCAGAACAATACACAGAAGATAAATCACCGCCGATATGATAAACTGCACGCGCACCAGATTCATCAGCTCACTGACAATCTGACGGAACATCCTGGACTGGGTGTTTTCAATATCAGATCGTTTTCCGCCGATGACCGCCTCCGAGTAGGCTCTGTACTTTTCGTGAAAATACATCTCGATCCTGGCGATAAAAATAATCGTGGCGGATATATTGGTAAACATGGCCAGGCATGTGGCCATGTCATAGGGCTGGTTGCAGACAAAGCTTTTCACCACCACGATTCTCATGTCCGTAGTCCAGAAAACAAAATTGTGGATATACAGCCCCAGGATATACAGGAAATTGGTCACCACAAGCTGCCACCATTTTCCAAAATAGGCGATCACCGGTTTATATCGGTTGCTGTTTTTGATGAAATAACGCTTAATCGTGGCGAATTCCATCACCGCGATCAGCAAAAAGCCCACCATCAGCGAAAACAGCATACTGATCGTGACCTCCCACTTAAAGAGCCAGTTCAGGATCACGGAGAGCACAAAGGTCACCGCCATTCCGATCAGGAAATAGACGGAGATCCTCTGGTAGTCCTTACAGATGGAGAGATAGATCATGGAATAAAACACAATCATCAACGACATATAACCGCAGAAGCTGATAAACACATAAAAAACATCTACCCCACCCACGAAATGCTCCCAGAGACTGAACGGAATTCCAACCAGGGCGCTGAGCAGCACGTTCAGCGCAAGCCCCAGATAATAGCAGGGCAGAATATCCTGGTATCGCTCCTCAAAGATCGCGTCCTGCACGTACTTCGACAGCACCGCGTTAAAGGGCGACGAGGTCAGAAGGGCGAATATAAAGGTGTAGAGAATCGTACAGAATAACAGCTCCTTTGCCTGATATCCCATTTTGTTCAGTCCCAGCACAAAGCCCATCAGCTGGATCACCAGAATCACCAGAAAGATAGGAGCCACTGTGGCCACCGTGCTGTACACAAATCCCACCAGGCTTGCCAGAACGGACTTCTTCTCAAAAATTCGGTTTAGCTTAACGCCTATTCCAGCCATTTATTCCACTCCTCTCATCTCACTCGTGCGGTTATCCTCCTGTGCGGCCGCAGGCTGAGCGTTCTCCTTCGCAGCCTCACCGGCCTGCGGGGGCGCTTCCTCCTCCACGGCCGGCCCGGCTGCCTCCGGCTCCTGTTCCAGCGGCGGCTGCGCGGTTTTCTCCTCCCAGACCAGCCACATACTGTCCGCAAAATCCTTATAAATATTCCTGTAGGTCTTCTGCATCTGATCAAACCGGTACCCGGCGGACACTCTCTTATATCCATTTTCTCCCATCTCAAGCCGGAGTCTCTCGTCTCTTGCCAGCTTCACCATGGCACGGGCGATTTCCTCCACATTCATGATATGGGTGATGATGCCGGCCTCCCCGAAATCATCGTTTTCGCCAAGGATCAGCCCCTTACAGTTTCCCACATCCGTGGCGATTACCGGCTTATGGGCCGCCAGGCTCTCCATGATCGTAAGCGGCTGTCCTTCGCTGATACTGGTCAGAAGCGTCATATCCATCCTGCCGTAATACTCCCGCACATCCACTTCCCCTGTAAAGACGATATCCGTTATCCCAAGGACCTCCGCCAGCTCAAAGCACTCTCCGGCATATTCCTCCTCCTCCTTCCAGGGCCCCATAATCCAGAGCTTTAAGGACGGCTCCCACTCTCTGGCAAAGGCGAAGGCCTGGATCATGGTCTTGATATCCTTGATCTGCGCTATGCGGACCACCGCGCCCACATTGATTTTTCCTTCATCCTCCTGGGTCTTTCCGGGAAGATCCGCAAAGCGCTCCACCGAAATCCCGTTGGGCGTCACCATGGTTTTTTCCACCGGACAGGAAAGCTCAAGCTGGAGCTTTCTCGCCTCCTCATACAGGCTGGTGACCAGATCCGCCCTCTCATAGGCAAGAGAGGACATTTTATAAAACTGCTCAATCCAGATATTTTTGTAGATTCCCTCCACCCAGTCGGAACGGATCAGCTCCTCCTCCCGCTCCCGGGTATAGATCCCGTGCTCCGAGATCATAAGACGTCCGCCATGGATATATTTCGCCATGCTTCCCAGTATTCCGGCATAACCGGTTGACAGACAGTGATAGAGATCCGCCTTTGGGATTTCCATCTGAAGGGTGACGAACAGCGGCAGATAAATCGAGCGCATGGTCCACAAAAAGTCGGTAAACACGATCTGGCTGTAGTTGAGCTTATAGTATTCCGTAACCGCGCTTAAAAAATCCTCACCCATCAGCAGATCGTTCAGAGAACGGCTCTTTTTCTGAAAAAAGTCAAAGAGCCTCTCCCATTCCACCTGTTCGCCCAGAAGAAGGCTCCGCAGGGCCTGATACTCCTCCCTGCTCATCCTGCTTTTGCGGCGTCTCCTTCTGCCCCAGTCCGCGTCGTCCAGATACAGCTCATGAACCTCCGTCACATTCTCCGGAAGCTCAAGGGCAAACTTTCCACGCAGAGAACGGTTCGCCACGATCGCGAGTATAATAAACTCCTGCTCCGGAAAGGAGCGTATCAGGCTGTCCACCCAGCTTGACATACCTCCTACCGAATAGGGATAACATCCCTCCGCTACGATACAAATTTTCATCCTTATCCCCCTAATAGATATAACGGAAAGCTACGGACGGCTTAAGCGCGATCTCAACCTGCGCGCTGTCAGCCTCGATCAGATAAGCGTCCTCCTCCAGCTTCCGGAAAGCGCCGCCATCCACATGATCAATGGTCTCCCCGTGGGTCCGCAGGATAAACCAGACCGGTTCATCCGTCTTACTGACCTCAAGACAAACCGTGTCCTGCTCCCTCTCATCCCTGTAATCCAGGGCGAGGAAATTGCGGATTCTGCCATCACACTCCGAGACTGTCGTTCCGTCAAACGCCCGGAAGTTCCCGTAATAGCGCTCCGCATTCCAGCTGAACACATCCGCAAGCATCTTCCAGTCCGCGTCATTTTCTCCCGGCCATGCGACATAAAGCATGTTGACCATAAAGCTGGTATAGCCAAGGGCTGTCTCCACACTCTTTACCCGTAAATCCTGCTGATAGGTGTGTCTGAGTCCATCCACCACGCCGCCCTGCCTGGTCACATCCTCCGTCTCATAGCCTATCAGATCACTGCTCCCGTCATAATCCTTTACCACCGTTCTGACCGCCAGGAGCAGATCGTCCGAGAGCGCCTGCCTGACCTCCTGCGCCGCCATATTTCCCGCATAGAAGGAGGAAAACTGGTAATCGGGAACCGCCTCCATCATGAACTCATTATCCTCCATCAGCTTCTGGGCGATGGGCGTGCCGGAAATGCTGATTCCCGAAAGCCCCGCCTCCGCCTTCTGCTCATTGATCAGCTTCATATCCCGCAGAAGAGTTTCCGTTTCGGGATAATTGTAATCCGTATAGTCGAACTGCGGCGAAAGCATACAGGAAAGACCCAGCTCATTTTCCCGATACACCGTAACGATATCGGGCCAGATCACATCCCGCATAAGCTCCGGCAGCGGCTGGTTATAGCGGGAGCGTATCACATCGTCATTCTCCGCAGCCATGCCCGGATAGTTGACAAATACCATATTCTGCGCGTTAACCACCGGATAGATCTCATAGGGGCTCATCTCCGCAGCCATGGCTGAGAGAATCCCCAGTCCCGCGGCATCCTCCAGATATCCCCCGTTTACCGCGAACACAAACGCCGTTCCGCATCCCTTCCTCCAGATCACGGCCGGATAATCGATTACTCCCGGACGCTCATCCTCAATCATCCCCCGCATGTATATCTTTGTCCCCACCCCGAGCGTATACCAGGGAAAGGTCAGCTCCAAATCCTGAATCCCGCTCTGTGTTTCTTCCTTATAAAGCATCTCGCCTCCCAGCAGAAATCCCTTAAAAAGATGGAGCCCGGACACAGTGGTCTGCTCCTGCCGCACCTGCGTGATCCCCAGAAGCTCCTTAAGGCCCGGATGGGCGTCAACCACAGACACGTCCGGCAGCTTTAAGAAGACCAGATTGATCCCCGCCTCCACACAGTCCTTAAGACGCTCATATTCCTTTTCCTTATCCCAGTCGATTCCCGAAGGGTCGATCAGAAGCATCTGCGGAAGAAAGCGGGCCTGCATCCATCCGGCGGCCTCGAACTGATCCAGCGTCTCATAGCTCCTGATATCCCGTTTGGTGTAAACCGTCCAGGCATTGACCACCTGCGCGGACGCCTCCCCCTCAGAGCCGATGTACACTGCCAGTTTCCGGGTATCGTCGGCCACACTCTCCGGCCCGCCCTGCAGGGCAATTCCTTCCCCGTTTTGCGCGGGTCTCCATGCGCTGCTGCTGTCAGGGAGGTTCTCCATATTCACCACATACGAATTTTCCTCATAATCGTTCCATTTTTCCAGCGCAACATTGGAAAACTGAAAGAGGAAAAATATAATAAGCATGACTATCGTTATTGTAAAATAATCCCGACGTGATACCATCTTGCGTCTCTCCTCAGCTAAAAATCCGGATCAGTTCCAGAGTCTCATTGTCAATTACAATATCGGAGCTTTTCAGTGCGTCGAGGGTCTGGAAAAAGGCTTCCCTGTTCTTCGACGTGAAATAGAGCTTCAGCCTGCAGGTGTAAGAGATCAGCTCCTGTGGATACTGCTGCGAGAGCCGGATACACCACTTTTCGGAAAGGGCATAATCCTTCAGCTCCATCAGACGAAGGGCCACCCCTTCATACTGCTCCGGCGCAATCTTTTCGGGGGCTTTCTTATAAAGGCTCTCCGCCGCCTCCTCCATCATCCGGACAAACTTCTCCTGCTCAGGGTCCGTAAACACCTTCTGCTTTAAAACATCATCCATAAATCCCAGCAGCTCTTCCTCGCAGCCGGTCTCATCCTCTTCCTGCTCCTTCATCCGGACAGCGAGCCTCTGCACCCTCATGCGGAACCGACTCAGCTCATCGCTTAAGATGGAAGCCGCATAGTGGGCCGACTCGGAATCCTCCGTATCCAGCGCCAGCGCAATGGAGGAGAGCGACTGGTCGATCTTTCCCCGCAGAGCGCTGAGCATGGCCGTGCGGAGATTTTTCTTATCTCCCACAGCGATGGCCTCCTCAATGGAGACCACGTTCCGCTCTCTCTCCTCGTCCGCCTTAAGCTGTGTCCTCACACGCTCCTTACTGAAAATAACGTCCTCAATATCCATCTGAAAACGGAAGATGGTGAGATAGAGAAGATGCGCCGTGAAAAAGAACACCGGCCCGATCACCGGGCAGAACACCATCACAAGAAACCGGAGCAGATAACTTCTCCGGTTATCGCGCAGAATCTCCGCCTCGCCCTCCTTCTTCCTGTGCCGCACCGGCACAATAATCAGCACGCCGCACAGAAGATAGAGGAGCGCTACCAGCAGATTGATCAGAAATACCACCACAAAAATATGCTCCTGCCCCGTCAGCGTCATATCTGCGCCCCCTCTCTCGGACTGCTCTCAAGGCCTGACTTCCTGAAACGCTCCATCACGCCCCTGGCGTTCTCCTCATCCGTGTTGGAGAGAAGGACATAGAGCCTGCCGTCCTTTGAGATTCCCATATAGTCTGTCTGACGGATGCCGCCTCCAAGTATCTTCACCGCCTGCTTTATGCCCACTGCCTGCGTATGGATTTCCAGCAGGGTACACTCGGTGAGCCCCTCGCTTCTGGCCTCGAAGAAGGCTTTCACCAGAACGGCGAAGGCATCCCTGGCGAGCACGTTGGTTCCCTCCAGATAACGCTGGCTGGTGAGCACCTCCAGATAGCGATTGGAACGCACCACCGCGTTCTGGATCAGAGAGCCCACGATGGTCAGACGATTGGCCTCCCCCAGCGTCATACGCTGCCACGGGATTCCCCAGATCATCAGAATCAGTTCCATCTTGTCTTCTGTGTAAACGGCCCCTGCCATCAGGGGCAGCTTATCGTCCATATCCTTATTAATGAAAACGTGACGCTCCTTAAGCTCCGTGTACATTTTCTCCATGGCGGTATATTTGATGGAATTTCCCAGCTTCCTGGCCTCCCTGGAGGTAAAGGAAAAAAGTCTGGCATAGTCCGCGTTTGCCACGGTATAGACCGCCACGTCCCGGCTGTCCATCAGCTCCCCCAACACTCTCGCCGCGTAAAAGAGCACCTCCTCCGGCGCATACAGCTCCAGACTGGAGGTAATATCGTAAATCTTCCCCAGACTGTCACGCTGGCTCACAAGCTGCGACTCAAAGCCCTGCTTCATCCTGACATTGCTGTCGTTGATGTCGGAGATATCCTCCACCCGCCTCTGGAGATAACGGATCTCCTCCTCGTCATCCTTTTTTAACTGGTAAAGCTGATCCCTCATATAGCCTACCGCCATACCCACGATGAAAAGCTGCGCCATCCAGACATAGGTATTGTGATCCAGTAAGATCTCAAAGCCGCTGTTTCCTCCCATCTCTCTGTAGCAATATCCCGCTATGGCCAGCAGAGAGGAAAACACCGCCTGACGCTGCCCGTGTACGATGGCAAACAAAAGCACATAGAGAAGATAAAAGTCCAGCCGGGCAAAATACTCGCTTCCGGCAGTGCTGTTATTCAGGATAAAAAACGGGATAAAGCAGATCATATTTTCCACAAACGGGAACAGACTTCCCAGCACCCCCTTAAGGGTATGCCATATCCTTCCCATAGTCCCGCCGCCCTTATCCTCCGCATGAATAAAGGAATCCTTATACCGGTTTATGTAATGGACCACATTCTCCACACCGGTCTCACAGTGGGTGAAGATCTGTTGCGTGTACTCCTGCTCATAGCTGCCCGTATCGAGTATCACCCGGCGTTTCTCCCCCACGGAATTATTGACCACCTGGACGCCTGCTCCCAGCCCCTTTGCCACCAGATCCGCAAGCTTCATCTCGCTGATCTCCTCCCCGGAGGAAATGTGATAGCAGGAGCGCGCCGTCTTCTCCTTCTCCATCACTCTGTAGGCCAGCTCCACGGCGTCGTTTAAGTAGATCATGGAAAAAATATTCCGGTCGCTTGCAGAAATCTTCCCGGTTTTGAGTCCCTCAAGGCAGAGTCTGAAGCAGGGATTGCTCTCCTCCTGCCCCTTCAGGGGAATCCCGTAAAGATGGTCAAACCGGAGAATAACCGTATCCAGCCCCTGCATCCTCCTGTAGTTGTCGCAGATCTCCTCCCCCTGCGCCAGGGCCAGCGCCTTAAAGCCGCTGGGCGATACGCTCTCGCTCTCGGGGATATTGTCCTGATAGGAACGGCTGTACACCTCATGGGAGGAAAAATACACGAAACGTCCCTTTCCCACCACGGAGTATGCCGACATGATATTCATCAGCGCGGACGCATACCGGGTGGATTCCTGCCGGGCCCTGCGCCAGTCGAAATTCGTGTCGAACGCACCCATAAACACCACCATGTCCGGGCTCACGCTCTCGAATACATCCTTGACGCTCTCGTCCTCGTAGGGAAAATCGTATCTCTCAAAGACACGCTTATAAGAAAAACGCTTATCCCTGCGCCCCGTCAAAAGATAAATGCGATGACCACTCTTATTCAATTTGTCAATCACGGCATCCGTCATCCTGCTGCCGCCGCCAATTAATAATACATTCACCGTCGTTTTTCCATCCTTTATAATATTTTCCGATTTTTCAGGCAATCCCGGACGATGACAGTGCTCTCCATCGCCGCGGAAAATTGTACGAAATCAGAATTATGTCCAGTGTCAGAAAAATCTCTAATATTACTTATTATACACATACAGGGATGTAATTGCAACGTTAAAACCGAATATGGCATCGTATATTTCCATATAATGGAATATATACTTATTGTTCTTTTTTCATAAACCTAAAATACGCCAATATCCTGTTTCAGACAGTAACAGACGAAATTTTCGTCCTCATAATAGACCTGCATCTCCCAGGGATGGCTCTGCATATAGTCCTGGCACCAGTAATATGCTCTGGACTCCAGGATGGTACGGTTGTCGAAATCCTTGTAGGCGGACCAGGGATTGATGTACGCGTAGTTTACCTCTCCCCCGGCGGCCTGCTCTGAAACCTCCGACACGGTGATCCCGCCGCGCCTGCTCACACCGGGAACGCCGGGATAGCGCTCCTCCCATGCGGCAGAGCCCTGGGGCACGGCCGGGTCGTCAAACAGCTCCGGATATTTATCCTCCGCCAGCCATGCAGGGCCGTCATAAAAACAGAACTGGCCATACTGAATCGGCTTTTTTTCTACATATATATAGACATACTCCGTGGGAATTCTGTAATTCTCATCCGCCAATGCCCGGACAAAATCCTGCAATTCCTCATGATACCCGTACCCCAGAACCTGACTTCGGTCATCCGTGGGGGATACGACCGTATACGTGTAGGCGGGAAGCGTTCTGATAATCGAGTCCGTCACCATCACCGCCGCCTCATAGCGGGAAACCTCGTCATACAGATATCCATGATAATTTCCCGTGATCACCGTCGCTCCGCAGATGCCCGCCGCCGTCCAGACCGATAACCCCTGCAGGACACTGTCTCTGAATATAACAGCCAGCCCCAGAAACAGCACATCCAACGGCATCGCCGCAACAGCCAGCAGAAGCATGTGGCCGGTGGAGCACAGCCGCGGCGCATCCACAAGCTGGGGAAGTCCCAGTTCGGACGCCGCAAATGCCGTCACAAAAAGAACCGAGGCCAGAATCACCGGCGGATAGCCGCCCACGGCTTCCCTGAAACGTCCGTGGAAAGCCAGCCGCAGAAGAAACCACAGCAACAGGGAAACGAGTGTCAGCCCCGCAAACCGAAATCCCCTTTTCTCTCCGTATAAGGTTACATATCCCTCCCGGTAAAGCGCTCCCGCCTTCTGCCTGACATAGCCCGAAATTTTCCCGGCGCTTTGGGCCGCCTTCGCAAACGCCGCACTGTTTCCCGCCCCTTGCCGGCCGGCCTGCTTTCGGTTCAGCTCTTTGGTGTTTCGCGCACAGGCGATATCCATCCTCCTCTGCTCCTGATACACCTCCATGCCGTCCTGATTCCAGGAAGCGCTCGCCGTAGGCCTTCCCGGATCATCCTCGCCCCGTATCACCTTAACCGCCCATTCCATGGAATCCTGAAAGGGAATGCCGGACGCAAATGCCGCTCCCATGGGAATCACCGCAACCGCCAGACCGGCCAGGGCCGCCGCGATCAGCGCAGGAAAATGCTCTCTTCTGAAAACCCTTCTGATCCGGAACAGGGCAAAGCAGACGCACACAAAGATGGCCATAATCGTCGTATAAAAATGCGTGGCAACAGACGCGGTAACCGACATCATGAACAGAAACAGATTCTCATCCAGATATAATCCGGATTTCCTCTCCTTCTCCTCTCCGGATCTTCCCGCCCTCAAATAACGCGTCATGTAAAGGGCACAGAGAAACTCCGTATGCAGGCCAAATTCCATGGGCAGCGTCCACTGCAGGCGGGATATACTTGCCAGCGCTTCGGTGTTCTTTATATCCAGGAACAAAAACGCCCCCAGGACAAACAGCGGCACACAGCGCCAGTGAAATACCTCCCGCATCAGAAAATATGCCGCGGTCAGAAATACGATTACATGTATGGGCTGCAGAAACAGCAGGATACTGTAAATCCGGACGCCCGTCAGCGTGTGCAGACTGTAGACAAAGCAGTGCATCGCCTCCGGATAGATCCCGTCGTAAAATATCTGTCCCTCCACCAGTCCATAGATCCAGGCGTGATGGGTATACAGATCCCCGAATCCATACATGTAATTCTGAAATGCGGAATGAGAAAAATAAACCATCGCAAAAAGCAGCAGGAGGGCGAACAGGGCATACTCCGCAAGGCGCGGACGCATTTTCCGCCGGATCCGGGACAGATATCCTCCGGCCCTGCCTGCGGCGTCCGCCCAGGTAAACTCCTCCCCGAGAAGATATTCTGCCAGGTTCTGAAGCCGGAAGATATATCTTCGCCCAAAATTACCGGCCAGCGCAGCCAGAAAAACGCCGTAAAAAGCGCAGAAGACCACCCTCTGATTGAGAAGATGAAATACGCCGGGTATGAGAATCGCCGTGTTTACAATGACGATCTGCACGGTAACGCAGAAGCCAAACCGGTATCCTGCGCTCTTCCTCCTCAGATGAGCGCCAAAGACCACCGACGGCCACACGAACATCAGAAACACATAGCCTCCCAGTACCTTCAGATATTCCAGTATCCAGTATAATGTCACTCTCCTACCTCCTGACGCTTCCCCGCTGTCTCTCCAGAACAACAAACGCTGCCCGGCAGATCAGAGCGGCAATCCCATAGCATTCCCGGCTCCAGAAAAAGAGAAGCGCTCTTCTGGCCATTCTCCCGCATCTCCGGTTATAACGCAGAGCCCGCCTGTAAATCTCATCCCTCTGCATGATCTGACAAAATTCATATTTCGTCCATTTTTTCAGGCCGTTGCCGGGTCTGAAGATCCCCTTCACCAGCACATCCGCCATGGCGGAGAGCACATTCTCATAATATGCCTCCTTAAGCCGTCCCCAAACGCCGTATTCCTTCAGAATATCCCGCAATTTTCTCCGGAACCGGCGATCCTGCCGGGGATAATCCGGGTGAAAGCAATGGGTGGCCGAGTCCCCGCGGCTTTCCACATAATATACGGTCTTTGGAATATATGCGCAGGCCCCCGTCTCCAGAAAATACCGGGCGTTAAAAATCCTGTCCTCGCAGATTTCCAGATCGGAAGGAAAGGTAATTCCCTTCTCTTTTACAAGGGCGCTTCTGTAAGCTCTGCCACAGGGAGAGCACAGATTCGTGTTCGCTCCCCTTACAGGCTGACGCATGCACAGCATGGCCTCCAGAACAGAGACCATATCCTTCTTTTTACAGTATAATGCCTTTCGCCCGCTCCCGTCACTGTGAAAATCCCTGATCCGCCGCTGCTTCCCGCGCTCCTTCCTCTGGCCCGCAAAGTCGAACAACAGCAGATCCTGTCCCTGAAACCGCTCCTGTGCCACCAGCCCCAGGAAATCCCGGGAAACCACATCGTCAGAATCCACAAAGACAAGCCATTTTCCACGGCTTGCGGCGATCCCATGATTTCTGGCCGCGGACACCCCCGCGTGCTCCTGCCGGATCAGCCTGGCACGGCCCTCCCTCAGGCAGAAGCGACGGCAGATATCGGCGCTTTCATCTGTGGAGCCGTCGTCCACCAGGATGATCTCAAAATCCCGGTATGTGGAGCGCCTGATGGAGGAAAGGCATCGCGCAAGCCAGGGGGCCGTGTTGTAGACGGGGATAATGACCGAGATCATGACGCCGGCCGTGACTGCGTTCATGCTCTGCGTCCTCCCGCTATACAGCTCAGAGAATCCTGAAGCATTTTCCGGAAGGGAAATCTTCCGCATCTGTACAGCTGATACAGCGCTCCCACGGTCCTGGCCCTGCGCTTATATTTCACGGCGATCTGATATCTGCGATTCGCCTTCCAGTACAGAATCCGCTTTTTTGACTCTCTGTCCCTTATTCCGCATATTCCGGCGATCTCATCCACCAGATCCTCATAGTCCCGATATTTCTTTTCCTCCTGCTGCTGCGTCAGCTTTCTTCTCGAATGGCTCCCCTCCCTGGCGCAGACCCTGTAGAGCTTTTCCCGGATGGTGGGGCATCTGTGGAAGAACATAAAGGGCAGCAGCATCTGGAAGTTCTGTCCCACATCGTATTCCGGTATATGGCGATCCGGATAGATCTCGAAAAAGGGGGCCGTTCTCAGCATATAGCACCCGCAGCACACAAAGGTCCGGATCTCCAGGATCTCCCAGAACAGATCCTCCCTGGAAAGATCCCCTGTCTTTTCGTCCGCCCGCTCCAGAATTTTTCCAGTTTTTTCATCGAAGTAGGAGGAAAGGGATCTGACGCACTGATACCGGGGATTTTCCTGCAAAAACGCTACCCGCCTTTTCACAGATTCCGGCTCGAGAATATCATCGCTGTCCGGCCAGATCAGAAATTCTCCTCTCACATATGGCAGCCCGCAGTTGATGGCGGCGGAAGCGTTCCGGTGCTGCGCCTGCACGATGTGGTACTCATATCCCCGCTCCTTAAACCTTTCCCGGTAGCTTCGCGCCACCTCTAACGTACCGTCCCGGGAGCCGTCGTCCACCAGAATCATCTCGATCTGATCCCAGGTCTGATTCAGGACGGAATCCAGCATCCAGGATAAATGATGTTCCCCGTTGTACACCGGCGTAACCACAGATACCAGTCCTTCACAATATTCCTTCTTCTCCATATCCCGGCTCCTCCCTGTCCGCGCGTCAGGACAGATTCCTCCGCAGGAATTCCTCCGACCTTGTGATGCTCTGTGCGGTTTTTTCTCTGACCTTCCCCCAGTCCGTGCCGGCATCTATCATATCATCCCTTCCCGGTTGGTGCAACCTGCTCTCAAGCCCGTGGATCCGCAGCACATTTTTAATCCTTGCCCCCAGGCTGCTGTGCAGAAACACCAGAAACTGCTTCTGGTAAATGATGCTGAACGCCACGGCGTGAAAGGAATTTGTCACCACATAGTCGGCCTTATGGATATATCCCAGAAACTGTGCCGGCCCTGCCGTGTAATCCACCGTAAATCCGGCGTCCTGCTCCCTTCTGGCGACCCGCAGCTCCACCACCGGAAGGCTCTTCTCCTCAGAGAGCCTTTGGGCATACGCGGTCATCTCAGGATTGTTTTCCGTGGTATATACCAGAATATATCCTTCCCGCCGGGGCGGATCCTCCACCCTCTCCCAGGCCTCCCTTTCCAGAAAAAACACGGGATCCAGAACCGCCTCCACCTCCCCCGGATAAAAGCGCCTCACATAGGCAGCCGCCTCCTCCTCGCGCACGGATATGGCGTCCAGATGCCGCACCAGCTCCGAAAATTTCCCGTCATACTTCGCCGCCAGAGCCGGGCCTCCCATACTCGCCGCGTAGGCGATCACCCTTTCCTTTCGCCTGGATTCAAAGGCTCCGAAATAGACCCTGCGCAGGCCGCAGGTGATGTCGGGATTCCAGATCTGATCGCTCCCCACAATATAATATCGACAGGGAAGCCATTTAAGCCAGGGCGCGAACAGCAATTTCCCCCACTGGCCGCAGGTGAGATATCTTTTTCTGAAACGGCGCATGTTGGCCCTCTGCCGGAAAAAATCCGCCCCTAGGCTTATGTGGGCCTTTCCCCTGCGCCAGGCCAGCCATCGTATCCTGGAAATATTCCCCATGGGCACGTAGGGGATCAGCCAGTGCCTGCCCGTCATAAAGGGCGGCTCATAGCGCACAATATCCGCCTGTACGCCCTGGCCTCTCAGATACGTTTTCAGCCCGTATGCCTGAAGCATTGCTCCATAATTGTCCGCACAGTGAAATGTGAGGATTCCCACCTTCATATCCCCGCCTCTTTTCCCTTCCGGGCCTCAGCCCCTCCTGCGTCTCCAGACCGCCCTTACTCCCGCCCCGCCCGGCATCAGCTTAAGCAGAAGGGAAAACGGCAGAATCCGCTGCAGCATCATAAATACGCCGCGCCCTCCGGCCGCCTCGGTGGGGCCCTGCAGGCGGGGCTGGAGAATGTCCTGCTGCTCACAGCCAAACCAGAGCGCCTCCCGCTTTACTTCCTCCCACACCTGCGCCGCCCTGTCCGTGTGAAGGATGACCAGAGAATTTCCCATCCCGTCGTCCCAGTCCGGCCTTACACGCTCAATTCCCCAGAAATCGCCGATGGTAAAATCGCTCCCCCGCTCCACCGTACAGAAGCTGCAGCTGTGGCAGGAGGGCCGCAGGGTAAAATTTTTAAAATACAGCTTACAGAAGGCGTCCTGGTGAAGCGAGTGTACATATTCCACTCCCTCTATCCGGTAAGAGCAGGTATGCCCATTGTCCCCGTTTCTCTTGTCGCGGAAGGAGAAATCCGTCATCCGCCCGCCGTGCCTGCCCTCAAGATCTTTTACAAAGGAACGCCAGAGGCCGGGGGAGGGAACGCCATAGCAGACAAGATCCGCGACGATCAGCCTGGGGTATTCCCTCTTCAGAAAGAGCAAAAGCGCCTGAGCCTGGCAGGGGGTTCCACAGAATAGAACCCACCTTTCCTCCTGCAGGTATTTCTCAATTCTGCGATAAATCCCTTCCATATTACTCTGCACATATTTTGTCCTGTTCAGCCTGGAAAGCCCCTCCATATCAAAGGCCTGTGTGTGCAGCACTTCCATCCGCTCATTGTATGCGGCTCCAAAAACCACGCCCCGGCGTCGGAAAACATACTGTGCCAGAAGGGAAAACATTCCCCCCGAGGAGCCGGAGGCTCTGAGCCCGGGCTCCTTTGCACGAACGCCAAAATACAGATTGCCACTCTTTTCCCTGGCCGGATTTCTCACGGGGCAGACTTCCCGGCACCGACCGCAGCCGCAGCATCGCTTCCGGTCGATTACCGGATAGTCAAACCCCTCCCCGTCCCGCGCCATACGGATCGCCCCTTTCGGACATACGTCCACGCAGGCGCCGCAGCCGCAGCACGCTTCTTTCTTTCCAAATGGTTTCATATCGTTTCCTTCTCGCGAAGCCTTCTGATCAGCCTGGAAATCTTTTCTTTCTTACCCCTCCTGAACAGGAACAACCGAAAGAACCACAGATATCTGCCAAGGGTGTCTGTGGACGCGAGCCTTCGTCTGACCAGCCAGCAGATCCGCTGTACGATCCATATCATTTTCCAGAAAAACCCTTTCGGATCTTTTTGAAAGAGCCTTTCCAGGAAAAAATACAGCGGCCTGCAGAAGAAACAGCTCAGAAACAGCAGGCGCATGCTCACCGGAACCATGGCAAATAACGGATGCTCCTTTTCGGCCAGCGCCCTTGCCCTCAGTCTCCGGCAACCCTCCCGGTCTTTCGCCTCTCTCCTGGCCAGATAATGACGCTGCATCTGGACGAGAAGCAGTCTCTCCCACGCAAGCGCAAATTCCGTCTCTCCCCTGCGGTATTCCCTGTCCCTGATCGCCTGGCCGGAGAGAAAGTAATTCTTTCCGGCCACCATCCTCAGAGAGTGGGTGGTGCTCTCAGAATAACGCCTGTAATAATACCACCCGCGCCGCAGATACGCAATCCGTATCCCCGCGCAGACCAGACCGTGGAGAAACAGCGTATCCTCCCCGTTAATCAGCTTCGGATGAAACCGCCTGTTTCCGATCAGCTCCCTGCGGATCAGCTTGCCTCCTATCCCTGCCAGCACGCCCCTGTACGTGATGTGGAACCACTCCCGGGCCTGGTCCGCCGAAGCCACGCTCACCGGGCGCGCGGACGAAGCGGCGGGGCAATCCGCTATATTTCGCAGAATTCTGTCCATCTGGCCGGAGCTTACCTGTCTGTAGTCGCACATCGCCAGCCCGGCCCCGTTTTCCTCCAGAGCCTCTGCCAGCTCTTCCAGCAAAAGGGGGTGGATGGCGTCATCGCTGTCCAGAAAAAATACATACTCCCCCCGCGCCTTTTCAAGGCCGCGGTTTCGGGCCGCTGAGACGCCCCTGTTTTCCTGATGGAAAACCCGGATGCGTCCATCCTGCGCGCAGAGTCCGTTGCAGATTGCCAGACTCCCGTCCTGCGAACCGTCGTCCACCGCCAGAATCTCCAGATTGCGATAGGTCTGGCAAAGGACCGAGGAAATACACTGCCTTACAAACTGTTCCGAATTATAAACAGGAATAATAACCGATATCTTTTTCATCTGTGTTCCTTTTCTGCTCAAATAAGGACGCAGGCGGCTGCAGGCCTGCGCCCTGGCCTGAGTATACCATAACGGGAATCCCAAGTCTATTCGGCCAGGGCATCTTTTTCTGTTTTCCTTATGTGATTGAGAAATTGCCATAGACAAAGTATTCGGGAATAATCAGCAGCTATCTGCATAAAATTTTAAGGGGAAGTTCTATTGACTTTCCTCTTTGTGCCTGCTAGTATAAAGATACAGGCAAAGTTTACCACTGACCGATAGGTGGTATATAAATGGTCAGGTTGAAAGTTTACCGCTGACCAATATGCGGTATATAAATGGTTGGGTCGAAAGTATAGTCCTTCGCCGTAAGGTGGAGGACTTTTTCCATAATGAGGACAGTCAAATGAAGAAAACGGGGTTTTATATTATAAAGGACAAGTTTTTTGGGGACATGGCTGATCCGTATCTTAAAGGTAACAAAGCAGGGAACAGACCGCATTATTATTGTGCTGACAAGCGAGCATACAGCTAAAGAGATTGAACAGAAAGCGAAAAAGGTTATGGATATAAAAAACCTTCAAAAGCAATCAAATATTTAACAATTATGTTATAGTTACAGAGAGACAGAATAAAAAGAAATCCGGCGAGAAAGGGCAGAGGTTAAAAATGCGGTTCATACAGGACACACGCTCCTTTTACAGAGATATGCGGAAATATTACAGATACGCGCTACGCCTGGCAAAGGCCGATCTGGAGACAGAGGTGATCAACTCCTATCTGGACTGGCTCTGGTGGCTGCTCGAGCCGCTGGGCATGATGCTCGTCTACATTTTCATATACGGCGTCGTATTCAATGTAATCGAAGAATATTTTTCGGTATTTATTTTCATCGGCCTGACCATGTGGTCCTTTTTTGCCGGTAATATCATGGAGAGCATCTTTACCGTGCGGAAAAACAGCGGCATCATCAGCAGGATCTACATTCCGAAATATATCCTGCTGTTTTCCAGAATGCTGGTCAACGGCTTTAAGATGCTGATCTCCTTCGGCATCGTAGCCCTGATGATGCTCATATACCGTATCCCGGTTTCCGTCCACATTTTGTACATCATCCCGATCCTGTTCGACCTTTTCCTGATCACCTTCGCCTGCGGGACCATTCTGCTCCACTACGGCGTTTTTGTGAGGGATCTGTCCTATGTCACCAATATCGCCCTGCGGATGATGATGTACTTAAGCGGCATTTTTTATGCCGTGGGGAAGCGCATCCCGCCTCCATACGGAGAGATTATGGAAAAAGCGAACCCCATCGCCTGGCTGCTGGCGGCGGCCAGAGACGCCCTGATCTACAAAACGGCGGTATCCTGGGAGCTTCTTGTGCTGTGGGCCGTGATCGGCTCTCTCATCCTGCTCTTTGGCATATCGCTTATCTACCGGAACGAAAATTCCTACATGAGGAGCATCTGATGGAAAAGAATGATTCAGTAATCATGACAGAACAACCCGATATCGCCATCGAGGTGAAGGACGTCTGTATCAGCTACAGGCTGCTTCCCAATATCACCATGAAGCACTCCGTTTTTGAGGAGAAAGGAGGCCATGAGGTTTTTGAGGCCGTAAAGAATGTTTCCTTTTCCGTCCGTGAGGGAGAAATTCTTGGAATTGTGGGGGAAAACGGCAGCGGAAAATCCACCCTGCTTCGCTCCATCGGCGGGATTTTTTCGCCCAACTCCGGCAGTATCGACTTAAAGGGCCACTCCGTTTCTCTCATGGCTCTGGGAATCGGCTTCAAGGACACGCTCTCCGGCCGGGAGAACATCATCCTCTCGGGAATGCTCCTGGGCTTCTCTGAAAAGGAGATCATGCAGAGAATGGACGAAATCATCGAATTTTCCGAGCTGGGGGAATTCATCGACATGCCCCTTCGAACGTATTCCAGCGGCATGCACTCAAAGCTGGCCTTCTCCATCACCGCCCTGCTGGAATCAGATATCATCCTGATCGACGAGGTATTCAGCGTCGGGGACGAACGCTTTGGCAGGAAAAGCTTCGCCAAAATGCAGGAGCTGATCAGCGACAAAAAGCACACGGTGATCATGGTATCCCACAATATCAGGATGATGCTAAAGATCTGTAACGAGGTGCTCTGGCTCCACGAAGGGCGGGTGCGGGAAATCGGACGGCCTATGAGCGTGCTCAAGCACTATTACTTTTTCATGACCGAATGATTCATTCCTGAGAAGACTCAGTCTTCTGAAGAGTCTGACTCTTTTTCCTCACGCGCCTTCTTCCACATGGCTCTCATGCGTTTTACATAGGGTATATTAACCCCCTTTTGGGCAAAAGCATAAACCAGAAAAGGATCCTTCAGATCGACGGCCCGGGCAAAATACCAGTCCTTCTTCTGCTTAAATTCCTCCACGTCGAACACCTGTGAAAAACGCTCCAGCTTATCCATGACATAGAGCATGGACTCGGCCCAGACGCACTTTTTACACCTGCCGCAATTATCTCCCTTCACCATAATACAGGGATGCAGATACTTCCAGGCCGGCGGAAAGTCTGCCAGATGCGCCAGCTTTTCGGCCCGGGGATAAGCGCCCCCGGCGGAATAAAACGCCGTATTATCTGTTTCAAAGAAGCGCAGCACCGCCAGCTCATAAAAGCTGAAGCAATAATCCGGAAACCGGAATTCATCGAAGGAGTAGGAGGAGGACTGCAGATAGACGCCAAAGAGCTTTTGGAGCGCCAGCACGGCGCTGGCAAGACGAAAGCCCTGGAAAGACATGAAATCCTCCGGAAACAGCTCCTGTATATTGCTGTCCACGCCGACTACCTCAAGTCCGTCCAGATCAGTGGCAATCCCCTCTCTGGCCTTCGCCACCTGTTCCCTAAGTATCTCTGTCTTTTTCCAGGGCAAAAACGTGCCGCTGCTGGTGATCAGCAGATGGGTCAGCTTATAATGGCCCTCCCCGGGGGAGAGATGCTCCATCACCGTATACATACTGTCAACGCCCCCTGTCCAGCCCGTTCCCACTGCTCCCGCACAGGAAAGCGCCCCCTCCTGAGCCCGGGCGCGGACGCTTATCCGATGGAGCTCTGGCAGATTATCTGCAAGCATGGGAATCAGGTAATGGTTAATCTGATACAGCAGACGCTTCGTCACCGTCCCCTCACAGAGCAGGTCGGCCCCTTCCCTCATGGCGGTGGGCAGAAGCGCCACCAGGAAAGCGTCAGCGCGCTCCGCGGTCAGATAAACGCCATATTCCTTTTCTGCCGAAAACCAGATCGTCTCTCCCTGTCCCTGCCTGTCAACCTCTGCACACAGCCGGATTTCATCGGTTGTTTCCATCAGATACGGCTGTTTCAGTCTGATTTTGTCCATCCCATTCTCTCCTTTTCCGCTGCCAGTGCCGACACAGCCCTTTCCTTCCAAATCGTTCCTCCCAGGTCAGCGTATCCGTCGGCACAGGCACATCCCGCTCGTCCACATGAAGCCACCGCTGCGCCTCACGCCAGCCCTTCAACGCCGTGCGCTTTTTCCAACGCTTCTCCTCCACCCCTGAGGGATAAAGGGCGAGGCTTTCTGTAGAAACACACATTGCTGTCAACAGATTGAAGCTGGCGGCCTCGCTTCTGTTCATCCTGAAATGGGCCACATCGTACCCGCAGCTGAGCAGATACACAGAAAACAGGCCCTGCAGCGTCAGAGCACAGGCCATTTCCCGAAAGGGGTACACCTGATAAAAGCGCTCCGAAAGCATCTCCTGCAAATTGGTATCGACCCCCACCACCTCCAGATGGTTCTTTTTGGCAAAACGCCTGGCCCGCCAAAGCCTTTTCTGAAAAGCTTTCCTTCCCGCCGCTCCTTCAAAGACGCCGGCATTCAGAACAAGGATATGGGTCAGAGGGTATTCGCTTGCCCGGCCATGTCCCATAACAGTATACAGGGAATCGACAGAACCCGAAAAAGCGGCTCCCACCGCCCTGCAATTGCGAACGGGTTCCCTCGCCAGCGGGGCGTCGATGGCGATCCCTCGATATTTTGCCCGGCCGAAGGACAGCGCCGGGATCAGATAATGGATCAGCTGGTAACAAAGCCGCTCCGATATGGGATCTGCGCATCTCACCTCTTGCCCTCCCCTCATGGCATAAGGCAGAAGCGCCATGAGAAAGGCGTCAGCCCGGCCGGGAGTAAAGTATTCTTCCTGGGCACAGTCCACAGCGAACCATAAGGTAAATTCTCTCTCATCCGTCGCAATATCGGCGCACAGGCGTATGTTTTCTTTTTGAAGATCCAGATATGTCTTTCCTATTTCAAGCATATATTTTTCTTTCCTCGTATCAGCTTTTAAGTTCCATGGAGGAGGATTTCGGAATATAATATATCAGGCCGCGGGAAAGGGAGCGACACAGAAAAAATGATTTCCCGCGACACAGGCGTATCCGTATACTTCCTGTCATAGCATGTTATATTCAGCGGTTCTGCCACGTTTCTTTTCCTTCATTTCGTGTACTTTTATTTATTCGGAAAGATTGACAAAGCGCTGAATATATTATAGTATAAAATTGGAATATATAGAAGGATATGTTTTACAAAATACATATTTTGTAGATGAACACTTTAAATTTATATTTAAGGAGGGATTGATATGGCGACAGGTGCAGATGGTGCTGCTTCCGCCGGCACTTATACATTGTATAATTTTTTGGGTCAGCCATTGCAGTTTAGTGATGAATCGGCTTTTCTTGCGTGGTATAATGATAACTATAAAGATGTTTATGACGCAGATAATATTAAATGGGGAACGGGTGTAAACGGGCAGCTTTATGTTAGTTTCTATGCAATATATGATGTTGATGACCAGAAAGTATATTATTTCGATTCCCCGGAGAAGATCTGGGATCACGTTAACACATCCGGCCATATACTCCAAACCAGCAAAAACAGTACTGGTTATCATATTTTAGGCGACTATAATAATCCTGTATATAAGGACGGAAAACCATTAATATTTGAAAACCTGAATGAATATCTTGATGCCCGCGAAAAAGATGACTGGAACGACAGCTGGACAATGGTACCTCACGGTAAGGTGGATGGGCAGGATGTAATTACTCCTCTCAGCCTCGATGTAGATGACTACGAAGACCTGGGCGATTTTTTCACCAGTACGGAGCCATACTACGACGAGGCCGGAAATCTGATCGCCACTCCTTCACCGGATACCGGGAATAATGAATCAGCGGATGGGACTCCTTCCGCCGATAAGGATACAGATTCCTTAACTCCCGGCGGAGAAACTCCTGATTCCGTTGATCCCTCCACTGGCAACGGTTCCTCCGATCAAAAAGAGGATTCCGGTTTCCAGCCCGAGAGCGGCAACGGTTCGACAGGAAACAGTGGTTCCGGCAATGACAGCTCCAACCCAGCGGAAGGAACCACAGACAGCGGCAGCAGTGATACGCCCGTTGAAGATAACAATACCGACAATACCGATTCCGGAAGCACAGACGACAGCAGTGACGGGGGAGATTTCTCCAGCGGCGATGACAGTAGCTCTTCCGGTTCCGGCGAGAGCAGCTCCGGATCGGACAATGGCGGCGATACCTCTTCCAGCCCTGAGAGTACAGACAGTTCTGCAGACGCTTCTCCTGAGCCGCAGACTCCAGTTGAATAGATATGAGATGAAAGCTCCTGACAGTCGGTTCTGTCAGGAGCTTTTCAGCTTCTGTATTCCCAGTACCGTTTTCCAGACCCGTTCCTTCATTGCCAGATATGCCAGCAGAACCTGACAGGGATATCTGTCCGAAAAAATCAGCTCAAACCAGCGCTTTCTGCGTCCTTCCAGCTTCCGGAACAGGGGATGCGCCCTTTCTCCGCCGGCCAGCTCCGTGAGCCTTTGGCATTCGTCTTTTCGTTTGGCCTTCTTCATCAGTAAAAACGATTTTTCCAGATGATAAATGAGCCATCCTTCCCAGATCAGGGAGTAAGTGGTATTCCCCTTTCGAAATTCGTGATCCCGGATCGTTTTACAACATTCAAAATAATGGCAGTTTCTCGTCCCATCAGCCAGATGGCTCAGACTCTTATCATGCTGCCTGTAATAATACCACTTCACCGGAGAATATGCCATGCAGATCTGTCTGCCTGTCAGATAATACATAAACAGCGTATCCTCTCCACAGGTCAGTCTCTCGTCAAATCTCAGATCCTCTGTCGCATTTCGCCGGATCAGCTTACCGCCAATTCCTGACATCTGCTCCAGATACGCTGTGTGGAACCACTCCGCCGGCTTCTCTCCCTCTCCGATTTGCCATTCAGGCTTTTCATCGCCTTCCAGCGTCCGGTTTAACACCTTTTTCATCCGGCGGTTATTTAATTTTCTGTAATCGCACATCACTGCCACGGCATGAACGCGTTCAGCCTGCCTGACAAAATGCTCCATCAGCAACGGGTGGATCGCATCGTCGCTGTCCAGAAAGAACACAAAATCTCCCACAGCAAGATCCAGACCATAATTTCTTGCCGCCGAAACGCCCTTGTGATTCTGTGATACCAGTTTAATTCTGCCATCCTCAGCGCTTAACCCTCTGCATATTTCCGCACTCCGGTCCGCAGACCCGTCATCTATGATCAGTATCTCCAGATTTTTGTAAGTCTGATCTGTTACCGACTGAACGCACTGCTCTATAAATAATTCTGAGTTATACACGGGAATAATGACAGAGACCTTTTTCACCGGATTCTCCGGTTTTGTCCCGCTCAATATGATCTCCTTTCCTGCTTTTCCAGTCAGCACTTTACGACCTGTTAAGAAAGGTCACATAATCAAAATCATCCACAGGACGTCTTTTCAGGAGCTGTTTTTTATACACCGGCAAACAACACAATCCCCCCTTCTGCTCATAGCCCTTTATATGGAAGGAAGACTTAAATTCCGGATAGGTCTTATGGGTGAAAATCACCTTATCAGGGTACGGAAGACGTTCGAACCGCGCCAGCGTCTCACGGGTACAGGTATCTGTCCCCATTCCCACAATGAACATATTATTCCGATTTATACGCCTTTTCCGCTCCTCCCACTTCGACACCCCCTCAGAAAAGGTATCATAATGCACAAAATAAATCTTAATATCCCCCAACAGGCCTACGGGGCATCTGTCGCTTTCCCCTTCCAGCTCCGCAATCTCCTGAGACATGTACCACTCCAGGTTTTCCACCATTTTCACAAAATCGTTGATTTCAATATTCAGATTAATGGTCGGTGACAAAAAAGGGACTTTCAGGTCATAATACATAAAAGTCCCCGTACAGTTTGAGGCGATAATGGTAAAGTCTGTATTCTTAAGCCGCTGACGCTTTCTGATCTTATATAATCCATATTCGACATTCCGGAATTTTTCATAAACAGCCATGCCCTTATTGTATAAAGTCTTAAACATCTCCATATACCTCCGGCAATCCGATTAATCCGCTTCATTTTGTGATAAAAGCATCTGGATTTTCATTTTCCAAATGCTTTCATTAACACTCTGTTTATACCTGTATTCTACTGTATTTTTATAGTAAAATCCTCATATATTCCAACCAGTATATTTTCATCAAAAGAATATTGTTCCATTGTTTCCTTTTCAAATCTGTATACCGTGACCATTTCTTTTTCCGGATCAACAATCCAATACTCCCTGACGCCTGCCGTCCGGTACTTAAACAGTTTTGTAAAATAATCCATCGATTTATTTCCAGGAGAAACAATTTCTATAACCCAATCCGGAGCGCCATAACACCCTTTATCCGTTATCCTGTTTTTATCGCAAATGACAGATATGTCCGGTTCTACATAATTGGTATCATCCTCATTCAAAAATACTGCAAACGGGGCCGGAAACACCTCGCAATCTCCATTATTTTTCCTGATATATATATTAATTTCTGTATTAAGAAAATTTAATAATCTCTGATGCTTTGTACTCGGAGGAGCCATATAATAAAGTTTTCCATCAATCAACTCGGCCCTCTCACCATCTGGCAAGGCATAAATATCATCTATTATATATACTTCCTCTTTTCTCAATGCATCCATACTTCTTCCACCTCCAGTCAATATCATTATATCCTGCGGCCTGTAGAAATACAATCAAATTTTCTTCTTTACATTAAGAAGAACACCGCAAATACGGTGTTCTTCTCCATCGGAGTGACAAGACTTGAACTTGCGGCCTCTACTTCCCTAAAGTAGCGCTCT
>CANOVJ010000026.1 GCA_947570615.1 uncultured Lachnospiraceae bacterium
AAAATATTTTAAAAACCTGCAAAAAAACTATTGACTTTTCTTAGCAGGTTTTATTAGAGGAGTATTTAAACCAATTACAGCTGGGTGATTCTACAAATCGGGAAGGACATGCGGCGAGGGTGTACTTTAATGTGGTTTTCGGAAAGGAATTTACAAGAGCAGAAGACAGTCCGATTAATGCGGCGTTGAACTATGGGTATGCCGTTATGCTTTCTACCTTTAACCGCGAGGTGGTCAGTAATGGATACCTGACACAGCTTGGAATATTTCATGATAATGTATTTAATTCCTATAATCTTTCATCTGATCTTATGGAGCCTTACCGTATTTTGGTAGACCGTAAGGCATATCAGATGAAGCTGGAAAAATTTGAGCATGAGGAAAAGATGCAGATGGTAAATTTGCTGAATCAGGAGGTGTTTATTTCTGACAGAAAAGAATACATAAATAATGCCATCAGGATTTATACAAAAAGTGTGCTGGATGCGTTGAGCGAAAGGGATATTTCTCTGATAAGGTTTTACAGGAATGAGCTATAGGTTTATGAGAGTTTTAATAATGTTTGATCTTCCGGTGGTTACAGCCCATGAGAGAAAAGAATATGCGAGATTCCGTAAGTATTTGTTAAAAAGCGGTTTCATGATGCTTCAGGAATCCGTCTACTGCAGATTGCTCCAAAATGCCACAGCAGCCGATGCGCTTCTTGAAAATATTCGAAGGAATAAGCCGGAAAAGGGGTTAATCCAGGCACTGAAAATAACGGAGAAACAATATGAGAGAATGGAGTATATTCTTGGCGAAAAATATTCAGATGTGTTGGACACGGATGAAAGAATGGTTATCCTGTAAATTTAATGTATATGCTGCTACAGTAAGGTGAATTGGATGATAAAACTGGTACATAGTAAACTCGGATTTTCTCTTATACTGGAAGAAAACAGGGTGAATGAGCTTGTAGTTGAGAAACCTTCATTATTGGCGGAGATTGTCAGAGAGTTAGAGGATCAATGCGAAGGGCAGGCAGGAGGTTTTATCCTTTCTGAGGACGGCAGTACTCTGGTGATCGGAAAGAATAGCTTTTTTGTTATAAATCCCTTTTCACTTGACAGTAATAATCGCAAAATTCTGACAAAACTGTATCAGGATATAGACTTTCAGGTTAAGAATGAATTATATGAGGAACAGGCGGAATTCTGTCAGAGCTATTTGAACTATATGGACTGTATTTGCAGGCAAAGCGAATTTTCCCTGACTTATAATATTGAACCAACCTGTCAGGAGCTTCTGAAAATGGCAGATGTTAAGATTGATATTGAGGCAGATACTTTATTAGAGCGTATCGTGGAGCATATAAAAATTTCCTGTTCCCTTTTAGAAAGAAATATTTTTGTTTTTCTGAATTTGAAACTGTTTTTGACTGAACAGGAAATCAGAGAATTATACAAAGAATGCTTTTACAGAAAAGTCCATTTAATATTAATTGAGGCTGTTTATATGGGAAAATACCCAGAGGAGGTGGTTTGCATTGTTGACAAAGATGCCTGCATCATTTATCCTTAATCTGTGAATTGGCTTACACCGGTTACCAGACCGGAAAGTTCGGTGAGAACTTCAATTAATTTGAGGTTTGAGAACCTTGTAAGTAACAATATATAAGCTTTATTTTTAGTTTATTTCCCGTTATTCTGTGTTTTCTACGTATGATATATTTTCTGAATAATTTCATTACTGTACAATAAATTCCCCATAAAGTATAATAGAAACAGGCAAAATAGATTTAACAGAAGTTTTAACCGAATTCGTGCTGTATTGCCGTGAAAATGCGGTATGGAGGTGACAGAATGGACCTGAATATGCAGATAACAGATCTGGCTGGCACCGGAGTATTAGGGAGTAATAATTCATTTTGTGTCGGAAATTCATAAATAGCTTAAAAACAGCACCTGTTTTGTATATGTCTGATAATGTACATTACAAATGGCTTTCGACAGAAATGAAAAGATGGAGCTATCCCGCTGTCAGGAAATCGAGGAATACCGGATCGTAGACTGGAGAAAAAGGGCTTTTTGACAAATATAGAGAATATGACGGGTTTTTCTGTATTCAGGAGGGCAGAAGCAATGAAACCGATTATATCGCTGGGCACACAGAGCTTTGAGTTTCTGCGGAAAAATAACTGCTTTTTTGTGGATAAAACGGGACTGATAGAGGAATGGTGGGAGAATCGGGATGCGGTGACGCTGATTACCCGCCCCCGCCGGTTCGGAAAAACACTGAACATGAATATGCTGGAATGCTTTTTTTCCAGCCACTATGAAAACCGCGGGGATCTGTTTGAAGGGCTTTCCATCTGGGAAAAGGAAGAATATCGTTCTTTGCAGGGAACGTATCCGGTAATTTCCCTGAGCTTTGCCAGCGTCAAGGGAACGACTTATCACAGCGCCAGGGAGGGGATAATCAGAGCGGTACGCGCCGCCTACAGAAGTCATGCGGATCTTCTAAAGGAGGGGCGCTTAAGTCCGCAGGAGAGAGAGTATATTCTCTCCCTGGACAGATATGTACTGGACTTAAATCCGCAAAAGAGCATTTCGGACGAGCTGGTGAGCGGGGCTGTGAATGAGCTTTCCTTTTATCTGTTCCGCCATTATGGAAAAAAGGCGCTGATTCTGCTGGATGAGTATGATACGCCTTTGCAGGAGGCATGGGTGAACGGCTACTGGGAGGAGATGGTCTGCTTTGTCAGAAGCCTGTTTAATGCCACCTTTAAAACCAATTCCTTTATGGAGCGTGGTCTTCTTACGGGGATTACCAGAATCAGTAAGGAATCGATTTTTTCCGACCTGAATAACCTTACAGTGATCACTACTACATCTGAAATGTATTGCACCAGGTTTGGCTTTACACAGGAAGAGGTTTTTGAGGCGCTCGATGTTTTTGGAATGTCAGAAGAAAAAGAAAATGTAAAGGCGTGGTACGATGGTTTTACATTTGGCAGCCGGAAGGGTATCTACAACCCCTGGTCAATCACGGGATTTCTTAAGGATGGAATCTACAGACCATACTGGGCGAATTCAAGCTCCAATAATCTGATAAATGATCTGATCTGTCAGGGAAGTCCACAGACCAAAACGTCGGTGGAGGATTTGATGGCGGGCAGGGCGTTGACCACACAGCTTGACGAGGAAGTTGTATTTGATCAACTGGCCAGGTCGTCCGCAGCAGTCTGGAGCCTGCTTCTTGTAGGCGGTTATCTGAAGGTGGAGGAGAGAATTTTTGACAGGGACAGAAACAGATTCCTGTATCGGCTGATGCTGACCAATCTGGAAGTGCAGATGATGTTTGAGGATATGATCCGGGGCTGGTTTTCGCAGGAGGACGTTCCGTATAACGCTTTTCTCAGGGCTCTGCTGGCGGGCGATGTGGATTATATGAATGTTTATATGAATGAAGTTGCAAGGCTCACATTCAGTAACTTTGATACAGGAAACAGACCTTCCGGGAAAGCAAATCCGGAGAGGTTTTATCACGGGTTCGTACTTGGACTTATCGTGGAGCTGGCCGGGAAGTATCGGATCTCCTCCAACCGGGAGAGCGGTTTCGGGCGGTATGATATTATGATAGAACCGTTGGAGAATGAGGATCCTGCTTTTGTTCTTGAATTCAAGGTGAAGAATCCTGAAAGAGAAGCGGCTCTTGAGGACACGCTTGCGCAGGCTCTTGCACAGATTGAGAAAAAGAATTATGACGCGGAGCTGGAGGCGAGAGGAATTGCACGGGAACGAATCCGCCATTACGGATTTGTCTTTGAAGGAAAAAGGGTTCTGATCGGGGGCGCGTAACTTTTCATATGGAAATCGGATTCCATCAATAAGTGAATAAATCTCCATTTTTTACAGATAATAACTCCACGGCCAATGCGAAACCGGATGGCTGTCGCCGGAAGGCAGGGCGATCAGCTTTTTGCGGCCATACGGATTTACAGGTGGAAATGGAGGAAATAACAGATGAAAGCAACAGGCATTGTCAGGCGGATCGACGACTTGGGGCGCATCGTCATACCCAAGGAAATCAGGCGGACTCTGCGGATCAGGGAGAGCGATCCGCTGGAAATATTTACCGACAGAGAAGGAGAGATTATCTTAAAGAAGTATTCCCCCATCGGAGAGATGAATACATTTGCCAGGCAGTATGCGGAGAGCCTTGCACAGGTGTCCGGGAGGACGGCGCTCATCGCGGACAGGGATCAGTTTATCGCCGTGTCCGGCGGATTTAAGAGTATTCTGGGGAAATCCATCAGTAAGGAGCTGGAAGAGAAGCTGGGCAGGAGGGAGATGGTGATCGCTTCGAAGGATGACGCCAATTTTATTCCCATCACCCAGGACGTGACGGACGACTACCAGCAGGAGGCCATCAGTCCCATCATCTGCGAGGGGGATATGATCGGCGGAGTGGTACTGATTGATAACGGAGAAAAGGGAAAGATGGGGGAAGTGGAGCAGAAGCTGATCCAGTCGGCGGCAGGTTTTTTAGGAAGACAGATGGAGCAGTAAACAACGGACAGTACGCTCCGCGGACGGTCCGTATATTAACAAACGCTGTCACGCTCCGCGAGCCAGCTTATTGTAACAAAAAAGTCCGGAGTTGTAAAAACAGTCCGGACTTTCTGTATTGCGCCAGGCTGACCCGCGAAGCGCGCATCCTCTGTCAGCTTTCGGAATCGTCAGCCGTGTTAAACATAACCAGCGCCTCCCGGAAAGCGTAGTCGCCCATCTCGTAATACTCCTTCGTAAGGCGGTTGATACGCTCCAGGGACACGCTGCGGTTGGCCCGTTTGGGCTGGTCCCAGATAAAGGAGATCTCGTGGGTGTCATATTCCTTATCCAGCTGCGGATCGTCCGCTTCCTCATAAAAGGGGTCGAAGAAAAGAACTCTGTCCTTCTCAAGCCCGGTCAGCAGAACATAGTGTCCCACATCCAGAAAAAGATGGAGCACTACCACGCCTCCCTGTTCGAGGGCGGAGAAGACGGGGCTTTCGGGGGTAAGCCTTACCTGCTCCCCGGAATAATGCGCGCAGCGCAGGGGGAATTTTTTGATCTGGGCGAAATGGTTCAGCCAGCACGTCATATACCCCATGGCGGCGGAGGAGGTGCCCTTCTTGCAGGGCTCTCCCGCTTCATTATAAGAATCCATGCAGTAAAGCATGATAAATTTGATGAGATCGGGGTAAATCTCCTCCCTCTCAAAAAGATAACGGATTCCGTTTAAAATACTCACGGGCCCGCAGTCATATTCGGATGTCTGGTAGTTTAAAGGATTTTTCATGGATTTTCTTACCGGTACTCCTCAAACAGCTCATCTTATGCGGCAAAGTGATTGTAATATACCGCTGTTTCCGGGGTTTGTCAAGAAGCGCGGCAAAATAGCGGATTTTGATTGATTTCTTTTGGAGAATATTGACATTTCGCCCCCGTAACAGTATAATGAACCAACTATTAAAATCGGCACCGGACCCAGGCGAGTCTGGTGCTGTATTAAAAGGGGAAACAGTGCCGTCTGCGGGCGGCATATGGGGAGTTGTGTGCGCACAGCTTAAAGCAGGGGGCGCAGAGAGGAGTAAATTATGAAAAAATCTGTCAGAAATGCGTTATCTCTTGTGCTTGTTCTGGCCCTTGTCATGGCCATGGCGGGATGCGGTTCATCCGGCGGCGGACAGAGCGGGGCGGCGGCCGGAGAACAGAATGAGAATGCGGCGGCGCAGGAGGATACCTCCTCCCAAAGCGGGGATGTTGCCGGAGAGGAGTCTTCCGCGCTGGCGCCTGCGGCGGAGGGAGAGAAGATCGTCAACGTGGGCGTTACGGATTCTCTGGGAGGGATCAACCCCTTTGTGATCGATCAGACGGAGATCAATAAGTACGCGGTCGGCCTGATGTTCCTGCCCCTGGTGGAGCTGGATAAGGATCTGAATTTCCAGAATATGCTTGCGGACTCCATCACCACCGAGGATAACTTAAACTTTATCGTGCATATCGACGACGCGGCGACATGGTCGGACGGAACTCCGGTCACAGCCGAGGATGTGGAGTACACTGTGCGCCGTCTGGCGAGTCCGGCTGTGAACAATACGACCCTGATGCTCTATGCCTTCGAGGGCGTGGGGGACGACGGGTTTGTGGAGGAAGGCGCGGAGAGTGTGGAGGGAATTAAGGTGATCGACGAGAAAACCGTCCAGTTCACCTCCAAATACCCCATGGCGCTGACAACCTTTGAGAACACCTATGCGAGATACCTTCACACCATGCCGAAGAGTGTCCTTGAGAATCTCACGGAGCAGGAGCTCACCACCGCGGAGTGGTTCAACCGCCCGGATGTGATCAGCGGTCCCTTTTTCCTGACGGAATATGACAATGACCATTATATTTCCTATGAGGCCAATAAGGATTACTGGAGAGGCGCGCCGAAGATCGACAGGCTCAACATCAGGATCGTGGACGCCAGCCAGATTTATGCGGGGCTTCAGTCCGGGGAGATCGATATCACTCATCATACCATGACGGCGGTTCCCCAGGAGGACTTTGACAGTATAGAGGCCCTTGAAAATGTGAAAACTGTTTATGGAGCGCCAATCACCAACCAGTCCGCCTTTATCCAGACGGCCAATATTCCTGATGTGAGGGTGCGTCAGGCGCTTCTGTACGCTATTGACAGACAGCAGCTGGTGGATCAGCTCTTAAAGGGACACGGGGAAGTGGTGGACGGATTCCTTTCCTCCGCAAGCCCGTTCTTCGACGAGAGCATCACGCCCGTATCATATGACCCGGAAAAGGCGAAAGCTCTTCTCGAGGAAGCGGGATGGGACGGATCGCAGACGCTGCGCTTCTATGTAAACTCCGGGGACAATACCTTCGTCAACGGCGCTCAGGTGCTGGTGGCCCAGTGGGCGGCGGTTGGAATTAAGGTGGAGGTACAGACCGTTGACCTGGCCACTCTTATGACAGTGGCGGGCTCTGCGGATTACGATATCATGGCGGTGCAGTACACCTATGCGCCGGTAGATCCCTATCCGGATGTGGACTGGATTCTTAGCGGAGAAGGAAGCTGGACCGGATACCACAGCGAGGAGATCAGCCAGGCTCTTGCGGGAACCCAGCAGACCAGCGATGTGGCTGAGATCACCAGGCTGTACTCTGTTGTGGACAAAAAGGTACAGGAGGACGTTCCCATGTTCTCCGTGTATATCATCAGCGCCCAGGGGGCGGTGAGCAACCGTTTAAGCGGCGCGGAGCCCAGCGCATATGGCTTCTTTAACGATGTGCAGAACTGGGAGGTTTCAGAGTAATTTCAAGTAATTCAATTGCGAGGAAGTGCCATGTCACATTTGCTGGAGGTAGCGGGTCTGACGACAGCCTTTCAGGGAGACTATGGAGAAAATGTCAGCGTCGATCACATTGATTTTCACGTGGACGAGGGCGAGGTAGTCTGCATTGTAGGCGAGTCGGGCTGTGGAAAAAGTGTAACATCACTGTCAATAATGGGACTGTTGGGCAGGGGCGGAGCCGTCACGGACGGCTCTGTCCTCTTTGACGGTAAGAACCTTCTTTCCATGACGGAGAAGGAGCTGGATCAGATCCGGGGAAATCAGATCACCATGATCTTTCAGGATCCTCTTACCTCTCTGAATCCTGTCTTTACGGTGGGGAGCCAGATCATGGAGAGCATCATGACGCATATGCGTCTGTCCCGGCAGGAGGCCAGAAGCCGCACGGAGGCGCTGCTTCGCAGAGTGGGGATGCCGGACGCCCGGGGCGTCATGCGGAAATATCCCCACACCCTTTCCGGCGGGATGCGTCAGAGGGTAATGATCGCCATGGCCTTATCCTGTAATCCCAGGCTTCTGATCGCGGACGAGCCCACCACGGCGCTGGACGTGACCATTCAGGCCCAGATCATGGCGCTTCTTAAGGAGCTCCAGAAGGAAACGGGTATGGCCATGATCCTGATCACCCATGACATCGGGCTGGTGGCCAATATGGCGGACCGGGTGATGGTGATGTATGCGGGCCAGATCATTGAGAAGGCGCCTGCCCGGGAGGTTTTCGCAAATCCCAGGCATCCGTATACCATGGCGCTTCTGGATACGGTTCCCACCATTCGGGACGGGGCGGAGAGAGAGCTTTTCGCCATTCCGGGTATTGTGCCGGAGAACTATGACGATATTACGGGGTGCCGCTTTGCCGACCGCTGCAGATACCGCAGGCCACAATGCGACAGGCCCCAGGGGGATTATGAGTTTACCCCCGGCCACAGTGCGAAATGTATTGTGAGTAAGGAAGGGGGGATCGGGCGGTGAGCACCCTTCAGAACGAGGCTTTAATCCGGGTGGAGGACCTGAAGGTATATTATCTCGTAAAGGGCGGTATCATCAATCACACGGTGGGTCACACGAAAGCCGTGGACGGGGTGAGCTTCTCCATCATGGAGGGGGAGATCCTGGGGCTGGTGGGGGAGTCCGGCTGCGGCAAATCCACCATCGGCAGACAGCTTGTAGGGCTGGAGCGGCCCACGGCGGGAAAGATTTTTTTTGAGGGCAGGGATCTGTCCCTTTTGAAAAAGGGGCAGATGCAGAAGATCCGCACACAGCTGCAGATGGTATTTCAGGATCCCTATTCTTCCTTAAATCCCCGCAGGCACATTTATGAGATCCTCTCACAGCCCATGCTTTACCATGGGATTTCCACAAGGGAGACGGTGGAAAAGGACATGGTCAGGATTCTGGACATGGTGGGGCTTTCGAGAAATGTTCTGGGAAGGTACCCTCATGAATTTTCAGGCGGGCAGAGGCAGCGGATCGGCATAGCCAGAGCGCTCTCCTTAAATCCCCGCTTCATCGTATGCGACGAGCCGGTGAGCGCCCTGGATGTGTCCATCCAGGCTCAGATCCTGAATCTGCTGCGGAGCCTGCAAAAGGAGCTGAATTTAACCCTTCTTTTTGTGGGACACGGTCTGGGAGCGGTCAATTATGTGAGCGACAGGATCGCGGTGATGTATCTGGGAAAGATCGTTGAGACGGGGCCGGCCAGGGAGATCTTCCGGCATCCGGCACATCCCTACACGAGGGCGCTGATCGAGGCGGTGCCTGTGCCGGATCCGCAGGAGAAGGAGAAGGAAAGAAAGCTCCTGGAGGGGGAGATCGGCGACAGCAATCATCCGCCCGCAGGGTGCCGCTTTCATCCGAGATGCCCCTTTGCGCAGGCCGGCTGCGCGCAGAAGGAGCCCGCGCTTGTGGAGATCTGCGAGGGCTCAGGGCATTATACGGCCTGTCCGGTGACGGGAGCCGACAAGGAGGAACAGGGAATTGGGGAAATACATTGTTAAGAGAATTTTGATTGCCATTCCTGTACTGATTGGCATAACCATTATCGATTACGCCATCATGTGCATGGCGGGAAGCCCCCTGGAGATGCTGCAGGGGCCCAGGATTTCGGAGGCCGCCGTGGAGGCGAGAAAGATCGCGCTGGGACTGGATAGACCCTTTTATATCCAGTATTTTGTCTGGCTGGGGCAGCTTCTTCGGGGGAACATGGGATACTCCATCAAATCCTGGCAGCCGGTCAGCGAGATGATAGGCAGCCACCTGGGGCCGACGCTTCTGCTGATGGGCGTGTCCCTGATTGTGAGTCTTCTCATAGCCGTCCCGGCGGGAATCTACAGCGCCATCCATCAGTATTCCAAAGGGGACTACGCGGTGGTCACCTTTTCTTTCCTGGGAAGCAGTATTCCGGGCTTTTTCCTCTCGCTTCTGCTGATCTACATTTTCACGGTGAAGCTGGGCTGGCTTCCCTCCAGCGGCATGACGACACTGGGAACGGCGGGGGGGTTTGGGGATGTGGCCAGGCACATGGTCATGCCGGTGATCGTCCTGGCGGCTTCCATGGCGGGCAGCAATATCCGGTACATCAGAAGCGCGGTCCTGGAGATTTTGCAGCAGGACTATCTGCGGACCGCCCGGGCAAAGGGAATCGGCCATTTTAAGGTGATCGGCAAGCATGCTCTGCGCAACGCGCTGGTGCCCATCGTGACGGTGATCGGTATGGAGATTCCCGTGCTTTTTGGCGGCGCGGTAATCATCGAGCAGGTGTTTTCCTGGCCGGGGCTGGGGCTTATGACCATGAGCGCCATCACCAGCAGGGATTACCCCGTGATCATGGGCGTATGCCTTCTGTCCGCGGTGGTGGTGCTGGCGGCGAATCTGATTACGGATATTCTCTACGCGCTGGTGGACCCCACCATCCAACTGGACTGAGAAGGCTCCCGGGCCGCCTGCGGTTATCCGCGGCGGCCGGCTGTGGATTAAGGTTTTGTGGAAAGGGCATGGGATTTTCATGAAAAGGAATGAGGAGAAAAAAAGGCGGGATATTGTCAGCGAGAGCTATCTTCAGACCATAGGGAGGCGCTTTATGCATCATCACCTGGCGGTGGTGAGCCTGGTGGTGGTGGCGTTGCTCGCGGGAGCGGCCCTTCTTGCGCCTGTGATCGCGCCCTACAATCCGGACGATATCGTGGGGCCCTTCAGCGGCGCTCCCTCCGGGGAGTTCTGGCTGGGGACGGATCAGATCGGGAGGGATGTGCTCAGCAGGCTTTTGTACGCCATGCGCATCTCCCTTCTGGTGGGGGTCATGGCGACTCTGATCTCAACGGTGATCGGCGTGGTGCTGGGCCTGATTGCCGGGTATTTCGGGGGTGTGGCGGACATGGCGATCATGCGGTTCACGGATATGGTGATGTCCTTTCCCTATATCCTGCTGGTGCTGGTGGCGGCGGCCGTGTTCAAGCCGGGACTGTGGAATATCATCCTGATCCTGGGCTTTGTGGACTGGCCGGGGATCGCCAGGCTGGTCCGGGGAAATGTGCTGAATCTGCGGGAGACCAATTTTGTCAAGGGGAATATTGTGGCCGGAATGCCTCTGCGGCATATTCTCTTTTCGGAGATTCTGCCCAATACGGTGGCGCCTATTCTGGTATATGCGACCTCGGTCCTGGCGCTGTCCATGCTGGATGAGGCCGCCCTGAGCTTTCTGGGGCTCGGCGTCCAGCCGCCCACGGCAAGCCTTGGCAATATGCTCAACGGGGCCCAGTCCCTGACCGTGCTCACGAAACAGCCCTGGCTGTGGATTCCGGCCGGGCTGCTTATCGTGATCCTGGTGATGGCCATCAATTTCATCGGGGACGCTCTGCGGGATGCGCTGGATCCGGGCAGCAGGAGGTAAACAACGGATGGATACCGCGTTTGGCGCTCCATCCTTATGTAGGGTAAAAAGAAGGGGGTATTGCTATGAAGCTGATGTTCGATCAACCTGCGGGAGGGTGGCATGAGTCTCTGATCCTGGGAAACGGGAGAATCGGGGCCGCCGTGTACGGGGGAACGAAAACGGAGCAGATTGCTCTCAATGAGGACACGCTCTGGTCGGGATATCCGAAGGAGACGGATAAGGCAGTGCCGCAGGGGTATCTTGAGAAGATCCGGGAGCTGACCGTTCAGCGGCGGTATCCCCAGGCCATGGAGCTGGCGGAGCGCGCGCTGGGAGAAGCCGAGGACACCCAGATGTATGTCCCCTTTGGGAATCTCTTCCTGGAGTTTCAGGGGGAGGGAGAGATCACGGAGTATCACAGGGAGCTGAATCTGGAGACGGCGGAAATGATCGTGAGCTACAAAAGCGACGGATACAGGATGGAGAGGCGCTCTCTGGTCAGCGCGCCCGACCAGGCGCTGGTTTATCGGATCCGGTCAGAGCGTCCGGTGAGCGTGCGGATCCGGACGGAGGGGGGATGCCTTACCGGGAGCCGGTATGAGGACGGGGTGCTGAAAGCCTTTGGGCGCTGCCCGGGGAGAAGCCCTTTTTCCAAGGGGGAGTCCAGGAGCGAAAAGGCGGTTCTTCTGTTTTCGGATAAGCCCGAAGAAATGGGGATGCGTTATGAGGGCTGGGCCAGGGTGGCCGCGACGGACGGCCAGGTGGAGGCCGGCCGGGAGGATATGACGGTCAGAAATGCCAGGGAGCTGACGCTGTGCTATGCGATCCGTTCCTCCTTTGCGGGATATGATAAACATCCCGGGCTGGAAGGGCGGGATCCTGCCGCAGGGCTGGCCGGGGATATGGCCTGCGCAGGGCTCTCTTACGATGCCATCCGGGAAAGGCATCTGGAGGAATACCAGAAATACTATAACCGGGTTTCGTTACAGCTTAAGGGGGACATCCCGCAGGAGCGGGATCTGCTGAAACGCCTTATGGACGTGCAGCGCGGCGGGGAGGATCCGGGACTGGCGGCGCTGCTGTTTCACTATGGGCGATATCTGCTGATCTGCTCCTCCAGACCGGGCACCCAGGCGGCGAATCTGCAGGGCATCTGGAATAAGGAGATGATTCCGCCCTGGTTTAGCGATTATACCATTAATATCAATACCCAGATGAATTACTGGCCGGCCGGCCCCTGCAATCTGGACGAGATGGCGCAGCCTCTTGCGGCGATGTGCAGGGAGATGCTGGAGGCCGGCAGAAAGACGGCCAGAGCTTACTTCGGATGCGAGGGAGCCTGCGGCTTCCACAATACGGATCTGTGGCGCAAGACCTCCCCGGCAGACGGCAGGGCCCAGTGGAATTTCTGGCCCATGGGATACGCCTGGCTTTGCAGGAATCTGTATGACCAGTATCTTTTCAGCGGGGACGGGGAGTATCTGAAGGAGATTTTCCCGGTGCTGGAGGAGAATGTGCGGTTCTGTATCCAGGCGCTGGAGCGCACGGAAAAGGGCTGTGTGCTTTCTCCGGCTACCTCCCCGGAAAACGAGTTTATCTGGAAAGGGAAAAGCGTATCCGTGGCCCGGTATTCGGAAAACTGCAACGCCATCATCCGCAACCTGCTCAGGGACTATGTGGAGTGCGCCGGGGAGCCGGGGATCAGCCCGAAGCTGGAGAGTCAGGCCCGGCAGGCGCTTGCGGATATGGCCCCTGTGGCGCTGGATGGAGCGGGACGGATCCTGGAGTGGAACGAGGAGGTGAAGGAGGCGGATGTCCATCACCGGCATCTCTCCCATCTCTATGAGCTTCATCCCGGGAGAGGGATCTGCGGACAGGACGCAGAGCTCTGCGAGGCCGCCAGAAGGAGTCTGGAGAGCCGGGGGGACGCGGCTACAGGCTGGAGTCTTGCCTGGAAAATCCTGATGTGGGCCAGATTAAAGGACGGGGCCCATGCGGAGAAGATTGTCAGAAATCTGTTCCATCTGGTTGATCCACGGACGCCGGACGCCTACAACGGGGGCGGAGTTTATCCCAATCTTCTGTGCGCCCATCCGCCCTTTCAGATCGACGCGAACTTTGGCTACACCGCGGGGGTGGCGGAGATGTTGCTGCAGAGCCATGAGGGAGAGATCCATATTCTCCCGGCGCTTCCTCCCTCCTGGAAGGAAGGGCAGGCGAAGGGCCTGCGGGCAAGGGGCAAAATCCTTGTGGATATAGAATGGACGGACGGGGAAAGAAGGGCAGTGCTGGTGAGCGAGAGAACCAGAAAGGTCATCGTCCGAATGGAAAAGCAGGCTCCGGCTGCGATGCTGCTGGAGGCGGGAAAAAGGACAAAAATCGCCTGGGACCGGCGGGTATAAGAGGCCCGGGATAAGGGTCTGCCTTCGGGCGGGCCTTTTGAATCTGACAGAAGGTGAAAGAGAAAAGGAGGAACAGGAAAATGCAGGAAACCGAAAATCTGCAAAAGAAGCTCACAGGCTGGTTTGAGTGGTTTCACCGCCATCCGGAGCTCTCCTATGAGGAATACCACACCACGGAGAAAATCAGGGAAATCCTCACACAGGGGGGAATAAGGATTCTGCCGTATGAGCTGGAAACGGGGCTTGTAGCCATTGTAGAGGGAGAAAAGCCGGGGCCGGTGCAGGCCCTTCGCTGCGATATCGACGCCCTGCCTGTGAAGGAGGAGACGGATCTTCCTTACCGGTCAGAGTGTCCGGGGAAGATGCATGCCTGCGGCCATGATTTTCACATCGCGGCGGGGCTTGGATGCGCCATTCTGCTGAGCGGGCATAAAAGCGAACTGGCAGGAACCGTAAAGCTTATCTTCCAGCCGGGGGAGGAAACCTCCCTGGGGGCGCTCAAAATCCTGGAGACGGATGTGATGGAGGATGTGGAGCTGATCTGGGGCATCCACGCTGACCCCACCAATGAGGTGGGGACCCTTGGCATCCGGGAGGGCTATGTGGCGGCCGCCGCGGACCGGTTTGTGATCACCGTAACCGGCCAGGGCTGCCACGGCGCACACCCGGACGACGGGATCGATCCGGTTCCCGCCGCGGCCGCCATCGTGCAGGGGCTCTGGACGGTGACGGCCCGGAACATCAACGCCTTTCACCCCGCCCTGATCAGCGTTACCAGGATGCAGGCGGGGCAGACCTGGAATGTGATTCCGGAGAGCGCCGAGTTAGAGGGGACGGTGCGAACCATGAACCGGGAGGACCGGGCGCTGTTCGAAAGGAGAATGCGGGAAATCGCCGGGGGAACGGCCGCAGCCTACGGGGCCCGGGCCAGCGTGGAGTGGCTCCCCGGCTCCCCCGCCGTTTACAACGACGAAAGGCTGGCCGGGAAGAGCATGCGCGTGGCGCGGGAGTGCGGTTTTTCTGTAGTGCCTGAGGAGAGCTCCATGGGCGGGGACGATTTTTCCTTTTATGAGGAAAGGATCCCCGGATGCTACATCAAGATCGGGACCGGAAAGGGGCCGACCATCCATCAGCCCGCTTTTCGGGTGGACAAAAGGGCGATCCTGCCTGCGGCGGAGTATCTGGTCCGCCTGCTTATGAGCCCATCTGATCCAGCAGGGCAATCTTGATATCATAGAGCTTCTGGGAGAGATCCACATACACCTGATGGGGGTTTACAAAACGCTTCGTCTCGTCCCAGAGGGTAGCCAGCTCCTGCTGGCAGTAGGAGCGGATATCCATCACCCGGGGGGATTCGTAGCAGCACTTCCCATTCAGGAAAACCGGGATGGGGAGCTGGCGCAGGGTATAACTGCCGGCGGGCAGTCTGGTCTTTTTCCAGGGCTCCGCCGGGTCGAAGAGCAGCAGAGGTTCGCTCTCCTCGAAGGTCTCTCCCACCAGAGCGATCAGGTCGGCTTTAATCTTTCCGCTGTCCTTTTCGTAGATCCGGTAGATGGTCTTGTTGCCCGGGTTGGTCACCTTTTCCGTGTTCTCCGAGAGCTTGATCCTGGGAATGAATTCCCCATCCTGCCCCATCACCGCGGCCAGCTTGTAGACGCCGCCGAAGGCGGGATTGTCTTTGGCGGTGATCAGGTTGGTGCCCACTCCCCAGGAGGTGATGGCCGCGCCCTGGGCCTTGAGGCTTTCGATCAGGAATTCGTCCAGGTCGTTGGAGGCGGAGATCACCGCGTCGGGAAAGCCCGCCTCATCCAGCATGGCACGGGCCTTTTTGGAAAGGTATGCCAGGTCGCCGCTGTCCAGACGGATTCCGTAGAAGGTAAGGGGAATCCCTGCCGAGCGCATCTCCTGAAATACCCGGATGGCGTTGGGGACGCCGGACTTTAAGGTATCGTAGGTATCCACCAGCAGAATACAGGCGGAAGGGTAGAGGCCGGCGTAGGTCTTAAAGGCGGTATATTCGTCCGAAAAGCTCATGATCCAGCTGTGGGCGTGGGTGCCCTTTACGGGAACGTCAAAGAGCTGGCCGCAGAGCACGTTGGAGGTGCCGATACAGCCTCCGATCATGGCGGCCCTTGCCCCGTAGATACCCGCGTCGGGCCCCTGGGCCCTGCGAAGGCCAAATTCCATGATCCCGTCCCCTCTGGCGGCATAACAGACCCTGGCAGCCTTGGTGGCGATCAGACTCTGGTGGTTTATGATGTTGAGAATGGCGGTTTCCACAAGCTGGGCCTCCATAATGGGGGCGATCACCTTCACCAGAGGCTCCCGGGGAAAGATGACGGTGCCCTCAGGGATGGCGTAGATATCTCCCGAAAAATGGAAATCTGTCAGATAGTCAAGGAAATCCTTCTCAAAAATTCCAAGGCCCGCCAGATAATCGATATCCTGTGGGGCAAAGTGCAGCTCCTTTATGTAGTCGATGAGCTGGGCCAGACCGGCCGCCACGGCGTATCCACCCCCGCAGGGATTGTTGCGGTAGAAGGCGTCGAAAATAACGGTTTCGTTCCGGTCCTTGTTCTTAAAGTAGCCCTGCATCATGGTGAGCTCATAAAGGTCGGTGAGCAGGGTCAGGTTCTGTCTGTCCATAAACAATCTCCTTCTAAAAGTAGTCTGAAAAATACGGCTTCTCCACGGGGATCAGGCGCTCCAGCCAGATCAGCATATAATATTCCGTGTGGATCTTCTCGTGCTCATAGAGGTAGGAGGGGCGTTTGTAGCCCATCAGCATGGCGGTCAGGGTGTTCACATCCAGCTCCACCACGTTGATGGACTGGTTATCCTCCACCTGCTCGCAGATGGTTTCCCCGTCATGCCAGGAGACCATGTAATCCCCCTCGTTCCATCCGGCCATCTCATCGTGAACCTTAAAATGGAGCTTAAAGTCTTCGGGCTGAATCTGATAGGGATAATACTCCAGAAAGTCTCTCACATTCACGATTCGCGCCATGATATAGGGGGAAATCTTTTCGGTGATCTCACTGTCCTCAAAGAGGTACGCCATGGGCTCGCCGGAGTAATTGTCCCCCTGCACCTGGTCGATCATGGAAAAGTGGGCGGAGATATAGTTCCAGAGCCCGTAGTTGGCCTCAATGTTCAGATACACCATCTCCTTGATGTGGAAGATATCGTTGGCGATATAGTAAACCACATAGCCCAGAGGTCTGTGATCCTTATTATAATAGACGGCGGCGATCATATCGTCGTTGTCCCAGCGCCAGTATTCCTCCCAGGAAAGATTATCCCGGATCAGGCACCCGTGGCGCTGCAGGGCGAAGTAGGAATGAACGTTGTGATAATCCTCCGAATCCAGGCTCACCCGCTCCACCATCCCGTCCACAGGACGCACCTTTGGAAGCTGGGTATCCTTCACGGTGAAGGAGAGCTTGTCCGAGACGATCTCCCAGCCCATTTTCCGGTAAAAGGGGATAGAATAGGGATAAAGAAAGGAAACGGGCATCTGCTGCTTATGCATGTAGTCCAGGGCGTGCCGCATGAGAGAATGGATCAGTCCCCGTCCGGTGTACTCCGGGTAGGTGGCCACGCCGGTGATTCCGCCCATATCCATGATTTCGTCGTGGATGTTGACTTTCATGGAGTAGACCACGATCATGGAGGCCAGTCTCTGCCCGTAGAACCATCCCAGCACGAACGCTTCCTCAAGGATCGGGCTCTTGGCGGATTTGATCTCGTCCTGCTCCCAGCCGGTCTGGAACAGGTCGTAGGAGGTTACCTGAAACGCATACTGGAGCAGGGCGTTAAACTGCTCCAGATCGCTTCTGTCAAGCTCCCGCATCCGAAAGTCGCCGCTGACCTCAAGATAAATATGTTCTTCGTTTTTGTCTTTCATAAAAGATCACCTTTCCGGGACAGGCAGCCGATGCCTGCCCGCTGTCAATATTTTACACCAGTAAAGCGGCTTCGTCCATATTTTTCTGGACGCAGGGGCTTGACAAAATGCGCGGGGATGGTGTACTTTTTAGGTAAGATGAAAGGCAATGATGAAGACAGTAGCTGTTTTCCAAACGTCACAGCGAGCCGGGAGCGGTGGGAGCCGGTATCAGTAGGAAGGCAGGGAATATCACTTCTGAGCTGCGGGCCGAAAGGTGAGGGAACGCCTTATCCAGTAAGCCTTGCCGGGATCCTCCGTTATGGGAAAGCATATTCAACCGCAGTCTGCTTCGCACTGGTGATGTCAGGGACAGAGGGCGGCGCGTATGGGTAAACAGGTGGTTAACGTGGTATTATGCCCCGTCCTTTTTACGGACGGGGCTTTTTTCATCAAAGAAAGGACGGAACTATGTATCAGAAGGTCGTTACAGATTTAAACTTTGTGGATCGGGAGAAGGAAATCGAAAAATTCTGGCGGGAAAACGATATCTTCCGAAAGAGTATGGAGAACCGGAAGGATGGCCCCACCTATACCTTTTATGACGGTCCTCCCACCGCCAATGGCAAGCCCCATATCGGGCATGTGCTCACCCGTGTGATCAAGGATATGATCCCCAGATACCGCACCATGAAGGGCTATATGGTGCCCCGCAAGGCGGGCTGGGATACCCACGGGCTCCCGGTGGAGCTGGAGGTGGAGAAGCTCCTGGGGCTGGACGGCAAGGAGCAGATCGAGGAGTACGGGCTGGATCCCTTTATCAGCAAGTGCAAGGAGAGCGTGTGGAAATATAAGGGGATGTGGGAGGACTTTTCCCAGACCGTTGGCTTCTGGGCGGATATGGACGATCCTTATGTGACCTATCACGACGACTTTATCGAATCCGAGTGGTGGGCCCTGAAGCAGATCTGGGATAAGGGACTTCTGTACAGGGGCTTTAAGATCGTGCCCTACTGCCCCAGATGTGAGACGCCTCTTTCCTCCCATGAGGTGGCTCAGGGGTATAAGGCGGTGAAGGAGCGCTCCGCGGTGGTGCGCTTTAAGGTGAAGGATGAGGACGCGTATTTCCTGGCATGGACCACCACGCCCTGGACGCTTCCCTCCAACCTGGCGCTGTGTGTCAACCCTGACGAGACCTACGTGAAGGCGAAGGCGGCGGACGGTTATACCTACTATCTGGCCCAGGCCCTTCTGGAGAGCGTGCTTGGCAGGCCGGGAGAGGAGGGAAAGAGCGCTTATGAGATCCTTGAGACCTATAAGGGGACGGATCTGGAGTATAAGGAGTATGAGCCCCTCTTTGCCTGCGCGGGGGAGGCGGCGCAAAGACAGCATAAGAAAGCCCACTTTGTCACCTGCGACAGCTACGTTACCATGACGGACGGTACGGGGATCGTCCACATTGCCCCGGCCTTCGGTGAGGACGACGCCCAGGTGGGCCGCAAATACGATCTTCCCTTTGTGCAGTTCGTGGACGGAAAGGGAAACATGACGTCGCAGACGCCCTACGGGGGTAAATTTGTGAAGGACGCGGATAAGGATATCCTGATGGATCTGGATAAGGAGGGGAAGCTCTTCGACGCGCCGAAATTCGAGCATGACTACCCCTTCTGCTGGCGGTGCGACACGCCTCTGATCTATTACGCAAGGGAATCCTGGTTCATCAAAATGACGGCGGTGCGGGACGATCTGGTGCGCAACAACAGAACCGTCAACTGGATCCCTCAGTCCATCGGGGAGGGGCGCTTTGGAAACTGGCTGGAGAACATTCAGGACTGGGGGGTATCCCGGAACCGTTACTGGGGAACGCCTCTGAATATCTGGGAATGTGAGGAATGCTCCCACCAGGAGGCCGTCGGCTCCAGGAAGGAGCTGGAGCAGATGAGCGGCAATCCCGCGGCGGCCACGGTGGAGCTGCACCGGCCTTACGTGGACGAAATCACCTGTATCTGCCCCAAATGCGGAAAGACCATGCGCAGGGTGCCGGAGGTGATCGACTGCTGGTTTGACTCAGGGGCCATGCCCTTTGCCCAGCACCATTATCCCTTCGAAAATCAGGAGCTGTTTAAGGCCCAGTTCCCGGCCCAGTTTATCTCGGAGGCGGTGGATCAGACCAGGGGCTGGTTTTATTCCCTGATGGCGGAGTCTACCCTGCTGTTCAACTGCTCCCCCTTTGAGAATGTGATCGTTCTGGGACATGTGCAGGATGAGAACGGGCAGAAGATGAGCAAGTCCAGGGGCAACGCTGTAGACCCCTTCGACGCCCTGGCAACCTATGGGGCGGACGCCATCCGCTGGTATTTTTATATCAACTCCGCGCCCTGGCTGCCCAACCGGTTCCACGGCAAGGCGGTGATGGAGGGACAGCGTAAGTTCCTGGGAACGCTGTGGAATACCTACGCCTTCTTCATCTTATATGCAAACATCGACGAGTTTGACGCCACGAAGTACACTCTGGACTATGAGAGTCTCTCCGTCATGGATAAGTGGCTTTTGTCCAAACTGAATACGGCCATCCAGGAGGTGGACCGCAATCTGGACAGCTACCGGATCCCGGAGGCGGCCAGGGTGCTGGACAACTTTGTGGACGAGATGAGCAACTGGTATGTGCGCCGGTGCAGGGAGCGCTTCTGGGCCAAAGGCATGGAGCAGGATAAGATCAACGCCTACATGACCCTTTACACGGCGCTGGCTCAGATCAGCAAGTGTGCGGCTCCCATGATCCCCTTTATGGCGGAGGAGATCTACCAGAATCTGGTCAGGAGCAATGATAAGCAGGCGCCCGAGAGCATCCACCTGTGCGATTTCCCAACAGCAAACGAGGCCATGATCGACAAAAAGCTGGAGGAGAGCATGGAGGAGGTCCTCTCCATCGTGGTGACCGGGCGGGCGGCCCGCAACAGCGCGGGCATCAAGAACCGCCAGCCCATCGGAACCATGTATGTGAAGGCGCGGCAGGAGCTGGAAGGATATTTCAGGGAGATCGTGGAGGACGAGCTGAACGTGAAGGAGGTCGTCTTCCGTCAGGACGTGAGCGATCTCACCAGCTACAGCTTCAAGCCCCAGCTTCGCACCGTGGGGCCCAGATACGGAAAGCAGCTCGGCGGCATCCGGGAGTACCTCTCCTGTGTGGATGGCGGCGCGGCCATGAAGGAGCTGAAGGAAAAGGGAGCGCTGGAATTTGAAGTAAACGGGGTGCGCATCTCCCTGGCCCAGGAGGATCTTCTCATCGATGTGGCTCAGAAGGAAGGGCTTGTGACAGAGGGAGACAACAATGTCACCGTGGTGCTGGATACCAACCTGACGCCGGAGCTGGTGGAGGAAGGCTTTGTGTATGAGGTCATCAGCAAGATCCAGACCATGCGCAAGGAGGCAGGCTTTGAGGTGATGGATCACATCAGGGTCGCCATTGGCAGAAACGAACGGCTGACGCAGATCGTGGAGGCCAACCGGGAGGCCATTTCCGGAAAGGTGCTGGCCCGGGAGATCGTCAGGGATCAGGAGATGCCTGTGGAGAAGGACTGGGATGTAAACGGCGAAAAGGTTACCATCGGAATCGAAAAATGTGTGTAAATCAGAAGATCCCGAGCGGGCGCTGCGGCTCTGTGCCCTGTCCGTGGGCAATTTTGCCGGGGGAATCTTGTGATTTTCAGATATCTGTAGTATAATGGCTTTGTTCTTATGACAATTTATGGATATGAGGATTAAAATAACAGACGGAGGAGACGATCAATGGCGCAGAAGACGACCACATCTACACCTGCAACCTTTACTTTTGACAAGGAAATGTTCAAAAGAAGTGTACTTTACAATGTGAAGACCCTGTACAGGAAAACGCTGGAAGAGGCCACTCCCCAGCAGATCTTTCAGGCGGTTGGCTACGCGGTCAAGGACGCCGTAGTAGATAACTGGCTGATCACCCACAAGGAATACGACAGACAGGATCCCAAGATGGTATACTATATGTCCATGGAATTTCTGATGGGACGGGCGTTGGGAAACAATATTATCAATCTGGGGGCTTATAAGCCCTTTAAGGAGGCGCTGGCGGATCTGGGGATCGATCTGGATATGGTGGAGGATCAGGAGCCCGACGCGGCTCTTGGAAACGGCGGTCTGGGACGGCTTGCGGCGTGTTTTCTGGATTCCCTTTCCACCCTGGGCTACGCGGCCTATGGCTGCGGTATCAGATACCGTTATGGAATGTTCAAGCAGGAGATCCGGGACGGTTATCAGGTGGAGGTGCCGGACAACTGGCTGGTGGACGGCAACCCCTTTGAGCTGAGAAGGCCTGAATACGCCAAGGAAGTGAAGTTTGGCGGCTATGTGAATGTGCATATCGACAAGAACGGCAGAAGCAATTTTGTTCAGGAAGGATACCAGAGCGTCAAGGCGATTCCCTATGACCTTCCCGTGGTGGGCTATGGCAACGGCATCGTAAATACTCTGCGGATCTGGGACGCGGAGGCGGTGGAGTGCTTCCAGCTTGACTCCTTCGACAAGGGCGACTACCAGAAGGCCGTAGAGCAGGCCAACCTGGCGAAAAACATCGTGGAGGTTCTCTATCCCAACGACAATCATTACGCGGGAAAAGAGCTGCGCTTAAAGCAGCAGTATTTCTTTATCTCGGCTTCCGTACAGGAGGCTGTGGCCAGATACATGAGAAAGCACGACGATATCAGGAAGTTCTACGAGAAGGCTACCTTCCAGCTCAACGATACCCACCCCACCGTGGCGAGCGCCGAGCTGATGAGAATCCTGATGGACGAATACTATCTGACCTGGGATGAGGCCTGGAACGTAACCACGAAGACCTGCGCCTACACCAACCATACGATCATGGCGGAGGCTCTCGAGAAATGGCCCATCGAGCTGTTCTCAAGGCTCCTTCCCAGAATTTATCAGATTATTGAGGAGATCAACCGCAGATTTATTCTGCAGATCCAGGAGAAATATCCCGGCGATCATGAGAAAATCCGCAAGATGGCGATCATATACGACGGCCAGGTGAAGATGGCCCATCTTGCCATTGCTTCCGGCTATTCGGTGAACGGCGTTGCAAGGCTTCACACGGAAATCCTGAAGAAACAGGAGCTGAAGGACTTCTACGAGATGTTCCCTGAGAAGTTCAACAACAAGACCAACGGAATCACCCAGAGGCGCTTCCTGCTTCACGGCAACCCGCTTCTTGCGGACTGGGTAACGGCCCATGTGGGATCCGAGTGGATCACGGATCTGCCGCAGATCGCACGGCTTAAGGTTTATGCCGACGATAAGAAGGCGCAGCAGGAATTTATGAACATCAAGTATCAGAACAAGGTGCGTCTGGCGGAGTATATCAGAGAGCACAACGGGATCGAGGTGGATCCCCGCTCCATTTTCGACGTGCAGGTCAAGAGGCTTCATGAGTACAAGCGCCAGCTTCTCAATATTCTGCATGTGATGTATTTATACAACCAGCTTAAGGACAATCCGGATATGGAGTTCTATCCCAGAACCTTCATTTTCGGGGCCAAGGCTTCGGCAGGCTACTACAATGCCAAGATGATCATCAAGCTCATCAACTCCGTGGCGGATGTGGTGAATAACGATCCCGCCATCAACGGAAAGATTAAGGTGGTATTTATCGAGAACTACAGGGTGAGCAACGCGGAGCTGATCTTTGCGGCGGCCGATGTGTCCGAGCAGATTTCCACGGCAAGTAAGGAGGCCTCCGGCACAGGAAACATGAAATTCATGTTAAACGGCGCGCTTACCCTGGGAACCATGGACGGCGCAAACGTGGAGATTGTGGAGGAGGTAGGGGAGGAGAATGCCTTTATCTTCGGCCTTTCCTCCGACGAGGTGATCGAGTTCGAAAATCATGGCGGTTACAACCCCATGGAGATTTTCAACAACGATCCCGACGTGAGAAGAGTCCTGATGCAGCTCATCAACGGAACCTTCTCGCCCAGCGATCCCGACAGGTTCAGAACCCTTTACAACTCTCTGCTGAACACCTTAAGCACCTCCAAGGCGGATATGTACTTCATTCTGAAGGACTTCAAGCCTTATGCCGAGGCGCAGCGGAAGGTGGAGGCGGCCTACCGCGACGAGAGCGCCTGGGCAAGGAGCGCGATCCTGAACGTGGCGTACAGCGGCAAGTTCTCCTCCGACAGAACCATCCAGGAATACGTGGACGAGGTATGGCATCTGGATAAGGTGGTACTGCCCGGACGCAAAGCGGAGACGACGACCGAAAAAAAGAAATAATGGACGAAGACGGAGCCTGCTGTGGCTCCGGACGAAAACGCACGGCGGGTGTTCCGCCGTGCGTTTTTTCTCCCTGCGCGTTGTATTTGCGGGAAAAATCTGTATACTGATAAGTAGAAGGATTGAGGCGTTACAAAATACAGAAAGGGTATGGTGAGTGTTATGCTGAAAAATATTGTGTTTGCGGATAAGCCGGACGGGGAGGAGCTAAAGGAGCGGTTAAAGAGCGCCAAAAAGAAGCTCTCCGAGCAGCAGACCCTTCTGGCGGAGCATAAGATTCCGGTGCTGGTGCTCGTCGAGGGATGGGGAACGGCGGGAAAGGGAAGCGCCATCGGAGAGATCATCCAGAATATCGATCCCAGATTCTTTAAGGTGGCGTCCATGGACCGGCCAACCAGGGAAGAGCGCAGGAAGCCGTTTCTCTGCAGATACTTTACAAAGCTCCCGGAGGCGGGGAAGTTTATGCTTCTGGACTCCGGCTGGATGGACGAGGTGACCGGGCTGTGCCTGCTGGGAAAAATGGACAAAAAGGAATATGAGCGGCGGATCGGCAGTATCAGAAGGTTCGAGAGACAGCTCACGGACAACGGTTATCTGCTGATGAAATTTTTCTGTCATATCAGCGAGAAGGAGCAGAGAAAACGCATCGAGGCGCTGGAGGCGGATATCGATACCTGCTGGCGTGTAGGCGAATATGACCACTGGCAGAACGGGCATTACAAAAAATGTGAGAAGGTGTTCGGAAGGTATATGGAGGACACCAATACTCCTTCCGCTCCCTGGTACATCATCGACTCCGGTTCGCGCAAATGGGCCCGGCTCCAGATTCTCGAGACACTGACCCAGGGGATCGAGATTGCACTTCAGAACAGGAGCCTGGCGGTGCCGCTTCTGCAGAATGTATTCCCTCTGGAAAAGATGCCCAGGCTTTCCGAGATTCCGCTGGATAAAACCATGGAGGAGCAGGAGTATAAGGAGGAGCTTGAAAGGCTTCAGAAGCATCTGGGAGAGCTTCACAACCGTCTTTACCGCAAAAGGGTGCCGGTGGTGATCGCCTACGAGGGCTGGGACGCGGCGGGAAAGGGCGGAAACATCAAGCGCATCACGGGGGCGCTGGACGCCAGGGGATACGAGGTGCATCCCATCGCAAGCCCGGAGCCCCACGAGAAGGCCAGGCACTATCTGTGGCGCTTCTGGACCAGACTTCCCAAGGAGGGGCACATCGCCATCTTTGACAGAAGCTGGTATGGCCGGGTGATGGTGGAGCGTCTGGAGGGCTTTTGCAGTGAAAACGACTGGAAGCGGGCCTACAACGAAATCAATGAGTTTGAGAAGGAGCTTCATGACTGGGGCGCGGTGATCATCAAGTTCTGGGTGCAGATCGATAAGGATACCCAGCTTGCGCGCTTTGAGGACCGGCAGAGAACCCCCGGAAAGCAGTGGAAGATCACGGACGAGGACTGGCGCAACCGGGAAAAATGGGACGAATACGAGGTGGCGGTCAACGAGATGATCCAGAAGACCAGCACTGCCTGGGCCCCCTGGCATATTCTGGAGTCGGTGGATAAGAAGTACGCCAGGATCAAGGCCCTTAAGATCGTGATCGAGGAGCTGGAGAAGGTCCTGGGCTGAATAAACAGACCATATAGATGCAAAGGAAACGCATACGGGCCGCCCGGTCAGCTCACGGGCGGCTCGAAATACATATGTTCCACGTACAGCCGGTTGAAATCCGGGTCGGAAGCCAGGGGGATTTCCTGTGTGTCCCCGGCAATGCGCGCCGCATCCATCCAGCCGCTTTCTGAGAGGAGCAGAGATGCCGCTCCGGCCAGAGAGGCGTTTCCCACGGCGGTGATTTTCCCCGCCAGGCAGGCAGGGAGAAGGCCGATGGAGATTGCCCTGTCGCAGTCCAGCTTCAGGCCGAAGCCTCCTGCCAGATAAACCCGGGAGATTTCCCCGGGGGTGATCCCGAAGCGCAGGCACAGCGTTTCGATTCCCGAGCGCAGAGCGGATTTGGCCAGCTGCAGCTCCCGGATATCCTTTTGGGTGAACACGATCTGCTGTCCGTCCGCGGTTTTGGCCAGAGGGAAGCCGCGCTCCCAATAGGTGTCGTCCAGATATCCCGTCTCATCCACCAGCCCCGTCCGGACAAGCTCCGCCAGAATCTCAAGGGCTCCCGTGCCGCAGATTCCGGTGGGGGGGAGATCTCCGATTGTGCGGACAAGGGCCTGGCCCTCTGTGAGGGTCACATGGCAGATGGCTCCCGGAACGCTTCCCGTCCCCCAGGCGATATTGCCGCCTTCGAAGGCCGGGCCGGCCGCCGTGGAGGAGGCGATCATACGGCCATGGCCGCAGAGGGCAAGCTCCCCGTTGGTGCCCAGGTCGATCAGGAGCCGGCATTCACTGCCCCGGTGCATTCCGCAGTGATACATTCCGGCCACGATATCCCCGCCCACGAAGGCTGAGACGGAAGGAATGATGCGGACGCGGGCGTTCAGGGAGGCGTTCCCGAGAATGTCCCCGCAGCTTCCCTGGATCATCCCGATGTTGACCGGCGTAAACGGAAAGACGCCAAGGCCGCTGCAATCGTATTTCATGAGAAGATGGATCATGGTGGTGTTGCCGGAAAGGACGATCTCCTTAAGGGCATCGGGGAAAATCCCGGCGTCCGCAAGGAGCCGCTCTGCCGCGTCGCTTAAGTCCTGGCGGATACACTGACATAATTCCTGCCCTTTGCCCTGCGTGGAGGCGAGAATGCGGGAGATCACGTCGGCTCCGAAGCTGCGCTGGCGGTTTAAGAGGGTGTGGGTTTTTATTGAACATGAGGACAGTTCGCGGAGCGTGCTGTCCGTTGTTCTTTTACCGTTTCCCAGAGGCAGAAGCTGCAGAGCGATGGTGGTAGTCCCGATGTCAACGGCGATACCAAAGGCATCGCCAAAGGTGTTACCAGAGGAGCTGCCAGAGGCGTTGATATTGGCTTTTCCAGGGGCGCTGCAGACGGCGCTTCCGGGCGCATTTTCCCCCGCAGAGGCCACCAGCATATAGTCGGAGACCGCCGAAAAACTGGTTTCCCGCTGAAATTTAAGCGCTACCCGCAGGGGCTCCTGGGGATAAGCCTGACAGGCGAGACGAAACCCCGCAGAGAGCTGCTCCTGTGTAAACAAGCGTCTGTCGGCTTCGGTGACGGGAAGGCTTCCCGCCAGCACCTGCACCTGGCATTTGCCGCAGCTTCCCCTGCCGCCGCAGACTGCGCTGAAGGACGGATCTTTTCCGGTCAGAGCCTCCATCAGGCTCTGGTGGTCACGGATATACAGCGTAAATGTCGAAGAGGAGGAGTCTGCGGACAGAGCCTTTTCGGGAGCGGGGGACTCAGAGAGTCCCTCCCCCGCCTGGCTGTGGGGCGACAGGGCGCTCTCCACAACCTCCACCGGCACGTCGGGGACGGATCTCATCTTACAGTCCAGGCGGCCGCACTTGCGGCAGTCGTGTTGGTAATTGAATTTGTCCGTGTCCCTGGTCAGGACATAGATCATCGCGCCGCTCTTGACCGGATCGAGCATATAGCCGGAGGAGAGCTTCATCCCGCACAGCTTTCCGGCCTGTGTCCGTTCAAAGATCAGCTTCTGGGCTGTCATGGGGATGTCCTTTGGGGCGTCCAGCCTTTTTTCGATTCCCACATGGTACATGGCGCAGAGCTCTTTCAGGTGTGGAAGGGTTTGCCTTTCCAGGGAGGAGAGCGCGCTGTCGGCCATGGCGTCTGCCAGCATGCCTTTTAAGTATTCCCCTTCCTGAAAAGCCCGGGTGGAAAAATCGCTGATTTTCCCGCCCACGGTGCTGATCACGAACAGAAGGGGGGTATCCCCTGGCAGACTGAGAGCCGCGGCGGTCTCATCGTCCACTGCGCCGTACTGCATCAGGAGGACCGGCTCGCACAGGGCGTACATCTGCTCCTCAATCTGCCGGTATTCCTCCGCCACTTCCTCATAAATTTCGCTGTCCTTATGACAGTCGATCTGATTGAAGACCCATTCTCTGTCGATAGTGACCCTGAGATCTCTTATTACCATAATCCCTTCCCCTTTATGCCTGGCCTTTTTTTGGTAAGCCGGCTCACGAAGCGTGACTGCGTCTGTTCATGACTGCGTCCCTGGCGGTTTCCGCGGCGGAGGCCGCATCGGGCGTGTAGTAGTCAGCCCCGATCTCCTGAGCGAAGCTCTCGTTGACGGGAGCACCTCCGATCATCACGATATATTTGTCCCGCAGTCCCTTTTCCTCCAGCAGATCGATCAGATTCTTCATGCCCGGCATGGTGGTGGTCAGAAGCGCGGACATTCCGATGATATCTGCGCCGATTTCCTCGGCCTTTGCCAGATAGGCCTCCGGCTCCACATCCACGCCCAGGTCGCACACCTCGAAGCCAGCTCCCTTCAGCATCATGGCCACGAGATTTTTGCCGATGTCATGCAGATCGCCCTTTACGGTTCCGATTACGGCCCGGCCTACCGGCTCGTTTCCGATCTCCACAAGCCTGGGCTCCAGAATCGCCATACCGGCGTTCATGGCCCTCGCGGCTACCAGCACCTCCGGCACAAAGACTTCGTTTCTCTTGAATCTGGCCCCCACGGTCATCATACCGCTCAGTAACCCCTCGTCAAGAATGGTCTTTGCGTCGATCCCCTCATCCAGGGCCTGCTGAACCAGCGCTTTCACATTTTTTGCGCGTCCCTTCTGTAAGTATTCAGAAATTTCTTCAATGATTGTCATATCGTTACCTCCTGATTTTCAGCTCGCAGATATTTTCAGTTGATCTGCCTTTCTTACAGGCATGTAAGAAATATTATAGGTTTGTAAGAAATTTGTTTTTGTATTTTTTTCAGATTTGTGGTACTTTTATTGTATCTTATCACAGGTAAGACGGGGGAGTAAGCTTGAAACCTTATTTATACACTATTATTGAAAAGGAACGGCTGGCGGAGATGCTGGACACCTTTTATCACTGCATGGATATTCCCATCCAGGTGTTGGACGGCGAGGGACAGATTCTCCTGGCCTGCGGGGAGACCACCACGTACTGCTCCCTTTTTAAAAAGCGCCTCACACAGGCCGACAGCTGCCGGCAGCTTCACGCCAGCGCCAGCAAAAAGGCCATCGATCTGGGGGAGCCCTACATCTTTTCCTGCCACGCCAGCCTGAACCATATCGTGTTTCCGCTGATCAGCCGTAATGCGCTCATGGGCTCTGTGCTGGCGGGCCCGTTTCTGATGGACGAACCGGACTCCGTGCTGATTGAGGACATCGCCAGACGCTATCCCTTTACCACCTCGGAGCTTCTGGAAATGTACGACGAATCAAAGTCTCTGCGGGTGGTTCCTCCGGCCAGGGTGACCCATTTAAGCCGTATGATCTTTTATATGTTTTCAGGCCTGATCTCCGAGGGCAGGCAGCAGCTTCTGATCAACCGCAATAAGCTTCACCAGCAGAATCGTATCAGCGAAACCATACAGATGTACAAGTCCTCCGGCCAGGCGCCTGTGCAGGCTTATCCCTACGAGAAGGAGCGGCAGCTGATCACCAAGCTGAAAACGGGGGATGTGCCGAAGGCCAAGGCGCTTTTAAACGAGCTTCTGGGCTATGTCTTCTTCTCCGAGGGAAGCAATCTGGAGATCGTAAAGTCCCGCGCCCTGGAGATCTGCGCCCTGCTCTCCCGGGCCGCCATCGAGGGGGGAGCCACCAGCGACAGCATCCTGAAGGTGAACAACCAGCTTCTGACTGTGATCCCGTCCACCAGAAACATGGACGATCTGTGCTATAAGCTCCAGGAGGCCATCGATGTATTCAACGACTGCATGTTTGAGTCGGTCCCCTCCGCCAACAATGAGCTGGTAAAAAAGGCGGTTCACTATATTTCCCGAAATTACGCCCTTCCCGTGACCCTGGAGAGCGTTGCGGCCCACGTGCACTTAAATCCCTCCTATTTCTCCACCATGTTCCGGCAGGCCACCGGCTCCACCTTCAAGGAGTATCTGAGCATGGTCCGGGTGGAGGAGAGCAAGCGCCTTCTGGCCAACACGGATTACTCGCTGATCGATATTGCGGTGGCCACAGGGTTTCAGGATCAGAGCTATTTTTCCAAGGTCTTTAAAAGGTATACGGGGCTCACGCCGGGTCAGTACCGGTAAAATTCCTCCACAGCCTGGAAAAACGCGTCCAGGTTTTCCGGCGGTGTGGCCGGCGGGATATCGCACCCGGAAGCGATCGCGAAGTTGGGATACTTACAGCAGCGCTCCATCAGGGCCCTGGTTTCATTTCGGATGATTTCCGGCGTGCCGTTTCTCAGGATCCCCGCGGGATCGATATTTCCCATCACCAGGCTTGTGGAGGGAAGAGCCTTCAGCGCCTCCTCCAGGTCGATGGCGTTGCCCATACTGTAGACCCGGGCGTCGATCTCGCGGATCTTCTCCATAATGGGCGTGACGTTGCCGCAGTTGTGGTACACGAAAAGGAAATTCTCATCCTCCACGGCCTCTCTGATCTTCTGCACCCAGGGAGTGGAAAATTCTTCGATCAGATTCGGGGATAGCAGACCGGCGGCAGGCTCTGCCAGCACAAGGCCGTCGGCCCCCGCTTCTTTGAATGCGACGGCGTATTCTGTGAGAAACGCCGTGGCCTTTTCCAGCACCGTCTCCACCATCTCCGGCTCCTCGTAGCACAGAATCATGATTTCCGTCATATCCAGGAGCCTTCCGGCCAGAGAGTAGGGACCGATCATTCCGGCCAGCACCGGGCGGTCTGTGATCAGGGCTTTGGCTTCCCGGATGCCCTTTATGCACTCCCCGGATCTTCCCGCGCCCACCCGGGGGACGGCGAGAGCCTGCGCGTCTTCTTCGGTCTCAATCAGCGTCCCGCAGACGGTGGGAACCTCCTCGCTGTTGTAGCGCACCTGCGCGCCGAAAGCCTGCGCCTCCACGGACAGATCCATCAGACTTACCGCCGCGCCCATGTCATATCGCCGGGCAATGGCTTCCATACAGAGGGCCTGGAGATGGCCGTCCTTTACCAGCTCCTCCACGGTATGGCCGATCAGGGCCGCACCCGGAAAGGAGAGGATGGGAAGGGGTTTTTTGACGGGGGAATCGATGTATTCTTTCAGCCAGAGATTCATGTTCATTGCCTGCTACCTGCCTTTCGTTTGGTTTTATTAACATTTGCCTTTCTTATATTCGTGACATGCTTCCACATAAGCCAGTATATTTTCCATGGGGACTTCCGGCTCCAGCATATGGGTGGGAGCCACCATGAGGCCTCCTTTTTCCCCGGCAATATCCAGATTTCTCCAGACAGCCTCCTTCACCTCCCGGGGCGTTCCGTGAGGCATGACGCTCTGGGTTCCGATGGTTCCGTGGAAGGAGAGCTTATCGCCATATTTCCGGCAGATTTCCTCAAAATCCATGCATTCGCTCTGGATGGGGTTTAAGACGTCGATCCCGGCTCCGATCAGGTGAGGAATAAACGGCTCAATGTAACCGCAGGAGTGATAAAAGATGATCACCTCGGGGTTGAGGGATTTTGAAAAATCAATCAGCTCCTTCAGTCTGGGCTTAATCCATCTGCAGTAGAGCTCCTCGCTCATCATGATCGTGTGCTGCATGCCGATATCGTCTCCGAAGAACAGTACGTCCACCCCGGCGCGGACAAAAGCTTCCGCCCGTATTTTCGCCATTTCCAGCGCCTTGTCGAAGATAAATTCCGCGATCTCATTTTCCTCCATCATGTCGCAGAAGAGCTCCTCCATGCTTCTCAGATACCAGGAAATCTCCCAGAGAGTTACCTGCATGTCTCCAAGCGCAATCAGATCGTTCTTTCTGGCCTCCTCCACCTGTAAGCGCTGGTGGTCTTTATGGCCGTTGGCATAGTCGGGAAAGGGATAAGCTTTCAGCTCCTCCAGGGTTTCCATGTGCTCGAGGGGATGCCGCATGTAGGTCATGTGCATACTGTTCACGGAGGGCTCGTGGCCGATACCCCACTGGTCTATGCGGCCGTCCTCCGCCAGAGGAGGATTAAAATAAGAGAGGTACTTTTTCGGATCGTGATCCGCCAGACGGATATCCTCAATATACTTCCATGGAAATCCAAAATATTCTCTGTAATTTGAAGTCCCGAACCGCTCCTTTACCTGCTTCTGCAGATACGGGCAGAGGTTGAACTCAACAGGTACCCGTTCATAGCCCGTTTTTCTGATCAGGGATAAAAAATTTTCTCTGTTAGTCATATCGGTATCGTTCCTTTCTGTGATTTGTGGGCTGCTCCCAGATACAGAATAGAAGACTTTCAGCTGCAGGTCTGGTAATTTCTTTCTTGTTTTTGGAATTTTATTGGAACCGGAGAATATTGTCTCCATAAATGGGAGAGGCACTTCACAGAGCAGAGGCAGTTAAAATGGACAGAGTGACGATCAAGGATATAGCGAACAGGGCAGGCGTCTCCGTGACCACAGTTTCACTGGTACTTAACGGAAAAGAGAACAGAATTGCCAAAGAGACAAAAAAGAGAGTGATAAGTATCGCCAATGAGCTGGACTACCGGCCGAATCAGCTGGCGGTAGGACTGATAACCAGGAGGACCAATACCATCGGCCTGATTCTGCCGGATATCAGCAACTCCTTTTTCGGAGAGCTGGCGAAGGGGGCGGAGGGGAAGGCGGCGGGTTTATAGCGACAGAATATCTGATACGGAACGGACACAGAAAGATCGGCTGCATCACGGGCCCCCTGGGAATGCTGAATGCGTATCTGCGCTATCAGGGATACCGCAAAGCCCCTGAGGCGTCGGGAATCGGGTTTCACCCCCAATGGAAGGGGCTTGGGGACGACGTTGCGCCGTACAGATCTCTGTTTTCGCATATGCGCACAGGCGAATGCAGAGATAAAAGAGCGGTGCTGACCGATGTAATGCTGGACACTCTGGCCGTTTCAACGGACTGCGTCAGGGAGAACGCAAAGCTCAGAATCAGCTTTAGGGTATATGATATATCCGGTGAACCCGTGAAGCGGGCCAGGGTATCGTTCCGGATGACGCCGGGCGATCTCAAATGGCGCAGAGCCGAAGAAACGGAGGATGGATATCGGTATGTGCTGGAGGAGAGAGGGATTCCGGTCAGATACGATATGACCAGGAAGGAGTATATACCGCTGAGCGGAACATGCCGCGTAAAAGGGTTTTTCACATTTCAGTCCTTCGCTCCATATACCAGCTGTACCCGCCAAAAATCACCGTTCTTTTTCCTCCCTGGAAAAGAGGACGGGCGGACTGCTGCAGCCATTTTCTGACCTCGCAGGCGCGGCGGCCCTCCCCTTCGATTCTGGCATTTACGTTGGACTGGATCATCATAAACCGGACGAAGGAATCCAGGTCGAATTCATATTCCATCTCATACCGGATCTGGTCGCGCATCAGAAAGCCATACCCCGCCACATCCGCCCCGGTCCAGACGGATTCATCCCGGGAGGGCCTGGGAAACTCCTTTAAATACATATCGTGCCACCAGGAGGTGTAGTCGGGACAGTCCTTCATCTGATCGGTAATACAGAAATCGTAGATCAGAAGAGCGCCGCGCTCCTCCATGATGTCCCTGAGCCTGTAAAGGAAAGGGGCTCTCCGGATCCACTGCACCGCGCCGGCCGCAGTGACAATGTCAAATTTTTCCCCGAAATCGGGCAACTCCTCCGCAGGGCACACGATAAAATCGCAGCCCTCTTCGTCTGCGCATACTTCTCTGGCAACGGCGATCATCTCGCCTGAGATGTCGCTGCCCGTCACATGGCGGCAGATCAGTTTCAGCGCCTTTGAAGAAAGCCCCGCGCCGCAGCCCACGTCCAGGCCGTTTGAAAAGGGCCGGAAGGTCATATCCCTGTGAAACCGCTCCAGGACCTGTCTGTGCAGAAAAGGACGTTCTCTGTAGCCCTGCGCCACTCTTTTGAAATCGAAGTCTGTGGGATTCATCCGTGTACCTCCATTGCTCCTCGCCTGTAAAAAGCATTTTATTCAGTTTACCATATTCCGCAGGGGTTGTGTTATAATCTTTATTCGCAACCGTGGGTTGCCAGAAAGAACTTTAATGTTGGTGGCAAACCGTATTGTTATTTTGTATAATACATTTGATAAAAGCAGGAGGTGTGGCAGTGAAATTATCAGAAAAGATTATAAACTTAAGAAAAGCAAACGGAATGACTCAGGAAGAACTTGCAACAATATGTAACGTCAGCAGGCAATCTATATCTAAATGGGAAGCTGACATTGCATTACCAGAGACAGAAAAGCTATTGATGCTGGGAGATGCCTTTCGGGTATCTATGGATATTTTATTAAAAGATGAATTGACGTTAAATGAGATAAAAGATGTTCATAGTTGTGGCAGCAATTCAATCCATAAAAAGAAACAGGAATTGTATGAAGGAATATTGATCAAAGAAAGCCTGGCGGATGATCATATTATTGATTGCCTGAATATTCATAAAATTGAATTGTGGAATACCGGTGGGAAACCAAAATACTGGACTGCATTATTTTTTACAAGTAACAGAAAAGATTTTCCAGAACAAATTTCAAAAGTCATGCTGTCGGATCCTGATAAAAATGAAAATTGGTTTGTTGATTTTAAGGCAGGTAATGAAAAATACATTGTGTTTAGAGATAGGATTTTAAAATATCAGATTGGAAATCAGACTGAAAAAGAATATGTATGCAATGAGTGTAGAAAATCAGGTATTCCTGATGAGCAGATGAACTGGCCAGAATAGCAGGTAAAGATACCAATTAAAGAATAATGTAAAACTCACAGATACATGTGTGCCTGTGATATGGAATTTCCCGGATGGTGTGGAAATAATCGGAGAATAGAAAGAGGACAATATGTTTCAGGGATTTAACGAGTCTACCATAATGTATTATACCGCAATTCGTAAGGAAAATTGCAGGAAAATGTATCAGGATAATGAACAACTGTATCTTGAAGGCGTGAAAATCCCCCTGGACGAACTGTATTATGAATTGTATAACTATTTTAACAGCGTTGACAGAGATTTATTGAGTAGTAAAAGGAGATGTATCTCTTCAGCATATAATGATGCACGTTTCTGCTGCGGAAGGCCTGTAAAGGAATATTTTTACATACGATTCAAATTAAACAGAACGAATAAGAAAAACGCATTGGGCTTCTTTTTTGACGCATCTTTAGATGGATATAAATATGGATTGAATATTTATAATCCAGACGCAGGTGGAATGAATAAAATCCGAGAATATATATTGCATAATAAGCGCTATGCAAAAAGAGTAATTGAAGATTTTAACGAAGCGGGCTTATTAGAAATTCAAGGGGAAAAATATAAAAAAGAATATTATCCAAAAGAAGACATTATTTTACGGGAATGGTTGGAACGCAAAAGAATTTCCTGCACACATGAAGAAAATCTCAGTCCTGTTTTTTATGAGAGAGAAATTCTGAATTATATTTTTTCGGCATTTGACAGTGTAAGGAAAGTGTATTTTATGTTGAAGGAAGCGTTATAGTTGATCCCGATAGTCCCAATGAATCCGGAAATTTTATTCCGTCTGAATGTCAATTGCCAATCCCTCCATTTTACTTTATAATAGGAAACGTGTAAAATCATACCGTAAAAGACGGTAATCAGGCATGAGAGTGAAACCCCGACATCTGCGGAACTTTAATAAGGAGGATTTGACTATGTTATCAGTAATCGAAAACGGCGCATATCTGATCGGCGGTGCCGAGATCATCCCCGACGGACCCGATGCCCCGGCGGCGGTGAAGGCCAGGACGGGAAAGGAAGCCCGGAAGGAGACTGCCGGAAGGCAGACCATCGCATATCGTATTTTAGAGCAGCACAATACATCGGGAAACATGGACAGGCTGAAGATTAAGTTTGACAAGCTCACCTCCCATGATATCACCTTTGTAGGGATCATCCAGACGGCCAGGGCGTCGGGGCTTGAGAAGTTTCCCATCCCCTATGTGCTCACCAACTGCCATAATTCCCTGTGCGCGGTGGGCGGAACCATCAATGAGGACGACCACATGTTTGGCTTAAGCTGTGCCAAACGCTACGGCGGCGTCTATGTGCCCCCTCACCAGGCGGTGATTCACCAGTATGCAAGGGAGATGCTGGCAGAGGGAGGAAAGATGATCCTGGGATCCGATTCCCACACCCGCTACGGGGCTCTCGGCACCATGGCGGTGGGGGAGGGCGGACCGGAGCTGGTCAAACAGCTTCTGGGACAGACCTACGACATCAATATGCCCGGCGTGGTGGGCGTTTACCTGACCGGGGAGCCGGTGAAGGGAGTGGGCCCTCAGGACGTGGCCCTTGCCATCATCGGGGAAGTCTTTGCCAGCGGTCTGGTAAAGAACAAAGTGATGGAATTCGTGGGCCCGGGCGTGTCCGCCTTAAGCGCGGACTTCCGGATCGGCGTGGACGTGATGACCACCGAGACCACCTGCTTATCCTCCATCTGGCGCACGGATGATACCATTAAGGAGTTTTATGAAATCCACGGGCGCGGGGAGGATTATCGGGAGTTAAATCCGGGTGAGATTGCTTATTATGAGAGCATGATCACCATCGACCTGGGCGCCGTCAGGCCCATGATCGCCATGCCCTTCCACCCCAGCAATACTTATACCATCGACGAGCTGAACGCGAACCTTTCGGATATTCTGGACGATGTGGAAAAGAAGGCGGCGGTTTCCCTGGACGGGGCGGTGGATTTTACCCTGAAAAACAAGATAAAGGACGGAAGGCTTCTGGTGGACCAGGGAATCATCGCAGGCTGCGCGGGCGGCGGGTTTGAGAATATCTGCGCGGCGGCGGATATCATGAAGGGAAGCTATATTGGCTCCGACGGCTTTACCTTAAGCGTGTATCCGGCCTCCATGCCGGTTTATATGGAGCTGATCAGGAATGGCTGTGCGGCGGCCCTGCTTGAGACGGGAGCGGTGATGAAGACGGCCTTCTGCGGGCCCTGCTTCGGCGCGGGAGATACCCCGGCCAACAATGCGTTCAGCATCCGCCATTCCACCAGGAACTTCCCCAACAGGGAGGGATCTAAGCTTCAGAACGGGCAGATTTCCTCCGTTGCCCTCATGGACGCCCGCTCCATTGCGGCCACGGCGGCGAATAAAGGCGTGCTGACGGCGGCCACGGAGTTTGACGGCCCCATCGGCAGGTATCAGTACCATTTTGATTCGAAGATCTATGCAAACCGGGTGTTCGACTCCAGAGGGGCGGCCGATCCTTCCGTAGAGATCCAGTTCGGCCCCAATATCAAAGACTGGCCGGCCATGACGGAGCTGCCGGAGAACCTGGTGCTTCGTGTGGTATCGGAGATCCACGACCCGGTGACCACCACCGACGAGCTGATTCCCTCCGGGGAGACCTCCTCCTACCGTTCCAATCCTCTGGGGCTTGCGGAGTTCACCCTCTCCAGGAAGGATCCCGCCTATGTGGGCCTCGCTAAGCAGATCCAGGCGGCCCAGACAGCGGTGATGGAGGGCAGGTGTCCGCTGGAGGAAATACCGGAGCTGGCCGCTGTGATGGAGACCATTCGGAAGACGTATCCGCAGGTGGGAAAAGGAAACGTGGGCTTTGGATCCACCATCTTCGCGGTAAAGCCCGGGGACGGCTCCGCCAGGGAGCAGGCGGCCTCCTGCCAGAAGGTGCTGGGAGGCTGGGCCAATATTGCCAACGAGTACGCTACCAAGAGATACCGCTCCAACCTGATCAACTGGGGAATGCTCCCCTTCCTGATCGGGGAGGGCGCTCTTCCCTTCCGCAATAAGGATTACCTGTTCCTGCCCGATATTCGTAAAGCAGTGGAGGAAAAGGCAGATGAGATCAGGGCTTATAAGGTGGGGGAGGATGGCCTTGCGGAATTTACCTTAAGGCTGGGAGAGCTCACCGACGAGGAGAGACAGATCATCTTAAAGGGTTGTCTGATCAACTACAACAGAGTGTAGAAGACGGAGCAGACAAATAAAAGGGTTTAACATGATCTGCCCGTGGACGCTCTCTCCACCGGCACCCTGCCGTTCAGCACATCCAGAACGGAGGCGGTAAAGGCTCCCGCCGCCAGGAAGAACACGTTGATCAGACAGGACGTGGCAGATACCGTGAAGCTCTCAAAGGGAACGGTCATAATGGTGGCGGCGATCACGATGCCGGTAATGGCGTGAAAGGCCAGGGAGTAATGTCTCTCAAAGAGAGAATTGACGGCCCTGGAGAGGCAGATGATGGTCGCCACGGAGCCGATCCCGGCGGGAATCAGAACGACCGGATCCAGATGTCCGATCCCGTCCACGAACGGGGTATAGAGCCCCAGGGGCATCAGCAGCGTAGAGAAGCTCATCCCCGGCGCGATGATGCTCAGAGCCAGGCACAGGCCGCAGAACACATACCAGACAAAACCCGGCGTGATGGACACGGAGGCGGTGCGCAGACCGATCAGCAGGGCGAAAATAAACCCCATTGCAAGCGCCATGGACGCAAGAGATCCTCTGCCGCGCCCGCACTGTCCCGCCTCCCGCCACAGGGAGGGCAGCATCCCGGCGATCAGCCCCACAAACAGGCAGATCGAAGGGGCCGGGTATTTCTCAAGAAAGAAGGCCAGCAGATTGGCCACTCCCATAAAGCCCAGGACATAGCCCAGCAGATAGGGAGAGAGCATCCGCAGATGGGTTCTCCAGCGCCGGGCCGGATCGGACAAAAGCTCCATCAGCGGCCGGTAGACGCCGAACACCACGCTGAGCACGCCGCCGCTGATTCCCGGGAGAACGGCCCCAAGCCCGATCAGGGCCCCCTGTAACAAATGTAAAAGAATTCTGAAAAGCCTCATATTTTTTCCGGCGCTTTCATGCGCCCGTCTCCTGCATCGGTCTATAGAAGGATATGACGAAAACACCCCGTTTCATTACATCCTTTTCCCAAAATTTCACAGAATCTAAATAAATCGGGCAGGCGGCCGATAAATATATTGCAGGCGTTCATGGCCAGGACGCCGCGATTTAATTAAGGAAGAAAGTCACCACGGATGGTATGCTTCTGGGAAACGGATATCCCTTTTGCGTATCATTTTTTGTCTTATCCCGCCATGGGGGATGGACTTAAGACCGGAGAAGGAGGAGGAATGCGAATAAATTCCAGTACGATAGGAATGGATTCCGCAAGGAATTTTACTTCCGTTTCCACCAGGATCAGCAGAATGGTAATTGCCAGCGGACGGCTGAAAACGGACGGCGGAACCGGTTCTTTATCTGAAAATCGCGCGGGCGGCGATGCGCAGAAGCAGACGCCCGGCGAAAAAGGGCAGACGCAGGATTCCCTGACGGCGACCTGGGAGGAGATGAACGCGAAGACTCGAAAGTTCAGCTCCGGGAATGTGCGCGGTACGGACGCGTCCACAGCCGCACAGCAGCTTCAGAGGATCCGGCAGCAGTGTATCAATTACCTGATCGATATTTTTTTCCCGGAAAGGAGAAGGAGCCCCTGGCAGGAGAACTCCCTGCGGGAGGATGTGATCGGGACAGACAGCGGCGCAGCCTGGAGCCGGACGGGATATGGCGGCGTGACTGCGGCGGGGAAAGCCTCCGGTAATACGGCTCAGCGGCAGGGGCAGGCTCTGATCCCCACGGACATGAATATAAAGACCTTCATGTTCAGCAGGCAGTATTACCATGCGGAGACGGAAAACACCGGATTTTCCACGAAAGGGACGGTTCGCTGCGCGGACGGGCGCGAGATCGACTTTAACCTGAATGTGGAGATGAGCCGAAGCTTCCAGGAGTATTATGAGGAGAATATCACCATGATCGAGGCTTCCATGTGCGATCCGCTGGTGATCAACTTAAACGGAAACGTAGCGGATTTATCCGATCAGACCTTTCTGTTCGATCTTGACGGAGACGGACAGGAGGACGAGATCAACCGCCTGGCGGCGGGAAGCGGGTTTCTGGCGCTGGATAAGAATGGCGACGGGGTGATCAACGACGGTACGGAGCTGTTCGGTACGCAGTCCGGCAACGGCTTTGCGGATCTGGCGGCCTACGATACGGATCACAACGGTTTCATCGACGAGGGAGACGAGATCTGGAATCACCTTAAGATCTGGGTGATGGACGAGGACGGGCAGCAGCGACTTTATACCCTGGCGGAAAAAGGGGTGGGAGCTATCTGCCTTCGCAGCAGCGCCACGGATTTTTCCATCACGGATGAGAATAACCAGGAAAAGGGCAGGATCCGCCGCACGGGATTTTTCCTGTACGAGAACGGGGAGACGGGCTCGGTGCAGCATGTGGATCTGGCCCTCCACGAGAGAAAGGAGCAGGAGAGGATCAGACAAAATCAGGGAAAATACGAAAAATGGCTGTACGATATGGCAATGTAGGAGCGGCTGGGCGTTTTGACTGACGCAGACGCCTTAGGCTTCGAGAGCACCGCGGCGGGTATTGTATGGTATAAGAGGGGGAGCCTTCGGCATAAAATAGTCCGGAGGTGTCCTATGAAGAGAAATCGGGAATTCAACAGAGTCTTTCAAGCTTTCGGTAAGAGGAGAATCGCATCAGGATTTTTTGGAAAAAGTCCTGGCACGATTCTCCTCTTTTTGCTCATGACGCCTTACCTGGTCACTTTCCTTTTTGGAAATCTGCGGGAGGGAGGCTGGGACAGAGCGGATGGGGAAAGCCCTCACGGGACGGGGGAGAGCAGGTTTGTGGTGAGCAACCACACCGCTTTTGGCAGCGAAAGTATTCCGCTGGAGGCCTATGTGGCGGATAAGCTGGCAAGGAGTATGGACGATGGCTGCGAGATGGAGGCGCTTAAGGCGCAGGCGGTGCTGATCCGTTCCGGGCTTGTGGCCAGCCTGTATGAGCCGGATGGGGACGTGAGAGGGAGCCGGATCGGAATTCAGGACACGGACTACGGCAGCGTTCCCGCCGGGGAGGCTGTCAGGGAGGCGGTAAGCCAGACGGCAGGTATATGCCTCACCTTCGAGGGAAGACCTGTAAACGGCGCGTATTTTGCGGTCAGCAACGGATCTACCCGAAACGGAGCGGAGCTCTTTCTGGAGGAATATCCCTATTTAAAGAGCGTGCCATGCAGCCGGGATTTTCTCTCAGAGGATTTCATGAGCATGACGAATCTGAAGGAGAGTGAGTTCAACCGGATCTGGCAGGAGCTTGCGAAGATTCGAAAGCCGCAGGAGGAGCTTATTCCGAAGGAGCAGGACAGAGTGCAGGAATCTTCCCTGGGAATCACCCTCTATCAAGACAGCGCGGGCTATGTGCTGTATCTTCAGAGAGAGGGAGAGTGGGCTTCGGGGGAGCAGTTTCGTGAGAGCTTTCACCTTTCCTCCTCCTGCTTTGGGATTGGCGGGGAGGATGGAGAGATCGTCATCACGGTAAAGGGAGTGGGCCACGGGCTGGGGATGAGCCAGTTTGCCGCCCGGGAGATGGCCGCCCGGGGTATGGATTATGTGGAGATACTTGACTATTTTTTCGAGGATGTAACATTTACAAAATTTGAATAAACAGGGAAAAAGGGGAAAAACTATCCATAAGAACAAAACATGTTCCAGGAGGGATAGAGATGAGAAGAAATAGTAGAAGAAAAGATCTTGGCAAAGAACGGTTTCTGATGGCGGCCTCGGCGGTACTGGTTCTGGGCTCCCTGACAGCTACCGGCCTGTGGCTGGGAAGGGACAGTCAGGATGAAGAATATGTAGTAGATTTAAGCTCCATCGAAAACGCTGCGGCGGCAGGAGCGGCAACGGGCATGGAGGGAACACTGGCGGAGGATCTGGCCCAGATGGCTCCCAGCGACGATCTGGATTACGATCCGTATTTCCAGGAGACAAATTCACAGAACGTAGAGAACCCGGATCAGACCGGGGAGGAGAATACAAATGCTGGCAGCGATACAAACGTCGACAGCGATACAAATGCTGACAGCAATATAAACGCCTCCGGAAATACGGACGCCGCCGACGACGCGGGTAATGCCGCTGATGATGCCGAAAAGAAATCCTCACAGAGCGCGGCAAAAACGGAAAAGAAGGAGGAGGGAAACGAGACCGGGGAATCCCTGGAGGAGGAAGGAGCTCAGGCCCTTTCCACCGCCATGCAGCCGGCCCTCACCTTCAGCGACGGCGATATGCTCTTATGGCCTGTGGTGGGAAATATCCTGATCAATTACAGCATGGACAGAACGGTCTATTTTCCCACCCTTCAACAGTATAAGTATAATCCGGCCATTATCATCCAGGCAAACGAGGGGGATCTGATCACGGCGGCTTCCGCGGGAAAGGTGATCAGTGTCTTTACGGATCCCCAGATCGGAAACGGGATCACCATGGAGCTGGGCGGCGGATATGAGGCCACCTACGGACAGCTCTCCAATATTCTCGTGTCGGAGGGAAGCTATGTGGCCGCAGGGGATGTGATCGCGGAGGTTTGCGCTCCTACCCGGTATTTCAGCGTGGAGGGAACCAACGTCTACTTTAAGCTGACCAAAGACGGACAGCCTGTCAACCCCATGACCAAATTAAGCTAAGGAGCATGGAATAAAATGTTGTATATTATCGGCGGGCGGGTTCTGACCATGGCCGGGCAGAGCTGGGAGAAGGGATATCTGTGTATTGAAAACGGAAAGATAAAGGAACTGGGGCCGGTGAAGGATGGAGCCCCTTTTCCGCTGCCGCAAAAAGCCCGGGTCATCAATGCGCTGGGGTATCTGGTGATGCCCGGCCTGATCGAGGCCCACTGCCATATGGGGATCACGGAGGAAAAAAAGGGGATGGAGGGCGACGACTGTAACGAGACGGTAGATCCCATCACCCCCCAGCTTCGCGCCCTGGACGCCATCAATCCCATGGACGCGGCCTTTGACGACGCCCTGCGGGCGGGAATCACCTCGGCCATGATCGGGCCGGGAAGCGCAAATGTGGTGGGAGGGACCTTCTGCTTCGTGAAAACCAGCGGCAGGTGTATCGACGATCTGGCGGTCCTCTCCCCGGCGGCCATGAAGATCGCCTTCGGGGAAAATCCCAAGGTGAACTATTCCGGGCAGGGGAAGTCCCCCGCCACCCGGATGGCTATTGCGGCCATGCTGCGGCAGGAGCTTTTTAAGGCGCAGCGCTATTATGAAAAGAAATGTGCCGGAATGAAGCGTCAGGAGGAGGACTTCCACTATGAGGCCTGGGTCCCTGTATTTGAGAGAAAAATCCCCTTAAAGGCCCACGTCCACCGGGCGGATGATATCCAGACAGCCATCCGCATTGCCCGGGAATTCCATCTGGATATGACGCTGGATCATTGCAGTGAAGGGCATCTGATTCCGGAGAAGATCCGGGAATCCGGTTTCCCGGCGATTGTCGGGCCGGATCTGGCCAGCCGCAGCAAGATCGAGGTGCAGAACATGGCCTTTAAGACCATAGGTATCTTAAGCCGGGAGGGAGTAAAGACGGCGATCACAACAGATCACCCCGTATCCCTCATCCAGTCCCTGCCGGTCTGCGCCGGATTCGCGGTGAAGTCCGGCCTTGAGGAGATGGAGGCGCTTAAATCCATCACCATCTATCCGGCCGAAATCTGCCGGACAGACCACAGAGTAGGCTCCCTGGAGGTGGGAAAGGATGCGGATATCGCCATTTTTGACGACCTGCCCATCCGAGTGGCCGCCAGGTGTATGTGTACCCTGATCGAGGGGAAAATTGTATATGCGGATGAAAGCTTTTCTTTACCGGATAGGGAAAAGAAGGTATAATAAGGGCGGTTTCTTTCCACTGTCTGCCGTCTTTATGGCAGGCAGTGAAGAGAAGAGATGGGAGGAAATGAGTTGCACAGAGGAAGAAGACTGGCGATATTGCTTCTGGCGGTTTTTCTGACGGGATGCGTGGCCGGGCAGGATGCGCCGGAGAAAGTGGATACCAGGCGCAGCGGGGCGGATGCCGGAGAGACTGGCGCGGGAATGGATTTGCAAAAGGCGCCGGGTGACGGAGCGAACCCGCAGGATGCGCAGACCGCGGAGGCGGAGCAGACGCAGGAGCCTGTGTCCGACATTGTGGGGATCTGTGTCAACCGGACAGGCTACATAACAGACGCCGTAAAGCTGGCGGTTTTCTGCGGCAGCGAGCTGCCGCAGGAATTTCAGGTCATAAGACAGGCGGACGGCGAAACCGTATTTACCGGAACGCTTAAGGATCAGGGATATCGCAGGCAGGACCAGGAATATACTGGTTATGGGGATTTTTCACAGGTGCAGGAGCCGGGGGGCTATTATATAGAAGCGCCGGTTCTTGGAAGGTCTTATTTTTTTGAGATAGGGGACAGTGTGTATGAGGACGCCCTGCGGGAACTTTCCGGCCGTTATGTGCGGTACTGGGAGGGCGGAGCGGCTTTCCGGGAGGAGCGTTCTGTTCTGGAGGCCGTCAGGGAGACGGCGGTTTTGCTGCTGGCCTGTGAGCTCAACGGGGACTGTCTTTCGGATGAGACGGGGGCGGAGGAAGGCGCAAACGGGATACCGGATCTGCTGGACGGGATCAGATCTGAGGTTCAGTGGCTTTTGGAAATGCAGGATGCGCAGACCGGGGCGGTCTGCGGGGATCCTGCCCGGGGCCAGGAGGAGGAAGGAGAGGGCGGCGGGCAAAGTCCTGATCCGGTCTCTTCCGCGGCGTTCGCCATGGCCCTTGCCAGATTCAGCTATCTTTATCAGGATTATGATACGCAGTTTGCCACCGAATGCCTCAAGGCGGCGGATCGGGCGTGGGTATACGTGGAGCAGAGCGGGAGCGCGCAGGCGGACGGGTGGAGGTTTGCCGCCGCCGCGGAGCTCTACCGGGCTTCTGGCAGGAAGAGCTTTCACGATTATGTGGCGGGCTATCTTTCAGAAAAGGATTATCAGAGCAGGATGGATGAGAGTATGTTCTGGGGATGTGCGGCCTATCTCTCCACCAGGCAGCCGGTAGAGCTTTCCCTGTGTGAGGAGATCACCAGGGCGCTGATGGCCCGGGCGGATGAGGCGGCCAGAGCGGCCCAGGGCTCCCCCTTTCTGGCAAGGGAGTGCGGCCCGGACGGGGATTGCGGAAAGCTGCTGGAGGACGGCATGTACTTAAGTCTGGTCAATCATATGGTGAGCAGCCGGGAATATGAGCTTGTGGTGGAGAACTGTCTGCATTATCTGCTGGGAAGGAACAGGCTCTCCGTCAGCTATCCCGGGGAAGGGGAGGAGGACCTTAAGACGGCGGAAAATGAGACTTTGAAGCCTCCCGGGCGCGGGAGCTGGGGGCGGGCGGAGGACGGAAGCATGATTTTTCTGCTCAGCGAGACCCTGTGCTGGCAGCGGGAGCATGGAGAGTGAGGACGGGAGCATTCTTTCCGGGCTTTCGGGACACCTTTCTCCGGGTGAAATATCCTGCGCACTTTTTGCAAGGCGGCAGGCAGTAAATTCCCTTTTATTTTTTTATATCAGGATGTAAGGTAATAGGAAAAGAAATGACAGAAAGGAACAGGGATCAGGATATGAAGATTGTTGTGCTGGCCGGGGGGATCAGCTCGGAGAGGGATGTGTCCTTAAGCTCCGGGGCGACCATTTACCGGGCGCTTAAGGAGAGAGGACACCAGGCAATCCTGCTGGATGCATATCTGGGTTATGAGTGGGAAGACAGACAGGAAGCGGAGAACATAAGCGGCATTTTTGAGAGCGGCAGAGACTGGGCGGGAGAGCTGGGCGGCGTTGCCGAGGATAATCCGGACATCAGCCAGATCAGAGCGCTGCGTCCGGACGGGGATAAAAATTTCTTCGGCCCCAATGTGATCCGCCTCTGCCAGGCGGCGGACGCCGTGTTTATGGCCCTTCACGGGGCCGACGGGGAGAATGGCAAGGTGCAGGCCTGCTTTGACCTGATGGGAATCACCTACACGGGAACGGACTATGTGAGCTCTGCGCTGTGTATGGATAAGGGGATCACCAAGGAGATTTTTGCCTGCCACGGGATCCCCACACCGGCGGGCTTTCGCATGAAAAGGGGAGAAAAGGGCGGGAAGGTATCCTTCCCCTGCATCGTAAAGGCCTGCTGCGGCGGCTCCAGCGTGGGGGTGTGCATCGCCATGAAAGAGGAGGATTATGCCGGAGCGCTGGAGGAGGCTTTCCGGTATGATGAGGAAGTGATCGTGGAGCAGTATATTGCGGGCAGGGAGTTCTCGGTGGGAGTCATGGACGGAAGAGCCCTTCCGGTTATCGAGATGGCGCCCCTTGCGGGCTTTTACGATTACAAAAACAAATATCAGCCCGGGCTTACCGTGGAGACCTGTCCGGCGCAGCTCTCCCCGGAAAAGACCAGGGAAATCCAGGAGTATGCGCAGAAAGCCTTTGCGGCCCTGCGGCTTAAAAGCTACGCCAGGATGGATTTCCGGATGAGCCCCCAGGGAGAGATCTATTGTCTGGAGGCCAACACCCTTCCCGGCATGACGCCCACCTCCCTTCTGCCCCAGGAGGCGGCGGCGGAGGGCGTGTGCTTCGGGGAGCTGTGCGAAAAAATTCTGGAGGAGGCGCTGAAGCGCTGACGCGGGGGCGGCAGTATGCCGGCCGGACCGGTTAAAGAAGGACTACGGGAGAATAGACATGAAGAATATGACGTTAAAAGCAATCGCAGGGGCCTGCGGGGGGACGCTTTGCATGGGGAGGCGGCAGGATAGCCCGCAGGACGGGGAGCGGGAGGCCACCTGCGTGGTCATCGACTCCCGCAGGATAGAGCCGGGCGGGATATTCATCGCCGCCAGAGGAGAGAATGCCGACGGCCACAGCTTTATTCCCCAGGTCGCCGAAAAGGGGGCGCTGGGGGTGGTCTGCGAGCGGGAGCCGGTGGGCTGCGATATCCCTTATATTCTGGTAAAGGATTCCTTTAAGGCATTGAAGGACATTGCGGAGTATTACCGGGCCGGTCTCTCCATCCCGGTGGTGGGGATTACAGGCAGCGTGGGAAAGACCAGCACTAAAGAGTTCATCGCCGCGGTGCTTTCCGTTCGGTTTAAGGTTTTAAAGACGGAGGGGAATTTTAACAACGAGATCGGCCTGCCCCTGACGGTGCTCTCCATCCGGCCGGAGCACGAGATCGCCGTGCTGGAGATGGGGATCAGCGATTTCGGGGAAATGCACCGCCTGAGCAAAATTGCCAGGCCGGATGTGTGCGTCATGACTAATATTGGCCAGAGTCATCTGGAGAGACTGGGCAGCAGGGAAGGAATTCTGAAAGCCAAATCGGAGATCTTCGACTTTATGAACCCGCAGGGCCATGTGTTTGTCAACGGGGACGACGATCTTCTGCGGCTCATGAGGGAGAAGGACGGCAGGAGGGTGATCCATTTCGGGAAGGATTCCGCCAACGAAATCTACGCCTCCGACCTGGAGAGCCGGGGCCTTTCGGGAACCCGGGGCGTTATCCACGCCGGACTTAAGGTCTTTCCGGTGGAGATTCCCCTTCCGGGAGATCACATGGTGCTGGACGCCCTGGCCGCGGTTGCGGTGGGGCAGGAGTTTGGCCTCACGCCCCGGGAGATCGCCCGGGGAATCGGGCAGGTGGAGATCGTAAAGGGCAGGGGGAATGTGATGGCGCTTCCCTTCTGTACGGTGATCGACGGCTGCTACAATGCCAATCCGGGTTCCATGAAGGCGGCCCTGCAGATGCTGACTCTGGCCTTTGAGCGGAAGGTGGCCATTTTGGGGGATATGTTTGAGCTGGGCGATGATAAGGAGCGTCTCCACGGGGAGGTGGGGATCTGCGCACTGGAGCAGGGGATCGACGTTCTGGTCTGTACGGGGGAGCTTTCCCGGCATATGTATGAGAAGGCCCTTTCCTTTGCGCGGGAAAAGGGCTGTGCGGACAGGATGGAAATTTACTACTTTGAGAACAGGGATGAAATGCTTGGAGAGCTGCCTCATATCCTTAAGAGGGGGGACGCGGTGCTGGTCAAGGCTTCCCATGGAATGCAGTTTGAAAAAGTGGTGGAGTGGCTGGAGAAGAAAAAATAGAGGCCGGCGATTAAAAGCCGGCCTCCTCTTTAATCCTGAAGTAGGACTCCTCTATCAGGCTCTGGGTGTAAGCGCCGATGCGCTTCTGGTTTTCTCTGGACAGATCTTTGATATAGATGGGACTGCCGTATTCCAGAATAACCCGGGTCTTTCGAATCCAGGGCAGATGATCCTCGAAGATATCGCCCGAATTGTAGAGGGTCATGGGAATGATGGGGCATCCTGTCCTGGCGGCGATCTTAAAGCTTCCCTCGTGAAACTCCATAAAGGTGTGATTCACCCGGTTTCTGGTTCCCTCCGGAAAGATACACACGGAAATCCCGTTTTTCACATCCTCGATGGCGGTCAGAATCGTTTTGAGCCCCTGCTTTACGTCGTTTCGATCCAGAAACAGACAGTGAAGGTTGCGCATCCAGTCTTTCAGAAGAGGCCAGCGCAGCATCTCCTTCTTGGCAATGTATCCGGTAGGGCGCGGAACCCGGGCATAGGTGATCACAATGTCAAAATAGCTTCTGTGGTTTCCGATATAGAGGACAGGAACATCCTTTGGCACGTTTTCCTCTCCCCTCACATCCAGCCGGACCCCTGAGAGAAACAGAACCACACGGAACGCCCATGTCACAATGGCGAGGGAGCTTCTGTCCTTTAAGGGCATATTATATTTCCCGATGATCCACTCGGCGATCAGAAGGGGAATGCTCAATACAAGAAAGGAGACCAGAAAAACGGCCACTAAAATTAATCGTATCATGATGGGGTCTGTGTCCTTTGGGGTAAATTTTGATTCAGTGAGCTGACCCGCCAGGTGAGGCGGCGTCTGCTCTTTCCAGTATAAAGGATAAAAAAGGATTTGGCAACACAAACCCGCATAAACACAGGTTAAACTTATAAACCGATATGCACCGCGGCACCATTTGTGGTGCCACGT
>CANOVJ010000027.1 GCA_947570615.1 uncultured Lachnospiraceae bacterium
CCATATAATGGTCAAAGAGGATCTCTCCCTCGCTGACCTGTATGCCCTTGATCTTGATAATATACTGGTTCGGGTTGAGCTGGATATTGTCACGCAACCGGATAATGGGCACCACGGTACCCAACTCCAACGCGATCTGCCTTCTGATCATGACCACACGGTCCAGCAGATCCCCTCCCTGATTCACATCCGCCAGGGGAATAATTCCATAACCAAATTCCAGCTCGATGGGATCCACCTGCAAAAGGCTGTTGACGTTCTCCGGCTGCCGGATCTCCTCGGCGGCCGCCTCCTCCATATCGATCTCCCCTTCGATCTGGGCCGTCTCGATGGTGGCCGCGATCTGTCTTCCGGTCACGATAAAGATCAGTCCCAGGGTTAAAAAGATCAGCGTGGGCAGGGGCGTCACGATACCAAGCCCGGCAATCACCCCTCCCACCATGTAGAGCGCCTTGGGGATTCCAAAAAGCTGTCTGATCAGAACTGTTCCGAAATCCGCGTCCTTGGAGCCCTTGGTAACAAGGATACCTGTGGATAAAGAAATTAAAAGCGATGGAATCTGGCTCACCAGACCGTCGCCGATGGTCAGGATCGTATATTTCTGGAGCGCGTCTCCAATCTCCATATTCTGCCAGAGCACGCCTGTTGCGATTCCGCCGATGATGTTGACAAAGGTTATGATAAGGCCCGCGGTGGCGTCTCCCTTTACGTACTTCACGGCACCGTCCATGGAACCGAAGAAATTGGCCTCCTCCTGGATCTTGTCTCTGCGCCTTCTGGCCTCCGAATCGGTGATGGCCCCGGTATTTAAGTCCGCGTCGATGGCCATCTGCTTACCGGGCATGGCGTCCAGGGTAAACCTTGCGGTCACCTCCGCAACTCTCTCAGAACCCTTGTTGATCACCATGAACTGAACCAGGATCAGAATGATAAAGATAATACCGCCCACTACCAGATTGTTTCCGCCCACATAATTTCCAAAGGTAGACACCACCTGACCGGGATCTCCAGTGGTGAGGATCAGCCTGGTGGAGGACATATTCAGGGCGATCCTGAATATGGTGGTAAACAGAAGCATGGTAGGGAAAAAGGACATATCCAGAACTTCCTTGGAGAACATGACGCCGAATAAAACGGTAAACGCAATGGCGATATTACATGCAAGCAGCACATCCATAAGCCCCTTGTTGATGGGCACGATCATCATGACAAACGCCGCGATCAGATATGCCGCTACGCCTATATCCGCTTTTTTCATGTCTCTTCTCCTTTCGTTATACTTTTCCCTTTAAATGATAGACAAATGCCAGCACCTCTGCCACCGACTGGTACAGCTCCGGCGGAATCAGCCCTCCTACCTCCACATTGGCGTAGAGCATCCGGGCCAGAGGCTTGTTTTCTACAATCTCAATATCGTTTTCCTTCGCCACATCCTTAATCCGCTGGGCCAGATAATCCTCCCCCTTGGCCAGCACATAGGGCGCGTCGTACTTTTCAGGATCATACTTGACCGCCACCGCATAGTGGGTGGGGTTGGTGATGACCACGTCCGCCTGGGGGAGCTGCTGCATCATCCGGCGCATGGAGGCTTCCCGCATCCGCTGCTTCTGCTTTCCCTTGATCTGAGGATCTCCCTCCTGATTCTTGTACTCGTCCTTGACCTCCTGCTTGGTCATCTTCATGTCCTGTTTGAATTTCCACTTCTGGTATGCAAAATCCAGAAAGGCAATCGTCATATATACCACGGCAATCCTGATCCCCAGATCGATGGCGATCTCCCCGATCAGGCCGATGGCCCGGTTTAAGGCAATGTCGTACAGAATGAAAATCTCCCCTGCCCTGTCCCTGAGATAGGAATAAGCCACATATCCTATCACCAGGATTTTCATCACCGACTTTAACAGCTCCATAAGAGAGTTGGGGGAAAAAATCCTTCCGAAGCCCTTGACAGGATTCACCTTGCTGAATTTGGGCTTTAACGGCTTCGTCGTAGGCTTCCACTTAACCTGGAAAATATCGCAGAGCACCGCCACCAGCAGGCCGATCAGCAAAATGGGCGCAATGATTATCAAAAGCCGCAGCATCATGCTTCGGATCAGCACCTGGAGAGAAAGCACCGGGATATTGCCGTCATACATCCTGACCATATCCGGGAGCTGTCCGTAGACCATATGGAAGGACTCGATAAAGCTCCTTCCTATGGTTCCCACATAAAACTTTAATATAAGAAACAGTGCAAGAATACCGAACGCGTTGGCGATCTCCTTACTTTTGGCGACCTGGCCTTCCTTCCTGGCATCGTCCAGCTTCTTGGAAGTAGGCTCCTCCGTCTTTTCACCGCCGGGGCCGTCCTTTGCAAAGAACTGCAGATCGTATTCCATCAAAAATCTGTTATCTGTCATCCTTCAGATTCCTTCTTCCGGCCCTCATGGCGTCAGCACCTCCACAAAGGAGGACACCATGTGCTGCATCTGCTCTGAGATGAAGTTCGCCGCCGAAGGCAGCATGGAGGTGGACAGGAAAAGGATTCCAAGCCCTACCAGCACCTTCATCTGCATACCCACCGCAAACATGTTCATCTGGGGCGACACCTTGGCCAGCACGCCCAGAACCGTGTTCAGGATGATCATAACCGCAAAAATAGGAAGACAGATGCGAAAGCCGATAATGATATAATTCGCCATAAACTCCAGCATGGAGGCTAAAAGCCCGTCGCTTCTGAACACAGCTCCGTTTAAGGGGATCAGAATATAGGTCTCCGCCAGAGCCTTCAAAAGGTACTGATGCAGCCCTGTGATCATCAGCATCAGCATGATCATATAGTTATAGTAGATTCCGGTGATGGAGGTATTCTGTCTGGTAGCCGGATCCATCAGACTGGCCATGGAAAAACCCATCTCCATATCCGCGATATGCCCGGCAAAGGCTACCACAGAAAGACACAGATTCGCGGCAAAACCAATCAGAAGACCCGTCAGCGTCTCCTTCATCACAATGATGAAATACCCAATCAGCGTCTCATACGCCGCTCTCTGATCCGGCAGCGCATGATAGAGCAACACCGCCATGAAAAAGCTCAGGCCGATCCTCACATTCCTGGGCATGTTGCTCATACTGAAAAAGGGCGCGGAAAACACAAAAGAGGCGACTCTGATCAGTATCAGCAGAAAATATTCCAGATCCTGGTAACTGAACGAATAATCCAGCATAGGCGCTACCTTACATATCGTCCAAGATCAGACCAGAGGTTCGTTATAAAGCCGCTCATCTCGCTCAGCATCCAGTTTCCCAGCAGAATCAGCGCCAGAAACACCGCAAGGATCTTCGGCACAAATGTCAGTGTCTGCTCCTGGATGGAGGTGACCGCCTGAAAAATACTGATGATCAGACCGACCACCAGCGACACCAGAAGGATCGGCGCAGATACCTTTATAACCAGAAACAGCGCAGAGCTGGCAATGGCCGTAACCTCATCAACTGTCATAGAGCATCATCCTTTCTGAATACTCACCTGTAAAATGTTCCCACCGTCTGCATGATAACCAGATTCCACCCGTCCGCAAGAACAAAGAGCAGAATCTTAAAGGGCATGGAGATCGTGGTTGGCGGCAACATCATCATACCCATACTCATCAGAGTGGACGCAACCACCATATCGATCACGATAAACGGAATATAAATGACGAATCCTATGATAAACGCCCTGCGCAGCTCCCCCACGATAAAGCTGGGAACCAGCACCGAAAGGGAAATCCCGTCCAGCGTCCCGTCCCATTCCTCCCCGGAAATGTCCAGAAACATCTGCACATCCCTCGTCTGGGTCTGTTTGTACATAAACTCCCGGAAAGGCTTCACCCCGGTCTCAAAAAACTCCTCCTGGGTTATGGTCCCCTCCTCAAGGGGTACCACCGCTTCCTGGTACACCTGCGTCAGGGTCGGGCGCATGATGAAATAAGTCAGAAACAAAGCTAACCCAATCAACACCTGATTGGGCGGCGCTGTTTGGGTATTCAATGCTGCTCTCGTAAAATGAAGAACAATGATAATCCGGGTAAAAGAGGTCAGCATGATGAGCAGCGTAGGTGCAAGACTCAGCATGGTGAGAGTGAGCAGAATCCGCAGATTTCCGTTCACCTGACCGTTTCCGTCATCATAGGTGGTAACCGTCAGATTATTGGCAATATTAAGCTGCGAAAGCTCCTCTCTCGTCTGCGCGCTGCCCGGTTCATTGATATAGGTCCGCTCCTGCGTCTCTCCGGCGAGGTCCGAATCGTCCAGCGAAGCCGCCTGTACAGAAAGCCGGGGCGTAACACACAATATGCCCACCATCACCAGCAGGCATACCATTTTTATAATCCTTTTTCCAGACAGGGGACTCTCTACTGCGTAAGCCGCCCTTATGTCAAACAAAAATTTTCTCATAATGCCTTAGCCGCTATTCCTTCCCTGAAAGGTCCTTTTTATCCTTCAACCTCTTTACCTTTTCGAGGATGTCCGCAAACGTAACCGTCTGCCTCCCCTCCTCTCCCGGTTCAAGCTCTACGGCGGAAAGCTCTGAAAGCATATGCACCTCGTCTTTTCCCACAGCAATGACCAGATACTTTTCTCCCGCTCTGACTATCTGGATATATTTATTTGAAGCAACCCGGCAGGTTTCGATAATCTCAAGATTTCCTGAACCTGCCCTGTTCTTCTGATAACCTGCTATCCATCTGGTAACCACACAAGTAATCGCCAGCACAAACACAAAGAGAAGCAGCACCGTCAAAAACTGGACATAGCCATCCATCTCTCCTGCAACTGAAAGGAGCATACTACCCGATTACCTTCTTAACCGCTTCCAGCACACGGTCAGCCTGGAAAGGCTTCACGATAAAGTCCTTGGCACCACTCTGAATGGCCTCGATAACCATCGCCTGCTGTCCCATGGCGGAACACATGATAACCATAGCGTTTGGATCCGCCCCCTTGATCTTCTTAAGCGCTCCGATCCCATCCAGCTCCGGCATGGTGATATCCATCAGCACCAGGTCAGGATGCAGCTCCGCGTACTTCTCGCATGCCTTCACTCCGTTTTCGGCTTCACCGGCCACATTATAGCCATTCTTCGTGAGAATGTCCTTAATCATCATGCGCATGAATGCTGCATCATCCACAATTAAAATATTCTTTGCCATTTTTTACTCTCCTGTTTTTACTTAATAATTTCGGTTACACGGATACAGAAACTCTCTTCCATTACCATGACCTCGCCTCTGGCTACCAGCTTTCCATTTACAAGTACATCTATAGGTTCACCGGCTATTCTGTCAAGCTCTATAATCGTCCCCGGTGCGAAGTCCAGTATTTCCGCTATGGACTTTCTCGTTCTGCCCAGCTCTACGGTAACGTCCAAAGGTACGTCCCTGATCAGACCGATATTCTCCTGTCCCGCCATCGCTCCCATATCGCTGTTAAAGCTCTGGAACTGTGCGGGCTGGATGTTCATGCCCTGTGCGGGCATGCCCTGCATATTCATCATCGGCATTCCCATGTTGTTCATCATCGGCATTCCCATAGCTCCATTCATCCCCATCATCGGCATTCCCTGCTGCATGCCGTTCATCGGCATTCCACCCATCTGATTCATGGGCATTCCCATATTCATCTGCGGATTTCCCTGTCCCATATCAGACATCCCCATGGGAGACGCTACACCCTGCATGGGCGCCGCACCCATCGGAGCAGGCGCAGGTTCCGGCGCAGCAGAAGGCGCGGGCTCACTTCCGCCCTGATTCGTGATGAAGGTCTCATAGAGACTGTTGGCGAATTCAAGCGGATAAAGCTGCATGATGGAACTGTCCACCAGATCGCCGATCTGCATCCGAAATGCAATCTTTACGAAGTCCCCCTCCAGGAAGGAGTCGATCTCGCCGCCGTTGTTAACATCGTTTAAATCCATCAGATTGGCTTCCGGAGGGCTGATATCGATCATCTTTCCCATCATGGTGGAAAGGGACGTAGCCGCCGCTCCCATCATCTGGTTCATGGCCTCGGAGATCGCGCTTAAATGCAGTTCCCCCAGTTCCCCCGAAGTATTACTGCCGTCTCCGCCCATCATCAGATCCGTGATGACCTTCACATCATGCTCCTTTAAGATCATGACATTCGAGCCGTCCAGTCCCGATGTATAACGTATCTGAATAAATACACAGGGACGCTCATAATCCGCTACCACCGTCTCCCAGTTGGCCATGGTAACCACCGGTGTGGTTATATCCACCTTCAGATTCACAAGAGAAAACAGTGTGGTTGCGGAAGACCCCATACTGATATTGGCGATCTCGCCAATCGCATCCCTGGCGTCGTCAGAAAGCTGACTCTCGTCCAGAACCGGTTTGCTTCCCGCATTTGCATTATTGGATAAATCCATGCCGTTTAAAAGAGCACTTATCTCGTCCTGAGAAAGCATTTCATCCATGCTTTAATCCCCCTCTCTGATTACTGATGTCACCCGTACCGCATAATTATCCTTCACAGAACCGGGAAGCGCGGTGAACTTCCTGATATTGCCCACGAAAATATTCATTTCTGTGTCTGTTCTGGAATCCAGCCGTATGATATCCCCCACCTGCAAATTCAGGAAGTCGTTTACAGATACCTGGCTTCTTCCAAGGACCGCTCTGACCGGTACGTCCACCCTTCTGATCAGCGATTCAAGCTGTTCCTCATAGTCGCTGTGATCCCGCTTCTGTAAGGTGGAATACCAGAACTTGGTGTTCAGGTTATCCATCACAGACTCCAATGTAAAGAAGGGGAGGCATATATTCATATACCCTTCCGTGTCGCCGACTTTAATACTCAGAGAGATGAGCGCCACCATATCGCCCGGCGCAATGATCTGCGCGAACTGCGCGTTGGTCTCAATCCGCTCCAGAATGGGATCAAGCTCAGCCACATTCTTCCAGGGCTCATGCATAAGCTGCATACACACCACCATCAGCTTTTGCAGAATAATCATCTCGATCTCTGAGAATTCTCTGTTCTTTTCCAGCGGAATCCCCTGTCCGCCAAGCATCCTGTCGATCATGGCAAATCCAAGATTAGTGGAAAGCTCCACAATGATATTGCCGTTCAGGGGGCTGAAATTCACAATTCCAAGTATGACAGGGTTCGAAAGCGCATTACTGAACTCCGAATAAATAATCGCTTCGGAGCTCGTCACCGTTACCTGCACATTCTTCCGAAGATAAACGGGAAGGTTGGTGGAGATCAGTCTCCCGTAATGCTCATATATAATCTCAAGGGTCCGCAAATGCTCCTTGGAAAACTTTACGGGTCTCTCAAAATCATATGGCTTCGCCTGTTTTTCCTTATTGTCAGGCATCTGGTCTACATCCAGATCCCCACCACTTAAGGCCGCAAGTAAATTATCTATTTCACTTTGAGATAATACCTCGCCCAAAAGTATACACCTCCTTCATTCCTGCCGCAGCACTCTGACAGCATATCAGACTCATTGCGGCGGTTACATATACAGCGGGCTGATCAGTGTTACATCAAAGATGAAATTTGAACTGTACAGTTCCTGGATGCTGCTCAGGATTGCACTGCTGATGGCCTGAGGATTCGCCTTGGCCTCCTCGATGGTGTACTGGCCTACCACATCGCTGATCTTTCCTTTGATCAGATCCTCTCTCAGAGAGAGATCGCTGTAGGTCGCGTAATCCTCATGCGTCTTATCCATGGAAATCACCACGGAAATCTTGGCGAAATGATCTTCCTCCACCGGCACGCCGTTCTCATCCACACTCTTTTTCAGAGCGATCTGCATATCGGCAATGGTGTAGGTCTCCGTATTCTCCAGCGAAACGGAAGCGGCTCCCCCGCCAACGCCCTGGATGTCCAGACTGATTGCCGAGGCAATATCCCCTACCAGGTCTGCCGTTTTCTGGTTGGTACTGGTCACGCTGAACATCATAATGGCGGTGAGCACGATATTCACAATCAGAAGCGCCAGTATCATAACTGAAATCAGGTTCCTTTTCATAACAGATTCAACCTTTCCTCATCAAACGCCGGACATCCGGCTTATTGATTAATAACTACTCAATGAATTATATATTTTTATTTCCACCCGTCTGTTCATGGCTCTGCCCTCCTCCGTGGAATTATCCGCGACAGGCTGGTATTCGCCCCTGCCTGAATGCTTGATCAGACCGGCGTCCAGCGTGGTATTCTGTTCCAGATAATAAAAGACCGATAAGGCGCGGCCGCTGCTGAGCTCGTCATTGTTGGAATACTTCGCTCCCGACATGGGAACATTGTCCGTGTGTCCCTCGATCTCAATGACTCCCTGGCTGAACTTCTGCAGGATAATCCCCAGCTGGTTCATAAGCGGCAGGGCTTCCTCTTTAATATCCACCTTCCCCGAGTCAAAAAGAAGGGCTCCATTGAGAGTGAGCTGCACATACTGTGCGGTAAACTCGATATCGATTTCCTTCTCCAGGTTCTTTTCCTCCAGGACCTCCTCTATCTTCTCCGCCATCTGCTCGGATTCCTCCAGTCTGGCTTCATCCACAATCTCCGTGGCGGTTTTGAGATCCTCGGGCATCATCTCGCCCTCGGGATTTTTCCCTGTACTGTTGATATAATCATCCAGCTCGTTTAACTGGCTGACTCCCATTCCGATCAGAAGACCGTCCCCAATGGCCGTGGCTCCTGCGGTAAATATGCTGAACGTCTGATTGAAGGAGGCCGCCAGCTGTTCGAACTTCTGAGCGTCCACCGTAGACATGGAAAACAGCATAACGAAGAAGCACAGGAGCAGATTCATCAAATCCGAGAAGGTGGCCATCCACGCCGGGGAACCCTTCGGGGGATCCTCCTGTCTTTGCTTAGCCATCGTCCTCACCTCCACCGACCTCTCTGTCGCCAGGCGACAGGAACGACTTCAGTTTCTCTTCGATTACTCTGGGGTTCTCTCCCGCCTGAATCGAGAGAAGCCCTTCTATCATAATCTCTTTGGTCATAATCTCCGTAGCATTGTTAGCCTTGAGCTTGCCCGCAACAGGCGTGCAGATCCAGTTGGCGAGCAGAGATCCGTACAGAGTTGTAATCAGAGCCACCGCCATGGAAGGCCCGATGCTGGAGGGGTCATCCATCTCATAGAGCATGTTTACAAGACCTACCAGCGTACCGATCATACCCCAGGCAGGCCCCATGGCTCCCAGATCCTCCCAGAAAGCGATTTTATTCTTGTGCCGGGTCTCCGTACTGATCAGCTCCGTCTCCATGATGCCGCGCACCAGCTCCGGATCCGTACCGTCTACGATCAGCAGGATTCCCTTTTTCATAAATTCATCGTCCAGATTATTGGCCGCTTCCTCCAGGGAGAGAAGCCCTTCCTTTCTGGCTACATTGGACAGATCAATGATCTGCTGGATCATTCCCTTCACATCTGTAGTGGGAGCTTTGAATATAAGGAGAAAGCTCTTGAGCCCGGCTATGTACTCGGAAAGAGATCTGGATGCCAGTACCGCAAAGAACGCGCCACCAAAGGTAATGATCATGGAGGCCACATCTTTATACCTTCCGATATTTGCAAGAGTTGCCGCATTAATACAACCGAATGCAAGCATGGCAAAACAGAGAACTAAACCAAGAATCGACGCTAAATCCACAACTTTTCACCCTTTCTGCGTTAATCCGCAAAAATTTCCTTTCTGTATGATTTTACAAGATTTTTCACTTCTTGTCTACCTTCTTTTACAATTAATTTCCTGCCTGTGGTGAAAGCGATCACCGTATCCGGCGTCTCCTCCACAAGCTCTATCAGATCGGGGTTTACCAGTACCTTCGTCCCGTTTATTTTCGTCACTTCAATCATAATATCACGTCTCTCTCTCCGTTTCCACTAAAATGAACAGAATTTTTTTATTAAATATTACCAGATCAGGAGGCCTCAGACAATGCCGGGAAGAGCCATCCTTCATCCGGTCAGGCTTCCCCTCACGGGGGAAGGAACCAGCCCGCAGGACGGTTCCTTCCTGTTTCAGCAGATCAACCGGTAGCCGTTTTATCTGCTGTCATAATTCAATTTGACAATGCCTGTAACAATTAACGTTTCAGGTTGGTGAGCTCCTCAAGCAAAGTATCCGAAACGGTGATGATCCGGCTGTTGGCCTGGAAGCCTCTCTGGGTGGTGATCATCTCGGTGAACTCCTGGGAGAGATCCACATTACTCATCTCCAGAACACCGGAATCCATGCGGCCGCCGCCCTCGGTGATGTCCTCACCCACCCCGTCAAAATCGCCGGAGTTCATGGTTGCGGAATAGAGGTTGTCGCCCTCCTTCTCAAGACCGGAAGGATTGGCGAAGGTTGCCACCGCGATCTGTCCCAGAAGCCTTCTCTGTCCGTTGTCGTAGGAAGCATAAATCATTCCGTCCTTCTGAACGGTGATGCCGCTGAGCTGGCCTTCCTTACGTCCTTCGCCTACGCCTGCCTCCGTACCCGCATATGCGCCGATGGTGGAGGTGCCGTTCTTGTTGTAGTTGAAGGTGGCGGAGAAATCGATTGTGATATTTTTGAAGTTGGCGCTGGTGGTGGTCATTGTTACGGTTTCCTCCGTACCGCCTCCCACCCCCTGGAAGGTTCCCTGTCCTTCCACATAATTCAGGTTCACGGAATCATGCTCAGTGACCGTCTCCATCACGCGGTCTCCATTCGCATCAAGCTCGTAGCCCTCGTCGTCTATTTTATCCGGATCCGTATTATTGGGGTCCGCCTTTTTGGGCCTCTCGTAAGTCACATCGCCGCCAAAAGAGAAGTTAGCCTTGTCAATATATTTTCCGTTGGCATCCTGAATGCCGTCGTACCTCACAAAAAACTGCCCCTTATCCCCGTCGATGGCATGGACGCTCAGCTTTACGGTATATTTATACCCCTGGTTGTCAAAAATCTCCAGGTTCATAATTCTGCCGTCAGGACCGTTTACATCGGTATCATATTTGTCCACGATCCCGTCCACCGTGGCATTCTCTGTGGCCGCAGGGGGATAAGTCATATTCGTACCTGTCATGATCCGCAGAGGCTCCACGGTATTTCTCTTGATATTCTGCGGGTTATCCGGATCCGGCTTCCATCCCATTACATTGTATCCGGTGCTGGTCATGGCCAGATTTCCCTTACCATCAATATAGAAGGAACCGTCTCTGGTGAAAAAGTTCTCAGAGCCGTTGCTTACCACAAAGAACGCGTCGCCGCTGATCATGATATCAAAAGGATCGTTGGTGCTCTGGGCTGCGCCCTGGCTGGCGATAGCGGTCTTGATGGAGCTGGTCTTGGAACCAAGGCCGATCTGTCTTGCGTTTGTACCGCCCACGCCGGTCTGCGCATTGGCTCCCGACGCCTTCTGGGTGGTCTGGTACATCAGGTCGCTGAATACCATGGACTGAGATTTATAGGCCGTGGTGTTTACGTTCGCAATGTTGTTACCGATAACGTCCATTCTTGTCTGGTGTGTTTTAAGGCCCGCCACACCAGCAAACAATGATCTCATCATAATGAATTTACCTCCTGATCTGATTCGCCGTATCTGTTCCCTCCGTCATTCAGGAACGGTAAGCCTCCTTAAAAGGTCCGGCTAAATAATTACGGCTCCGTCGATATTGGTGAAAATATTTTCCGCCGCGTCGTCCTGGTTCATGGCCGTCACCACCGTGCTGTTTGGAATATTCACGATGAAGGCAAGCTGATCCACGATCACAAGCGATTCTCTGATTCCCTTTGCCTGCGCTTTCTGGGCGCCCGCGTTGAGCCGCTCCATCTGGCCGCTGGTAAGCTCGATGTTCCGGTCCGCAAGTCTGCCTGCCGCATGTCTGGAAAATCTCACTTCCCCCTCTGCCTTTGCCCGGCGGCTTTCCAGAATCTCCTGAAAAGACTTTCCATCCGTGTTTATCGCCGATGCTGCGCTTTTGTTCTGCTTAAGATAAGTATCCTGCAGTTGTTCGATTGAAAGGAATCCATTATTATGAATGTTCATTGACCTCTCCTCCCTGACAGGTTATTTTCGCATTCTTCCGGTCAGGCTCTTACGCCCCACCGCTTCCGGCTCCGGTCGTCCCGCTGCCGCCTTCCGTACTGCCGCCGGCCCCTTCGGTACCCTCGATTTTGTCTCCCTCACCATCTCCGGTACCTTCGGTTTTATCGCCCTCGCCGTCGCCATCCTCCTTGTCGCCTCCGGCCATCTCAACCAGCTCCGCCATACGCTGTACATATTTCTGCAGCTTGTTGATATACTCTTCGCTGATGTAGCCCTGCTGATAGGCGGTCATCTTGTTGAAGCCCTCCTGCAGCGACTCCACAGCTTCCCTGTCCGCGATGGTCAGATTGCTCAGACTGGGCAGTCTGTCAATGGCATTGATAAAGGATTTGGCCAGTTCGTAGGCGATCTGATAGGTCTCGTCAATCACAGCATGCACATCGTCAACAGAGTACAGGCTTCCATCAATGGATACGTAGGCCTTGTTATTCTCGTAGGTGACATACTCCACCACTCCCTGGAATACATGGGCGTCGCCGTTTTTGTCCGTGGTCTGGATCTCCACCAGCTTACCTACCATCCCGGATGCTCTGGTCAGCTCCATGGTCATGGCCATGTTCTGCATCTGCTCTACCTGTGAGAAGGTCGCATACTGGGCGATAAACTCCGTGTTGGAGGTGGGCTCCAGGGGATCCTGATACTTCATCTGGGCCACTAACAGCTTTAAGAAGGCATCCTTGTCAAGGCCGCTCTTACTGGCTTTTTTTACAGAACTCTCGGAAGCGCTCTCAACCAGCTGTCCGTTTTCTACTACCTGGGTTACTGCCATATTCTTACTCCTTTCCGCGCTCTGCGCATTTTTGTCCGGAAACCATCCCTGAAAATACTATGCAGTATAGTCCACGGTGTTTCCATTTACTTCCATCATTCTGGCCGCAAGAAGCTGCTCCTCATCCGCATTCTCCTGCTCCATGGCGTTTACATCCAGCTCGCTTAAATTGATTCGCCGCGGCTGTTTTCTGTTACCCTGTGAGGAAGCGTTCTCCTCTCTTCCCTGTCCCTGCCAGAGATTGCTCTCAAATCCATGGCTTTCCACGGTAACCTGAATGGCCTCCACCTTAACGCCCTGTTCCTTCAGCGTTTCCTGAAGGGTTGATACCTGGCTTTCCAGAGCGGCTTTCACAGCTTCGTTCTGCACATGGAACTGGGCCGTAACCTCGCCCCCCTTTGAGGTGAGCTGGATATGTACCGTCCCAAGGCTTTCAGGGTGAAGCTGCATTTCAAGCTGATCCATTCCCGGCTTTAACTGAATCTTCATGTAATCCATGATCTGATCCATGATATCCCTGGTCTGCCCGCCAAAAAACGGTTCACTCTGCTCAAAGGATACCTCCGCCGCAGCGCTGTTCTGATTCATGGCGTTTAACAGAGGATTCGCGGAACCGGTGTTTTCTTCGGTTCCCTTTCCTGCATTTTCACTGTCCTTCTGCTCCTGGCCGCCGGCGTTTTCCCGGTTAAGACTTTCCTGACTGTCTGCAGGCGTTACCTTTTCGGCTGCGATGACATTGCCATTCTCATCGGCGGACAGCTCCACCGTCTCATCGCCCGCTTTCACCTCCACGGTGATCACAGGCTCCCGCTGCGCGGCTTCCACCTGCCCTGTCATCTCTGCGGCCTGCCCTTCACCGGCACTGATTGCCTGATCCACCAGCGTCTGCAATTCCTGTGGGCTGATATCCAATTCCCGCGTCAGGCCGTCCCGCAGCTGCGAGGCAACGTTCAGAAGGCTTTGCAGATCCGCAAAAAGAGCCTCGTCTGTCAGAAGAGCCATCTGATCCTGACCGCCGGAAAGCTGCAATACAAGCTGTGTCAGGTTAGAAGGATCCAGTAAGGAAACCGGGGACAGCCCCAGCGCTTCCATCGCCGCTCTCACTTCCTCCTCTGTCACATCGAGCTCCTTCGCAACCTCTTCCACCAGCTGTTCTCCGGCCTCTTCCACCGCCTGGCGATCCTGCTCCGGCGTTGCGTCCTGCCTCTTTACCGTCTCCTTTATGGCCGGTTTCTGAGAGCTGACCACATCCTGCGTCTTCTTCACAGGATCCGCCGCCGGAACTTTGGATACGCCCGCTGACGCCTGCATCTGACCATTTGCAAGACCGCCTCTGGCCCTGTTCATCACATCGCCAAAACTGCCTGCCTGCTCCATGCCTCCTGTCTTTTTAAAACCGCCTCCACTGACAAAATTCATCAGAGATTTCACGTCTTTTACAGGTGCGTTCGTCACTTTACATCCCTCCTTTCTCTTTACCCTTAAGATTTGGGTCCTTTCCCATTTTCAGGGTACATAATTTATATCGGTTTAAGGCGCGGAACCCTTAAGATTCAGGATCCATCAGCTTGGTGATCCGCGCGGCAATCTCCGCGTCCATCACTGCCAGGATCTTTCCTCTCGCGTCCGCATCCATTACACCCAGTATTCTCACCGCCAGATCCAGATTATCTGTCATGGCCTCGAAGATCGCAGCCGCCGCCTTGGGCTTCATGGAGGAATAGGCCGCCGCATACTCTTTGATATCGTCGCCCTCCTCGATCTGAGTCACCACCTGCTTGTAGAGATATTCAGCAGTGGAGGGATCCATCTCCTCATAATATTTTCGGTATTCTTCCACTCCGGGGCCATTGTCCGCATAGACTACCTCCTCGTAGAATTCCGTCTTGATCCTCTGGAATTCCACCTGGCTGTCCTCGAAGGTCTTAAGGCGTTCCACCTCGGCCTTTAACTGCTCCACCTCCTCAGAGCTGCTGTTCCGGTCCGACTGCGCGCGCTCCAATTCCAGCTCCAGCTCCTTAATATAATCCACAGCCTCCTGAAGGCTCTGATAGCCCCCGTAAGACTCCTCATCCCCGTTCTCGGCGATCTCATCGGCGCCATCCGGCAGAATCATGTTAAGCACGGGCACATCCTTCAGAATCGGCGTCAGGACATTGCTGCCAAAGCCTCCGAAATCCAGCTTGATGATCAGGCAAAGAATGGCGATCCAGATCAGGACTATGATAAAAGTCACCAGAAAAACAGAACCCGAGCCTGCGCCTCCCGCCTCGTCCATCAGCTCCTCCTCCTGACTGGCAAGCTCTCTGGCCCTGGCTTTGGCGTCCTTTCGCTGCTGCTTTTTCTCCGCCTTTAATTTTTTCTTTTCTTCCCTGAGACGTTCGCTGTCCAGCTTCTCGTCCGCCGGATCTATTGCTCCAACCTTCGGCATATTTAACCTCCTGCAACCAACAGCCTTTATCTGTGTCCGTGGGTGTAGCTCACCAGCTCATCCACTTCCTTTGCCTCCCTGGCCTTTTCCTCGCGCATAAACTCGTCAAAAGCCTTCTCCCGCAGTCTCTCCTGGGTTTTGGTCTCCTGCATGGCAATCTGAAGCTTATATCTGGCCTCCTCCAGCGCCTTCCCGGCCAGACTCACCTGCCGGCTCTGATCGGCGATGAAAGTGTCCATGGCGGCCACCGCATCCCGGTTCTCCATGATCTCCAAAACCTTAAGGGCGTCCCTTCGAAGCGATCTTCCCTCTTCCTGATAGCCTTCCTTTCGCGCATACAGCGCCTGCAGCTTTTCTTCCTCCTCGTCAAGCCTCATCCTGGCGGCGGCGAAATCCATCTTCGCCTGCTCCTCCATTTTTGTCCTGATATTCAGAATACTCTGCATCCGATATACAAACCTGGCCATCCGTTACTCCGTTCCGTCCGAAAAAATGCTTTCCAGAAGCTCCACGGACTCCTCGAAGGTAAATTTCTCGCTGACCTCCTGCATCAGATACCGGTTTACCTCGTCGATTTTGCGGATGGCGTAATCGATTCCCGCATTACTTCCTGATTTGTAAGCCCCGATATTGATCAGATCCTCCGCCTCATTATATGTGGCCAGCACATTTTTGAGCCTGCCCGCGCTGCTCTTGTGGTCGCGCCGGGCGATCTGACTCATACACCTGGAAATGCTCTGCAGCACGTCAATGGCCGGATAGTGGTTCTTATGAGCCAGCTTCCGGTCCAGCATGATATGTCCGTCCAGAATACTTCTGGCCGTATCCGTGATGGGTTCGTTGAAATCGTCGCCGTCCACCAGCACCGTATAGAGCCCCGTGATGGAGCCCTTATCCGATCTGCCCGCCCGCTCGAGCAGCTTTGGCATCTCGGAATAAACGCTGGGAGGATATCCTCTGGATACAGGGGGCTCCCCGCTGGCGAGACCGATCTCCCTCTGGGCCATACTGAACCGGGTGAGGGAATCCATCATCAGCAGGACATCCTTCCCCTGGTCCCTGAAATACTCGGCGATGGCGGTGGCGGTCTGGGCCGCCTTCTTACGCTCCAGCGCCGGCTTATCCGAGGTGGCTACCACCACAACAGAACGCCGCATCCCCTCCGGCCCCAGGTCTCTCTCTATAAATTCGCGAACCTCTCTGCCCCGCTCTCCAATCAGCGCGATGACATTGATATCCGCTTTGGTATTTCTCGCGAACATTCCCATGAGCGTGGATTTTCCCACCCCGGAACCGGCGAAAATCCCGATTCTCTGTCCTTTTCCAACAGTAATAAGTCCATCCACTGCCTTTACGCCCAGCGGAAGGACTTCATCGATGATTTTCCGGCTCATGGGATCCGGTGGCTTCGCCTCCACGGCGTACTCCTCGCCGGTAAGAGGAGCCTCCCCCTCTATTCTGCCGAGTCCGTCCAGCGTATGCCCGAGAAGATTACCGTCCACCCGGACCTTTAAGGGAGCGCCCGTGTTCTCCACCGTGCTTCCCGGCCCGATCCCCTCCACATTCTGGTAAGGCATCAGCAGGGTCCTGCCCTCCTTAAAGCCTACCACCTCTGCCAGGGACGGGGAGGAATCATCCCCCTTCAGCGCCGGATAGATGCGGCAGATATCGCCCAGTCTTGCCGCGGGCCCTGCGGATTCAATGGTGAGACCTACCACATTCACCACTCTTCCGCTGACCTTAAACAGACTCTCGCCCATAACTGATATGTATTTTTGAAAATTGACAGCCGGTGCAATCAATCCTTATTCCACCTTTACTTTTTATAGGAAAGGAGCCTCAGCTTCCTTCCAAGCTCCTTTAACTCTGTCTCAAGGGAACAGTCATAGACCCCTGACTCCGTCTCGATCATGCACTGCGATTCGGAGAGGGTCATATCCGATATGATCTCAAGAGAATCTGAAAGGGTTCCCGTCTCCTCCAGGATACGCTCCTTCTGCTTCATCACATGAGGATAATCCTTTTTGGACACATGGATAATATAGCTGGACGCGCTGTCCGTTTTCTGCATGGCATCCGTCAGAAGGCTGACCACAATCTGCCGGTACCCGGACAGATCCACCTTAAAAATATGCTCATAGATTCCCGTCAGGGCATCCACAAACTCAGGCTCGAGCTCCTCCAGCCTCTGCTGATACTGTGCCTCAAGCTCCGCCCTTCGAGCGCTGCATTCCTTTTTGAGGGCCTCTGTCTGAGCCATCCCCTCCTGATATCCGCTCTGAAAGCCCTCGTCCTTCGCCTGTGCGAGGGCGTCTCTGCGCATAACCTCAATCCGGGCTCTGGCATCCTCCAGGGTCTGATCCGCCTCCTGCCTGATGCGTTCCAGCTCCGCTCTGGCCTGCTCAAGCTCCTCGTTTAATTTTTCCTTTTCTTCCTGGGAGCCGGCTCTGATCACATTTCCCTGTCCCTCAGGAGAGAGCAGGGCGTCCACCATGGCAACGCTAAGTCCCGCGGTGAAGCCGTCCCCGTCCTCCGGGGAGTCCTCCCTGGGCCGATACCCTTCCGCCACGGCCTCGCTGAGCCGTTCCTTCATCCGTTCATTGGAATCGATCACACGGGCATCGCCATCCACCATGACCTGGCCCGCCTTGTAAAGATTACTAGACCACAATCTCATCACCTCCGCCGCCTCTGGAAATGATGATCTCCTGATTCTCTTCCAGTTTCCTGATTACATTAACAATCTTCTGCTGTGCTTCCTCAACATCCTTCATACGCACAGGCCCCATAAATTCCATGTCTTCCTTGATCATAACCGCAAGACGCTTGGACAGGTTATTAAAGATCGCCGCCTGTACCTGCTCATTGGCACTCTTAAGCGCAAGGGCGAGATCGCTGTTCTCCACATCGCGCAACACACGCTGAATAGCGCGGTCGTCCAGAAGCAGGATATCTTCGAATACGAACATTTTCTTGCGGATCTCGTCTGCAAGCTCGGGTTCCTCCACCTCCAGAGTCTCCATAATGTGTTTCTCCGTACTGCGGTCCACCGTATTTAAGATATCCACCACGGCGTCCACGCCGCCAATGATGTTGTAATCCTGATTCATCAGGGAAGAAAGCTTTGATTCCAGCACCTTTTCCACTTCCTTTACCACGTCCGGACTGGTTCTGTCCATCACGGCGATACGTCTGGCCACGTCGGCCTGCCTCTCAGGCGAAAGCGCAGAGACGATCAGCGCCGCCTGCTGGGGCGCGAGATAGGACAAAATCAGCGCGATGGTCTGAGGATGCTCATCCTGTATAAAGTTCAGGAGCTGAGCAGCATCCGTCTTACGCACAAACTCGAAGGGCTTCACCTGCAAAGAGGCGGTAAGCTTTCCGATTACGCTCATAGCCTTCTCGTTTCCGAGAGCCTTCTCCAGAAGCTCCCTTGCGTATGTAATACCACCCTCCGCAATATACTGCTGCGCAAGGCAGATCTGATAAAACTCGTCTATGATTTCTTCTTTTAACTGCGGAGTCACGCTCCGGGTATTGGCAATCTCCAGAGTCAGTTCCTCAATCTCCTCCTCCTTCAGGTGCTTGAAGATTGAGGCCGATTTTTCAGGGCCGAGGGCAATCAGAAGAATCGCCGCTTTCTGAACCCCGCCTATTTTGTCGTTGGCTTCTTTCGCCATACCTGTTTTCCACCCCCTATGAAACCCGGCCTTCGGTTAACCCCATTCCTCGTTCAGCCAGTTCCTCAGAAGATTGGCCGCGGCTTCCGGATTTTCATCCACAAATTTTTCGATCAGCATTCTGGTCTCGGACATCTGTTCCATTCCGATACTTTCCATCTCAACCTCAGGCTGGGACTGTAAGAGCTTTTCCACGGACAGCTCCTCGGGCTGCTCCTGCTGCTTCTCCGAGCGCATGCTGCGAAGAACCACAAAGGCAAGAAGAGCCAGGATCAGTACGATCAGCGCGATCTGTACAATGTCCGAAAGAGATATGTTCAGCCCCTCTCTGTCAAAGAACACATTCTCAGAGTAGGCTACGATCGCTATGTTTTCCGCCGGGAATCCTGTGGCCTTGGCCACCACGTCAATGAGATCCGGGGAAACTTCCGCCTGTTCGAGTCCGGCGTGGGCGATTTTGTATTCCTCCCAGGTAACGCCGTCCAGTTCTCCCCTGGCATCCACATCCTCCTCCCGGATCAGGTTCATGGTGATGGCGGTGAGGGAAATGGACGAGGTGGAATAGTTGATCACCCCTGCGGAATTATCCTTGTTGGTGATCCGCTCCGAGGGCATATATTTCCGCTCCTCCTCCGTGGTGGAGGAATTGCTGTCGCTCTCGTTCTGGTAGACATATTCCGGCTGTTCGTTCTGCTGTCCGTTGGAGTCCGTCCCGGGAATCGCGCCGCTCTCGTTGTTGGACTCAGATGTGAAGGTCCTCTCCGAGGAAAGATACCCCTGGGAGTTTCCGTCCGGTACGTAGATCTCATGGTCTGTGGAGGACGTGGTGGAAAAGTCCACGTCCAGATTCACCGCAACCTCCACCTTGTCAAAGAGCTTGGTTCCCAGCATAACCCGTCTGACGTCGTTCTTCACCCTGGACTCCCACTGGCTCCTGACGCCGAGCTGTGAGGAAGTGGCTCCCGCCACGCTGTAATCCTCTCCCCCCGCGTACAGGGTGTTGCCCGTACGGTCCATGAGTACGATCTCCGCAGTGGTCTTATTGCCCACGGCTACCGCCAGAGCCCTGGCGATACCCGATGCAGTCTCAGAGCTGATCTCCTCGTCCAGCTCCAGGACGGCGGTGACGCCTGTTTCCTCAGCCTGCTGCACCAGCGTCCCGGTATTCTCCGGTATGTACAGCTCCACCGTGGCGCTCTTTATAAACTGAAATTTCCCCAGAAGGTCGTTGGCCAGCCGGGTCTCCATGTAATATTCGTAGCGTCTCTCCTTGTCGGCCTCGGTGGTGCTGAAGCCCCCCTCAGACACCTGATCAATGGTATAACCGTAGGCCTGGATATCATTCGTTGCCAGCAGCATATTGGCCTGAGACTGCTGTCTTTTGTTGATCCTGACCTGAACGGCGTCGTCCGACACCTCAAAGTCGAGTCCCTCGCTCTCAAGCAGATCCGTGATCATGGCCGCTTCTCTGGCACTCTCGCAGTTTTTCAGCACAATATACTGAGGCTTCATCAGTATGGTAACCAGAACCGCAAAGGCCAGAATGATTCCTGCCCCCGCAGATATGATAAATGTTTTCTGTTTTGTGGAAAATTTGTTCCACCACTCAAGAACCTTATTTAAAAGCTCCTTCAATCGCTCTGCCATGACCTGGCCGCCCGCCTTTCTTCCGTTCTCCGTTTTCGAAATGCCTCATTGATAACGATACCGCCTTTCGAAAACCGTCAAATCTGCATTTGCAGAATTTCTCTGTATGCTTCAAGGAGCTTGTCGCGCACGGTTATGGTATAGCTGAGCGCTGTGGACGCCTTCTGAAGGGCATTGGTAAGCTCATGGGTGTTTTCGGTTTCGCCCAACGCCCACCGGATCTTTTCGTTTTCCGCTTTGGAAAGATAAGCGTTGGTGGTGTTCAGATTCTCGATCGCCTTGTCGAAGAAGCCCCCGAAATTTTCCGAAGAAGTGTCATCCCGTCTTAAAGCGTATCGCTGCGCCGCCTCCGAAATGGCGTCTGACGACAGGTTATAAAAAGATGAAATATCCATTTGGTCAGTTCCTCCCTCTTATCACTGCGCCATCTCCAGCCCCTTCATGGCTATGCTCTTACTGGCATTGAAGGCGGTGGCATTGGCCTCGTAGGCACGGCTGGCGTCGATCAGGTTCGTCATCTCCGTGATACTGTTCACATTGGAATAGGTCACATAACCGTTTTCATCCGCATCGGGATGAGCCGGGTCGTAAACCATATTCATCTGCGTCCAGGTGTCCTCCACAACCTTTCCCACTCTCACACCCTGCCCCTGAAACCTGCTGCTGGCGGAGCCCAGAAAGCTGCTGAAGGTGCGTGCGTTCTCAGGACGCTCCTCAAAGGTCACCACCTTACGCCGATACGGCGTTCCGTCCTTGGTTCTGGTGGTGTTGGCATTGGCCAGGTTCTCGGCCATGATATCCATGCGGTAGCGCTCCGCCGACATGCCGGACGCGCTGATATTAAATGAATGAAACATGCTCATGTGCTATTCCTCCTGATTTTCAGCCCCTGGTTCCCTATTTGATCACCATCTTGAGATTGGCAAATTCCTGATTGATACTGTCCCGCAGACCATTGTAAAAAATCTGGTTGGAGGCGAGCTCTACGCCCTCGGTGTCAGGATCCACATTGTTGCCGTCAAGACGATAGGAAAAGGCGGCGCTGTCCGTGTAAACCTTCGCCTCCAGATCCATATCGGCCACTCTGGCCACCTTGCTGTCCACATCCTCATATCTGGTGCTGCCGAGAGCCTGCCGCAGCTGAGCGGAAAAATCGATATCCTTTCTCTTATATCCCGGCGTATTGGCATTGGAATAATTGTTCACAAGCAGCTCGTTGCGCTGCCATGCCGCGTCCGCCGCCTTGCTGAGTACATCTACATAATTAAATACGTTACTGTCGATCATATTGCTGCTCCCTTCCCGAACTGTCAACACAGGATGCCGCCCGCGTGCGGGTCATCCCTTACTTTTATAACAATATTGTCCGAAAATCATGACAATCCTCTGACCTCATCATGACATACTGTCCATCTGTCTATTATAAATTATCTGGCGGAAAAGGCAAGAATTTTTTTGATTCTTCATGACATCTTTGCGCCGGTTCAGGACACCGCCTTCCCCCGGCGCATTCCCGCCGGTCCCGCCAGAAAAGCGTTTTCTCAGCGCACAAAAAGGATTCATGCTCAATAATGCTTCATAAATCCTTTTATCTGTCATACTCAAGCCATCCCTGCTATTTTAAGTTTTCATTTTTGAGCTTTTCCACTTCGTCGAATACCATGTCGTTCAATACTTTAATATAGGTTCCCTTCATTCCGGAAGACCTTGATTCAATGACGCCTGCGCTCTCGAATTTGCGCAGCGCATTGACTATAACGGAGCGCGTGATTCCTACCCGGTCTGCGATCTTACTTGCCACCAGAATCCCCTCCATTCCGTTCAGTTCCTCAAAAATATGTACCACGGCCTCCATCTCCGAATAAGAGAGGGTGTTGATGGCGGATTTGATCACTGCCAGCTTGCGGTTCTCCTCGGCATTCTCCTCGTTCACCGCCCGGAGCATCTCAAGTCCCACTACCGTGGTGCCGTACTCGCTCAGGATAATATCGTCGATTGTGTAGCGGTCCGCGCATTTGTACAGAAAAAGTGTCCCGAGCCGCTCGCCGGCAATCTCAATGGGAGCGATGATCGCCTGGAAATCTCTCACCTCATCCTCCTCGAATCCAAGGGTTTCGAGATTGACATTTTCCTTGGTGGAGAGGACCGCCAGAAGTCTCTCGTTGAGCACGGGATCGATAAAGCCGCCCACCTGATCGGCAATCAGTCCGGTAAAAGCCGTGATCCCGATACTCTCGCCCACGCCAAGCACCTTTCCCTTTCTGCTGATCACCAGGACATTGGAGGATAATATCTCGCACAGAACGGAACAGATATCGTTAAAAATCACCTTGCTGGAATCATTGTTGTGAAGAAGCTTACCAATCTTTCTGGTCTTATCTAAGAGCTGTACCCCACTCATGTATATCCCTCCCAAAAACTTTCACGGCTATTGTATCACAGAGTCTCTGCAATTTCAACAACCGTTCCGAAAATTCTATAAAATCCCAGTTATTCTATGAATTTTCAGATTTCTCGGAATTTTCCGGAATTTGGGTTACATATCCACAGTTTTCCCCCATGCACACCAGTCTGTTTCCTTTATAAAGCAGAAGCGAGCCGCATCTGGGGCACTTTTCTTTTGAGGGCTTTTGCCATACCATGAAGCCGCATTCGGGATTGTCTATGCAGCCGTAATACTTTCTGCCCTTTCTGGTCTTTTTCAGCACGACATCCTTTCCACATTCCGGACAGGCGACGCCGATCTTCTCGTAATAGGGCTTCGTAGAGCGGCACTCCGGGAAGCCCGGGCAGGCCAGGAACCTTCCGTGAGGTCCGTATTTGATCACCATCTGTCTTCCGCACACGTCGCAGACCTCGTCGGAGAGCTCATCCGCAATCTGCACATGCTCGAGCTCCTTCTCCGCCTTAACCACGGCCTCGTCCAGATCGGGATAGAAGTTGGAGACGATGGTTTTCCAGTCCATGCTTCCCTCCTCCACGCTGTCCAAAAGCGCCTCCATATTGGCCGTAAAGTTCACATCCACGATGCTGGGGAAAGCGTCCTTCATCATGCCGTTTACCACCTCGCCAAGCTCCGTCACATAAAGGTTGCGGTTCTCCTTCACAACGTAATGCCTGGCCAGAATCGTGGTGATGGTGGGGGCGTAGGTGCTCGGACGTCCGATTCCCAGCTCCTCCAGGGCATGCACCAGGGAAGCCTCCGTATAATGGGGGGCTGGCTGGGTAAAATGCTGCTTTTCTGAAAACTCCGACAGTTTCAGCTTAACGCCCTGATCCACTCCCCTGGCCAGAACGTTGACCTCCTCCTTATCCTCCTCCCTGGTGTAGACGCACATAAACCCGTCGAACAAAAGGGTGGACGCCGCCACCGTAAAACGATGCCCCCCGGCGTCGATTTTTACGGAGGTGGTCTCATATCTTGCAGGCTGCATTCTGGAGGCCGCAAACCGCTTCCATATGAGCTGATAGAGCCGGAGCTGATCCCTGGATAAGGAGTCCTTAAGGGCGGCCGGGGTCAGGGACAGATCCGTGGGGCGGATGGCCTCGTGGGCGTCCTGGATCTTTTTGTTATCGCTCTTTGCCTGCGCGCTTCCCTTTACCACATACTCCTCGCCGTAGTTGCTTCTGATATATTCCTCCGCCATCGTCTCCGCGTCCCTGGATACTCTGGTGGAGTCGGTACGCAGATAGGTGATGATACCCACGGTGCCGTTTCCCTTAATCTCGATCCCCTCATAGAGCTGCTGGGCCAGCCGCATGGTCTTCTGGGTTGAAAAATTCAGTACCTTGCTGGCCTCCTGCTGGAGGGTGGAGGTGGTAAAGGGCAGGGGGGACTTCTTGACCCGCTCTCCCTTCTTCACCTCGCTCACCACAAACTCAGCGTCCTTTATCTGCCTGAGGATATCGTCCAGCTCCTCCCTGGAGGAGATGACGGCCCGGCTGTCCTTTTTTCCGTAATATTTCGCCAGAAGGGGCTTTTTCTCCCCGGGCAGAGTGAAGGACGCGTCCAGCGTCCAGTATTCCTCCGGTATAAAGCTGTCGATCTCCTCCTCCCGGTCGCAGATGATGCGCAGCGCCACGGACTGTACCCGTCCGGCGCTTAACCCCCGCTTGATCTTTCCCCACAGAAGAGGGGAGATGCGATAGCCCACCATCCTGTCAAGAACCCGGCGGGCCTGCTGGGCGTTGACCAGGTCCATATCGATCTGTCTGGCGTTTTTGAGGGATTCCTTCACCGCGGTTTTGGTGATTTCATTAAACGTGATCCTGTATACCTTTTTTCCCTCCAGCTTCAGCGCGATCATCAGATGCCAGGAAATCGCCTCCCCCTCCCGGTCAGGGTCGGTAGCCAGATAAATCTTCTGAGCCTTCTTCACTTCCCTGCGCAGTCCCGCGAGCAGCTCTCCCTTTCCCCGGATGGTGATATATTTGGGCTCGTAGCCATGTTCCACATCGATTCCCATCTGACTTCTGGGCAGATCGCGCACATGCCCGTTGCTGGCCGCCACCGCGTAATCGGACCCCAGAAATTTTTTAATTGTCTTTACCTTTGCCGGTGATTCTACTATTACAAGATATTTCGCCATAATAATATTCATACCCTTTCCATCGCCCGCATGCCGCATAAATCTGTGCGGCGGCAGGTTTTTTGAGCCGCCCGCTCTCCGGCCGGAGCCGTTTTTCCTCCTGCCGGCAGCTCATTCATTTATGGACTATACAATACTTTTCAGACGGTTACAAGTCCGAATTTCTTAATATTTCCTGTCTCTTCACCCCAAAAGCGCCGCCGCAAGCATTCCCGCGGCGAGATACGGCCCCAGCGCCATGGCCCTTTTTTGCCTTTCTTTTATTCTCTGAAAGGCAAAACCGGCCAGGCTGAAAAGCCCGCCCAGAAAAAACGCCCACAGAATCCTTTCCCATCCCAGGAAAAGTCCTGCCGCCGCCGTCAGCTTGATATCGCCGCCTCCCACGCCCTTTTCGTCCGTCAGCCCAAAGACAAAAAGCAATGGAACGCTCACTCCGAAAAAGCCCGCCAGATGCTCCGGCCACCGGGAAGGAGCGCAGAGCAAGCGCAGGATTCCCAGCCCGGCCAGAGCGAAATTGCACACCGGAGGGATTTTCCCCGTCCTGGCATCCGCCAGGGCGCAGACAAGAAGCGTCACTGCAAAGAGGACTGTGAGCAGATTCGCCCTGTGATCAGACAACAGCGTCCACAATTTCATACTGCATCCACTCATATTTCAGGAGCGTCCCCTCCCTGATCTGCTCCGGCAGCAACGCTCTGGCCACCAGCTTCAGATCTGCGCCCTCCTCGTCCGTTCTTTTCAGATTAGCGTAATCTCCATCTATATTTACCACCTGATAATAAAAAGTATTCATGAAATTATCGTTTCCTTTCTGCCGCCTGCGAAATTTATTCTGTAGCCGGCGACTGCCGTTTTTCATTATATCCAATCCCCGGCTGTTCTGCAAATAAATCTGACCCGTCCGCGCGAAAAAAATAGCTTCCGCCCTGCCGGGCGGCCTTTCCCTCCATGCACAGCCCGATGAGCTCTGCCAGAAGCTCCGGCAGCTCCATGGATATCCCTGCGCCCTGCACGGCTCTTAAGATATCGTCCGCGGATTTGGGGTCGCAGTCCAGAAATTTCAGAAGCTCCTCTCCCTCTCCGGTCCCCTCCCGCGAATCCCCTTCCCCGCTCTGCGGGGGCGCGGGCGGCTCCCCCGCAGGCTCCTTTCGCCCGCCTCCCAGGGCCTTTCTGTTGTCCAGGATCCGCAACTCCGCCAGCAGATCAGAGGGGGCAAGAGCGATTCCCGCACCCTGCCGGATCAGCAGATTACACCCGTCGCTGAGCCTGTCCGTGAGACGTCCCGGCACCGCGTACACATGCTTTCCCTGCTCCAGGGCCATGTCCACCGTGATCAGGGTGCCGCTCTTTTGTCTCGCCTCCACCACCAGCACCAGATCGCTGAGGCCGGCCACGATCCGGTTCCTCTCCGGGAACCGCCCCCTGGCCGGAGGCGTCCCCGGCGGAAACACTGACAGGATCCCGCCGCCCTTTTCCAGGATCTCCTGATAGAGCGTCCGGTTACAGGCCGGATAACACACATCCACCCCGCATCCTAAAACCGCCCATGTGCCGCCGCCATGGGCCAGCGCCGCCTGCTGGGCCAGACCGTCGATCCCTCTGGCCATGCCGCTTATGATGGATACCCCCGCCTCGGAAAGCCCTCCCCCGAAGGCTTCGGCCACGAAACGCCCATACCCGGAGCATTCCCTGGCTCCGATCACGGCGGCGGCAGGCCGCCCCTCCTGCGGCAGAGCGCCCAGGCAATAGAGGCCGTAAGGCGCTCTGGCAAGCCTTTTAAGGCGGGCCGGATACTGCGGATCCTGCGGCGTATAAAAGGCGATTTTCTGCCGCAGCATCTGCTCATAGGCTCCCGGGGCGTCAAAGGTTGTGTTGAATTCCACGATCTCCTCCGCCGCCCGTTTGCCCAGGACCTTTTCAAGCTCCTTCCCCGCCCGGCAGACGTTTTCCGCGCTGCCGAACACGGCCAGAAGCTTTTCTATGCTCCGGTCCCCCACCCCCGGAAGGCGGTGGAGCCAGAAGCGGTAAATTTTTTCTTCCATATATATCAGTCCTCCGGCCTCTCGAAGGCCCGGTAGATGCTTGCCTCCGCCAGATGCGAACACGCGATCTCGCCGCTTCCCTCCAGATCCGCAATGGTGCGCGCCACCTTCAGCAGTCTGTGACAGGCCCTGACGCTTAAATCCATGGTGCGGTACATCCTTTCCAGGAGTCTCTGCTCCTTTTCTCCCAGAGCGCAGTATCGCTCCAGCTCCCCGGCCTCCAGATCAGAGTTGAAGCGGATGCCGGTTCCCTGATAGCGCTCCCTTTGCCGCTTTCTGGCCTGCTCCACCTTTGCGCGCATGCTCCCGCTTCCCTCCCCGCCTCCTTCCCTAAGCCTTGCGTAATCCACCTTCTGCGCCTGGATACACAGATCGATCCGGTCCAGGATGGGGCCGGAAATATGGCTTAAATAGCTGCGCCTCTCAAAGGGCGTACAGCGGCATCTGTTCCGGTCAGGGTAATAGCCGCAGGGACAGGGATTCATAGCCCCCACCAGCATCAGATCCGCCGGATAGCAAAAAGCGCCGCCGGTGCGCGCGATCTGAATCTGCTTATCCTCCAGGGGCTGACGCAAAAGATCCAGCGTCTGACGTTTAAACTGGGGCAGCTCGTCCAGGAAAAGAATTCCCCGGTGGGCCAGGCTGACCAGGCCGGGGCCGGGAATCCGCCCGCCGCCGGAGAGCGCCTGCGGGGAGACAGTGTGGTGGGGGCTCAAAAAGGGCCTCCGGGTGATCAGGCATTCCTCCTCGCCCAGTTTCCCCGCAATGCTGTAAAGGGAGGACACCTCCATGCTCTCCTCCAGGGTAAGGGGTGGAAGAATCGTGGGAAGACGCCTGGCGATCATGGTTTTTCCCGTTCCGGGAGCGCCCATGATCAGCAGATGATGAAAGCCTGCCGCCGCGATCAGCGCCGCCCGCTTTACACTCTCCTGCCCTGCAATCTGGTCAAAGTCCGGCTCTCTTGCTCCACCCCTTCCGGTCTGCCGCGGGCTTAACAGCGCCCTGGGATCCACCGTCCTGGGCGGCAGGAAACGATCCCTCTCCTGCCCGGAGCGTTTCAGGTATTCCATGGCCTGCTCAAGGCAGGAGACGCCCACCGCCTGCATCCCCTCCGCCGCCGCGGCCTCCCACACGTTTTTTTCCGGCACAAGGCACCGCCGGATCCCCGCCCTGGCCGCAGTAACCGCCCCCGGAAGAACCCCCTTTATCTTCCGTATCTCTCCGTCCAGCCCCAGCTCCCCCATAATCAGCATCCCATCCGCGCAGCCGCCGGGAAGCCGCTCCAGGGCGCAGAGCACGCCCACTGCGATGGGAAGGTCAAACCCCGTTCCCTCCTTCCTGATATCCGCCGGGGAAAGGTTCACGGAAATATGCATGGGCGGCAGGGTAATCCCGCTGTTTTTGAGGGCGATCCTCACCCGCTCGCCGGACTCTCTCACCTCCCGCCCGGGACTTCCCACCATGACAAAGCAGGGCAGCCCCGGGGAGAGATCCACCTCCACACGGATCAGGCGGCTGTCCACGCCGTACACGGATCCTGTCAAAATCGTACTGAACACACAAAACCTCCCGCACATCTGTGCATGATATCATTCTCCTGTCGTAATTTCCAGGGGACTTTTTCAGGGAAAAATTTTTCAGGGAAAAATTTCAGAAAAGTATTTGAGGGAATTTCATTTGCAGGAATCGCTTTGAAAAATTCCTCCGGGGATATCTTCTTTGAGATATCTTTTCGAAAAAACAACGGGCAGCACGCTCCGCGAGCCACCTTATTGTAAGAAAAACAGCAGACATATCCGTTGGAAATCGAATATCAGATACCTGAATCGGATATGTCTACTGTACCCAGGAAATGGAAATAAATCAATTAACTTTTTATAAAAAATTACTGAATTTTTATCAAATTTTTTGTCACCACACGCGCCGGGCGCTTTTCTGTCTATGGCTGGCGGATGGCAAAAAATTCCTTCATCACCCCCAGCACCTTCACCAGCTCCTCCTCCGTGATCACATAGGGAACCATGGCATAGAGATAATTCAGAAACGGCCGGCTGAACACTCCCCGCTCATACGCGAACTGCTGATAGCCCTGCAAAAGCGTCCCGTCCTTTACCTCCACGCAGACACATCCTCCCATGATCCGCACCTCTCTGATCCCGGGATGGGCAAGCCCCTTCATCTCCCGCCTGGTGATCTCCTCGATCCGGCGGATCCTTGAAAGATAATCCCCCTCCTCAAAGAGCTGAATGGATTTCAGCGCCACGCTGCAGGCCAGAGCGTTCCCCATAAAGGTGGGGCCGTGCATCAGCGCCTTTTCGGGATCGTCCCCGTAAAAGCCCCCATACACCTTATGCCCGGCCACCGTCACCGCATGGCCCAGATAACCGCCGGTCAGGGCCTTTCCCAGCACCAGAATATCCGGCAGCACCAGATCTGCCACAAAGCGGTTTCCCGTGCGCCCAAAGCCCGTGGCCACCTCGTCAAAGATCAGAAGTACCCCGTATCTGTCGCACAGCTCTCTGGCCCTGCGCAAAAAGGACACGTCGTACATCCGCATCCCCCCTGCCCCCTGCAGAAGGGGCTCCACAATCAGGCAGTTCAGCTCCTCGTGGTATCCGGCAAAGGCCTCCTCTAGGGCATCAATCCGGGTGGGGATATGGATTACATCCCGTTTCTCCCCATATGCCTCCAGAATAAAATGATAATCCTCGTCGTCCCCCACCTCCATGGCCTTAAAGGTGTCCCCGTGGTAGGCATGGGTCAGGGAGAGAACCTTCGTCCTTCTCCTCTCGCCCTGATTCATGTAATACTGCAGGGCCATTTTCAGCGCCACCTCCACCGCAACGGAGCCCGAATCCGAAAAAAAGCAATAGTCCAGATCTCCGGGAAGCCACTGTGCCAGCTTGTCCGAGAGAAGCTGCGCAGGCTCGTGGGTCAGTCCCCCCAGCATCACATGGGAGAAGCGCCGGGCCTGCTCCGTGATGGCCCGGGTCAGAACCGGATGCTTATATCCGTGGATCACGCTCCACCAGGAGGAAACCGAGTCGATCAGCTTCTGATCCTGTGTATAGAGATAAACTCCCTGGGCGTCAAGAATTTTGTATGGCTGACGCATGGTCTTCATCTGCTGGTATGGATACCAGATCATGGCAGTTCCCTTCCTTCCTGCTTCATTCATATTATGATTATATTACAGTCTCTTCCGCCGCCAGAGCGCTCGGCGCCTCTTCACTCCTCATACAGACCGGCCAGAAGCTCCCCGTCCATGGCAAGCTCATCCGCCCCCTCCTCAACCAGCGCCAGAGCCTTCAGCCCCGTCCTTTGCACGCACATCCGTACATTGTCCTCCTCCATCCCGTTTCCCGGATGAAAACGGTTGAAAATAATTCCTTTCAGGGGAAGACGCCGGGCGCGCATATATTCCGCGGTGAGCGTCACGCTGTTGATGGTCCCAAGACCCGCATCCGCAACCAGGATAGCGGAGAGATGAAACCGTCTGACCACATCCTCCAGCCAGATCTCCTCCCCGTCAAAGCGGATGGGGCACACAATCCCGCCGCTGCCCTCCATGGTCACATAGTCGTACTGCCTGCACACTTCCTCAAAGCCCGCCTCCACCGTCTCAATCCGGACCGGATTATTCTCGAGCCTCGAGGCAAGATGAGGGGAAACCGCCTGCTCATAGACATAGGGGCACATCTGTGCGGGGGGCTGGTCGATGCCCGAGACCTCCTTCACAAAAAGCGCGTCCCCCGGAATGAGAGCGCCGTCCCCGGCGCGCTCGTTGCCGCTCATGGCCGCCTTGTAATAGCCCGCCCGTCTGCCGCTTTCCTTCAGTTTTTTCAGGATCAGGCCCGTCACATAGGTTTTTCCCACGTCCGTCCCTGTCCCGGTCACAAAAATTTTTTTAGTCATCACAAAGCCTCGCCTCAAATCCCAGCTCCTTTAGCAGCTCCATATCCTTCTCCACCGTAATCCCCGCCGTGGTCAGCATGTCCCCGGAGATGGCCGCATTGGCCCCGCCAAGAAAGCACCCTCTTCCCTGATCCCCCAGAAGCCCCCGGCCTCCCGCCAGCCGGATGGCGGCGTCCGGTATGAGAAAACGGAAAATGGCCACACAGCGGCGCGCCTGGTCGTTCGTAAGCACCCTGTTCTTTTCAAGGGGCGTCCCGGGAATGGGGTTTAACAGATTCACGGGGACGGATTTCACCCCCAGCTCTCTGGCCGCCAGAACCATGTCGATCCGATCCTCCATGGTCTCCCCCAGCCCCAGGATCCCCCCGGAACAGATGGATAATCCCGCCCTCCTGGCCGCTTTCAGCGTCCTGACCTTGTCCTGCCAGGTGTGGGTGGTACAGATCTGCGGAAAAAACCGGGCGGAGGATTCCAGGTTACAGTGAACCCGGCTGGCCCCGGCCTGCCTGATTCTGACAAACTGTTCTTCCTCAAGAAGACCGAAGGAGACGCAGACCTGAATGTCCGTCTCCTGCCGGATCACACGGATGCTCTCGCAGACCTGCTCCACCTCCCGCTGGGAGAGCCCCCTGCCCGAGGTCACGATGGAGTAGCGCAGAACTCCCCTGGCCGCGTTATATTTCGCTCCCTCCAGGAGCATTTCGGTTGACATAAGCCCATAGGACTGCGTTTCCCCTGTCCGGTAGTGAGCGCTCTGGGCGCAGTATCTGCAGTCCTCCGGACAGCGGCCGCATTTGCCGTTGACGATGGTGCAGATGTCAAAGCCTCTCCCGCACCTGACCTGCCGGATCTGCCCGGCCGCGTCCGTCAGCTCCTCCAGCGGGGCCTTAGCCAGCAAAAGCGCTTCCCTGCGGGAAATTTCCCCGCCCTCCAATACCTTTTCCTTTAATTCCTGTACAACACTCATCTCTGTCCCCTTTTTCTGTCCTTTTAAAAGTCCGGGACTGCTACAGCCGGGGCTGTGACAGCCCTGGTTATGGCCCTGGCCGCCCCGGCCAGCTCCTGCCTGGTGTGGGAGGCCATCAGCGCCGCCCGCAGGATGGCCCCACCCTTCCTGACCGTGGGATAACGGATGGCCGGAATGAAGATCCCCTGCTCCATGAGCCTTTCGGACGCCTCGATGGCTCTGCCCTCATCCCCCACAAAAATGGGCACGATGGCGCTGTGGGAGGAAACCTCCAGCCCATGTCTTCGCAGACATTCGCAAAACCAGGCCACATTCTCCGAAAGCCTTTGTACCCGCCAGGGCTCCTGGTCAAGCAGCTCCAGCCCGCGGATGGCGGCGGCCATGGTCACAGGGGAGAGGGAGGTGGAGAAAATATAGCTTCTTGCCTTATTTTTCAGATATTCCACCAGAATCCTGCTGCCGCAGACATAGCCGCCCTCCGCTCCGATGGCCTTACTCAGGGTTCCCATGAGGATATCCGTGCGTCCTTCCATGTGATAATATTCCTCACATCCCCTGCCGCTGCGGCCGATCACTCCGGTGGCATGGGCCTCGTCGATCATGGACAGTAGACCGTAGGTATCCGCCAGCCTGACCAGTCCGGGCAGATCCACGATATCCCCGTCCATGCTGAACACCCCGTCGCTGACGATCAGCCCCGTCTCTCCCGGATGGGCCAGAATCTTCTTTTCCAGATCTTCCATATCGTTGTGCCGGTAGATCACGGTCCGGGCCTTCGACTGGCGGCAGCCGTCGATGATGCTGGCGTGATTAAGCTCGTCGCTGTAGATCACATCCCCCTCCCGGCACAGGGCGGGAAGGATTCCGGTATTGGCCGCAAAGCCCGAGTTGAACACCAGGGCCGCCTCCCGGCCCTTGAATCTGGCCAGGGCTTCCTCCAGACGGATATGTAACGCTGTGGTTCCGGTGGTCAGCCTCGAGCCCCCGGAGCCGGTTCCATACTCCATCAGGGCCCTGGAGGCGTACTCCTTAATGCGCTCCTCATCACAGAAATCCAGATAAGAGTTGGAGGCCAGCATCAGCATATCCCGGCCCCTGTACCGGACATGGGATTTCTGGGCGCTCTCGATCGTGCGCGTGCTGCGGCAGAGATTCTCCCGTCTGAGACAGCGCAGCTCCTCCTCCATCCGTTTCCATTTTTCATGGTTACGTCCCATGCCTGCTCCGGCGGGCGTCGATTCAATATCCAAAGATTTCCTTCCGGACTGATCCTTATACATGAACGATCACCTTCTGCTCCTGCATATAGCGGATGCAGTCCTCCCGATCCTTTTCATCCCCCCGGAACAGAAAGATGCGCCCGCCCCGGGGACTTCCCGTCTCCTTCAGCGTGGTGATGCGCACATAGCCGAGCTGCCGGCTGGCAATATATCCGGTCACATAGTCCGGATCGTCGGAAATACACAGCTCCGCCAGGATGGCTGGATGGCTTACCACCTTGGTGGCCAGCACCAGCGCCTCGTTAAAATGATTCTTGCCGGCGCAGGCGCTGCGCCGCTGCTCATCCGCCGTCTCCATGTCCATGTACGTGGCCCGGATCCCCCGTTCCCTGTCAGGCTCAAGACGCTCCAGGGTATCCGCATGAAGAAGCATGGCTCCCCTCATGGCCGGGCTCTCTCTCCACAGGGCGAGGATCTCCTCTGCCCGTAAAAGCCCCAGCCTGCGCAGATACGAAAGGACCGCCTCCTGCCCCTGCGCCGGATCCGCGGTCTCGACGGTGGTGACAGGGAGAGCGGGAAGATGCAGGATCTCCTCCTCCTTCACCGCCTCAATTTTCAGATTAATAAAGTCCGGCTTCCCCTTACTGTGCCGCATCGCCCGCAAAAGCAGCCGGGAGCAGTACAGCTCCAGCTCCGGCTCCGGAACGATCTTCTCCGCCCCGGATATATGGCCCTGCTGCGCATTGGAAGCCCTCATTCTGATGCTGTAGCGATCCATTTTAACCTCCATAACAATGGGTACATAATCCCCGCCCCCACCGCCGTAAACGCCATTCCCGGCGCGGCCATAAGGATCAGCGGCCAGGGATCCGTTCCCATGACGATTCCCATCACCAGTCTCCCGGTCAGGGTTCCGAGAGGGCCGCTTATGATGAGCGTTACGGGATGCACGCCAAAAACAGACAGGATCCCGCCCGCAACCAGCCGGAAGATCATGGCGACGGACACGTTCACAATGGTATGGGTTCCCAGAGCCAGATTGAGGGCGCTGGCCAGAAGACCGATCCTGATATACCGCCTGAAGCCGAAGCATGCGGCGATACAGACTGCAAAGGGCGCGGAGAGCTGGAATTCACATCCCGGAAGGATGGCGGGCAGCTTAAAGGTCCCTGTGATCGCCAGCGCCACTGCCAGCAGTGCGGTTGTGGTCATCTCTCTCGTCTTTTCTGCGTTCTTCATAGTCCTCCATTGTCCCCGGCGAAGCGCCTTCGCCCGTGGGATCCCTTACGATAAGCCGGTTGTTTTTATCAGAAACACTGTATACTTCTGGAGTATAAAGGATATCAATATGAATGTCAACTACTATTTTATTTTAGTTTACATTTTGGGTATGAAAAAGACAGAACCATTTCAGCCCCTGTCTGATCACATACACTCCTGTCAGGTCAGGGCTGAAAAATTTTCAACTTTTTATCAGGACTTCTTTCCCTTCAAAGGCAAAGCCATATTTCCGGATGCGCTCGCCGGGGATTCCTCTGTTTTCCAACTCTGCCTGGTACTGCTGTTCCTCAATCTGCTTCAGCGCTGCATCTGCAGTATCCTCCAACGATTTCTCCTCACCCGAATCTCTGACCTTGAATTCTATTATGACGGCATTGTTCATTCCGCTCCTGGGCTCCATCATCACATCATATCTGCCAAAGCCGCTTTCCCGGTTGGATGTAATGATGTAGCGGTCTGCCAGCTCCACGGCCAGCCCCGGCACAAAGCCGTGGTAGAACCTCTCCGGCTGCGTCTCCATGGAGGGATTCCTTCCGCTGTCGAAATAACTGAATGTGGCCAGGGCCACACGGTTCATGTAGGCGTTCATGGACTTTACGTCATCCTGCAGCAGCGCCCTGATAAACCCGTTGTAGACTGTCCCGGAACGGGTAAACCATTTCCGGATCATCTTCCGGAACATAATCTGTACTTCCTTATTCGTCAGCGCCAGCTCATATAAATCTGCTCCCGTGTCCTCATTGAATTCGCAGCTCTCCGCTTTCAGGTACCCGCCTGCCAGAAACAGGCTCCAGATGGCGTTCTCATCTGCGTCCAGCTGGTCGAAAATAATCTGTTCATCGATTTCCCTGTACAGATGTCCGCCTTTCAGCAGGTTCTCCATGGATATCTTTATGTCTGCGCTTCCCTCCCGAATCAGCTTATCCACCAGACCATTGCTGCTGGTGTTGGCCCAGTAGGTAGAAAGTCGTCCCGTTTTCAGATAGTTTATGATGGACCAGGGGTTGTAGATATCTCTGCATTTTCCAAAGGTAAAACCGTCATACCATTTTTTAACGTCGATACGCTTATCCTGCATCCCATACTCGTCCAGTGCAGTAAATACCTCTTCCTCTGTAAACCCAAAGCAATCCGCATACATCTCAGATGTTGATGTCACGACTGTCAAATGGTTCAGATCAGAAAAAATCGACTCCTTACTGACCCTCGTAATCCCGGTCATAACTGCCCGTTCCAGATAGGGATTTGTCTTGAATGTGGAATTAAAAAAACCTCTTATGAACTCCACCATCTCTTTCCAATAGCCGTACATCCAGGCCTCCTGGAGAGGCGTGTCATATTCGTCCAGCAGGATAATCACCTTTCTCCCATAATAACGATACAGGAACTCAGATAATGTCCCCAGTGATGAAATGGCAGAATAGTTATCCATGTTGACGGAAATGTTTTTTATGAAATCCTTTTCCTTTTCATTCAGGCTGTCTTCCTTCAACAGAAATTCGTATCGGTTATACAATTTTTCAATCAGATAAAACAAGGCCTTTTTTGCCTCATCAAAGGAAGACGACTTTATCCCTGCAAAGCTTAAGAAAATCACCGGCCAGGTTCCCTGAAGGTTACGGTACTTCTCCTCCTTCCATACAGACAGCCCCTCAAAAATCTCTCCCTGCCCCGCATACTCTGTGGAAAGAAATCTCTCTAACATGTTCATGTTCAGAGTCTTCCCGAATCTGCGGGGGCGGGTAATCAACGTCACATCGTCTCTGTTTTCCCACCACTGCCTGATAAAATCTGTTTTATCAATATAAAAGCTGTTTTCCATTATCAGCTTCTCAAAACTCTGAATCCCTATTCCTACGGTTCTCGCCATGGCAATATATCCTCCATACTCAAAATATCCGCATTTCTGCCATTGAATAATTTTATTATACATACTTCCCATATAACCAACAAGAAAATCACGTCAGATTTCCGAAATAATTATACGGCTCACCAGACAAAAACAACGGATGCCAGGCTCCGCCAGACATCCTTATGTTAAAACAAACGCCGCCTCGCTCCTCGAGCCGACTTATTGTAACAGGGCAGAGTCAGTCCGGCCTCTCCCGGCCGGGCTGACTCTGCCCCATCCTAAAACTTCCCTGTCTTTTTTGCAGGCTCACGCCTGCTCAAACTTCTCCCGCAGCTTCAAAAGCGCCTTCTTCTCGATCCTGCTCACATAGCTCCTGGATATGTGGAGCATCTCGCCGATCTCCCGCTGGGTGACCTCCCTCCCGGTGACCAGACCGTAGCGCAGGAAGATGATCTCCCGCTCCCTGTCTGTGAGCGCCTCGTCCAAAAGAGTGGCCAGCTTCCTGATGTTCTCACACAGATCCATCTGCTCTGTCACATCCTCCTGCTCATGCTCGATGATATCCAGCAGATTGATCTCGTTTCCTTCCTTATCCGTACCAATGGGCTCAAACAAAGACACCTCTTTGGAGCTTTTCTTCTTGGAGCGCAGAAGCATCAGCAGTTCATTGTCGATGCATCTGGAAGCATAGGTGCTCAGCTTCCCCTTTCCCGCGTCAAAAGAAGAGATGGCCTTGATCAGACCAATGGTTCCGATGGAGATCAGATCCTCCATGTCCTCGTCAACGTTCTGATATTTTCTGGCAATGTGGGCCACCAGACGCAGATTCCGTTCGATCAAAATCTCTCTTGCCATGGCGGCCTGCGTTTTGTCTCCCTCTTTGAGTACCTGTATATAATGGGCTTCCTCCGCTGCCGATAACGGTTTCTGAAAGGTTTTCAAAAGGCGCCCCCAAAGTCATTTTTAATATTCTATGACCCTGAAAGCCCCCTGGTGCCTTTCCCAAAAAGATATTTACGCCATGCACCCGTTCACGTGAGAAGGAACCTGGCCATCACCACGTTGCTCACATCGATCCCGTAGTCGGTCAGAGAAATCCACTCCTTCGTCCTTCCCGTTCTCTGTAAAAGTCCCTTCCGGCAAAAATCCTCCACGATTCCCGGATAGACCTGGTCCAGGGAAACCCCGAAGCACCGCTCAAATTCCTCTGCGCACACTCCCTCCCTCATCCGAAGCCCCAGGAACATGAATTCCTCCATCTGTTCTTCCTTTGACAACACTCGTTTTTCTTCTCTGATCTGCTCCGCAATGCCAAAGGCCCCCGCCGTGGGCGTGGTATCCGTCCCGACGCTGTCCAGAAAGAAGGACTCGTAGGCTCCTCTGTCAGAAATATTGCGAAACCGGGCGTTTTCAACCAGAGAGGCCGCGCCGACGCCAAAGCCTGCATAGTTTTTCCGTCTCCAGCAGTCGATATTGTGTCTGCACTCCCGTCCCGGCAGGGCATAGTTGGAGATCTCATACCTGCGATAGCCCGCGGCAGATAAAATATCATTCGTTATCTTATACATTTCCCGGTCGGTGTCCTCGTCAGGGAGCTGGGGCCTGTTCTCATAAAAGGGCGTTCCCTCCTCCAGGATCAGACTGTAGGCGGAAATATGTGCGGGCCGCGGGCGCAGAGAAAGCACCCTCTCAAGGGTTTCCCTCCAGCTTCTAAGGCTCTGGCCCGGAATGGCGCTCATCAGATCCACGTTCACATTTTCAAACCCGGCTTCCGCGATCTGTCTGTAGCCGTCCAGGAAATCCTCCAGGGTGTGAATCCTCCCCAGGGCTTTCAGTTCCCCGTTCACCGCCGACTGAAGGCCAATACTCAGACGGTTGATCCCCGCCCTCCTCCAGGAGGACAGCCTCTCCCGGGTGAGAGTTCCCGGATTGACCTCCATGGAGATCTCACAGGCCCCGCCCACGTTGTAATGGCGTCTCACCGTCTCCATGATCCGCTCCGTCCACTCTCCCGGAAGAAGAGAGGGGGTTCCTCCTCCCATATAGATGGTCTGCACCCGATACTTTGAATAACACCTGCTTTCCATGGAAATTTCCCGGCAGAGCGCCTCCACATAGCGGGCCTGTTCTCTCTCGTTCGCCGGGCCGGAGAGGAAATCGCAGTACAGGCATTTCCTGACGCAGAAGGGGATATGGATGTAGATACCTGATTGCTTTTCACTGTCTTTTTTCACAGGCGCTCTCCCGCCCACACGCTCAGTCATCGTCCAGCTTGAGCACCGACATAAAGGCTTTCTGGGGAATCTCCACGCTGCCAATCTGCCGCATCCTCTTTTTTCCCTCCTTCTGCTTCTCAAGGAGCTTCTTTTTGCGGGTGATATCGCCGCCGTAGCACTTGGCCAGCACGTCTTTGCGCATGGCTTTCACAGTCTCTCTGGCGATGATCTTTCCCCCCACCGCCGCCTGGATGGGAATCTCGAACAGGTGCCTGGGAATCTCCTCCTTCAGCTTCTCGCACATTCTCCGGCCCCGCTCGTAGGCGCTGTCCTTATGGACAATGAAGGAGAGGGCGTCCACCTCCTCCTTATTGATAAGGATATCCAGCTTTACCAGCTCGGAGGTCTCGTAGCCCTTCAGCTCATAGTCAAAGGACGCATAGCCTCTGGAACGGGATTTCAGGGCGTCAAAAAAGTCATAAATGATTTCGTTTAAGGGGAGCTCATATCTGAGCAGCGCTCTGGTGCCCTCAATATATTCCATCCCCAGGTATCTTCCCCGGCGCTGCTGGCAGAGCTCCATGATGGAGCCGATAAATTCCGTGGTCACCATGATCTCCGCCGAGACCACCGGTTCCTCCATAAAATCGATCTGAGAGGGATCCGGCAGGTTGGAGGGATTGGTCAGCTCGATCATCTCCCCGTCCGTGCGGTGAACCCTGTAAATTACGCCGGGGGCAGTGGTCACCAGATCCAGGTTGTACTCCCGCTCAAGACGCTCCTGAATGATCTCCAGATGCAAAAGCCCCAGAAAGCCGCACCGGAACCCGAAGCCCAGGGCCATGGATGTCTCCGGCTCATAGCGCAGGGAGGCGTCGTTGAGCTGGAGCTTTTCCAGGGCATCCCGCAGATCCGGATATCTGGCCCCGTCCGCCGGATAGATCCCGCAGTACACCATGGAATTTACCTTTTTATAGCCCGGAAGAGGCTCATCGCAGGGGTTGTCCGCGTCCGTCACCGTATCCCCCACGGCGGTATCCTTCACGTTTTTGATGGAAGCGGTGATATAGCCAACCATGCCGGCGGTCAGCTCCTGGCAGGGGATAAACTGTCCCGCCCCGAAATACCCTACCTCCACCACATCCGCTCTGGCCCCGGTGGCCATCATGAGGATGTTTGTCCCTTTGGCCACTCTCCCCTCCATGATCCGGCAGAAAACGATCACGCCCTTATAGGAGTCGTAGAGAGAGTCGAAAATAAGCGCCTTCAGGGGATTTTGAACGTTCCCCCCCGGAGCCGGGATTTTCTCCACAATGGCCTCGAGCACCTCCTCGATACCGATGCCGTTTTTGGCGGAAATCAGGGGCGCGTCCTGGGCCTCGATGCCGATCACATCCTCGATTTCGTTTTTTACCCGCTCAGGCTCCGCGCCGGGCAGATCGATCTTGTTGATCACCGGGAACACCTCCAGATCGTGATCCAGCGCCAGATACACGTTGGCCAGCGTCTGGGCCTCGATCCCCTGGGCGGCGTCCACCACCAGGATCGCCCCGTCGCAGGCCGCCAGAGAGCGGCTGACCTCGTAATTAAAATCCACATGTCCCGGCGTGTCGATCAGGTTAAAGACATACTCCTGACCGTTTCTGGCCTTATAGACGGTACGGACGCTCTGTGCCTTGATGGTGATCCCCCGCTCTCTCTCCAGCTCCATATTGTCAAGCACCTGATCCTGCATTTCCCTGCTGGTCAGAAGCCCTGTCTTTTCTATAATACGGTCCGCCAACGTGGACTTTCCGTGGTCAATATGAGCCACAATACAAAAATTTCTGATTCTGCTCTGATCAATTCCTTCCATAATTATACCTGTGCCTTTCCGCTCTCTGCCATCTCAGATCCCGCCGTGAAACCCGGCGCACAGCCTGCCGCAGACCCTTTATCTTTCCGTATTTTAGCACAAACTTCACCCAAGCACAATGGAAAGTATGTGAGCCAGGGGATCGCAGGCGTTCATGATTTCCTCCACCGTGTTGTTCTGGGCTCCCAGCTCGATCAGAAGACTCCTGGGCATCAGATGCATATTGTAGCGGTAGGCCTTCAGATAGATCTTCCTGGCGATCCCCGGATAATACTCGTTGGCCGCCACCTGCACCTGGAAGGAGAAGGCCAGGTTTTCCTGTATGTAGGGATTCTCCAGATAGGCGATATCGCCGCTCTTTCGTCCGAAGCTCAACCCGTTGAAGAACATGAACCGGGCCGTGGGCCTTCCCTGCAAATCCATCACCAGTTTCCGGTCGCCGGCCACCGCGTCCCGGTGCAGATCGATCACCACCTCGATGGTAGGGTTGTCGTCCAATACCTTCTGCAGCGCCGGAAGGGATTCATTGTACGCCTCATCCCTCACATCGTCGAACCGCTCCGTGTAGTGAAGCACCTGAAATCCGTAGGTCTCCTCCAGAAGAGAGGCCAGCTTATCCCCGGCCCCCACAATGGTGGTAGATTCGTCCCCCGGGACGGAATCGATAAAGGCCTCGCTGGCATGGGTATGGTAAATCAGGATCTGCGGCCCCTGAGCCTGTCTGTCCACCGATAAATCCTGATAAAGAAGACGGTTTAAGTCGGCGTACTCCTCCTTAAGCCGGGTGGAATTGTCCACCGCGTAAAAGTTGGAGATGAGGGCTTCATAGTCCCATTTTTCCGACCAGTCATAGGTGTAGGAGGGCCAGGAGGAGGGCGTGAAGATCATCGGCGCCGCCTGCTCCTGCAATACGGCCCCTTCTCCCTCCCCGCTCTGCTGCGCCTGCTCCGGCTCCTGCGCGCTATGTACGCTGTTTTCCTTTTCCATCTCCTGCAAAAGACTGTTGTCGATATGAAGGGCGTCCTGACCGTAATCCAGACTGGCTTCGTCGATATCCTTCACATCCTCATCCGCCCCCTCCTGCCGTCCGATCAGCTCCGCCATCAGCGCATCCTCCCGCTCCATGGCGTCCTGACCGTAGAGAACGGAATAATTCAGTAAGGGAAAGCTCTTCCGGATCAGCCCCTCCAGAATCCTGTCCTCGCGGACGCTTTCCTCCCGATCCCTTAAATATCCCGGAATCTGAAAAAAGGCCCGCTCCATGGCCCGACTGAGAAAAAGGCCGACCTGATTTTTCCAGCTCCCCTCTCTCTGCTCCCGGGACGCCCTGTTCTGCATCAGGCTGAATATGCAGCTCAGCACGCAGGCCGCGAGCATGGCCCGCACCGCCCATTTTTTCAGCATAACCGGGGATTGTCCCCGGCCGGATATACCCGTTGTTTTGTTCTTCCTGATTTTTCCCGTCACGGCAAGCCTCCCGTACGGCGCACCGTCTGTACAGGCCGGGCGGCATCCGCCGTATAAAAAAGTATATGCTTATCCCATGCGGGAAAGACTACCTTCTCCCAGCTCGAAGGTACTGTTTAAGGCGTCACAGATGATGTGGCTGATCTGTCTGATCTCATAGTCCACATCCTTTCCGGTCACATACATATTATAGAGCTCTCCCAGGCCGGAGGATAATTCGTCCTTGATATCCAGCGGCTCCTCCCCCGCCTGACGCATCATTTTTTCAAAGGCGTCGCCCACAATGGTAGCCGCGTCCACCACAGTGGGTACGCCGATGGCGATCACCGGGACGCCGAGAGCCTCCTGAGTGATGGCGCCCCGGTGGTTTCCCACGCCGGAGCCGGGATGGATCCCTGTGTTGGTGATCTGTATGGTTCTGTTCAGCCGCCTTGTGGAGCGGGCCGCCAGCGCGTCCACCACAACCACCACATCCGGATTCGTCTTTTCCACCACACCCTTAATGATCTCCTGAGACTCCATTCCCGTTTTGGCCATCACCCCCGGAACCAGCCCGCTGACCATATGCACCCTCTTTTTGTCGAAAGCCGCTTTCCCGTATTCCTTCATCATATGCCGGGTGATCACCAGATTGTCCACCACATTGGGCCCCAGAGAGTCCGCCGTCACGTCCCTGTTCCCAAGACCTACCACCATCACCGAGAGCTCCTTCTCAATTCCGGGAATAATCAGTCGAAGCTGCCTGGCCAGCTCCGTGGAAATCTCCTGGTGGTAATCCTCGTCGGGCAATACCATGGCGGGCGCCTCCAGCGTGATATAGGTTCCGATGGGCTTTCCCATGGCCTTTGACCCGTTCATGGTCTCGATCACCACCTTCGTGATTCTCAGCTCGCTCTCCTCCCGGTAATCCTCCTCCACCGACACGCCCCTGCACTCCCTGGCGTTCTCCTCCATATTCTCCCGCACCTCAAGGGCCAGATCCGTCCTTACTCGTAAGCTGCTCATACCTTCCTCCCGGAACATTCAAGAATGTCAATACCAACAAACGCTGTCACGCTCCGCGAGCCAGCTTATTGTAACAAACGCTGCCACGCTCCGCGAGTCAGCTCATTGTATCTAAAGTATTTTCCAAATATTCTCCATTTATGTATTGACAGATATTCTTTTTGCGGATAAAATAATATGCGTGTGTTTACATTAAGACGTCCCGTGTCTCCGGCTTTAATGTAACATCTCATGTAACTGACACTTGTAAGAGGAGGTGTACATCGTGGCTAACATTAAGTCTGCTAAGAAAAGAGTTTTAGTAAACAGAACCAAAGCTGAAAGAAATAAATCGATTAAGTCTGGTGTTAAGACGGCGATCAGGAAGGTGAACGCTGCCATCGACGCGAACGACAAGGACGCTGCCGCCAAAGCTTTAGTTGCTGCTACTTCTGTGATCGGCAAGGCGACCGGTAAGGGTGTTTATCACAGGAACACTGCTGCCAGAAAAGTTTCCCGTTTAGCTCAGGCTGTTAACAAGATGGCTTAGGTTTTTGGAAAATATAGATCATATCAGGCGGTTCACATGAATGTGAACCGCTTTTTATGCGCGATAAGGAGAGGAAAAGAGCTGTGGATTATATTTTTATTATCGGCCCTTCCGCCGTCGGCAAGACCACTCTCGCCAGGGCGCTGTACCGGCATTACAGGGGCGTATATCTGGAACAGAATATGGTGCCGGAATTTATCATTCCGGATACCGTCAGTGATGAAGGCATATACGAGGAACAGCTCTGCTGGGAAAACGTGCTGCTGCAGCTGAAGTTTTTTCACGAGAAGGGCTGTCGGAATATTGTTGCGCTGGATTTTGACGATGTGAGAGCCAGGGAGCTGCCCCTGCATTTTAAGGGCTGTCGTTTCATAACCCTGAGGCTGGTATCCTCCGACCCGTCCCAGATCCGGCGGCAGATGCTGCACCGGCACGAGAACGAGGGCGGCCTGTACGCGCCTGAATATGTGGAACGGTCCAACGCCGTCATCATGGGAAGAAGGCTGCTGCCCAATGAGGTTCTGATCGACATCGCCGGCAAGACCAGGGAGGATATCTTCCGGGAAGCGACGGAGCTCATCGATGGCTTTAAGCCGATGACAGATTATGAGTACGAACCGGACGATGAGCATAACTACTTATCCTGGGTGCAGAGCCGCCGGTTATTTTAGCCGACGGGAATGAGGAGGTCACAGGAAATGAAACAGGATATTTTATTCAGAACAGATGATTTCATCTTTTCCTACAGGGTCGGAGGCATACTGATCCGGAATGACAAAATACTTTTGCAGCGTCCCAAAGACGACGACTACGCAATCATCGGCGGCCATGTGGCCTGTCTGGAGACCACCGCGGATACCCTGAAACGGGAATTTGAGGAGGAGCTCCACGCCCGCATTGAGACAGGCGAGCTGCTGGCCATCGGAGAAATCTTCTTCCCCTGGGGCCAGAAGCCCTGTCACCAGATCTGTCTCTATTACGAGGTGCGTCTGGCCGAAAACGGGATTCCTCTTACCGGAACCTTTCACGGGTATGATGAGCTGGATCATGAGCGGATTGATCTGGATTTCTGCTGGGTCCCCCTGGAGGAGCTGCGAAAAGGACTGGCGGTGTATCCCATGGAGCTGATTCCGCATATTCTGGAGCTGAGCCAGAAGGCAGAACGCTCCGCAGACTCTCCTTCTGTCAGGAAAGGGACGGTGCATTTCATCTCCAGGCAAATCCGGACGGATTAATTTTCAGCCCCGGTTCTTTCGTATTCCTCCCGGATCGCCTGCGCAGGCACCGCCGCAATCCTTCCCTCCAGGGTCCCTGCGGTGAGCATCCCCAGATAACGTCCGTATCCGTCGAACACGCCGCTTCCGGACATGCCGGGAAGCGCCTGTCCGGTTCCGCAGAGCATTTCCATCCCGAAGTCCTCCAGATAAAAAGAGTCGGCATTCATCTCCCCCCGTATCATCGCAGGATGCCAGGGATCCCCGGCCATATCCACCATCAGAATCCCTGTTTCCTGTGTTTCCAGCTCACCGGCCGGGCGGATCTCCCGAAAGCCCAGAAGCTCCTGCCAGGAAAAATGTCTGGTCTGCACCCGGACAAATCCCACATCCGCCTGCCCGGAAAGGCCGATCACCTCCCCCGGAGCCGCGGCCCCGTTTATAAAGGTCACAAAGCTATCCTCGTCCCAATGCTGCAAAAGGTGTCTGTTGCTGACGATGACGATCTCATCCTCCCCCATCCGGTAAATGCTGCCGCTCCCGTAATATCCCGCCGTCTGAATGCACACACAGCTGCACAGAATATTTTCAAATGCCTCTGAAAAATCCTCTCCGGATAGAAGAGGCGTCCGCGCAAGACCGAGCCTTGCCGCCGCCCTGTAATCCTCCTCCAGGGTGGTAGTCTGAATCAGCGGAGGGAGCGGCTGCGCATTCCCGTCCTTTTCTGCGGACAGGCCCTCCTGTGCCCGCTCGGTCCTCTCCCCGCCTCCATATTCCCGGACATTTTCGCCCGGCTCTGACAGATCCAGCGCCCGGCAGACGCCTCCGGCCGCCCACACGCCCAGTACAAAAACCAGCACAAAAAGCGCCGGAGCTGTCCGAGAGAGCTTTCCTCTCTCAAAAGCCCCCGCGCGCTTTCCGGCGATGCTGATCTCTTTGAAATTGTAGCGTCTCCCTTGTTTTTTCTCTCTCAACATACAGATCAAAGCCTGAGCTTTTATTCAAAAACAACGGATGCCAGGCTTCGCCAGGCATCCTTATGTTAACAAACGCTGTCACGCTCCGCGGGCCAGCTTATTGTAATCAGAAAACCAGGCAGGACGATAAGCCGGGTTATGTCGTGAATGATCATCTGTCTACAACTGCTGTTGCCAGCAGCCTCAAGCGACCTACCTGAAAGCTGACCGGGCCGGCTCAAACGCTTTCTGTTTGGTCTTGCTTCGGATGGGGTTTACATGTGCCCTGCCCGTTACCGTGCAGGCGGTAGTCTCTTAAGCTGCCTTTCCACCCTTACCACAAGCTTCAGCAAAGCTGAACTTGGGCGGTATATTTCTGTTGCACTGGCCTTGGAGTCGCCTCCACCGGACGTTATCCGGCATCCTGCCCTGTGAAGCCCGGACTTTCCTCATCCGCTTACCGTCTGCTAAGGCAGACGATGACGGCTGCGATCATTTGTCCTACTTGATACCTTTCTTTCTACATTATATCGGATCCCGTGGCAAAGTCAACCAAAACATGGCTCCTCGCTACACCGGGAAGCTGCTTCCTCCGATAAACTCACGGCAGATGGAATTGCGCGGCACATTCTCGCTGTCAATTCCAAGGAAGTATTCCAGGAATTTGAGAAGTCTTTTTGCCTCATGGTATTCCGGCTCCTCCTGCCCGATCCCGAACAGGAGAGGCTCCGCATACTGCTTTAAAACCGAAAGCTCATAGATCATGACGGAATTGAACATCTCGTCCGCCCCCTCCTGGAAGGGAAAGATGTAAACCTCCTCCCCGCGCCTTACGGAGGGCCACATGGCAATGGTTCTCTTCGCACTCGCCCCTCTGGTCCTTGCGTCCCGCACAATCCTGCGCAGAAGCCTTCCGTCCGTGGTGGGAATCCGGTTGTGCTCGTCGATATTCATGCTGGTAAGAGCGCTGATATAAATCTTAAACTTGCTCTCGTCCGGCAGCGCCTGGGTAGTCTTGGGATTCAGGCCGTGAATCCCCTCAATTACCAGAATGTCCTCCTCCCCAAGCTTCTTCACATTGCCCCGGTACTCCCTCTTTCCGGTCTTGAAATTAAAGGAAGGAAGCTCCACCTCCTCGCCGTTCAAAAGCCGTTTCATGTCACCGTTAAACAGCTCCAGGTCAATGGCCTCGAGACATTCAAAATTGTAATCGCCGTTCTCATCCCTGGGCGTCTTTTCCCGATCCACAAAATAGTCATCCAGCGCGATGGGATGAGGCTTCTTTCCGTAGGTGCGAAGCTGAATGGAAAGCCTGTGGGAAAAGGTGGTCTTTCCGGAGGATGAAGGGCCCGCAATGAGCACGAACTTCACATTTCCCTTATTCACGATATTCCTTGCGATTTCTCCGATCCTGCGCTCAAGAAGAGCCTCCTGGACCAGAATCATGTCGTTCATTCCCCCGCCGCATATAGCCTCGTTCAGATCACCCACCGAATCAATTCCCACCATTTCCCCCCAGAGGGAAGAGGTTTTCAGCGTATGGAACAGCTTTTCCCTGGGTTCAAAATAATCGATCTTATCCGGCTGCGCCATGTTCGGAAGCAGAAGGAGAATTCCGTCCTCATAATAAGTGAGGTCAAAATATTTCACATATCCCGTGCTGGGAAGCATATAACCATAATAATAGTCATAAAATCCGTCCAGACAGTACACGTTCACGGAGGAGCTCCTCCGGAACCGGAACAGCTTCTCCTTGTCCAGCATCTTGTATTTCCGGAAAATAGCCCTGGCCTCATCCAGAGGATAGGACTTCTTGGTAATGGGGAGATCCAGACTGACCAGCTCTTTCATCCTGTCACTGATCTGACTCACCATGCCGGCGGTGAGCTTCGGCTCCATCTTGACCTCGCAGTAATAGCCCTGGCCGATGGCAAATTCCACCTTGACCTTCTCCACCACATCGGCTCCCAGCACGTCATACACTGCCTTCACCAGCATCATCGTTGCCGTGCGGACATAGGTCTTGTGCCCTATACTGTCCTTCAGCGTCAGAAAGGAGAGCCGGCAGTCCTTCTGAACTGTTTTGATCAGCTCCCTGATCTTATAATCCTCCAGGACCAGAGCGATCATATTCCCATACTCCGCCTGATATTCATTCGCAATCGCCTCGTAGGAGGTGCCTTCCCTGTATTCCTTCTCCACCCCGTTAATAATAATCTTCGCCATATATACCTCCTTTTACCCCTTAAGCAGGGCCCTGCCCTTTTTGAGGAGCCCAAGCTCCCGGGCAAGCTCCCGTCTCCTGCCCTGATGAGCCTCCCCGCCCTCAAGGCCATCCAGGATCTCCTGCTTCACCCTGATCTCTCTATTCACAAACTGAAAAAGAACGGGATCCTTTCTTTTTAGAAGAAGCGGCCCCAGCATATCCTGCAGGAGGGTCTCTTCCTTCTCTTCCTCTCCCGTATTCCGCACCGGAGGGTCCGCTCTCCTGCCCACCTTCATCATGGGATAAAACTTCCCGTCCTCCAAAACCATTGTCTCTTCCAGAAACCGGTATCCGTTCTCCCGAAGGA
>CANOVJ010000028.1 GCA_947570615.1 uncultured Lachnospiraceae bacterium
CTTATCAGTTGCATAACTATAAATTTTTGTCTAACTTTTTGGGGTCAGATCACTTGGCCAGTACAGGTAGACTTATTGCCTAATCACGGAGGTCAACCACTTTGTGGGCGGTTACTTCCTTTTATGTCTATAATATAGCATGACAGACTGGAAAATTCAAGTTCGTTATGAGATAATCTGAGTTTACGCTTCCCTGACTACAATAAACAACGGATGTAACGCTCTGCGGGCATCCTTATGTAGAACAGCGGACAGCCCCCGCGAACTCTCCCTATGTTAACAAACGCTGTCCCGAGGAACGGGACAGCGTTTATAACTAAAATGGAGATAGGGGGACTCGAACCCCTGACCTATACGTTGCGAACGTATCGCTCTCCCAGCTGAGCTATATCCCCATAACAAAGATTATAGCATATCCCGGGGACAGATTCAAGCAAAAACTGAGCAATTTCACACCTGAATTTTTCGGATAAATTTTTCCGCCTGAAAGTTTTCAGGCGGAAATTATCGGCCATTCCGAAATTTTTCAGCTATTCTGAAATTTTCAGTCCCCTCAGTCCGCTCCTGCCCGGCAGTCTTCACACCTTCTGCGCGATCTCCCCCTGCTTCTTGTAAATGCTCCCCGCCGGGATACAGCCGCGTACCATACTGGTTGGATAGATATTGGAATTTCTGCCGACCACAGTTCCGGGATTGAGTACGCTGTTGCAGCCCACCTCCACGTTGTCGCCCAGCATCGCGCCGAATTTCTTAAGTCCGGTCTCGATCTGCTCCTCCCCGTTTTTTACCACCACCAGGGTCTTGTCGCTCTTTACGTTGGAGGTGATGGAGCCTGCGCCCATATGAGCCTTAAAGCCAAGAATACTGTCCCCCACATAATTGTAATGGGGCACCTGCACCTTATTAAAAAGAATCACGTTCTTAAGCTCTGTGGAATTGCCCACCACGGCTCCCTTTCCCACAATAACGTTGCCGCGGATAAAGGCGCAGTGCCGGATCTCCGCATCCTCATCAATGATAGCCGGGCCGTTAATACAGGCGGTGGGAGCTATTTTGGCTGACTTCGCCACCCAGACCCGGTCCTTCACCTCTGTAAAGGTGTCCTTAGGAAGACTCTTTCCCAGCGCCACGATGAAATCCCGGATCCTGGGCAGAAGCTCCCAGGGATAGACGGCTTTCTCAAAAAGCGGGGCCGCAATGGTCTCCTGAAGATTGTAAAGATTGCTGATCGTATACTGTTCCATCTTTCTACCTCTTTCCTGTGCAGTTTTTAAGATATTCAAAACCCGGCAGCTACCTCTTATAGTTGCCCGCGGCCTTCTGAAACTGACGGTTCAATACAAACTGATTGTTCAGTCCCTTCACGATATTGGTTCTCCTGGATACGAAATCGTCCAGCTTTTTCATGTACTCCTGCTCCGTGATGGCTCCTGACGCCACCATGGTCAGTCCCTTTTCCCAGCTTGCGGTAAGCGCCGGATCCAGCAGAGGGCGGATAGAATTGTCAACTACCTCGTAGATCATCTCTCCCATCAGTGTAGGCGTCACCAGCTGGGTTTTCTGGCTTAAATTCAGATACTTTATGTTTATGAGCTTCTTGAGAATTTCAGCACGGGTGGCCGACGTCCCGATACCGCTTCCTTTGATCTGACTGCGCAGCTCCTCGTCCTCGATAAGCTGCCCGGCATTCTCCATGGCGAGAATGATTGTTCCGGAATTGTAGCGTTTGGGAGGCGTGGTCTCTCCCTCCCTGATAAACAGCTCCTGAACCGGAAGCATCATTCCTTTTTTCAGATGATTCAGAGCCTCGGGAAATTCTCCCTCAGAGAGATTTCCATTGGAAGGATTTTCTTTCGAAGGATTCTCTTTGGAAGGATTCGCTTTCGAAAAGGAATACTTCATGGCGCGGAGGTATCCCTCCTGTTCAAGCACCTTAAAACCGGCAGAGAACATCTCCCCCTGAATGGACACGGTGAGGGAGATTCTCCGATAAATGGCCGGGGGACAGAATATCCCCAGGAAACGCCGCACAATCACCTCGTACACCTTCAGGGACACGGCGCTTAAGGAGCGCAGAGCCCCCAGTCCCTGTCCTGTGGGGATGATGGCGTAGTGATCCGTGATCTGCTTATCGTTCACGTATCTTGTTGCGGCAATCCTCTTATAGCTCTCGTCTTTGAGTATCCCCGCCGCCAGCTCTCTGATCCCGGCAAGGGGGACCGCCGGGGCCGGCACACCAGCGCTGTCTGTGACCGCCCCCGGATCCGACGCCCCGGCAGCCCTGTGCGAGTCGGCCCCATCCGATGATCCGCTCCCGGAAAGAGAGGCGAGGCCTCCGATATTTTTGTGAATCTCCTTCGCCACCGCCGAGGAAAGCACCCGGGCGTCGGTTCGGGGGTAGGTGGTCAGCTTTTTTTCGTAGAGCTCCTGAGCCACCTTCAGGGTCTCGTCCGGACTGATCTTGAACATTTTCGAGCAGTCATTCTGTAATTCCGCCAGGTTATAGAGCAGCGGCGGATTTTTGGTCTCCTTCTTCCGCTCGAGCGCCTCCACCCGGGCGCTCACCGGAGGATTCGCACTCAGCGCATCGATCAATGCCTGGGCGTCCTTCTTTTCCTTAAAACCGTTTTCCTTATACAGAAGGGGCGACCCGAAATACCGGGTATTTTCCACCGCCTTCCACTCGCACTCACAGGTTCTTTCGTTCAGAAGCACATTGGCCAGCACACGGTAAAAGGGGGTTTTCACAAACTCCCTGATCTCCCGCTCCCGGTTCACCACCATCCCCAGGACACAGGTCATCACCCGGCCCACACTGATCACCGCCCGGTCGGCCTTAAGCCAGGATTTCACGGCGTTCCCATATTTCAGGGTGAGGACTCTGGAAAAATTGATTCCCATCAGATAGTCCTCCTTGGCCCGCAGATAGGCCGCCGCCCCCAGGTTGTCATACTCGGAGAGATCTCTGGCCTCCCGGATGCCCCGCAGGATTTCCTCCTCGGTCTGGGAATCAATCCAGACCCGCTTGCGCTTTTTCCCTTTCACATGGGCCTGCTGTTCCACCAGCCGGTAAATATATTCCCCCTCCCGCCCGGAGTCAGTGCAGACGTATATGGTCTCCACATCCTCCCGGTTCAAGAGTCCGCTGACGATCCCGAACTGCTTCCTTACTCCCTCGATCACTTCATATTTGAACTCGTCGGGAATAAAGGGAATGGTGTCGAGCGACCACCTTTTATACTTCTCATCATAGACCTCCGGGTAGCTCATGGTGATCAGGTGCCCCACACACCAGGTAATTACAGTGTCCGCCGACTCCATATACCCGTCCCGGTTTCCCCCGCTCAGTTGCAGGGCTTTTGCAAATTCCCGGGCCACACTGGGTTTTTCCGCTATATATAAACTTTTTCCCATTACATTTCATCCATACTGATCAGTTTCATGTTCGGCTTTACCCTGGCCTCCAGCTTCAGGCGCTCCTCGAAGTCATGGACGGAAAACAGATACATATAATCCGCCGTGAGTCTGGCCTTCTCCGCACAGAAAAGAAACCACTCATAATCGTCGTAGCGCATCACCGGTTTTTCCCAGTTACACACGCCCAGAATGGTTTTCCCCTCCTCATTCTGCGCCACAATATCGATGGTGCCGAACTTGCCAACCCATTCGCCCGTCTTTTCCACCCGGAAGGGAAGCTTTCCCTCCTTATTCCACCGCTCAAAACGCTGTTTGCACACCAGGCTGAAATAGTTGGCTACGTAAAGGTTCAGGGTGGGCGCAATGTATTCCTTATAAAATTCCTCCGCGTCCATCCGCTCCAGGCTCCCCAGATTGGGATACAGATAGGTAAAATAGAAGTGGACGAAATGATTGCTGATCCGGTAGACGCCCTTCTGGGTGTTGGCCTTCCCCTCCGTATCGTAGGAAAAGACCTTCTCCACAAGCTCCAGCTCCATAAGGTTTTTCAGATAAACACTGATCTTGGCTCTGGAAAACTCCGTGTGCAGATACAGATCGTTGAGCTTGCGCCGCCCGGAGGCGATGGCGGCGAGAATGGTATTGTACACGCTCATCTCCCGCAGCTCCTCCGCCACGATGCGCTGCCCCTCCCCGTACAGAAAGGCCTTCCTGTCAAGGATATGCCTGCAGATATTGTCTTTGGTGGAAAGCCTGCCGTCAAAGTGACTCCAGAATCCGGGTACTCCGCCCAGAATTGCGTAGGTCTCCACGCACTGTCTTCTGGAAAAATCCGGAAAAAACTCCCTCACATGCTCAAACCCCAGCTCTCTGACCTTGAGAAAGCCTGAGATTTCAGCGGCCGCCTCTCCCATCCGGTTCACCATGCTGTTTTCCACCCAGCCGATGGAGGAGGAGCACAGAATCACCAGCACCTGCGATCTTCGCCGTCCATCATGGAGAAAGGCGAGAAGCTCCCGCATGAATTCCTCCCCGGCCCTGACCACATACTGGAATTCATCCACGATCAGATACTTTTTTTCTGCCGGGTAAGCCGCCAGCGTCTCCCCCGGCTCCGCCTGGGGCTCTCCAAGAGCCGCCTGGAAAATTTCCCCGTAGGTGGGGTAGACGGTCTCCCTCCCTTTCCCCATCTTCAGCTCCCTCGCCCACTGGCACCGCTGCTCCCGCTCGGAGGCAGAACGCGCCCGGTAAAAGAAGCCCTTTTTCCCCTCGGCGAACTGACCAAGCAAGGTAGTCTTCCCTACATTTTTTTCACCGTACACGACCAGAATCCGGCCCGGGCTGCGTTCCATCCCCTGCTCTCCTCCGGACTGGGGGGCCTCCCCGGAGCCTGCCACACTCTGTTTCGGGCCGCGCCACAGGCCCGGTCCTGAGCTGCGCTCATTTTCCCCCTCAAAATATGAATTCAGATAACGAAGCTCATAAGTGCGACTGGCCATCATGTCATTCTGACTCCTTCCCTTTGTGTTCCCCCAGGCGTCGTCCTCTCCCGTACGATCAGCCGATATACCCCTCCGCTTTGAGCAGCTCCGCGCACAAAACCGCGCCTCCGGCCGCTCCGCGCACAGTGTTGTGGGAAAGGCCGATAAACTTCCAGTCGTAGATGCTGTCCTTACGCAGACGCCCTACGCTGACGCCCATTCCCCTTTCAAAGTCAACATCCAGCTTCACCTGAGGACGGTTATCCTCCTCCATGTACTGAATGAACTGAGCCGGAGCGCTGGGAAGCTGTAATTCCTGGGGCCTTCCCTTAAAGGAGATCAGCTTTTCGATGAGCTGCTCCCTGGTGGGTTTTTGACGGAACTTTACAAATACCGCGGCGGTGTGGCCGTTTAACACGGGCACTCTCACGCACTGGCAGGTGATCACCGGAGAGACTGCGGGCACAATCACGCCGTCCTTTACCTCGCCCCAGATCCGCAGAGGCTCCTTCTCGCTCTTTTCCTCCTCGCCGCCGATATAGGGAATCACATTCTCGATCATCTCCGGCCAGTCCTTAAAGGTCTTACCCGCCCCCGAAATGGCCTGATAGGTGGTGGCCACCACCTCATAGGGTTCAAACTCCTTCCACGCCGTGAGCACCGGGGCATAGCTCTGGATGGAGCAGTTGGGCTTCACCGCCACAAAGCCCCTGGCAGTCCCCAGCCTTTTTTTCTGGAAATCGATCACCGCCATGTGCTCCGGATTGATCTCCGGAATCATCATGGGCACGTCGGGGGTCCAGCGGTGAGCGGAATTATTGGACACCACCGGGGTCTCCGTCCTGGCATACTCCTCCTCGATCCTTTTGATTTCCTCCTTCGTCATGTCCACCGCGCTGAACACAAAGTCCACTCCCCCGGCCACCTTCTCCACCTCGTTCACATTCATCACGGGAATGCTCTTAACCGCCTCCGGCATGGGGGTGTCCATCTTCCATCTGCCGCCCACCGCCTCCTGGTAGCTCTTTCCCGCCGACCGCTCGCTGGCCGCAATGGTGGTCACCTCAAACCAGGGGTGATTCTCCAGAAGGGCGATAAATCTCTGCCCTACCATACCTGTTCCGCCTAAAATACCAACCTTCAGTTTTTCACTCATCTTCTGCTCTCCTTATTCCTTTCTGATTAACGCAGGGAATTCTCCTTATACCACGCCTTTGCAAGAAATTCTCTCTCCAGCCTCAGCACCTCCTCCATGGCCTGCCTGCCCGGCGCGCCCACGGTGAGCCGCTTTTCCACACAGGTTTTTAAGCTCACGGCATCATAAATATCCGCCTCAAATACGGGGCTGATGGCTTTGAGCTCCTCCAGGGTGAGTCTGTCGATTCCGGTGTTTTTCTCAAGACAGTAAAGCACCAGCTCGCCTATAATTCCGTGGGCATCCCGGAACGGAACGCCTTTTCCCACCAGATAGTCCGCCGCGTCCGTGGCATTGGTAAAGCCCTTCATGGCGCTCTCCTCCATCACCTCCGTGCGGAATTTCATGGTGGAGAGCATCCCCTCGAACAGCGTCAGCGAATCCTTCACTGTCCTGGCGGCGTCAAAGGTGACCTCCTTATCCTCCTGCATATCCTTGTTGTAGGCCAGGGGAAGGCCCTTCATGGTGGTGAGGATGGCCATCAGCGCCCCGTAGACCCGCCCGGTCTTCCCCCGCACCAGCTCCGCAATATCCGGGTTCTTCTTCTGAGGCATGATGCTGCTTCCGGTGGAAAAGGCGTCGTCGATCTCCACGAAACGGTACTCGTTGGAATTCCAGATAATAATCTCCTCGCAAAAGCGGCTCAGATGCATCATGATGGTTGCGAGAGCCCCCAGATATTCTATGATATAATCCCGGTCCGAGACAGAATCCATGCTGTTCAGGGTCGGCCCCTCAAATCCCAGCAGGGAGGCCGTATAATACCGGTCCAGAGGATAGGTGGTCCCGGCAAAGGCCCCGGCTCCCAGCGGAGAGTAATTCATCCTTCTGTAGATATCCTCCAGCCTGGACACATCCCTCTTAAACATCTCAAAGTAAGCCCCCAGGTGATGGGCCAGGGTGGTGGGCTGGGCTTTTTGCAGATGGGTAAAGCCCGGCATATAGGTATCCAGATTTTTTTCCATCAGGGAGAGCAGCGTCTCCATCAGATTTCCCACACAGGCGGCGCTCTCAAGAACCTGCCCTCTTATGTAGAGCTTCATGTCCAGCGCTACCTGATCGTTCCGGCTCCTCCCGGTATGGAGCTTTTTGCCCGCATCCCCGATCCGCTCTGTCAGCACCGCCTCCACAAAGCTGTGAATGTCCTCGTACTGCTCCGTGATGGCAAGCCTGCCCTCGAGAACGTCCTGCCGGATACCGGCAAGGCCCTTCACGATCGCGTCCTTTTCTTCGCAGGTGAGGATCCCCTGCTTTTCCAGCATCACGCAGTGGGCGATGCTGCCCTCTATATCCTGTTCGAAGAGCTTCCGGTCAAAGGTGATGGACGCGTTGAACCGGTATACCAGATCGTCCGTCTCCTTCGTGAAACGCCCTCCCCATAGCTGAGCCATAACTAATCTCTCCTTCAATTATTAAATCTGAATTTGATACTACCACACTTTCACAGGAATTTCAATCCTGAATTAATCCGTCGGGACAACGCAGGAGCGCGGCGGACAGCTTTATATTGTCTCCGCGTCCCCGGGCAGGCTTTTGAAGGGTAACCGGCCATCCACCTACAAAGATATTTCTCCCCCTCATATTTTATGCACGGAAAAAGCTCCCTCCTCATAAATTACTGTTATAAGAACTCAAACCGTACCTGTTGGAGGAAAAATGAGTCCAATTCTGGAATGTAAAAATATCTGCTTTTCTTATCACAACTTAAACGGCGAGACCAGAGCCCTGACCGATATCTCCTTTCAGGTATGCCCAGGGGAGTTTCTGGCGATCGTAGGCCCCAGCGGGTGCGGTAATGGGATGGTTGGGCTTTGGATACCCTGCCGCAGAGACGCCGCCCTGAAAAGGGGCCGTCGCAACGACAGCCCCAAAATCTGATCCTTTCAGTGAATACCAAGATCCTCCCCCGTGATCAGGTCGATCCCGTTCTCCTTAAGAAGCGCCGTGAGAACGTCCGTGTCCGCCACGCGGAAAATCATGCAGGCCCGCCCGTCCTTCTGCCCGAAAACAGAATACATATATTCCACGTCGATCCCCGCCCTGGAGACCACGCCGAGCACCCCGCTGAGCCCTCCGGGGGCATCCGAAACCGCCACGCCCACAACAGGCGTCATGGTCAGAATAAAGCCATGCTCCAGAAGAATGGAGGAAGCCTTCGGCGCGTCGTCCACAATCAGCCGCAAAACGCCGTAATCGGCCGTCTCCGCAATACTGATTGCCCGCATATTCACCTGATTTTCCGAGAGAATCGCGGTGATATCCGCAAGCTGCCCCGCTTTGTTTTCAAGAAATACCGAAATCTGAGGTATTGTCATATTGGTAACCATACTCCTTTCCAAGCCCTGATAGCTTCTGCGCGGGAGACAGACTCAAAACCAGCGTCCGTCTCCTCCCGTCTTAGATTTTCCGTTTATCGATCACGCGCACGGCCTTGCCCTCGCTTCTTGTGATGGATTTGGGCGCAACCAGACGCACCTTCGCATAGATTCCCAGCATCGCCTTGAGCGCCGATACCAGAGCTTTCTCCATCTCCGTGATCTTACCCAGATTATCGGAGAAGTTTTCGGGCGTCATCTCCACCATCACCTCGATGGTGTCGGAATTTTTGATACGATCCACAATGATCTGATAGTTTGCGGGATACCCCTGCTCCAGGAGCACCGTCTCGATCTGGGACGGGAACACGTTGACGCCCTTGACGATCAGCATATCGTCGCTCCTGCCCATGGGTTTGCTCATCTTCACATGGGTGCGGCCGCAGGAGCACTTCTTTCTGCTGAGCACGCAGATGTCCCTGGTGCGATAGCGCAGAAGCGGGAACGCCTCCTTGGTAATCGCCGTAAACACCAGCTCGCCCTTGCTTCCCTCGGGAAGAACCTCGCCCGTGTCCGGATCGATGATCTCAGCGATAAAGTGATCCTCGTTGATGTGCATGCCGGTCTGCTCGCTGCACTCAAAGGACACGCCCGGGCCGCTGGTCTCTGTGAGTCCGTAAATGTCGTACGCTTTGATGCCCAGCTTATTCTGGATATCCTGGCGCATCTGTTCGCTCCACGCCTCCGCGCCGAAGATTCCGGCCTTGAGCTTAATCTGATCACGCAGCCCCCGCTCGTGGATGCTCTCCGCCAGATAGGCGGCGTAGGAAGGGGTACAGCAGAGAATGGTCGCGCCCAGATCCACCATAAACTGGAGCTGACGCTCCGTGTTGCCCGACGAGAGAGGAAGCGTCAGACAGCCCACCTTATGGCTTCCCCCGTTCAGTCCCGGCCCTCCGGTAAAGAGTCCATAGCCGTAGCAGACGTGGCAGACGTCCTCGTCGGTGCCGCCTGCCGCCACGATCGCCCGGGCGCAGCAGTCCTCCCACAGATCGATATCATGCTGCGTGTAAAAGGCCACCACCCTGCGTCCTGTGGTACCCGAGGTGGACTGGATACGCACACAGTCCTTAAGAGGGCTTGCCAGCAATCCGTAAGGGTAGGCCTCACGAAGGTCGTCCTTGGTCAGGAAGGGCAGCTTATGCAGATCCTCCACACTCTGAATATCCTCCGGCGCAACGCCCTTCTCCTCCATCTTTGCGCGGTAGTAGGGCACATGATCCCACACACGGCGCACCTGCCGGACCAGACGCTCATTCTGCCAGGCCAGAATCTGTTCCCGGTCCGCAGTCTCAATTTCCTTCTGATAATAGTTTTCCATAAATCAGCCTCCTCATTTCCGCGCCGCTCTCTGCGCGTCGTTATCTTCTCCTCTTTTTTATGAATTTGCTCCCAGCGCAAAGGCCTTCCTGTTCATTTCCAGGAATTTCGGCGGCACACTGTGTTCTATGGCATCCATCCACTCCTCCTGCGTGAAGTCAAAGTGTCTGGAAAGCCTGCCCATGAGCACAAGGTTCACCGCCCTGCTGCTTCCCGCTTCCTCCGCCAGGGCCAGCGCATCCAGCGCGTCCACGTTGATTCCCAGCGTCCCGAGCTTTTCCTCCAGCTTTTGCGGATAATCCGCCATGCCCGCAATCACCGGCATGGGATTGATCTGCTGGCTGTTTACGATGATCCTGCCCCCCGGCTTTAAATACTCCGTATAGCGGGCCGCCTCCAGAAGCTCAAAGGATAAGATGCAGTCCGCCTCCCCCTTATCTATGATGGGCGAGCAGACTCTCTCCCCCCAGCGGACATAGGTGACGACGCTTCCGCCCCGCTGGCTCATACCATGTACCTCGCTGACCTTCACGTCATATCCCCTGCCAAGAAGGAGACGCCCCAGGAGCTTACTCGCCAGCAGGGTCCCCTGTCCGCCGACTCCCACGATCATTATATTCTTTGTTTCCATATTTACCGCCATGCTCCTTTCCGTCACTCTTGCGATCCCAGCGCGTCAAATCTGCAGAGTTGCTTACACACTCCGCATCCCACACAGAGGGTGGCGTCAATCTTCGCTTTCCCGTCCTCCATGCTTATGGCCGGGCATCCGATGTTCATACAGGCCTTACAGCCCCTGCATTTTTCCGGGTCAGAGCTGATGGGGCCGGGATGCTTTACATATTTCAGCAGCGCGCAGGGGCGGCGTGAGATGATGACAGAGGGCTCCCTGACCGAGAGCTCCTGGCTGATCACCCTCTGGCAGGCCTCCATGTCGTAGGGATCGACCACCTTCACCCGTCTGATTCCCACCGCGTGGCACAGGCTCTCCAGGTCGATTTTGGTGCATGGATCCCCCTTCAGGTTGTAGCCGGTGGTCGGATTCTGCTGGTGTCCGGTCATGCCCGTGATAGAGTTGTCCAGAATGATCACGGTGGAATTGGATTCGTTGTAGGCGATATTGATCAGCCCGGTAACGCCGGAATGAATAAATGTGGAGTCCCCGATCACCGCCACAGTCCTTCCCGCACTCTCCTCATCTCCCGCTTTGACAAAGCCGTGAAGGCCGGAAACGGAAGCCCCCATGCATACAGTGGTATCGATGGCTCCCAGAGGCGCTACGGCTCCCAGGGTATAGCATCCGATATCCCCCATCACCGTGAGCTTTAATTTTTTCAGTACATAAAAGATGCTGCGGTGAGGACAGCCCGCGCACATCACAGGAGGCCGGGCCGGGATCCTCTCCTCCAGCACGGGGCCTGTCTGCACGGCCCTGCCCAGCTTCTCCCTTACCAGATTCTGGCTCAGCTCTCCGATATTGGGAAACAGCTCCTTACCGGATACCGAAAGTCCAAGGCTCCTGCAGTGATCCTCTATGAAGCCGTCCAGCTCCTCCACTACCACAAGCCGTTCAACGCCGGCCGCGAAATCCCTGATCATGCGCTCCGGCATGGGCCAGATCATGCCCAGCTTAAGAACGGGGTATGTATCTCCAAACGCTTCCTTCACGTACTGATAGCAGGTGGAGGAGGTAATGATCCCCAGGGAGTTGTCCGTCCCCTGCTCTATCCGGTTGATATCCGCCGTCTCCGCCCAGGCGGTGAGCTCCCTGGTGCGCGCCTCCACCACAGGGTGCCGGTTCTTCGCATTGGCAGGCATCATAATATATTTACCGGGATTTTTTTCGTATTTCTTCGGTTCCGGGAGGATCCTCTCCCCCGGCTCAACCACACTCTGGGAGTGGCTGACGCGGGTACACATCTTAATCAGAACCGCCGTGTCAAACCTCTCGGAGAGCTCATAGCCGAGCCTGGCAAAGCGAAGCGCCTCCGCGGAATCGGACGGCTCGAGCATGGGGATTTTGGCCGCCCTGGCATAATGGCGGGAATCCTGTTCGTTCTGGGAGCTGTGCATCCCCGCGTCGTCCGCCACACCGATGAGAAGCCCCGCGTTCACACCCGTGTAAGAAATCGTGAAAAGGGGGTCCGCGGCCACATTCAGTCCCACGTGCTTCATGGCGCAAAAGCTTCTCTTTCCGGCAAGGGATGCGCCCAGCGCCGCCTCGAGGGCTACCTTTTCGTTGGGAGCCCACTCTGCGTAGATCTCCTCATATTTCGCCACGCACTCGGTAATCTCCGTGCTGGGCGTCCCGGGATAGCTGGATACAAAGCAGCAGCCCGCCTCATAGAGGCCTCTGGCAACTGCCTCGTTGCCAAGCATCAGTGTCTTCATATATATTTTCCTCCTGTTTAAAATTCCGCAGATGTTCTTTCGCCCATCCCTTCCGGAACGATTTCCGGCCGCCGTACATCCGTAAATCGTTCTGCTCACACTCGGACATCTGCTGATTTAAGACTGATCGCCGATGGAATCGGTCACGGAAACCGTCACCTTCCTCTGGTAACAGGAGAAAATCTTCTCCAGCGTCTTCTGCTCAGGCGCCCTGGTCACAACGCTCACCACCGGTACAATCACAAGCCCGGCCAGCATGCAGAACGCTCCGGCGTTGATGGGAGACTGCAGATATACGGGAAACGCGGAACGCACAAAGATATTGGCAAGCATCACTACCGTAGAGAACAGAAAGCTCACCCAGCAGGCCGCCTTCGTCGTCCGTTTCCAGTACAGGCCATAGAGAAAGGGCGCCAGGAACGCGCCTGCCAGCGCGCCCCAGCTCACTCCCATGAGCTGTGCGATAAAGGTGACATTGGAACGGTACTGGATCAGCGCAAGCACCACGGAGACCGCGATAAATACAACCAGAAGCCCCCGCATCCATTTAACCTGTTCCTTTTCATCCATCTCTTTAATAATATTACCTTTAATGAAGTCCAGCGTCAAGGTGGAGCTTGATGCCAGCACCAGGGACGAGAGGGTGGACATGGAGGCGGAAAGCACCAGAATGACCACCACCGCGATCAGGATCGTGGGCAGGCCCGAGAGCATGGTCGGCACAACCGAATCATAGCCGTTCGCCGCGATATCGATTTTGTCACTGAAAAGACGTCCAAAGCCGCCCAGGAAGTAGCATCCGCCGGACACGATGGTGGCGAATACGGTGGAGATCACCATCCCCTTGTTGATTGCGCTCTCGCTCTTGATGGCATAGAATTTCTGCACCATCTGGGGCAGTCCCCAGGTTCCCAGACTGGTGAGGATCACCACGCCCAGAAGGTTCGCCGGATCCGGCCCGAAAAAGGAGTTAAATATTCCCGGCGCGGAGGAGACCGTCTCGTCGCTCACCGCAGAGAGCGCATCCAGCGCCGCCAGAAATCCCCCCTGGCTGTTTAACACCGCAAGGATCACCGCCACAATGCCGAAAATCATGATAATCCCCTGAATAAAGTCATTGATGGCGGTGGCCATATAGCCCCCGGCTATGACATAGATTCCGGTAAGCACAGCCATGGCGATCACGCATACGCTGTAATCGATGTCAAAGGCCATCCCGAACAGACGGCTCAATCCATTGTAGAGACTGGCCGTGTAGGGAATCAGAAAGATAAAAATGATCACCGAAGCCGCCAGCTTTAAGGGCCTGCTCTCAAAACGCTGCCCGAAAAATTCCGGCATGGTGGCGCTGTTTAAATGCTGGGTCATGATGCGGGTACGCCGTCCCAGCACCGCCCAGGCCAGCAGGGAGCCGATAAAGGCGTTTCCAAGCCCCGCCCAGGTGGCCGCAATCCCGTATTTCCATCCGAACTGTCCCGCATAGCCCACGAAGACCACCGCCGAGAAATAGCTGGTTCCATAGGCAAAGGCGGTAAGCCAGGGCCCCACGTTCCTTCCCCCCAGCACAAACCCGTTCACATCCGTGGCGTGCCTGCGGCAATAGAATCCAATGCCGATCATCACGCCAAAAAAAACAATAAGCAGTGCAAGCTTGATAAAAAGATCCATTTTTCCCCTCTTTTCTCTAGTTTCTGATCTGTGCCTCCACAAGACTGCCATGACAGTACCGCTCCCGCAGCAACGGCTTTTCGATCTTGCCTGTGGGATTTCTGGGCACCTGTTCAAAGATGATTTTTCTGGGCCGTTTGTATCTGGGAAGCTCCCTGCAGAATGCCATGATCTCGTCCTCCGTGCAGGAAACATCCTCTTTGAGCTCGATCACCGCCGCCGCAATCTCGCCAAGCCGGGCGTCCGGCAGGCCGATGACAGCCGCATCCTTAACCTTATCGCTGCGGCGCAGAAAATCCTCGATCTGTACCGGGTACAGATTTTCTCCTCCGGAGATGATGACATCCTTTTTCCGGTCTACCAGATAGATGAATCCGTCCTCGTCCATCCGGGCCATATCCCCCGTATAGAGCCATCCGTCCTTCAAAACCTCGGCCGTCGCCTCGGGGTTTTTATAGTAACAGAGCATGACGCCGGGCCCGTGGACAATGAGCTCTCCCACCTCTCCCCGGGGCGTGTCCCTGCCCTGCTCGTCCACAATCCTGGCCTCCCAGTGATATCCGGGTTTTCCGATGGCTCCCACCTTATGTATATTTTCCACCCCGAGATGGACACAGCCAGGCCCTGTAGATTCGCTCAGACCATAGTTGGTATCGTACTGGTGATGGGGGAAATGCTTCTTCCAGCGCTGGATCAGGCTGGGGGGCACGGGCTGCGCCCCGATATGCATCAGCCGCCACTGTTCCAGCAGATAATGCCCCATGTCCACCTTTCCGGACTCGATGGCGTCCAGAAGATCCTGGGCCCAGGGCACCAGCAGCCAAACGATCGTACATTTTTCCTCCGTAACCGCCCGCAGGATCCACTCCGGCTTTACCCCCCGCAAAAGCACCGCCCGGCTGGCCGACAGGAGCGATCCGAACCAGTGCATTTTCGCGCCGGTGTGATAAAGAGGCGGAATGCACAAAAACACATCCTCCCTGGTCTGGCCGTGGTGATTCTGCTCCGTCTCGCAGGAGGCGCGCAGCGAAAGGTGGTCGTGCAGGATCGCTTTCGGAAAGCCTGTGGTGCCGGAGGAAAAGTAGATCGCCGCATAGTCCGTCTCCTTAAGTTCAATGGGCGGCGCGCTGGAGGAACAAAAGCCCGTCAGCTTCAGAAAATCCTCCGTGTAGGACGGTCCCCCCTTTCCGGGAAAGAACATCATCTTAACCTTTGGAAGCTCCTGTGCGATGGCATCCATACGGCTGATGAACTCCGGCCCGAAAACCAGAGCCTCCACGTCTGCAAGCTCCAGACAGTATCTGATCTCCTCCGCGGAATAGCGGAAATTTAAGGGGACGGCCACGCCGCCCGCCTTGAGAATCCCGAAATAGACAGGCAGCCATTCCAGACAGTTCATCATCAGAATGCCCACCTTTTGTTCCCGCTCCAGGCCGCGGCTTAAGAGCAGATTGGCAAAGCGGTTGGCCCGCCTGTCAAAATCCGCCCAGCTCAGCTCCCTGCGGTAGGGAGCCCCGTTTTCCGCGCCCTCGATCAGGCTCGCCTCCCGCCAGGTCACCGCGCTGTCCCTCTCCTGGGAGGGATTCAGCTCCACAAGCGCCGGATCCGAACCATAAAGCCGGGCATTGCGCTCCAAAAAGTCAGTGATTACCATGTATGGTTCCTCCTTTTTCGTATTTTCGTAATCCATTGATTTATCTGTTTCTTTCTGTCAGCCAATGGCAAAGCCATTGACTGTGGCATGGGCCACATAGGTTCCCAGCTCATCCTCTATATCCACCGCGTACAGTGCGGTGGTATGCCCCTCTCTCAGGCATGAGGCCTTTGCGATCAGGCGCTTCCCCTTTGCAGGGGAGAGAAAGGTAATCGACGCGTTCTGGCTGACCGTCTTCCTCTGCGCATACCCGTTGGCCGCGATGGCGCAGGCAAAATCCGCCAGGGTAAAAACCGCCCCGCCCATGGGGACGTTATTCTCATTCATATGCCGCTGCTCCAGGGTCAGGGAACACACTGCCTTCCCGGGCTCTGCACAATCAATGACGATCCCCGTTGTACCCACGGCAAAATGATCGTTTTGAAAGCGGCGGCGAATCTCCTCCAAAGCTGACATGAACAGACTCCTTTCCTGAAAAAACTCCATTTACCACTTTAATACTTTTAATCGCTAAAGTCAAGATTTTTTTGCGGAGGCGCCGATCCCTTTCTCAGATATACGTGGGCAGACTCTCCGTCCCATAAAACCTCCTCGATGATCTCCTTCAAAAACTCCCGCTTCTCTGTGAAGGGCAGCCGGTCAAACACCGCCGGGAAATCCATCAGCCCTTCCGAAAAATCTCCGCCGAAATCAGGCTGTTCCGCCCTCTGCGCCGCCTCCTCTTCCTCCCCGATCCGTCTCTCCAGCTCTCTGCATTCGGCGTCCAGTCTCTGTATCTCTTCATTAATATATCTGACGGAAACGCTCTGTGTCTCCAGCTTTCCCACGGAAGCCACCAGCGCCTGGATCTTCCCTCTCTTTTTTTCATATTCCTGAGAAAGGAGCGCCTTTCTCGACACTTCCCCAATATTTGTGTCCCGGATCCGGCTCCTTAATTCCTCCAGCAGAGGAATCATCCCCTCATCCGGCGCTGCCAGACGCAGAATTCGTCTGCACACTTCGTTATCCAGCCGATTCCCGTGGACATTTTTGTTCCCGCACCTCTCTCCATGGGTTTTATCCTTATAGGGGCAGCGGTATGAAAAGGTGCGCTCCCCCTTCTGCGTGACTCTGGAGGCCGGATAGTTCTTGGGCCGCATCCGGTGGTCGCAGGTACAGCAGACCAGCCCCGACAAAAGTGAAGCATTGTTTCTGAGATTCCTGAAATTCTCCCCCCGGCTCTTATTGTCCTCGAGCAGCTTCTGGACGCGTACATAGTCCTCCCCCCGTATGACTCCCTGGTGGCGTCCCATAGATATGATCCACGTTTCCAGGGGCATGCTCTGATTCTTATATGTGGAAGAAGTGGTCCTGGCGTATGCCATCAGTCCCGATTTCTGATCCAGCTCCTCCCGGTCAATACACACCTGGCACCCCATGTCGTAAAAATACTGCCAGGCCTCCTGGTCCGCAACACAGTACACCGGATTGACCAGAATGTCCCTGATCCCGGAAACCGTGAACTCCCTGCCCCTTCTGGTTTTGATCCCGTCCGCGAGAAGCGCTTCGAGGACTTTGGTGATAGAGCGCCTTTCCAGAAAGCAGGAAAAGATAAATCGGACGAGCGGGATCTCCCCCGGATTCCAGGTAAGGCAGTACAGGGATTTCTTTTTCAGAGCCGCCGCCTCCTGCTCCAGCTTCATGGAGGAAAAGCCAAGGGGCGTGTTTCCCCCGAGCCAGCGGCCGCTTCTGGCGAGCATGATCATATTGTCCTTTACCCGCTCCGCGATCTGCTCCCGCTCCATCTGGGCAAGCACGCCCGAAAAATACAGCATGGCCTTGCCGATGGGGGTGGTCGTATCGAACTTCTCCCTGACGCTGATAAAGGATGTGTTCATGCGGTTTAAATCCTCCATCAGATTCGCCAGATCCGCCAGATTTCTTCCCAGCCGGTCCAGCCGGTAACAGACCAGGTAGTCAAAATGCCGGGTTTTCAGCTCCTGCATCATCTGCTGAAACCGGGGCCGCCTGGTGTCCTTACCGGAAAACCCTTCGTCCTCAAACTCCAGGATCTGCGCCTGATCGCCTCCCTCTATAAACATGGCGATGTATTCCCTGCACATGATGAGCTGGTTCTCGACGCTTTCCCCCTTTCCGGTCCATTTCGATTTTCTGCTGTAGACGGCGATCAGCATCCCCGGCCTCCTTTCCCGATCCCCGGATCGTGTTCCGTCCCTGCGGCATCTGCAAAGTATGATTTCACATTTTCGATGATGGTATCCAGAAGCTCCAGCTGCGTTTCCCTGGACAGTCCCTTCCCGCCCAGGCTTCTCTGCGCATATAAAACCGTGCGCAGATTCATTCTGCCCCGAATGTACTCAGTGGGTATATCGCCTTCAATCTGAATGTGGATATGATTTCCGTCCATTAAATCCTCCCGTTGTTGCGGGTATTGGTCTATTATATGCGGTAGATGATGTCCATCATTTCACCATCGGTAAATCTACCCTGCTCTCCATCATCGCAGGGCTCCTTACACCCGAATCCGGGCAGATCCTGCTAAATGAGGAAGAACAGGAAAAGATTCGTATCGGTTACATGCTCCAGCAGGATCATCTCCTGGAATGGCGCACCATCTGGAAAAATATTCTGCTGGGGCCGGAAATCAACAAATGCCTGTCCCCGGAAAAAGAGGCGCTGGCCGAAAAGCTTCTGAAGGATTACGGCCTGTACCGTTTTAAGGATAAACGTCCCGGCGAGCTCTCCGGCGGCATGAAGCAGCGGGCCGCCCTGATCCGGACCATGGTCATGGAGCCGGGTCTTCTGCTTTTAGATGAGCCCTTCAGCGCGCTGGACTATCAGACGAGACTGATGGTCTCCGCCGATATCGGAAATATCATCCGCTCCAGCGGCATCACCGCCATCCTGATCACCCATGATCTGTCGGAGGCCATCTCCCTGGCGGACCGGATCCTTGTGCTGACCAGACGCCCCGCCACCATCAAAAAAAATATTCCGGTTCAACTCACCCTGCCGGAGAATACTCCCCTGGCGGCAAGAAATGCCCCGGAATTTCAGGAACTGTTCAGTTTACTGTGGAAGGAGATTTCGGATGAATATAAAGGCTAGTCAACGCAGACAACAGAGGGCACAGCTGACAGGGGCGTCCTGTGCGCAGGTGCAGGCGCAGCCACAGGCCGACTCCGCCCTGGAGCCCCTTACCGCCCAGCAGCTCTATATCAGAGATCACCACCGGCATCACCACATGGTCACCGTGCTGCGCATCCTTGTCCTGATCCTCTTTCTCTCCCTGTGGGAAGCTGCCGGACGTCTGGAGTGGATCGATACATTCTTTTTCAGCAGCCCGACAATGGTGGCTTCGTTTTTCGTCCAGATGCTCAGGGACGGATCCTTCTTCACCCACACAGGGATCACCCTGCTGGAAACGCTTCTGAGCTTTGCGCTGGTCACGGTCATCTCTGTGCTCTGCGCCACCCTTCTGTGGTACTCAAAAACCCTCTCGGAGATCACCGAGCCTTATCTGGTGGTCTTAAACAGTCTTCCCAAATCCGCCCTGGCGCCTCTGTTTATCGTGTGGCTGGGCACGGGAATCAACACGATCATCGTGGCAGGTATCTCCGTCGCCGTCTTCGGCTCCGTGATCAGCCTCTACACCAGCTTCCGGCAGGTGGACAGCGAGAAGCTCAAGCTTATCCGCACCCTGGGCGGCAGCCGTATCGACGCTTTCCACAAGGTGGTGCTGCCCTCCTCCATTCCGGCCATCTTAAGCAATATGAAGGTGAATATCGGCCTGGCGCTGGTGGGCGTGATCATCGGGGAATTCCTGGCGGCCAGGAGAGGGCTTGGGTATCTGATTATCTATGGGTCGCAGGTGTTCAGGTGATGAGCGGAAATGATAAACAACGTTTCATTTTGTCCCGGCCCTCAACGATCCTCTATAAAAAGTCTATGATTCAGGATCCCCTTTCCGTCTTTGTCCCGCGCCGGCGAATGGCGTCCCGCGTCCAGGGCAGGCGGAGCGGGGCAGGAGCGTCCCCCTCTGTTCCGGGAGCGGATAAATCACGCGCATCCCCAATCCCCATCCGTGCCCCCGGCTCAAAGGAAACCTCCATGTAATCGGGAAACACCCTGATTCGGGAAATGGCCTCCATCATTTCCCCGGTCTGCGCCTGCCTGATCACGCCTGCTTCCAGCCTTTCCCGGATCGTTTCCATCCTGCGCTGCGGCCCGCCATTGTGACAGACGTCGCTTTCCATCTGACGCTGTTCCTCCAGCCGGGCTTCTGCGGAGTTTAGCTCTTCATTTTTCATCCGAAAGTCGGCGTCCGGGATAACCCCCTCCAGCAGCTTATCCAGCAGAATCCTCTTCTGCCGGGTGATCTGATCCCTGGCCTTTTTCAGGCGGTGCTCCCCGGAATATGAATCATCTCCCCCCAGGGCCTTTTGCAGTATTGTCAGCGTCTCCCTTAAGAGACGGTCCCTGCGCGTCTCCTGCTCCTGCTCCGTGTAAAGCTGTTCCAGCATTGCCAGGAGTCTTCCCTCCTCCAGATGCACGTTATCGCATCCCCTCCCCTCCTCCTTCTGCGTCTTTCTGATCCCGTCTCTGCGCATGCAGGGATCCCTCCTGCCATTCTGGAGATAGTTGCTGCATTTCCACTCGGTCACTCCCCCGCTTTTATTCCGCCGCGTCACACGGTAAAAGGGACTCCCGCAGAGGCCGCAGACCAGCTTCCCGGACAGATCATACTTCCCCGGCCTGCCTCCCTTTACAGACACGCCGTCCTGGTTTTTCTCCTGTCTCCTCTGATCCAGCCCCCGGTTCGCCCTCTCAAAGAGCTCCCCGTCCACAATCGGCGGCAGGACATTTTCATGCAGTATCCACTCCGAGGGCAGATTTTTGCAGACCCGTTTACTTTCAAAGTCATAATGTTGCCGGTTCTGAACCACGGTTCCCTTATAAATGGGGTTCCGGATGATATTCCGGATCAGGGAAGGGCCAAGCTTTCTTCCCTGATGATTCCGGTATCCATTCTGATAAAGAATCTCCGCCGCAGAGTGTGTGCCATACCCGCCGGCCGAGAGTTCAAAAATCATTCGAATCATCCCGGCCTCCGCCTCATCGATCACGACCCTCTTATCCGGCATCTTCTTATACCCATAAGTCCGGTTCGTGAATACAAAGCTTTTTCCCTCTCTCTGCCGATTCCGGTGGGCGTTGTTGATCTTCTTGCTCAGCTCCCGGCTGTATTCCTCTGCCAGTATGGCCCTGATCCCGGAAATCAGCGCGTCGTCCGGCGTATAGAATTTACCCTCCAGATACATATAGAGACGCTTGTTGTTTTTCTGCATCCGATCCAGGAACAGGTACCAGTCCTTCGTGTTGCGCATAAGCCGATCCTGGCTTTTGATTACGATAATGTCAAACTTATCGCTCTCCAGATCCTGGTAAAGCCGGTTATATTCGCTTCGCCCCTTCGAGGTGGTGCCGCTTCTGGCCTCCACATAGAAATCCACAAGCTCCCACCCCTCCCTGGCGGCGCAGGCTCTGGATTCCCGTACCTGCTTTGCAAGCGCGTCCTTCTGCGCCTCCTCCTCCGTACTGCATCGGTTGTAGATCACTGCGCGAAGACTCAACTGCTCTCTTCCTCCTTTCTGATCTGACGCAGCATCCTGAGCTGTTCTTCCTGAGAAATGAGCTTTTCCCGCAGCAAAATGCGGGAAATCTGTTCCAGTATTTTTTTATCTTCCCGGGACATGGCGCTGCCTCCTGGAGCTATATTTTATACTTTTTTTATATTCAGAGTGTTTTTGTTTTAAAACACATATGTTAAACTGTTTTTATGCCCTGAGGAATCCGCAGGCTCGGCCTGATATTCCTCAGACCGCAGGATTGTCACGGGGAGGAAATGCGGATGGATTCTTTTGTTGAATTTAAAAATGTCGGCAAGACGTATCATATGGGGGAAGTGGACATTGAGGCGCTCAGGGATGTGAATTTCACCATCAGAAAGGGGGAATTCTGCGTGGTGGTGGGCGCCTCCGGCGCCGGAAAAACAACGATCCTGAATATTTTAGGGGGAATGGACTCGCTCTCCTGCGGGCAGGTTTTTCTGGATGGCCAGGAAATCTCCTCCTACAACAAAAAGAAGCTGACTGCCTACAGGCGTTTTGATATCGGTTTTGTCTTTCAGTTTTACAATCTGGTGCAGAATCTCACCGCCCTTGAAAATGTGGAGCTGGCGGCCCAGATCTGCAGAGATCCGCTGGACGCCATGTCGGTTCTGGAGATGGTGGGCCTCAAAGACAGGGCGGGAAATTTCCCCGCCCAGCTCTCCGGCGGGGAACAGCAAAGGGTTGCCATCGCCAGAGCCCTGGCCAAAAACCCCAAGCTTCTGCTCTGCGACGAGCCCACCGGAGCCCTGGACTACAATACGGGCAAGGCGGTTTTGAAGCTGCTGCAGGATGCCTGCCGCAAAAGTGGAATGACCGTGGTAGTGATTACCCACAATCAGGCGCTGACCGCCATGGCGGACAGAATTATCACCGTAAAAAGCGGGACCGTGCGGAAGATGGAGCTGAACGAACACATTGTGCCGGTGGAGGAAATCGAATGGTAACGCCTCCCGGGGGAAGGAACAGGAAACGTCACAGATTTTTCCTGACAGCATTTGTCATGAGCGGTATGGGAGTGAATGGATGAGCAGTGGAATGATTAAGACTACGGTCAGGGAGATCAGAGGAAGCCTTGGACGGTATATGGCCATTCTGGCAATCGTGATGCTGGGCGTGGGACTCTTTACGGGGTTAAAGGCCACCACCCCCGCCATGCTTGCCACGGAGAGCACCTATCTGACGGAACAGAATTTTTTTGATTTCCGCCTCCTGTCCACCCTGGGCTTTTCACAGGAAAGTGTGGACGCTCTCACACAGCTTAAGGATATCGCTGACGCGGAGGGGGCGATTTCCGTGGACGCGATCTGTACCCTGGGCGAGATGGGCGAGATATACAAATTCCACACCATCCCTCAGAAAATCAACCGGGTGGTACTCACGGCAGGCCGGATGCCGGAGCGCGCCGACGAGTGTCTTCTGGATTCCGCTCTGTACGGGGAAGCCGCCATCGGTTCTCAGATCACGGTGACGGACGACAACGACGAGGATACGCTGGAGATGTTTAAGACCCGCACCTTTACCGCTGTGGGAGTCGTCCGTACGCCATACTATATCAATTTCGAGCGGGGAACCACCTCCATCAGCGACGGAAAAATCGGCGCCTTTCTTTACGTGCCCCGGGAAGCCTTCGACTGTGATTATCTCACAGAGATCTATGTGACGGCCAGAGAGAAATATGATGTTTACACCGATGAATATGAATCCTACATCGAGTCCGTCACCGATTCGGTGGAGGAAACGACAGAGCTTCTGGCCGGGAACAGGTATGAAGAGCTTAAGGACACGGCGCAGGAGAAAATCGACGACGCCCAGACGGAGCTGGACGACAAAAGGGCCGAGGCCCAAAGGGAGCTGGACGACGCCTGGCAGAAGATCCTGGACGGTGAGCAGGAGATCGCCGACGGCGAGCAGGAAATCCTGGACGGCGAGAAAAAAATCGCCAACGGCCAGAAGGAGATCGCCGACAGCAAACAGGAAATCGCGGACGCCGAGCAGGAGATCCTGGACGGCGAAAAGGAAATCGCCGAGAAGGAACAGGAGCTTCTGGATGCGGACGAGGAGCTGAAATATCACGAGTGGGAAATCTTCGCCAACGAGCTGGAGCTGTCCCAGTCCTGGGATAGGCTGGAGGAAGCAAAGGAGGAGTTAAAGCAGCAGGAGGAGAAACTGGCCGGGCAGGAGGCTCCGCTGATCGAACAGGAGGAAGCGCTTCTTGCCCAGGAGGCGGAATTAACGGAGCAGGCAGCACAGCTGGAGCGCCAGGAGGCGGAGCTTGGCAGCGCGGCAGGGGAACTGGCCGGTAAGGAAGCGGAGCTGGCGGCGCAGGAAAACGAGCTAATCACACAGGAGGCTGAATTGGAGGCAGGCCATCAGGCCGGAATCGTTTCCGATCAGGAGTATAATGATGGCATGGCCGGGATCGAAGCCGGCCGCCAGAAAATCGCCGCATACAGATCCCAGCTTGAAGCCGCCGGCTCCCAGATCCAGTCCGGACTTGCACAGATCCGGTCCGGCAAAGCCCAGCTCTCGGACGGCCTCTCCCAGCTCCGCTCCGGACTTGCACAGATCCAGTCCTACAGAGGGCAGTTCCAGGAGGGCTGGGATGAGATCAGAGAGGCCAAAGCCAAACTCAAGCACAACGAAAAGGTTCTTCTGGAGGCGCAGGACCAGCTACAGTCGGCAAAATCAGAGGTCACAGACGCCAGAGCCGAATGGGAGGACGGAAAGGTTCAGCTGGAAGATGCCAGGACAGAGCTGGAGGAGGGAAAGGCAGAGCTGGCCGACGGCAGGGAAAAGCTGGCAAAGGCGCAGAAGGATATCGAAAAGGCCCGCAGGGATCTGGAGGAAGGCAGAGAAGAGCTGGCCGACGGCAGGACAGAGCTGGCGGACGCCAGGGTGGAATACAGCAATGCAAAAGAGGAATTTGACACGGAGGTGGCGGACGCTCAGCAGAAAATTGACGACGCCAGACAGGAGCTGGCCGACCTTGAAGCGCCGGACACTTATGTCCTTGACCGGAATACCAACGTGGGCTATGCATGCTACGAGAGCGACTCCAATATTGTGGCGGCCATTGCCAATGTATTCCCCGTATTTTTCTTTCTGGTCGCCGCTCTCATCTGCATGACCACCATGAACAGAATGGTCGAGGAGCAGAGAACCCAGATCGGCGTGCTCAAGGCCCTTGGCTACGGAAACGGGGCCATCATGGGGAAATTCCTGTTCTACGCCGGTTCCGCGGCGGCGGTTGGAGCGATCCTTGGATGCGTCATCGGCACCTGGCTTTTCCCCAGGGTCATATGGATTGGCTATGGAATCATGTACAGTATGGGGGAAATCGAATACTATTTTGACTTCCCGCTGGCCCTCCTGTCCACAGCGGTATCTCTCCTGTGCTCCATGGGCGCGGCATACTTTTCATGCCGGCATGAGCTGATCAGTGTTCCGGCCAGTCTGATCCGCCCGAAATCACCCAAAAGCGGCAAGCGGATCTTTCTTGAGCGGATCACATTTATCTGGCGCAGAATGAAGTTTCTGCACAAGGTTTCCGTGAGGAATATTATCAGATATAAGAAGCGGTTCTTTATGATGATCCTGGGCATCAGCGGCTGTACCGCCCTGCTCGTCACAGGCTTTGGCATTCGGGACTCCGTCATGAATATCGCGGAATTACAGTATGACGAAATCCAGATATACGACATCGACGTCACTTTTTCGGAGAGTATTTCGCCCAGGGAGTCCGAGGAGCTGACAGAGCAGACAGGACATATCCTCTCAGACATTGCTTTCCGCAATGAAAGGAGCATGGATCTGGACTTTGGTGGCCGGACCAAATCCGTCTATCTGGAAATCCCGCAGGACAGGGAACAGATTGCCGCTTTCCTGAATCTGCATACCACAGACGGCGCAAAAATCCCCTGGCCGAAAACAGGCGAGGCCGTCCTCAGCGAAAAAATAGCGGAAACTATGGGAATCCAGGCGGGCGACGAGGTGATATTGCGGGACGGCGATATGAACAGCCTGAAAGTGAAGGTGAGCGCTCTGTGTGAAAATTTTGTCTACAATTACGTTTATGTGGACAGGGAAACCTGGAGGGAGCAGCTCGGCGCGGAGCCGGAATATAAGAGCGCCTTTGCCCTGGTGAAGGAGGATGTGGATCTTCATGAAGCCGCGGCGGAGATTGCCGACCGGACGGACGTCCTGGCCGTTTCCGTGATTGCGGATATGCGGGAGCGGATCGCAAACATGATGAAGAGCATGGACTATATCGTGGCGCTGATCATTATCTGCGCGGGCAGCCTTGCCTTTATCGTGCTCTATAACCTGACCAACATCAATATCACGGAGCGGATCCGCGAAATCGCCACCATCAAGGTGCTGGGCTTTTATGCCAGGGAGACGGCAGACTACGTTTTTCGGGAGAATCTGATTCTCACCTTCCTGGGAGCCATTGCAGGGCTTTGGCTTGGGAAATGGCTGCACTGGTTTGTGATGTACAACATCAGAATCGACATGATTTCGTTCAAGACCATAATCACCCCCGCAAGTTATCTGCTCAGCCTTTTGTTTACCTTTATTTTCGCCATGCTGGTGAACGCTTTCATGTATTTTAAGCTGGAAAAAATCAATATGGCGGAATCCTTAAAGTCCATCGAGTAGCGCCGATGCGGCATCCCGTTTTATCATTTGCGCTCCTTACCTCTTCCAGCTAAACATGGTGATCACCTCCATCATCATCCTGTGTATCATCGCCATGGCTCTCTACCAGTGCATCCAGTGGGCGGAGCATTTTTACAAAAAGAAATACTGATAAAAGCAACGGGCAGTCCGCCAGGCGCTCTGCCCGTTGTTATCTCTACATCTGTCTGCGCACCACCAGGTACTCGTCCCCCGGCTGATAATACGGGCAGTCCCGAAAGTCGTCCGCCAGAAACCTGGCCATCTCGTCCTCGTCCAGATCCACCTCGCAGCTGTAGCACTCATAATCCTCGTCGTACACATAGTTATTGCACTGTTCGCAGGTTCCCTGCCGTTTCTTCTTCCCACTGACCACCAATTTTACACCTCCTGAAAAATACCGGGTTAATACACACTTTGCGCCGGACTTCCGGACAGATCCTCGTAAGCGCCAAATCTCCCGTCCTTCCAGACGATGGTCAGCGGCTGTAAATCATACTCCGTGACCCGGTACCCCTCCTGCGTCAGAGATACCGTGAACCTGGCCATTCCGCCCCTGACGCAGGATTTCTCCGGCTGGGCGCTGATAAAGTTTCCGATGGAATAATAGACCAGCATCTCATGCCCGCTCTCATCCCTCACAAGCTCTGTGGGCTGGAGGACATGGGGATGGGTTCCCACCACCACATCCACATGACCCTCCAGAAATATCTGCGTCCATTTTTTCTGAAATTCATCGGGCTCACTGGCGTACTCCGTACCCCAGTGGACAAACAGGATCACCAGATCCGCCTCCTCTTTGGCCCTGCGGATATCCTGCCGGATCCTCTCCTCATCCTCCAGCACATGAACCATGTGGGGATTTCCCTCCGGCAGGGGGATTCCGTTGGTTCCGTAAGTATAGTTCAGCAGGGCAAAGCGCACCCCGTTCCGTTCCAGAATCTCGTAAGGACGGTACTCCCTTTCCTCCCGTCCCTGTATTCCCGGGCAGAGAATACCCTTCGACCGGAAAAAGGCTCCGGTAAAGTCAACGCCCTCCCATCCCCTGTCCAGCGCGTGGTTGGTGGCGCATGTCACCACATGGAAGCCCGCCCGCGTGATGGCCTCCCCCACCTGAACCGGCGTGCCGAATCTGGGATAATCACTGTAGAGCGCGGGATCGTCCGTGAGCGGCGTCTCCTGATTAATCACCGCCACATCGCTTTGGGATATCACATCAGTGAAATTTTCAAAAAGAAAATCAAAGGGGAGCTCTCCGGAGGAAATCTCTTCAGAAGAGATCTCCTGCTGCAGGCCATACCGGTAAATGGGCTCATGGATCAGATTGTCCCCGAAAACCGTAAAGGAGATATCCGTATCCTCCCTCTCAAATCCCCAGGAAACCCAGATCCAGCTACTCACCTCCCCCTCCTGGGAGGTGAGCCACAGGCGGCGTACGGGGGAGATGAGATTATCCGGCCGCATGTCCGAAATCTCCTGCCCGAGATAAGAGGACATCCACTTCGGCCTGATCTGATCCCCCATATATTCATACACGAAGAGATGCTGAGACCATGCTTTCTCATCCCGCTTCACCCAGAAGGGCCTGTGCGCGCCATAGCGGCCTTTTTTCCAGCACAGAAGAACCAGCTCATCCTCCCCGTCATGATCGATATCGCAGGATAAGCTCTTCTGCACCCTGACCTCCTTTGGGGAGCTCCACACCGGCCTGCCGCCCCGGAAAACCTCCGTCAGGCGACGGCCTGTGCGGATCTCATACTGCCCGGTACAGTCCCGGATGCATCCCTCCTCCCAGCAAATCCAGCCGGGAAGGAATGCGCCCGCCTCCTTCAGGCGCCGGAATGCCAGAGCCCCGACGAGCAAAAGAACCAGCGCCATAAGCGCTCTTTTCAGGCGTCTATTCCCATTCATATTCGTACCGGTAGCTCCTGGTCCACTCCGGTTTTTCCATCCGGTTGTCATAATTGTAGCTTCCGTTTTCGTCCGACTGGATTCCCATCATCTGCCGCCACCTGGAATCGGTGAGGCGCTCCTGAAGCGGCCACGGGAACTGATAGAAGCTGTAGACGCTTCCCCTGGCAATTTTCAGCTTTCCATCTACTTTTACAATCACATAAATATACGAAGGGTTTCCCGTGGCCGCCTCCAGCACCTGGCCGTCCGGATCGGTGGCGATATCCACCACGATGGCCGCCGGGCATTCCTGGGTGGATACGGAATCGGACGAGCTCTCCTCCTTCACAGCCTCGTACCAGAAATGCTCGATATTTCCTCCGAAGCTGCGAATAAACTCGTATTCCTCCTGGGTGAGCGTCTTATCCGCCAGCTCCTTATCGGAGATCTCCCGCAATTTTTCCGCCATATCGGAAAGACGCTCCAGATTCTCCTGATCCAGCGCGGAAAGCATTCCATACCCTTCCAGTCCCTGTGCCGTCAGCGCCGCAAGCCGCTCAAACCTGGCATATACCAGAGGCTCCGGCTCCACATATCCCCGGTCATCCGGCTCCTCGTCATAGCCGTCGCCCGTCTCCGCAATAACCTGTTTGGTGTAGAGAACGGTGTCGTGCTTAAGCTCCGTAAAGCTCCCGGCGAAGCACTCCAGATCCTTCTTCCACCACTCGCTGCTTCGCATAAAGGACGGATATCCCTCCCCCTTTTCCGCCAGTAGTGGCCGGAGAGTGTTCAGCCACCCGGCATAAAGACTGGCGGACCACAGGGTATCGTTTTCCCCTGCAAACGCTTCTCTCAGCCGCTCCATATTCTCCGGATACCCGGAAAATTCCATGACCCCCTGTTCCTTCAAAATCTCAAGCGCCATCTCGCTGCCCAGCGCCGCGGGCACATCCAGCACGTCCGGAAGCATTCTCCTCTCCCCTGCCGGGTTTTCCTTCACCTGGCTGTAGATCAGCTTCTGCATGATGGCCCCGTCGATGGTAAAGCGCTGGCCCATAAACCGGAATCCCAGGATTTCATTTTCCTCCCCGTCCTCAATGGGAATGGAGTTAATCAAAGGCGCCATAAGCCCCGCCGTCTCCGCATGAAAGGCGGTAAATTCAGCATCCTTCCCTGCCAGATCTGCGGCCGCCGTCTCGCCGTATACCTCCCGGATCAGGGGCAGATACTCGCACACACCCAAATCGTCGCTGGCCCCGGCGAAAAAGGATGTGACGGCGTAGATGCACTCCCAGAGGCTGTATGCCTGCGGATTTTCTGACAGTGCCAGGGAAATCAGCAGAGCGCTTCTGTCCATATCCTCATTTTCCTGCCGGAAATGAACCCTTCCATACCACATCATAGCCCGGAAATACCGCTCCAGCGTCTCGTCCCCCTCATAGTAGCCCCGGGGAATGTACTGGGTATAATCCTCGTTATCTCCGGTGAGCACAGACTGTGCGATCCCCTCCGCCCGGTAAATCTGATCCAGCTCATATTCCGCCATATCCCGGGCGCACTCGTCAAAATCCGTATTTCCATCCAGAAGACTTCTTCCCACTGCAAAGAAAGCCACATTCCTCGCCGCAGCGCTCTCCCATTCGCTCCCCTTAAGCTGCTCATACTGAACAAGGCTCTCCTCCAGCATCAGACGGCTCAGCGCCAGCAGGTTCCCGGTGAGCGCCTCCCTCTCCACGTTCTTCAGAAGATAGCCAAAGTACAGATGATACGTGTTCATCATGGCGTCCACCGTGACGAAATTGGGAATCATCTCATAGCGGTTCGTCTCGTACTGTTCAAAAAACTCCCGGCCCGCATCCCCCGCCACCACAAATCCATTCTCCGCCAGCTTCTGCGCCATCTCCTCCTGGAGATAAAACTGCCAGAGATTCTCCACATTGCTCAAATCCGGTTCCACCGTCCAGGGCTCCACACAGGGCGTCGTCCCGCTCTCCTGCGCGCCGGCCCCGGTGGCGATCAGCATGGGCCTGCCCATCTGCCCCGCACCGAAATCCTCTGCGCATCCATCGAGAGTCTCTCCTGTCTGCGCATCCTCCGCGTTCTCCCGCTGTGAGGCGGAGACGCCGTCCGGTTCCCCGGAGAGGGTGCCCTCCTCCTGCTCCGTCGCCCCGGCATTCCCGCCGTCCGCAGACGACATATCTCCATCCGGCTTCTGGGAGCAGGCGCTGAGCACGCCCGCCAGAAGCGTCATCACCATGACTGTCGCCACAAATCTTCTCTTTTTCATATGCAACCTCCCTGCTTGTACACAGCCCCGCAATTGCGAAAGCTGCCAATCCCTTTCTGTCCCATACGCAATCAAGTAGAGGAGATTTTCCCTCTACTCGCCGCGCGGGGCGCACGCTGCGACAGCAGCAAATCCGGCGCGCCGGTTTTTCCTCTGTGCGCCCCTGCACATAAAAAAGCCAGTTCAGACCGATTGGTTTTTAAAACAAACAACACTTCGAAAGCCTTGATAGAATCAAAGCCTTCGGGTGTCGTTTCAATGCTCCCTCAATAATATAAAAAGTTTATGTATTAACTATCTGTTCTTCACCAAAAGGAATAGCACCATTGATCATATTCCGGATACCAGCTTCCATGTAGAAAGTGGGCGGATTTCTTTGGCTTTGCTTTCGTTCAAGCTCTTTCCACTCACTGGAGACTTCATAGCCTGTCCACCCCCGCATTTTCTTCCCTGATGCAATAGTCCCATCAAGCTGGTTTTGCTCGTTCTCCATTAATGCACCAAAGCAGGACAAAAACATTCCCCGCAGTCGGTTGATTCCATTCCGAACCATAGCTTCACTCCTGACGCTTCCCGTAACCGCTTTAGGTTTATTATCGCCAGCAACAACCGCAATTACAATAATCACGCACCAAAAGCACGTAATTACTAACGCTATTATTGAACATACCTTTTTCTTTCCGTCTTTAATACATAAATCAATTATTGCCAGTATTGTTCCAACAAAAGACAGACAACCAAGTATGGAAAATACCAAAGCCACTATTCCCAGTGCAGATACTCCGTTTTGCACCGGCTCTGCATAATCTACCGGTTCCGCCTCCAATTGAACTTCCTGCACCCGCGGCCTTACCTGTGTCTGCGTTACCCTTTGCCTTTGCAGTTGCCTCAGTCTCTCCTTCCTTGCCGCCTACGAATTGTCGATTCCCTCATTATCTACCAGCGCACACTTGCAGATCGGGCACCGAACCGACTGACTCACAGGAGCAAACTCTCTCCCGCATTCCGGACAAATTTTCGCCATTTTGTGATCCCCCTCGCTTTTGTAATAAATAAACTTCTATTTCTTTTTTGATATTTTGATCAAAACCAATCCTGAAATTATTCCTCCTAATGCTGATATAGATATTCCTTTAAGCCATTCGTTTTGGATTACGGTTGGAACGATCTCCGATATTGTACAAATAACATCATCTGCGAACGGTATTTTCATAATATTTTCGTGATTTACTCTGGAATATAACGAAAACAGATAGATTAATATAAGCGCAATAAAAAATAACAATAAATGCTCTTTGCACATGCGCTTCCAATAAAAACATATCATAACCAAACAATAAACTATCATAATAACTGACATTACTATACATATAAACAGATTTCCTCGTCTGGTACATAATGCCGGAGACAAAATAAAAAGCAATAATCGTGAATAACCATACAACGTAAACCAATATTGTTTATTTTGGAGTACATATTGTATAAGCAAATATATATTCAATACAAATAAAGCCGGTAACAAATTAACCCAAATGTCAAAAACTTTATCCATTCAAATAAATCTCCTCTTTAGTATATCTGCATTCTATTATACAATAACATTATCCCCGACTCCAGATTCACTAATTTGTAAATCCCTCATGGCTGATTCGTAATATTCATCTTCCTCCACTTTCATCGTATAATCAAAATCTGAAACACCTGTTACGCTGTCAAAATAATTTACGACACACACTTCCTGTCCGGCCGCAACCGCCAACTCTTCCCCATTAGCCGCCTGTTTTATCATCTCCCATATCCCTGGAATTAGCCTGCAAAATAACGTTCCCCGTATTCGCATTTATATATGTCACAGAAATATTATCAACTGTATTCCCGCTAAACGCATTATATATCCCACCATATAAATAGAACCCAAGCGTTGAAAATGATTCAGCCAGACTCAATTCCTCTGATGTAGTTGTCACTGTAAACTCTGTGAAATCATTGTTTGTATTGATATTGGTAAAATTCGGATATTCCTCTGATCCAACCATTTCCTGCAAGGCCATATTAAGACCTTTCCCTGTTTCTTCTATAATTTCTTCGTGCTGTTTCTTAGTCATTTTATAAGTCACACTTCCATCTGGATTTAATGTGACTGACTTATATCCCATTTCAGCAGAAATGTTATCCCATTCAGTTTGTGTGTGGGATTCTGTAAAATCTGCGGGTATGGTAAGCTCAACACTAAAAATATTTTTTTCCACTCCAAAATTTCCGCCAGAGTCAAAACCTGAATTGCCATCATTGGATGATGCATTTATTCTCTGCACATCTTCCCCAGACCCTGAGTTTGAAGTCCTTCTGGCATTGTTATGATAAAAATTCACCGAGAGAGCAAGCACAATAAATATCCCAACTGCGGAACACGCTATTGCGCATACCGCAGGCCATTTATAGCCTGAATCGTCCTTGTTTAAAGAAACAATCCCCAGGACTAGTGCAACCAGGCACAAAAATGAACCAATATAGATAAATGAAAGAAACATTCCTGCCACTCCAAGAATAAGTGATATTGCGCTCAAAATACTTATATTCATCCGGGTCCTCCTTGCATTTTCTTTAATTTCTTTATGGCTGCCGCAACCTTAATGAATGCTATCCCGGACAACAATGCCGTAACAGCCCCAACAAGGCAGGCAATTCCCTGTATCCTCCTTTATTATGGCGCTTTTTGTCTGCATTGAACCCATAGCAGATACGCCGGCGTTGCTCTTTTGTGCAGATCGGGCATCGAACCGACGGACTCACAGGCGCAAACTCCCTCCCGCATTCTGGACATATTTTCGCCATCTCCAATTTCTTCTCTTTTGTTCCTCAATATAATACCACACTTCGGAACAAATTTACATATTTTATTGTTTCATTTCTCATGCTTATGTACAATGCTTTTACTCCACGCCAAAGAAACAAACTTAAATTCATGAAAATTTCCAATAAATATAAATTATAATTCTATACTCAATTATATATGACTATTACTTTTTTGAAACCGATGATATTGTACACAAATCTCTTCTGCAACTCATTATATATCATAATGGATAAATGGGTAAAAAAATATCACAAGAATTTATCTTGTGATCTACATATATCTTTATAACTTTAATACCCTTCTGACAACCTCTCAACCCCGCATAAACACCGGGATCCCACCCATTTTCTCAAAAGCTACTGAGGGGACTCGAACCCCTGACCTGCTGATTACGAATCAGCTGCTCTACCAACTGAGCCACAGTAGCATCGACAAATCATATTATAACGTCAGGCCTCGAAATTTGCAAGCATAATTTTATAATAAGTTGTCATTTGTCCAGATGCACATCCATCTGCCAGTAAGGAATCGAAATCCCCGCCTCATCCAGCGCATATTTGACCGCCTCCGTCAGCCTCCACCTGACAGGCCAGAAATCTGCCTGCGCCACCCAGCTTCTGGCGTTCAGATTCACCCCGTGATCTCCCAGGGAGTCCACGAACACATTGATTTCGCGCTCCTTTAAGACAGCCTCCTCCGCCGTCAGAACCTGCATGATCACCTCTCTGGCCTTTCTGATATCGGCCTCATAGGAAATGGACACGGGAATATCCAGTCTCCTTACGCCGCATCTGGTAAAATTGACGATGGTTCCGTTGGCGAGAGTCCCGTTGGGCAGCACCACCACCCGGTTATCCGGGGTCACAAGCTGGGTATAAAAAATATCCACCGCCTCCACGGTTCCCTCGTTCCCCTGGCCGTCCTTAATATAGTCCCCGGCCATAAAGGGCTTAAGAACCAGCAGAAGAACGCCTCCCGCCAGATTGCTCAGGCTCCCCTGAACGGCAAGCCCCACCGCTACGCTGGCGGAGCCCAGAATAGCGAGAATGCTTGCGGCGTCCACCCCAAGCCCGGAGGCGATGGTGAGGATCAGCACAAAATACAGGCTGAACTTCACAAAGGAGTCGATAAACCGCACCGCCCCCTCGTCAATATGGCTTCTGTTAAGCGCCTTCTTCAGCAGACTGCGAATCAGCCGGATCAGCTGGATCCCGATCAGGAAAGCCAGCCCCGCCAGCACTACCCGTAACCCTAAATGAAACGCCTTTTCCGGGAGCTGGGACAAAAATTCCTCGATCACTCCCGGGTCTACTTCCCTCTCCAAACCTTTAACCTCCACACGCCCGGCGCATTAAGCCGCAGGCTCTCTGCGCCGGACCGAATACTTTTCAGAGAACGCCTCACCTGGAGTTTTCTTCCTCCCTGCGGATGGCCTCCGCCCTGGCAAGCTCCTCTCTGGCCCTCTCCAGCTCCTGACAGGCATGCTTCTCGGCTTCCTCGGCCCGCTCCTGGGCATCCCGGGCCTGACGCATGGCCTCCTCGGCCTCCTCCTGCGCCTTCCGGGCAGCCTCTTTGGCCTCCTCGGCCTCCCGGGCAGCCTCTTTGGCCCGTCTCTCCGCCTCCAGCCTGGCCTTTCTTCTGGCGATCTGCTGTTTCTCCTTCGCCGTATAAGGCACATAGGCAAAAATGCTGGCGGAGAGCGGCGCGGCTGTCATGGTAAAGGAGAAGGGACGCCCGTCCGCCTCTTCCTCCTCCACGAATCTGGCCTGTCCATTGATCCGTCCCTGGCCGCCGTAGCGTTTGGCGTCGGTATTTAAGATTTCCTTATATTTTCCCTCCAGGGGGACTCCGATGACAAACTCCTGCTCCTGATTGGCAAAGTTGGCCACCACCACCAGCGTATCCTCCGCCTTATCCGTTTTGCGCAGGAAGGAAACCATACATTTTTCGGGGGAAATACAGTTGATCCACTCAAATCCCTCCGGCCTGGTGTCCAGAGCGTAAAGCGCGGGCTTTTCTCTGTAGAGCGCGTTCAGATCCTTCATGAGCTGATTGACGCCTTTGTGAGGCTCGTAAGAAAGCAGCCCCCACTCCGTCTCCCTGGTCTCGTCAAACTCCTTAAACTCTGCGATGTCCTGTCCCATAAACAGAAGCTTCTTTCCCGGATGGGTCATCATATAGGCGTAAGTCAGACGCAGATTTGCAAACTTGTCGTCGATCACCCCCGGCATCTTTCCGATCAGCGTGGCCTTTCCGTGAACCACCTCGTCGTGGGAGAATACCAGCATGAAATTCTCACTGTAGGCGTAAACCATGCTGAAGGTCAGCTCATTGTGGTGATGGGCCCGGAAATAGGGATCGTAACCGATATATCCAAGATAATCGTTCATAAAGCCCATGTTCCATTTCAGGTCAAAGCCAAGCCCGTCCTCCTCCACCTTCCCGGTGATCCTGGGCCATGCGGTGGATTCCTCCGCGATCATGAGCACGCCGGGATTGCGCTTTTTCATGATGGAATTCAGATGCTTTAAGAGCTCCATGGCCTCTAAATTTTCGTTGCCGCCATAGATGTTGGCCACCCACTCGCCGTCTCTTTTTCCATAATCAAGATAAAGCATGGAGGCCACCGCGTCCATGCGGATTCCGTCCACGTGGTATTTTTCCACCCAGTAAAGGGCGTTGGCTATCAGATAGTTGGACACCTGGGGCCGTCCGTAATTGTAGATCAGCGTTCCCCAGTGAGGATGAGAGCCCTGCCTGGGATCCGCATGCTCGTACAGTCCTGTGCCATCAAACTGGGAAAGCCCCCAGGTATCTCTGGGAAAATGAGCCGGAACCCAGTCCAGGATCACGCCGATTCCCGCCTGATGAAGGCTGTCCACCAGGAACATGAAATCCTCCGCGGTGCCGTATCTGGCGGTAGGCGCATAATAGCCTATCACCTGATATCCCCAGGAGGCGTCCAGGGGATGTTCCATCACGGGCATCAACTCCACATGGGTATATCCCATCTCCTTAATATACCTGACGATCTCCGGGGCCAGCTCCCTGTAATTTAAGTATTCCCCGGTCTCCCTGTTCTTCCTGAAGGAACCAAGGTACATCTCATAGACACTGACAGGGGCATTCTCCTGCTGGCGCTTTTCTCTCTCCTTCATCCACTTAGCGTCTTTCCACTTATACCGAAAGTCGCGGACGATGGAAGCCGTATCCGGACGCATCTGCTGGCCGAAGGCATAGGGATCCGCCTTGAGATAAGTAAGTCCTCCCTTTGCCCTGATCTCGAACTTATAGCACTCTCCCGGCTTCACATCCGGGATAAATATCTCAAAAATGCCGCCGTCGGGATTTCTGGTCATCTGATGGAGGCGTCCGTCCCAGTTGTTGAAATCCCCCACCACACTCACGCGCACCGCATTGGGCGCCCAGACTGCAAAGAACGTCCCCTGCGCGCCGTCAACCGTCATATAATGCGCGCCAAGCTTCTCATAAACGGTATAATGAATGCCCGCGTTAAATTTCTCGATATCGTTTGCGGTAAGTCCCGTCCGGTACCGGTAGGCGTCCTTTCGCAGGACGGTTTCCTCCCCAAAATGGATCTCGTACTCATAGCTCTCCGGAATCTTCCCGGCCACAAGAACGGCGAAATATCCGGCCTCGTCCACCTGCTCCATCTCACGCTTCTTTCCGTCCTGCATCACCAGGAAAACCCTGTCCGCTCCCGGCTGAAAGGTCTGGAACAGCACGCTCCTTCCGCTCACGTGAGGACCCAGAATCTCGTGCGGACGATCCTCCTCCGAATAAATGATTCCCTCGATCCTCGGCCAGTTCATCAGCCTGTACAATTTATTATCCATAATTATGATCACGCTCCTTTCAAAGGCTGATTTTATTTTAGCAAAGATAACTGTACAACACAAGCGTCAAGTGCTATTATTAGTAAAGTATGACAAAATATAAGAAGGAGTGAAAAATATGTTCAGACCAGCAAACGCCCCTGATCCGGCCGCCGGGCTGAGCGGGGAGGACAGAGAGATGCTCGAGCGCATCAACGCGTACTCCGAGCAGGTTCTGGGAGACATCGATCCCCAGAAAACCCGCATTTCCTACCAGCTCGAAAAGTTAAAGCCGGTCATGGAGGAGATCGCCGCAGAAAAAAATCTCTCCCTGGAGGATGTCTTCATCAAATACATGGATCTTGCAAGCATCGTCTCCGCAAAAGAAAATGAACTGCTCAAAAACGAGCTGGACGAGCACGGATTCGGGGAGTTTTCTTAAAGTCCGCCCCGTCCCGCGCCCCATACGCCGCTTTTGTGACAGACCTGCTTCACGTTGCGCGGGCCTGCGCGATGGACGGGTGCCGCACGCTGTGAATCACCTTATTGTAAAAAGGCCGCCTCACAGATTTTCGTCTGTGAAGCGGCTTCTTTTTCTATTTAACCACTCTCACCCGGAACACCCCGCTGATGGAGCGGAGCTTTTTCACGGTGTCCTCATCCACCGGCTGTTCCACATCCAGCATGGTGTAGGCCACCTCGCCTCTGGACTTATTGGTCATATCCGTGATATTGACGCCCTGGTCGCCGAAGCAGGCGGTAAATTTGGTGATCATATTGGCGATATTTCTGTGGAAAATCGCCACACGGCCCGCCTGGGTGCAGATCCCCATATCGCAGTTCGGATAATTCACACTGTTGACGATATTCCCGTTCTTTAAGTAATTCATCATTTCCTTAACCGCCATCTTGGCGCAGTTGTCCTCAGATTCCTCCGTGGAGGCCCCCAGGTGAGGGATCACGATACAGCCCTTCGCCCCTGCGGTGGTGGGGTTGGGGAAATCGGAGACATATCTTCGGATCTTCCCCTCCCGGATCCCGGCCAGCACATCCTCCTCCTTCACCAGAAGGTCTCTGGCAAAGTTGAGCAGGATCACGCCGTCCTTCATCTTACCGATTGCCTCCCGGTCGATCATGCCCTTTGTGGAGTCAAGGAGCGGCACGTGGATCGTGATGATGTCGCAGCTCTCGTAGATCTCCTCCACGTTGTGGGCATGCTTTACGTCCCGGCTCAGGTTCCAGGCCGCGTCCACGGAGACGTAAGGATCGTACCCGTACACCTCCATGCCCATATGCTTCGCCACATTGGCCACCTTGACGCCGATGGCCCCCAGACCGATGATTCCCAGCTTTTTGTCCTGCACCTCGATGCCGGCAAAGCGTTTCTTTTCCTTCTCCGCCGCTTTGGCGATATTCTCATCCCCTTTGGCGGACTCCACCCAGTTGATGCCGCCCACAATATCCCGGCAGGCCAGCAGCATCCCGGCGATCACCAGCTCCTTTACGCCGTTGGCGTTGGCGCCGGGGGTATTGAACACCACGATGCCCTTTTCCGCGCATTTATCCAGGGGAATATTGTTGACCCCGGCCCCGGCCCTGGCCACAGCCAGAAGCTTATCTGAGAAGTCCATATCGTGCATGGCGGCGCTGCGCACCAGAATGCCCTGGGCCTGGCTCAAATCCTGCGTCCCTTCAAATTCCTCCGTAAACTGATCCAGCCCCACCTGTGCGATGGGATTTAAGCAGTAATATTGAAACATTTTCATCCTCTCCCTCAACTGTTCTTCTTTTCAAACTCTCTCATGAACGCAACCAGCTTCTCCACGCCCTCAATCGGCATGGCGTTGTAGATGCTGGCCCTCATGCCGCCCACGCTGCGGTGGCCCTTCAGGTTCTCCATGCCCGCTTCCCTGGCTTCCTTTACAAATTTCGCGTCCAGCTCCTGGCTTCCGGTGACAAAGGGTACATTCATGAGGGAGCGGTCCTCCTTCCTGACGGTTCCCTTAAAAAGTGCGCTCTCGTCCAGGAAATCATAGAGAATTTTTGCCTTTTTCTCATTATATTCCTTCATGGCAGTAAGACCGCCCTTTTTCTTCAGCCATTTGAACACCTTGCCGCAGATGTAAATGCCGTAGGCAGGGGGCGTATTGTAGAGGGATCCGGCGTCCGCGTGGATTTTGTATTTAAGCATGGTGGGCGTCCCGGGCAGGGTATCCTCCGTGATCAGATCCTCCCGGATGATTACGATCACCACGCCGGCGGGGCCGATATTCTTCTGTACGCCGCCGTAGATCACCCCGTACTTACTCACATCCACCGGCTCCGAGAGAAAGCAGGAGGAGACGTCCGCCACCAGCGTATGCCCCTTCGTGTCGGGCAGGGTCTTAAATTTAGTGCCGTAAATGGTATTGTTCTCGCAGATGTATACGTAGTCCGCATCCTCCGGGATGGGAAGATCGCTGCAGTCCGGAATATAAGAAAAGGTCTGATCCGCCGAGGATGCCACTTCCACTGCCTCGCCGTAAATCTGAGCCTCCTGATACGCTTTTTTCGCCCACTGTCCTGTGACGATGTAGGCCGCTTTGCGCCTCTTCATCAGATTCATGGGAATCATGGCGAACTGCTGGCTCGCCCCTCCCTGTAAAAATAATACCTTATAATTGTCGGGAATACTCATAAGCTCCCGCAGGTCCGCTTCCGCTTCCTTAATTATGGTGTCATACGCCTTCGAGCGGTGGCTCATCTCCATAACGGACATGCCCGTCCCCTTATAATCCAGCATCTCCTCCGCCGCTTCCTGCAAAACCTCCTCGGGCAAAACTGCCGGTCCCGCGGAAAAATTATATACTCTGGCCAATTTTTTCTCCTCCTCCTCTGAATATCGGTTTTAGATAACTTCCAATCATTCTATACTCATTTAACGCTTTAGTCAACTAATTTAGTAAAACGCCGACAGAGCGCTTCCTCAGTAAAACATCACGCAGGGCGTCCCGATCTCCACCATGTCATAGAGCTTCGACACCTCGTCATAGGGGGTGTTGATGCATCCGTGGGAGCCGTTGGTCTTGTAGATCTCCCCTCCATATTTACTGCGCCAGGAGGCGTCGTGGATGCCGATGGCTCCCCTTACCGGGATCCAGAATTTCACCGGCGAGGCGTAGTCGGCCCCCCGCAGAACGCGGTTGCGCTCTTTGTTATAGACAAAATTTGTGCCCGAGGGCGTTCCCCTGCGCAGGCTGGTGTTTCCCGTCACCACCGGCGTCTCGATCCTGAGCTCCCCCGCCTCATAGTAATACATCATCTGCCTGGTCATATCCACTTCTATGTAGGTGTCGCCGATATCATCCTTTCCCTGCCTGCGGGCCGTCTGGGTGTAGAGGGGCTGATGGACTTCCCTTCTGCCCTGGAGAAATGCGCCCAGCAGATACTCCTTCTCCGCCCTGCGGTCGATCTGGTTGCCGTAGGTACCGCCCTCCACCGTCACGATCTCTCCCCTGGTGGCTCTGAACTGACGCGTCTTCCCCACCGTGTCATACTCGTCGCACAGGCGATCCACGAAGGCGGACACCTTTTCCTCGTCGGTCATAAGCTCTCCCCGCTCATCCACAACGAAGTCCCCGTTTTCATCCAGTTTTAAGAAATCGCAGACCACGCCGGCGTCTACGGGAACCTCCTCCTCCCCGAACTGATAGACGATGCCGCAGTCCTGGTAGGCTTTCAGCTTTTCCCAGAGGGCAAGCTCCTGCTTCATTTTTTCCGTCAGAGGCAGATCCTCATAGCAGCCCGCCTCCTCCAGATCCAGAAAGGGCTCCGCACTTTCAAAGGCCTCCCGAATGGCCTGCCTGGTCTTATCCTCATTGAGAATATGTCTTCTCTCGTCCAGAAGCGTATATCCCTCCTGGCCTTTCACGATCTCCAGCCTGTGGCGGGGATCCGTCTTTTGCGTCAGAAAGGGAAGAGCGTCTACCAGGCTCTCAAAAGCCTGTTCGTCGTACACAATGGCCGGCTCCAGCCGCTTATCCTGCGCCCCTTTTACCAGATTGTCGATCCACAGATAAGGATTCTGGCGCTCCAGATACAGACTCAGCGCCTCGCTGAAGTCAAAGGAAAAATTTACCTCATCGGAAGGGACAGTATAAGACTTACCATCACTGTCCGTGATGGTAAGTCCATAATAGCAGCACTGTTTTAAAAGCTCCTCATTCACCTCGTTGATACTCTTGCCGGTGCAGTAGATCCCGTTGATCCATGTCTCATAGCTGAACCCGTCCGCATAATACCGGGCCAGCCCCAGATACATGGCCGCCGTAGATAACAGTATGATCGAACCCGCCAGGACGATTCCTTTTAAAACAATTTTTCTTTTCATTATTTTTCTTTCTTTTCCAGATCCGTTGCATCGAACACTTCGCTGATGGGCGCTCCCGCAGGCACCATGGGGAATACCTTGTCATCCTCCGGGATCACACACTCGATCAGGACAGGCTTTTTCATCTCGATGGCGCGTCTGAGGGCGTCCGCCACCTCCTCCTTTTTCGTCACCCGGATGGCCTCGCAGCCAAGCCCTCTGGCGACCATACAGAAGTCCACGCCGTCGTTTAACACCGTCTGGGAATATCTCTTTTCATAAAAGAGGGTCTGCCACTGGCGCACCATTCCCAGCACGTGGTTGTTGATCACCACCTCAATGACGGGGATCTGATACCGGGAGGCCGTGGCCAGCTCGTTCATATTCATGCGAAAGCACCCGTCCCCCGCAATATTGATACACACCTTATCCGGCATGGCCGTCTTTGCGCCGATACACGCCCCAAGACCATAGCCCATGGTTCCCAGGCCGCCGGAGGAGAGAAACGTTCTGGGCCTGGAATATTTGTAATACTGGGCCGCCCACATCTGATGCTGTCCCACGTCGGTGACGATGATGGCGTCCCCGCCGGTCACCCGGTCGATCTCCTCGATCACCCAGGGGCAGGACAGGGCGCTCCCGTCATAATTCAACGGATATTTTTCTTTCAGTTCTTTTATATGCGCGCACCATTCTTTGTGTTCCATCTGCGATATCTTCCGGTTGATCCGGCCAAGGACCTCCTTTAAATCCCCCACCACAAAGGCCGATGTGCGGATGTTCTTGTTGATCTCCGCCGCGTCGATATCGATGTGAAGCACCTTCGCCCGGGAGGCAAACATGGCGGCGTTGCCCACCACGCGGTCGGAGAACCGGGCTCCCAGCGCCACCAGAAGATCGCACTCGCTCACTCCCAGGTTGGAGGCCTTGGTTCCGTGCATTCCGATCATCCCGGTGTAGCGCGGGTCATGGCCGTCCATCACGCCCTTACCCATAAGCGTATCGCACACCGGCGCGTCCATCAGCTCCGCCAGCTCTCTCACCTCTTCGGCCGCCCCGGAGAGCACCGCGCCGCCGCCCACGTAAAGGAAGGGTCTTTTGGAATTGCGGATCAGGGAAAGTGCCCTGTCAATATCCTCATCGGTATATTTGCAGGAGGATGGGATGGGCGCAGGCTCTCTGCTCTCAAACTCACAGGTATTGGCCGTCACGTCCTTGGTGATATCCACCAGCACAGGCCCCGGCCTTCCCGTCCTCGCAATGGAAAAGGCCCTGCGGATCGTTCCCGCCAGATCGTCCACATTCTTCACAATATAGCTGTGCTTGGTGATGGGCATGGTCACCCCGGCGATATCCACCTCCTGGAAGGAATCCTTTCCAAGCAGAGGAAGATTCACGTTACAGGTGATGGCCACCACGGGAACCGAATCCATATATGCGGTGGCGATCCCCGTCACCAGGTTGGTCGCCCCCGGCCCGCTGGTAGCCAGGCACACGCCCACCTTTCCCGAAGCCCGGGCATACCCGTCCGCCGCGTGGGCCGCCCCCTGCTCATGGGAGGTCAGAATATGCCTGATCTCCCCGCTGTGTTTATACAAAGCGTCATACACATTCAGGATGGTTCCTCCCGGATAACCAAAGACGGTGTCCACCCCCTGTTCCTTCAAACACTCCACCACGATTTCCGCACCTGTAAGCTGCATACACATTCCTCCTGATTTTAAACAACGGATGACAGGCTCCGCCAGACATCCTTATGTTAACAACGGACATCACGCTTCGCGAACCGTCCTTATGTTAATAAATTTCCTTCTGTCTATTTCCCGGGAACCTCAAGGATCGCCCCCCGGTTCCCGCTGGTCACCATCTCCCGGTATCTTGCCAGATATCCCGTGGTCACCTTCGGCTCCCTGGGCTGCCATTTTGCTTTCCTTGCCGCCATCTCCTCGTCGGAAACCCGGACCTCCAGCTTCAGAGCGGGAATATCGATGCTGATGATATCTCCCTCCTCCACAAATGCGATGGGGCCTCCCACCGCCGCCTCAGGCGATACGTGTCCGATGGAGGCTCCCCGGGAGGCGCCCGAAAAACGACCGTCCGTGATCAGCGCCACGCTGGAGCCAAGGCCCATCCCCGCGATTGCCGAAGTGGGATTTAACATCTCTCTCATACCGGGGCCGCCCTTGGGGCCTTCATAGCGGATCACCACCACGTCCCCGGCCACGATCCTTCCGCTCTTGATGGCGTCGATGGCGTCCTCCTCGCAGTCAAAGACTCTGGCGGGGCCTTCGTGGACCATCATCTCAGGGACAACCGCGGAGCGCTTCACCACACTGCCGTCGGGGGCCAGATTTCCGCTGAGCACTGCCAGACCGCCCGTTGCCGAATAAGGATTGTCCAGAGGCCGGATCACCTCCGGATCCCTGTTGACCGCTCCGGCGATATTCTCCCCGATGGTCTTTCCCGTCACAGTCATACAGCCGGTATTCAAAAGCCCCGCATCCATCAGCTCCTTCATCACCGCATACACGCCTCCGGCCTCGTTTAAGTCCTCCATATAGGTGGGGCCTGCCGGAGCGAGATGGCAGAGATTGGGCGTCCTCTCGCTGATCTCGTTGGCGAAGGCAATGTCGAAGTCGAAGCCGATCTCATGGGCGATGGCCGGCAGGTGGAGCATGGAATTGGTGGAGCATCCCAGCGCCATGTCCACGGTCAGCGCGTTTAAGATGGCGTCCCTGGTCATGATATCCCTGGGGCGGATATCCTTCCGGTACATCTCCATCACGGCCATACCCGCGTGCTTGGCCAGCCTGATCCGATCGGAATAGACCGCCGGAATGGTTCCGTTGCCCTTAAGCCCCATCCCCAGAGCCTCCGTCAGACAGTTCATGGAGTTGGCCGTGTACATACCCGAGCAGGAACCGCAGGTAGGACAGGTCTTTTCCTCAAACTCCCTCACCTCCTCCTCGCTCATGGTTCCCGCCGCATGGGAGCCCACCGCCTCGAACATGGAAGAAAGGCTGCGCTTTTGCCCCTTCACCCGGCCCGCCAGCATGGGGCCGCCGGACACGAACACCGTGGGAACATTGATCCTGGCCGCGGCCATCAGAAGTCCCGGCACGTTTTTGTCGCAGTTGGGCACCATCACCAGGGCGTCAAACTGATGGGCAAGGGCCATACATTCCGTGGAATCCGCGATCAGGTCTCTCGTGACAAGAGAATACTTCATGCCGATATGTCCCATGGCGATCCCGTCGCAGACCGCGATGGCGGGGAACACCACAGGCACGCCGCCCGCCTGGGCCACGCCCAGCTTTACCGCCTCCACAATCTTGTCCAGATTCATATGCCCCGGCACAATCTCATTGTAGGAGCTCACGATCCCCACCATGGGCTTACCCATCTCCTCCCGGGTAAAGCCCAGCGCGTTAAAAAGACTTCTGTGAGGCGCCTGCTGCATCCCCGTCTTTACATTGTCACTTCTCATTCTTACCTCCAAATCTGCCGCCAAATGGCGGCTTCTGAATCAAAGATTGATAAAAAGCCGCAGGCTTTTTTCAATCTGGCCTCCAATCTGCCGCCGAATGGCGGCTTACAAATCCGGCTCTTACCGCCGTGTAAACAGCACATAGTCGTTATTTTCATACGTCCGGTTCATATGCTCCCGCACATAATCCCAGGGGATTGAATCATAATAATGGTAAAATTCCCACACCATCTCATCAAAATCAGGATCCATCATCCGTTTGTCCAGAAGCACCGCATCCGTCCCCTCAATCTCCCGGTTTTCACAGCGGATACCGTACAGGAAGTAGAGAAGATACTCCTGGTTGCAGTCTGTCACACACAGATTCTCCCACTGATCCATCCGCGCCTGCCCGAAGGCCTGCGCGATCTCGTGCTCCCGCGTGCCGTACTGCTCCTGATAACCGGAGAAGAAAAAGCATTTTACCACAAGAAGGGCCGTCAGGAAAATCACGGCGGGAGCCGCCGCTCTTCGTATCACGCTTTTTTCAGACAGTCTCCTTTTCATTGCCTTTCCCGCCTCCTGCAAAAGAAAGCATATAAGAAGGGAAAGGAGTACGCCGCCGTAGGTGAACACCCGGTAATAGGGACGCTTGCACTGGATCAGCAAAACCGCCGGCACAAAGAGGAGCTCCGCCGCCAGAATCATTTCGGGCAGTCTTCCGGGATCCTCCCCCATTTTCCGGCCTCTGATCAGCTTACAGATCAGGAACACAGCCCCTGCCCCGAGAACCGTCAAAATCAAAATTCCCGGAAGGCTGTAGAAGGAACCGGAGAGAACCTGCAGCCATTCCCACAGACGGCCCGCAAACCCCGCCCGCTCCTCGCTCTGGATATAGGGGGTGGCGAGCATGTATTCAATCCCCCTTCCGATCGCGGAAAAGGGAGCGCTCAGAATCATTTTTATATGCCCCATCCCGTAAAAGGCGCTGGTCTCATCCTTCACCAGCAGGTTGGAGCCGATGGCCGTCCAGATGGTGGCGTAGAGCAGAACCGTCCCGGCCGCAGCGGCAAGAGACGCCGCCGCCAGACTGATCAGTCTTTTTATGGATTTTCTCTGCCAGAATCCGCCGCCCTGCGCCTGGCCGCTCTCCTGCCGGCCTGCTTCACCGGGCTGGCCTGCGCCTTCCCGGATGCCCTTAAGAAGCAGATCGCTCCCCCCCGCCAGGCACAGGGGAACCACCCAGTAGACGTTGCTGGAGATGGTATATAGCCCCAGCACCAGCGCCGTTTCATAGAGGACGTAAATCCTCCGGGGAACCCGCTCCTGTTCGCAGATCAGGCTCATGGCATACCATGCCAGCAGGAAACAGGTAATCCCCAGGGTATATCCCCTTCCCTGGACCGCCTGCTGGTTCACCAGCCCCATGGACGCGTACAGAATCACTGCCATCAGATCCAGCCAGCCATCCAGGTATCTTCCCGCTATTTTGTAGAGGAGAGCCAGATTGGCAAGGGCCGCCAGATAAGACACGCCCCGCAGCCCCAGCCAGGGATTCCCCAGAAAATCAAGAAAGCCCGACAGCACCGAATAACCCACATGATTGTTGGGCAGAGGCCAGTGAACCGCCGCATACACAGGCCCTTTGCTGATAAAGCAATAATAGGTATAGAGCTCGTCATACCAGGGCGTGAGGGCGAACAGACGCCAGCCATAATAGACGGCCATGCCTGCAAACAGAAGCCGGAATATGCGCTCTTTCCATTCAGGGCGGTTCACGGAGCGTGCCGCCCCCCGTCTGCCCCCCGCCTGCCCCGGATTATTTTCCAGTCTATCTGATCTCATCTGCCAGCAAATCACCCATTTCCTTACAGCCCACCTGCACACATCCCTCCGCCATGATATCCACTGTGCGGTAGCCCTTTTTGAGAATATTTCTGACCGCATTCTCCACCGCGTCCGCTTCCCGGTCGAGGTCGAAGGAATAGCGCAGCATCATGGCCGCCGAGAGAACGGTTGCGATGGGATTGGCAATTCCCTTCCCCGCAATGTCCGGCGCGGAGCCATGGCTGGGCTCGTAGAGGCCGAACTTACTGTCGTTTAAGGAAGCAGACGCCAGCATCCCTATGGAGCCGGTGATCATGCTGGCCTCGTCGGAGAGAATATCCCCGAACATGTTCTCCGTCAGAATCACGTCAAACTGACCGGGATCCTTCACAAGCTGCATGGCGCAGTTGTCCACCAGCATATGCTCCAGGGTCACCTGCGGATAGTCCGCAGCCACCTCGTCCACCACGCTGCGCCAGAGCCTGGAGGAATCCAGCACATTGGCCTTATCCACGCTGGTCACCTTTTTGCGGCGCTTCATGGCAATGTCAAAGCCTTTGATGGCAATCCTGCGGATCTCGTTCTCGTCGTAGGTGAGGGTGTCCACCGCCTTTCGCACGCCCCCCTCCCGGGTGGTGCGGCGCTCCCCGAAATAGAGCCCTCCAGTGAGCTCGCGCATGATCAGCATGTCAAACCCCTCGCCGCTGATCTCCTTTTTCAGAGGACAGGCGTCCGCCAGCTCCTCATAGAGCACTGCAGGCCTTAAATTGGCGAAGAGATTCAGCGCCTTGCGGATTCCCAGAAGTCCCGCCTCGGGCCTTAAGTCGGGCGGAAGCTTATACCAGGGGGAGGTCACCGTGTTTCCGCCGATGGAACCCATCAGCACCGCATCCGCCCCCTTCGCCGCCGCGATGGTCTCCTGCGTTAAGGGAACCCCATAGGCGTCGATGGAGGCCCCTCCCATAAGCACGTCGGTGCAGGCAATCTCATGCCCGTACACCGCCGCCACCTTATTCAGCACCTTACGGGCCTCTGCCACGATCTCTGGCCCGATTCCGTCTCCCGGTATACATACAATGTTCAGTTTCATTCTCGTTCCCTCCCTGAAAGATACATTCTGTGATACAAAATAAGGCGCATTACCTGCGCCTCACTTCCAGATCCTGATGTTTATTCTGCGTCTGCTTTCTCTACCTGCGCAATGGCACTTTTCTGCATGGGAATGCGGCAATTCTTGTTGTTACCAAACTCTACGATCACTGTGTCGTCCGTAATATCTATGACGATTCCATAAAAGCCGCTGCTGGTAAGTACGCAGTCGCCAACCTCAAGGGCGGATAACATGGTTGCCTTTTTCTTCTGTTCCTTTTTCTGTGGACGGATCATGATAAAATAGAAAACTCCAATAATAAGAGCAAAATAGAGCACCATGGAGATCCCCATCTGGCCGGCGGCACCGGCTTCCTCTGTCAATAAAATACCCATTCAACTTTCCTCCTGTTTAACGTTAAGTTAAAAATATACTTAACTCCTATCATACACAAAAAAGGGCTTAAAGACAAGCCCCTATTTTTCTGCCCTCCAATCGCATGTGTAGGATTACAATACATGTGTTACAACTGAATATTTAAAAAGCAGAAATACCCG
>CANOVJ010000029.1 GCA_947570615.1 uncultured Lachnospiraceae bacterium
ACGTGGCACCACAAATGGTGCCGCGGTGCATATCGGTTTATAAGTTTAACCTGGAAATTCCCTGATTCTCCTTTACTGTTACACCGGTTATCTCTATAATGGAGTCTAAAACATGTTCAACAAACGCTGGCACGCTCCGCGAGAGCGCTTATTGTAACAACGGACGGCACGCTTCGTGAACTGTCCTTATGTTAACAACGGATGCCGGACTTCGCCGGACATCCCTGTTTCAACCGGAAAGGAGCACTCAGAAATGTACAGACTGATTTTACTGGATCTGGACGGGACGCTTCTGCGCCCGGATAAGACCATATCGGATCACACACTCTCCGTCCTTTGCAAATGCCGGGAAAAGGGACTTCTCCTGGGAATCTCCACCGCAAGGGGCGAGTCCAACGCCGTCCCCTTCATCGAATCCGTCAGGCCGGACCTGGTCATCTCCAGCGGCGGCGCTCTGGTCAGGTATGCGGGCGAGCTTCTCTTCTCCTGCGCCCTTTCCCCGGAAAAAACCGCCGGGATTATCCGCTGTGCCTTTGAACTGACACAGGGACAGTGTGAGATCACCGTGGACACCCCGGGCGCCCACTACTGGAATTATAAGGAGGATCCGCATATCCTCTACCCTGACTGGGGGGAGGTGCGCTACACCGACTACCAGGACTTTCACGAGCCTGCACTGAAAATCACTGTCGAGCTCCCTGACGATAAGGCCGCGGAAAAGATCGCCATGGGCGGCGACTGCGACTTTGTCCACTTCTCCGACGGCAACTGGTACAAGTTCTCCAGAAAGGAAGCTACCAAGGCAAAAGCCATCCACGCTCTGGCAGAGCGTCCCGGGATCAGGCCGGAGGAGATCATCGCCTTCGGGGACGACTTTGCCGACATGGAAATGCTGCGCGTGTGCGGCCGGGGCATAGCCATGGGAAATGCTCTCCCGCAGGTAAAGGAAATCGCCGACGCCGTGACCCTGTCCAATGACGAGGACGGGGTAGCCATGTACCTGGAGAAGCTTTTCCTGTGATGATGACCGGGGCCGGCCCACCTGTGACTCAATGCGCCGGCCTCTTCCTGCTCACTCCCGGGCCTGCCCGTGAAGCTTCTTAACCCCGAAGGTTTCGTTTCCGTTATAGATCAGATCCACCTCCGCGGCCTCGTCCTTCACCAGCGCCAGGGAGGACCAGGCGGGCAGATCCACCATCAGCTCCCGGCCTTCGCCGAGCTGTCCTGAGTCGTCCCTCAGCACCGTCACAGTATAAAGGATTCCCGGAGGGCTTCCGTCCTGTCTTTCGAAATCATTTGTGATTTCCTCCACTCTGATCACCACGTGCTCAAAAACGGCTCCTTCCGCCGGAAAATCCGGCCCGGCGTCGCTCTGCGTCATTTCGCTCTCCGTTGCGGCGGCTTCATCCGAAGCATCCGCCGTGGCTTTGCTCTCCTCCTTCCTCTTCGAGGACTCCTGTATTCCACCGGCCTGCCCGGCATCGCTGTCCTGCATGGACTGCGCCGCGCCTGCCTGGAGGGCGCCATCCCGTATGCTTCCCGCCAGGTCGCCTGTACCCTTCTCGCCTGCATCCATTTCTCCTGCGTCTGTCAGGCCTGCTTCTGCGGTGTCCGCCGCTCCTGTGCCTGCCGCTCCTGCATCTGCCGTGTCCGCTCCGTCTGCGCCCGCTGTACCTGCTGCTCCGCCCGCATCCGCCGCATCGTCCACAGCTCCTTCTTCCCGGGCCGGCTTCGCCGCATTCTCCGGCATGGCCTCGCAGATTTCCGGCGCAGACTCCATATCCATACTATCTGCCGCCGCCATATCGATGCCCTCCGTCGCCCCGGTGCCTCCGGCCCTTCCCATCCGCAGGCCCCTGCTGCTCAAAAGCACAAACGCCGCCGGAAGGATCACCGTCACGCACAAAGCCGCAGCCGCGATCCCGGCCACGCTCCGCAGGCTGCTGAAACCAAAACGCCTTCCTGTTTTCTTTTTTTCTGAAGCAATGGGAGTTAATGCCTCTTTCCCGTCCGGTAAAGAGCGAAGGGATTTTTCTCTCTCTGTATCGGAACCCTCCTGTGCCCCGCGGGTCGGTGTTCGATCCGCTCTGTGCTGCGGTGTGGATTTGCTCTCAAGTCCGGCCTCGATCCGCTCCCACAGATCCGGGATTTCGCTCTCGGCCAGTTCTCTGTATGCCTGTTCAAAATCCTTACTCATACCCACACCTCCTCAGCTTTTTTATGGCATTCTGATACTTCCAGGTCACCGTCCCCATGGGAATCTGCATACTCCTGGCAATCTCCTTAAAGGTCATCTCGCCCAGAACCTTCAGGCTGACGATCTGACGCTCCGCGGGCTTTAAGGTGTCCAGCGCCTGGCTCACCGTCATGTTTCCCAGCACCTGACTTTCCACCTGACTTTCCCCGCCGGGAAAGCCTGTGCCCGCCTGATATGTATTCTCCTGCTTTCCATACAAAGATTTCCCGTCGCTTTCCTGCTCCGGTCCCTGACCCAGATCCTGCAGCAGCGCAGTCAACTCCTCCCGCCTGTATTTGCGCAGAAAATCAATGGCCATGTTCCGCGCCATGGTGGCCAGATAACCCTTATGGCCGTTGCCCGGCTTAAACTGCTCCGCCCTGTTCCAGAGCCGGATAAAGAATTCGCTGGTCACGTCCTCCGTATTTTCCTTATTCCGCAGCACCTCATAGACGATCCGATAGATATATCCCGCATAACATTCGTAAATCTCCTTCAGTGCGGTCTTATCTCCCTGCGTCATCCGCGCCACGGCTTCCTCAAACTGCCGCTCGTTCACTCCCCTCCCCCTTCCTTATGTGATACGCTTTAAGTGGCCCGCTTTTATTGGACTTATGCGCAAAAGGCGCAGTTCTCCTGCGCCCTCTGTCTTTTTGCACAACAGCCTTTTCAAAAATCCCCCTGCAAAATCATTCCTATAATGCCTTAATCCGATCCACAGCCTCCACGGTATTTTCGTAGCTTCCAAAGGCTGTCAGCCGGAAATAGGTCTCGCCGCTGGGGCCGAATCCGGAGCCGGGGGTTCCCACCACATTTGCCTTTTCCAGAAGAAAATCGAAGAATTCCCAGCTCGTCATTCCGTCAGGCGCTTTCAGCCAGATATACGGAGCGTTCACTCCGCCCGAAACCTGGTAGCCGGCCCCCTTAAGGCCCTCGAGAATATACCTGGCATTGTTCATGTAATAGGCCACCTGTTTCTTAAGCTGCTCCTTTCCCTCCTGAGAGTACACCGCCTCCCCGGCCCGCTGGACGATGTAGGGAGCGCCGTTGTACTTCGTCCCGTGCCGCCTTGCCCAGAGGGAGTGAAGGGCCACGTCCCCGCACTTTAAGTCTCTGGGGATCACGGTGTAGCCAAGCCTTACTCCGGTAAATCCGGCGTTCTTGGAAAAGGAGTGGAGCTCGATGGCGCAGGTCCTGGCGCCCTCGCACTCGTAAATGGAATGGGGCACATCCTCCTCGGAAATATAGGCCTCGTAGGCCGCGTCATAGATGATCACCGCCCCTACCCGGTTGGCGTAGTCCACCCACTCCTGAAGCCGGGCTCTGGTGATGGCAGAGCCGGTGGGATTGTTGGGGAAGCACAGATAGATCAGATCCGGCGTTTCCTGGGGGAGCTGGGGCGCAAAGCCGTTCTCCTCAAGACAGGGCATATAGATCACGTCGCTCCAGGTTTCCCTGACGCTGTCGTATGTGCCTGTCCTTCCCGCCATCACATTGGTGTCCACATACACCGGATAGACCGGATCGCAGACCGCGATCTTATTGTCCACGCTGAAAATTTCCTGAATATTTCCGGAGTCGCACTTCGCCCCGTCGGATACAAAGATCTCGTCCGCGCTGATCTGACAGCCTCTGGCCTTATAGTCGTTTTCCGCGATGGCGTTCCTTAAAAATTCATATCCCAGTTCAGGCGCATACCCCCTGAATGTCTCCGCTCTGGACATCTCGTCCACCGCCCCGTGAAGCGCCGTGATGATGGCCGGAGCCAGGGGCTGGGTCACATCCCCGATCCCCAGACGGATAATCTTTTTGTCCGGATGCGCCGCCGCATAGGCGTTCACCTTTTTTCCTATGGTGGAAAAAAGATAGCTTCCGGGTAACTTCAGGTAATTGTCGTTGATCTTAAACATCCTTCTCTCCTCCTTGTCCGGGCAGATGCTTCTCCATGGGCACTCCGGAAAGCGCTTTCCTCTCATCTGCCGTTTTCGATTTTTAAAGCAATTCCCTTACAATTCTATCTGCACATTGGGCCGCACTGCACAGGCTTGTATCTACCCTCAGCCTGTACTCTATATTTTTTGCCATCAATCCATCCTGTTCATCCGACTGACTTTCATATCTGTCGCCACGGGCAATATTTCTTTTTCTGCATATATCCAGCGGGCAGTATACCTGAACCAGATCAAGCGGGTTATCTTTCAGTATTTCCAGCAGCTGCTGATAATGAGGGGATATTTCGTCTCTTTCAACTAATATTCCGTCAATAAGTACATTTTTCCCCATATCCGAATAGAGTCTCGCAGTGTGGTACATCATAATAATAACTTCGCTGAGATATTTCCAGTAGTTTTCACGCAGATATTTTTCTCCCACCATCTCCTGAAACAAATCGTTGGCGACGACATAAAAGAATACGTCGTCACGCTCCTGAATGGCCTCGACAATGGATGTTTTTCCTGCGCTTGTCACTCCATTGAGGAAAATAATACGTCCTTTTTCCATTTGGTAACCTCTCAGATTCCTGTCAGATCTCGATTTCTCCCTCAAACACCGTATCGGCGCTTCCGGTCATGTACACCAGGTTTTCCTTCCGATCCCACCGGATCTGCAGGCTGCCTCCCAAAAGCTTAACGCAGACCTCCTCCCCGGTCAGACCGTTCAGCACACAGGCAACCGTCACGGCGCACGCCCCGGTTCCGCAGGCCAGGGTCTCCCCCGTCCCTCTCTCCCAGACGCGCATCTCCACATGCCCCTCGTCGATCACCCTCACGAACTCCGTATTGACCCGTCCGGGGAACCGCTCATGGTTTTCAAACATTGGCCCGATCTTTTCCAGCGGAAAATCTGACACATCGTCCACAAAGATCACAGCGTGGGGATTTCCCATGGACACGCATGTCATATTCCAGGATTTCCCGTCCGCCAGAATTTCCTCTCCGATCACCTGCTCCTGGTCTCCCTTCAGGGAAATGACCGGTATGTCGGCGGCTTTCAAAATCGGCGCACCCATATTGACCCTGACGGTCGATACCTTACCATCCTGAACTGTCAGATCCAGATACCGGATCTTCCCGCAGCTTATAATGCTGAGGCGGGTCTTGTCCGTGAGGCGCTTATCATAGACAAATTTGGCCACACAGCGGATGCCGTTGCCGCACATCTCAGCCCGGGAGCCGTCCATATTGTACATTTCCATCTCGAAATCCGCTTCATCGGAAGGGTTGATGAAGATCACCCCGTCCCCGCCAATCCCGAAATGCCGGTCGCTCAGACGTCTCACCAGCTCCGGCTTTTCCTGCGCATCGATCTGCTCCCTGTCTCCGTCCACATAAATATAATCATTGCCGCATCCGTGCATTTTCGTAAACTTCATTGCAATGCTCTCCTTTCGCCAGTTCTATTATGGCACATTTTTCCCCTCAAAGAAAGGAGTTTTCTGCTGTAGAGTGTGCAAAAGATGCTTTCACCTCAGTTTGACCGTATGAGTCACCAGATATCTGTCCCCCTGCAGCTGCTCAAACTCAAGCTCCATGGCGCAGGTGACGGCCCCCACCTGTGCCATGGCCCCCTCCATATAGCCCTGTCGGTAGGCATTCTGCCGGTAAGCGCTGTAAATCTCCTCCGCAAGAGCCTTTCCGTCAACCACGTTGGAAAAACCAAAGGAGTTAAGCCCGCCTGCGGCTACCTGTTCATAGCAGTCGTCATAATAATCCGAAAGGCTAAGGAGAACGTCCGCCTCCTCAACCCCCGCATCCGCAAGACTGCGCAGCTGCTCCTGCGGGGAGGAGCCCGCCGGGCTGTTTTCCGGGCCGGCTGCGGAATCGCCTCCCGAACTGGTATTCGGATTTCCTGCCGGGCCGGCTCCCGCGCCGCTATCCGGCTCCAGATTCCGGTAGCGCTGCCCGTTGCAGGGCGGCAGATAGACAGAGAGCTCCTGCCGCACATGGGTATCCGCGTAGTCCTGATCCGTCTTGTTGAAATAATCGTAGTTTCCGCCCTCGGTGTCGTCCCAGGTGGTGTCCACGTTATAATAGCCGTCATCCAGAGATACGATGTTCCAGGCATGATTCTCCCCGGCAAAGCCAGTGCAGTAATAGCAGGGGATCCCCAGCTGCTGCATCAGATACTGAAACGCTCTGGCATAACCCGCGCATACCGTCTGCCCGTTCACCAGCGCGCTGTAGGCGCTCTGGTTCATCTCCGCCCCCATATTGTAGGTAATCCGGTCGATCAGCGCGTCGTGAACCTGCTTCTCCTTCTCATAATTGTCGGAAAGCGGGGCCGCCAGCGCCAGAATCTCATTTGCCTTTTCGCTTAAGACAGCCTTCGAGGCCTCCAGATTCTGGGCGGTGTAATTCATCCGCAGATCGATCTCCACGCAGATCCCGTCCCCCCTGTACTTACCGGAGTACGCGGTCTCCAGCCAGAAAAGCTCCGGGTGGTCGTTGTAAACCGCCGCAAAAACTGTCCGCAGCCTGGGCGCGGTCACCTCCTCCACAGGGGCAAAGGCCATAATCAGGTCGTTGGCGTTGGCATAAATCTGACGGTAGAGGTGTTTTCCCGCCTCATCCAGCATTTCATAATAAGGATAAAAATTCGCGTCAAAAGTGAGGCCGTCCCCGGTGGAGCCTGTGCCAAGCTGATTCTGAAGCTGGCCGGCCTGTGCGTCGTCAATCTGACCTCCCTCGTCCTGAATCTGCTGATAGCCGTTTTTGCCGGATACCTGCTGCGGCGTCTGCACTCTGGATATTTCCGGGACAATATACTCAGGATTTACGCCCTGATCGATTCCCTCCGCCCTGGGAAGCGCGGAAGCAGGCGTTCCCTCAAACGTCTCCGCTCCGGGAAGTCCCGTTCCGGACAGCTCCGCCAGGCCGCTTCCATCCCCCGCGCCGCTTCCTCCGTCGGCATTCGTCCCCTCTCCCTCCCCGGAAGCCTCCCCCAGGGAAAAGGAATCCTTCATCAGATTACCGCCGTTAAACGCCTCCCCGGCATCATCTGCATCTGCCGATACAGCCTGCCGCCTGCCGGGATAGAGGAAATCCGCCAGCTTCTGCGTCACCTCGGGCCTCACCGCACACACCAGCACCAGGGCGCAGAAGCTCCCAAACAATACCAGAAAAATCATTGCAAGAACTTTTAAAAACTGTTTCATATCACTTCTCCTGCCTGTCGCAGACCTCGTCTGCCTTATCTTTTATTAACATAAGGACAATTCGCGAAGCGTGTTGTCCGTTGTTTTTTCGCGCATCCGACTCCCTTACTCCCCCGCGTTTTCCTTCACACACGCGAGAAACCTCTCCCCGTACTTCTCATACTTGTGCTCCCCCACGCCGGAGACCGAAAGCATCTCCTGCTTTGTCCGCGGCCGGACCATGCACATATGGGTCAGGGTCTTATCGGAAAAGATAATGTAGGGAGGCACCTTCTCCACCCTTGCGATCTGCGTCCGCAGAGCGCGCAGCTTTTCAAAGAGCGCCTCCTCCTGGCGGGTAAATTCCCTGCCGGCCGCGGAAAATCCGGCTCCCGCCATCCGGCGCCTTTCCCCTGTCCTGGCGGTTCTGGCCGGATGCTCCTGCTCCTTTGCCATCTTCATCAGCACCGGCTCCCGGCCCTGCAATACCGTCTCGGACTTTTCCGTCAGCCGGACCACGGCGTACTCGTCGTTTGACTGCATGAGATAGCCATGGATCAGAAGAAAGCTCATCACCTGCCGCAGTCTGTGAGCGGGTACTTTGGAGAGCTTTCCATAAAAAGGATTCTCATTCATCCGGTAATTCCTGATCTTCGCCGTATCCGCCCCGTGAACCGTGTCGATGAGAACATTTACCCCATATCGCTGGCGGCTGCTCCTGACGCAGCCGATCAGAGCTCCCGCAATCTCCGTCACATCCACCGTCTCAAACTGGCTCAGGCAGTTGGAACAGTTTCCACAGTAGTTCTCCCCATATTCCCCGAAATATCGAAGGATGTAATCCCGCAGACACTCGTTGGTGGTGCAGTAAAAGGTCATTTTCCGAAGCCGCTCCCGGTCCCGCTCCATGACCAGCTCCCGGGTAATCTCGTCCAGCTCCTGATTGTCCTGATTGTTTTCGATAAAAAACTGATTGGTCACCACATCCTGACCGCTATAGTACAGAATGCATTCGGAGGGCTGCCCGTCCCTCCCCGCCCTCCCGGCCTCCTGATAGTAGGACTCCAGATTTTTGGGCATTCCAAAGTGCAGGACAAAGCGCACATTGGACTTGTCGATCCCCATGCCAAAGGCGTTGGTGGCCACCATGACGGATCTGCGGTCGTAAATAAAATCCTCCTGGTTCCTTCTGCGCTCCTCGTCAGAGAGCCCCGCATGATACCGGGTCACGGAAAAGCCCTCGGAAGCTAACCGGTCGCAGACCTCCTCCACATTTTTGCGGGTGAGACAGTAGATGATGCCGCTCTCCCCCGGATGGCATTCCAGATAGTTCTTCACCGCACCGTATCGGTCCTTTATGGCCATCACGCCGAAGTAAAGGTTCTTCCGGTCAAACCCCGTGGTGATCACCGCAGGCTCCCGGAGCATGAGAATGTCGATGATATCCTCCCTGACCTCCTTCGTGGCGGTGGCGGTAAAGGCGGCCACCACAGGCCTTTCGGGCAGCGCGTCCGTAAACTCTGTGATCTTTAAATAGCTGGGTCGGAAATCCTGCCCCCACTGGGAGACGCAGTGGGCCTCGTCCACCGCCACCATGGCGATGGGCGTATGCAGGGCAAAGTCCAGAAATTCCGCAGTCATCAGCCGCTCCGGGGCCACATATATGATGGGATAACGCCCCTGCCCGGCAAGGGCAAGAGCCTTGCGGTACTGTCCCGGCGTCAGGGAGCTGTTGAGGTACGCCGCATGGATTCCCGCCTGATTTAAGCTCTCCACCTGATCCTTCATCAGGGAGATCAGAGGAGAGATGACCAGAGTGATCCCACGCGCCCTGCCGCCGCCAAAGGATTGGCCGGCAGGGCTGTTCTTCGCGGGCACATCCCCGCTTTCGTCCAGACTCCCCTCCATAAGCAGCGCAGGGATCTGATAGCACAGGGATTTTCCCGCCCCGGTGGGCATGATTCCCAGCACATCCTTTCCCGCCAGTATATTGTCGATCAGATACTCCTGCCCTTCCCGAAAGGAGTCATATCCGAAGTATTGTTTCAGTAACCTCTCTCTGTCCAATTGTGCTCCCATCTGCGCTATTATGGCGCATATTTTCCCGCGTATTTCCGTAAAAAGTTATCTGTCCTTCAGGACCTCTGTCACGCAGCTGTGTTTTTTGGTCTCTCTGTCATAGGCGATCCCCACCGCCAGAATTCTTCCTGTATAAAAAGCGGGAGCTCCCGTCTTTGGCGCAAAGGCCAACGCATACTGTCTGTCCTTAATCTGCCGGATCGCTTCCTGCGCGCTGCCGTCAATCTTCAGCTCCAGAATAATACCGTCGTCTGCCCTGTTAATACATGGCCTGAATATAAAATCCACATATCCCTTTCCGCCTTTATCCTCCCGAATCACCTCATAGGTATTACGCGCCGACAGATAGACGAGATTGACTATTGCGGTCAGATCCGTCTCATTGTTATAATTCAGAAGCGGAATTTCCGTACTATGGGCGTATTCCAGAATCTCCAGCATGGTATCCGTATCCCCTTCCCTGGTTGCTTTCAGCATCCTTTCGGAATTGGACGAAAGCCTGTAAAGATATCCCAGTGAAGCCTCCTTCATCAGGAGCCCGTCAAACTGATCCATCAGCTCCCGGTTGGGAATCGAAACGTATCCGTTCTCATAGCTCAGAAACCCGTAAACCACCATAGCGGAAAAGATTTCGTCTCTGGTACTCAGGTTCATGGATACCGCCGCATATTCCCTCACCCTGGCCGGGATAGCCGCGCCCGATACCATTCGCGCGATATCCTCCCTGACCGCATCCGTATTATGCCTGATATAGTAAAAAATCTCATCATAAGGCCCTGCGCTTGTCCAGTAGCTGCCAAGATTATTATTGGTCAGCGAAGCGACCACCGAACGGGGATTATAAACACGTCCGCCGGAGCGTATATGATAGCCGTCATACCATATCCGCAGTTCCCTGCGCGACACTCTCCCTGCGGGATTCAGACTCCGGTATTTTGCATACAGCCCGTCCACTTCCCCGTCTGTAAACCCGAAAAACTCACTGTATTTTTCTTCCGTCGCCATCGTATACTCATAAAACATATTCAGCTCTGAACCGCTTGAATGCTTGGCTATGGGGAGAATCCCCGTCATGTAAGCCAGCTCCACGTACGGCTGATCCTTTAAAAGAGCGCTCAGGAAGCCGGTGTATGCCTTTTTATCGCTGTCCGTAACAAAATCCTGATAAAAAATATAGTCCCATTCATCCAGGACAAATATAAACTCAATATCCTGCTCCAGCTCATAAATACTGTTCAGCACATCCCAGGGAGCGTCCCCCGGCTTTATTCCCGCATTTGGATATTCCCGCATCAGGTCACTTACCATACGTTCCTGAATCCTGTCAATATACTGGCGGTAGTCCGCGCATCCCGCCGGAGCCTCATTAAATGCAATATAAATCACGTCGTGTCGGTTCAGATGGCGTTCAAATCCGTCATTCCGGCAGATCTGCAATCTCTCGAATAATCCCCGCGCATCCCGTCCCCTTCCAAAGAAGGAGGCAATCATGCTGGCGGCAAGAGTTTTTCCGAAGCGGCGCGGCCTTGTAAGACAGATATATTTATTGCCGCGGCTTTCCGCCCTGCGCCCCCGCTCCGTTTCGTTCCCCACGGGTTCTACAAGAGGGATCAGCTCCCCCAGCATCGCCGTCTTATCAACAAAATATGTGCTTGAAACCACATCTCTGTAAATGGTATACGGTTTTTTGGAGTTCAAATACAGTCCCATTCAGTCCCCTTTCCTCTCCGCGCTTTTCTCTTGCCCCCCTCCCCGGAACCGTTGTATAATAAAAGCGGGCGTTGGTTCCGGGAGGAGTGCGTTCATCCGTATTGCCGGTGTCTCGGTTCACTTTTATGTATATCCCGGAGGAACACTCGGCAGCCGGCGCCCTTTGATTTTCAAAAGCTGTGTTTCTGCACACTCATCGGCGCGCTACTTATTTTACCACAAAACAGGCGGAAGTAAAATCACTTCCGCCTGTTCTTACTTAAATCTGTTGTCCTTCGCTTACTTTTTACCACTCGATTTTCACCTTAAACAGATCCCCGTCGATCTCCACCACAAGCTGGCCGCCCTGCAATTCCACAAAGCTTCTGGCGATGGCCAGTCCCAGCCCGCTCCCCTCCGTATTCCGGGAGCTGTCCCCCCGGACAAACCGCTCCGTCAGCTCCTGGGGCGCGACGTTCAGTTCCATGGCGGACATGTTCTTGAGCTCGATAAAGATTCCCTTTTGCGTCCTCTCCCCGCTCACATACACTCTGGTGTTCGGCATGGCGTATTTGATGATGTTGGTATAAAGATTTTCAAACACCCGGTATGTCTTCTGGCTGTCCAGCTTAAGAAACACCTTTTCCTCCGGAAGATGAAAGCGGAAGATCAGTCCGGCCTCCTCCACCCGGTCCTCATACTCCAGGTACACCTGCCGCATCAGGTTGCAGATATCCACATCCACCGGCGTCAGAGTGATATTTCCGCTGGTGGCCTTGCTCACCTCGAACAGATCCTCTATCAGGTATTTCAGCCGTTCGGACTTGCGCTTTAAGACCTTAAGATACTCCCTGGTCTGTTCCGGGGAGAGCCCCTCCTGCTCCAAAAGCTCGATATAGGTGGTGATGGCGGTAAGGGGGGTCTTTAAGTCGTGGGAGACGTTGGTGATCAGCTCCGTCTTCATCTTCTGGCTCTTTACCTCCTTATCCACCGCCGCCTTAAAGCCGTTCTGGATCCGGGAAAGCTCCTGCTTATAGGATTCGAACACGCCCCAGTCGCTGGAAAACTGTGTCTGCAGGTTGCCGTCCGCGATGGAACGGGTGGCCACAAAAAGCTGGCGGTACTGCTCCTGAATCCTGCTCATGTATTTTTTCAGCAGGAAGTAAAGGACAATCGTGTACAGAATCAGCCCAATCCACCCGAACATCCACATGGTACAGGCGATCCCCAGTATGATAAAATTAATCAGAAGAAGCCTGCGGATGGTTTTCTCGGCCTTTCCGCCCAGGTCCGTGTGAAGAATCTCCTCCTCAAAGCGCTCCTTCCTGGTCTTAATCCAGTCCGCCACCCGCGCACAGAGCCGGACCAGGATGCTCCTCTGCCTTACAAACGTTATCACGCCCATGTCAAACACCTCCCCCAGGGTGGTGATCAGATAGTACCAGAAGCCAAACTGGGCAGACAGCACCAAAATATTAACTGCTAAAGTCAATACCGGATAAAAATCCCCGGGCACCGCCTCCAGATACCTTCCGTAAAAATTGTCAAAAAATCCGTCGTTGGAGCAGTACACCATCCCCACCGCCCAGGGGCCAAAGGCGGCAAAGGCGCAGATCATACATGTCAGGCTGATCTCCAGACTGAGATGAAAACCGGGCAGATGATGAAGACAGTAGCGCCTGCTCCTGGTCATAAGAAGCGCGGTCACGGCAAGAATCACCAGAAGAACCGCGTAGACCTCGCCCGTCCCTGCATTGTAGTAGGCGTTTCTGATCTCCCACCGGTAGTCGTCCACGGCAACCCCGTTTTTCCACAGGGTAAACAGATTCTGCTTCTGCTCCTGCGTCAGGGCGTAAATAAAGGTCATGCCCTTAAGCGCGTCGTTCACACGCCAGGTAAGCTTTACCAGGCGGGGCGCTTCCCCCTCATAGACGGAATCGTCAAAGCAGAGACTGCTGCCGAAGCTGAATTCGCTGCGGCTGGCAATCCCCCGGCCGACGTAATCTCCCAGAGAGTATCCCAGCAGATCCGCCTCCAGCATCGTCCGGGCATTTTTAAAAAGGGTATCCGAATCGTCCTCGTCCCTTACCGACAGATCCGCCAGATTTCCGTCATCGTCATAGGTCATCCTCACATACCAGACGTAGCTCTCCTTCGGGTCGTCCGTGCGCAGCGATTCGATCTCTCTGGCGGTATTTTTCAGAATTTCCCCGGTTTTATGGTCGATCACACAATAATCCATATATCTGCCCAGCCGCTGTGCCATCTGGCTTTTCCAGACTGCCAGCATGTTGTTCATACCCGCGGAGAGGAAATTTTTCATGGCCCCCGACGTGCCTTCCTCAAAATCCAGTCCGCTTCTCTCCATTTCCTCCAGGGTGATCTCCTCCCGCTCCATCTCCAGATACAGCTCCGCCCAGGAAATCTCCTTCCTCTGCGTCCTCTCCAGCATATTTTTGTAAAGGACGAAATTTCCCTCGTACATCTCCTGGAGAAGCTGCTGGCTCTTTAGATGATCCGTATAATAGCCGGAGGCCTCCCGCCCAAAGGCGGGATAAAAAGCCAGAAACGCTGCCACCGCCAGCAGGATCCAGACCGCAGCCGCAAGAAAACTGAATTTTTTACTGCTTTTCGATTTTGTATCCAACGCCCCACACCACCTTCAGATATTTTGGCTCCCTCGGATTGACTTCTATTTTTTCCCGGATCTTGCGGATATGTACCATGATGGTATCCGTGTTGATCGCCTGCTCGTTCCACACCCGCTCGTAGATCTCCTCGGCGCTGAATACTCTGCCGGGATTCTTCATCAGAAGCATCAGGATCTTAAACTCCAGCGGCGTCATCTTCACCGGCTTTCCGTCCACGCTCACCTCCACAGTCTCCTCGTTGAGCTCCAGGCCGCCGATCACGTAGACCTTATCGCTCTGCTCCCTGCCCTCCAGGGCCTCCAGAAATTTCCCATATCGGCGCAGATGGGAATTCACCCTGGCCAGCAGCTCCATGGTGGTAAAGGGCTTGGTCACATAGTCGTCGGCTCCCATGTTAAGCCCCATGATCTTATCCACCTCCTCGGACTTGGCGGAGAGCATGATCACCGGGAAATCCCTGCCCATCTCCCGCACCTTCATCATCATGGTAATGCCGTCCATCCTGGGCATCATCACATCCACGATAGCCAGATGAATCTCCTCCTGCCGGATCCTTTCCAGCCCCTCCACGCCGTCGGCGGCCTGAGAGACCTCATAGCCCTGATTTTTCAGGTAAATCTCGATTCCCTCCCGGATCTCCCGATCGTCCTCCACAATCAGAATATGATAAGCTGACATATCACCCTCCCTGCCGCGCCATCCGCGGCAACGCAATGCAAAACCCGCTCATGGGGTTTCGCATCCATAATCCCTGGCTGCTCCTGTTTCCTCTACGAGTATACCACATCTTCCCGGCGGTTTCTGTTATTATGTTTCTGCCGTTCCCTGTCCCTGCGAAGCTCGATGGCCTGGGCATAGAGCAGAGCCGCCTCCCGGGCGATGCGCTCACAGCCGTAGCCCCCCGCCGTCTCCCTTGCGCCGGCGCGCAGAAGCTCCAGCTCCTTTTTCTCCAGAATATCCATCAGCTTCCCTGCAAATTCTGTTTCCGACACCTCTGTCATATATCCGTTCCTTCCGTTTTCCACCACGTCCCGGGTTCCGGTGGCCTTCACCGCCAGCACCGGCGTCCCCGCCGCCATCGACTCCAGCAGTACGATCCCCTGGGTCTCCGACAGGGAGCCGAACAGGAACAGGTCGGCGGCATGGCAGTAGTTTTTGATCTCCTGGTTGGGAACCTTCCCCACAAAGACCACCTCGTCCGTAAGCCCCAGCTCTGCCGCCTGCTTTTCCAGCTCTCTGCGGTAAGGACCATCGCCGATCAGCGCCAGCCGGAAATCGCCGCCGCAGGTTTCCTTGCGCAGTCTCACACTGCGAAGGAGAAATTCGATGTTTTTCTCCTTCGCCAGCCTAGCCACGGTGCAGAAGAGATACTTTTTGCCGCCTGCAAGCTTCCTGCGGATCTCCCCGGCCTTTTCCTCATCCGGAAAAAAGCTGTCGCCGGGAAGGCCGGTGGGAAGTACCCGGATCGCGCTCTTTAAGCGGATCTCCTCCAGATAATTTTTCATAAGGGGCGTAGGGGCTGCCACCACGTCGCAGCTTCCCGTACAGCTTCTCAGGTAAAAGGGGATCACTCCCTTAAATGCCGAAAGCCCCACATAATGAAGATACTGTTCATATCTGGTGTGGTAGGTGAGCACCAGGGGCGTATGGTATTTCCAGGACAGATACCTGGCCGTGTCCCCGATCATCATGGGGTGATGGACATGGATCACATCGAAATTCCCTTCCCGGAACCTGCGCTCGATCTCCGGATCCGCCGGATTGGGAACGGAAAATCCGCCCGCCACGCCCTTAATCAGCGCCCTGTATCTCACCACATCCTCCTCCGTTTGTTGACCGTTATAGTCAGGTGCGAAGACCACCACCTGATGCCCCATTTTACGAAGGCTCTGCGCCAGTCTGTCTACGGAGATGGCCACCCCGGCCACGAAGGGCTTGTAATTGTTTGTCATCATTGCAATTTTCATTATACTGTTCTCCCCCTGCGTTTTTAACCAAAATACCCCAGCACCATATCTCCCAGAAAATATCCTGCTCCCACAAAAAACAGATTCCACACACAGATCCCAAGCGTGGAGCTGACCGTATAGGTCAACAGATTCATCTTCGACACTCCTGCCGGAATGGAGATCAGCGTGCGAATCATGGGGATCAGCTTGCTTAAGAATATCCCCACGCTGCCCTTTTCCCTCACCCAGGCCAGCTTTTGCTCAATCACGGGCCGCTGCCTGGGAAATTTGTTCAGATACTTTTCCAGAAACAGCTCCCCGCCCTTATACCCCAGCCAGTACAGGATCAGACTTCCCGTAAGTCCCGCCGCCACCGTGATGATCAGCGCCGGAATGAAATGGATATTCCCTTTTGCCGCCCAGATTCCCGCCATGGGCATGATAATCCCCGCCGGGAAGCCCGGAAGGTTCAGATATTCAAGCAGCACAATCACAAAAATCGCAATCCCGCCATACCTCGCAAAATACTGCATCATCAGTTCTACCGTCATTTTTCATCCGCTCCTTTTCCTTTGCTGTCTGTCCGCTTTCTGTAATATATAACGGATTACATTGATACAATACCTCAGAAATCAGAACAAAAATGGGGGATAAATCTTAAGAACTTCTAAACATTCGCCTTAGATTTTCTGTAGATGGGTAAATAATTTCTCTATACGTCCGACATGAAATAATTTAACCTTGTTTATTTAAGAAAAAACGGATCAGATTTTAGTCGGATGGATTGACAGAAATCTCTGCCTGACATATAATAACAATGATATATAACTTAGTTATCAAAAGGAGAATATTATGCCGCCAAAAGTCAGGATCCCAAGAGAAGCTATTGTTGAAAAAGCATTTGAGCTGACAAAACTATATGGTTTTGAAAAAGTAACCGCGCGTTTACTTGCCAGTGAATTAAAATGCTCTACTCAGCCAGTGTTCCATGCCTTTCGCAACATGGAGGAACTAAAGGAAGAAGTTTACAAAAAAACGCAAAAACTATTTGAAGAAACCATGCTGCAACAGTCCTCTGACACAGAACCCCCCTGTTTTTTAAGCATGGGGCTAAAGTATGTGGAACTGGCTCGAAATGAAAAAAATTTGTTTCATCTTCTATGTATGTCAGACAGCGGAACGAGACTTGAAAGCCTTTACGATCTGGCCAGGCACGTTCCAGTTCCGATTGAACCGGAAGTGTTTGTGAAAACATGGATCTTTGCGCATGGTATAGCAACGATTGTTTCTACGAACACAACGAACATTGCCCCCGAGGAAATAAGGCAGCTACTTACAGAAGCATGTGCAGGCTTCAGGTTATATCACAATGAAAACAGAGAAAGTTCGACAAATGAAATATAAAAATATGAAATCAGACAGAAATTATGTGTATACAGAACGCGCGCACTTTATGTGCCCCAATATGCACTTTGGAATTATGGCAAAAACAGAAAGCAATTATGATGAAAAACGGCTGATACAGAGCATGGTCATGTGGCAACAGGATTATGAAGAATTATCTGCCCGGGGGTGGAATGTCAGAAAAGAATGTCTGCTAAAAGTAGTGGTTTATCCAAAAGGAAGTGAATTTCAAATACTTTTTATTGCCCACCATCTTTTGTGTGACGGCAGAGGGCTTTTACAACTGGCAGAGGAATTTGCAGGGTATTATGCAGACGGAGTAATGCCGCAATTTGTGCGGGAACACTTAATTCAGGGCCTGGACGACCTTCCCCTGGACAGCGATTTACCTTTTATCAGTAAATTGATTGCAGGCGACGCAAACAGGAGATGGAAAAAGGAGGGGCAACAGGTTAAATATGAAGAATATAGTGCATTTGAAAGAGCCTATATTCAAAAACACAAAGTGAACCGGGAAATTATCACCGTTTGCAATCGGGAGTTAGAAGAAATACAGACTTTATGCAAACAACAGAATATTACTGTAAACGACTGGCTGATTGCAAAGATGATGCTGGAAGAAAATACAGATAAGGTGATTATTGCAGCCGATATCCGTAATCAGACAAAATGCTACCGGCAGGGGGCAATGGGAAATTATTCTACTGCCTTTGGCGTTTCCGTGAAAAAGAACGGGGCGGATTTTATCTCCCTTGCCAGGCGCGCGGCGTCACAGGTTATAAATATATGCAGGCGCCCGCAGAAAGAAATGCTTGTGCTTGCCTGCTATATACATATGCTGCCAGAGCTGATTGACGCTGTCGCAATATCTACATCAGGAGAATTTGAGAGTAAAGCAGGAGCATTTGTGGGAAGACATATGTTTGGATATGGTTCACAAAAGGGGTATGGCATTACCAATTTGGGAAAAATCCAGAGCAATATAATTACAGAAGCTGTTTTTATACCGCCCGCTTCACCTGCCAGCCAAAAAACATGGGGCGTTCTGACGGTAAATAACCATATGAAAATATGTACGTCAGATTTGATTGCAGAAAGGTGACATTCTTCTCACCTCCCGGAATCTTATCCTCGTCTGTCCTCCAAACGCTTTCCCTTCAGGTGGTCCCCCTCTCCACCAGCGTCACCGGCAGAACCGTGCGGCTGGGCACCATCTCCCCCGCCCTGGCGGAAGCGATCAGGGAAACCGCCAGGTGAGCCATCTCCCTGACCGGCTGATGAATGGTGGTGATTCCCGGCGTAGTCAGTGAGGCGATGCGGGTGTCGTCGAAGCCCACCACCTTCATCTGTCCGGGAATGGAAATGTTCCTTCTGCTGCACGCCTGGATCACCTGTGCGGCGATCACGTCGCTTCCGGCGAAAATCCCGTCCACCCCGGAACAGGCGTCCAGCTCCTGCTCTATCAGCTCCCCGTACTCCAGCGTGTCATAGATCCGGGGATCTATGGGAACCTCCCAGTATTCCACCCCATTTTCCCGGCAGACTCCCCGAAAGCCCTCCACACGCTGATCCGCGGGCATCCCCATTCCTCTTACGCCTGTAAAGGCCAGCAGTCTTTTGCACCCCTTCCCGATAAGATGCCTTGCCGCAAGCCTGCCGCCCTGGAAATTATCGCACTCCACTGCCGAGGTGCCATGCTCCATAAAACGCTCCATGGTAATCAGCGGGCTTCCGCCATTGCTGAACACCTCCGTTCTTACATGGCCGGAGCAAAGGATGATCCCCGCCACCCTGTTTCCGTTACAGATATCCAGATATTCTTCCGTCCTGCTCTCCCGCCCCTTGGACTTAAAAACCAGCAGCCGGTAATGCGCCTCACAGGCGGCATCGTCCAGATGGCTCAGAAGCATTGAAAAATAAGGATGATCCAGATGAGGCATAATGACTCCGATGGTGTTGGAGGAGCGCCTTGACAGGGCCCTGGCCATCTCATTGGGCTGGTAATTCAGCTTTTTCATGGCCTCATTCACCTTTTCCACCGTCTTCTCACTGATATAACCTCTCTTGTTCAGCACTCTGGAGACGGTGGTAACGGAAAGCCCCGTCTCCCTCGCCACATCCTTCAAAGTCGCCATGCCTTATCCTGCCTTTTCTGTGTTTTTTTCCTGCCGGAGCCTTCTCTCCGGCTGTCAGAGCTTTCCGCCCCTGCCCGGCCCTTACGCCTCCAGCCGGACGGAAATCGTGTGCCCCATCCCTGCGCAAGGAACGCAGTACAGATCGCCTCTCCTCTCAAAGGAAGCCGCGACGCCGTCCTGCCGGATTTCCTTCACCTTCTCCTGCGTCAGGAACGCGAATTCTCCCCCGCTCTTTGAACGGATGAGATACTCCCCTTCGCAGACTGTGATAACCTCCACGCAGGCCGCCGAAATATATTTATCCGTGATTCCAACCACGCAGATTCCCTTCTTCTGCGGGATCAGGTGAAACAGCTCCGCATCCTTCGGGGCAAGACTGAAAGGATACACCGTATCCTGGCCGCAGAGAAACGCCTCTTTCCTTTTCCAGTCGTATACCCAGAACTTTTCCCAGGAGCGCTCTGCTCCCGAGCGGGGCTCTCCCGAACCGCATGCTCCAAAGCCTTCTGCCTCCGGAGTACGTTCCTTCGTCTGCGCGGGAAGATCCGACGCCCTAAGGCTTCCCTCCAAGGGCTGCGCCGTCTCCTTCACAGGGATAGCCGCCACATAGACCACATCCTCATAGCGGTTATAAATTTTCAGGATACCGTTTCCGTCCTCTCCGCCCCGGGTGAGGCAGTCCAGGGTTGGCCTTGCCACATCCTGACAGCGCAGGATGGAGCCGTCCTCCAGAATCACCGGCCAGATCTGCTCCGGATCCGTGTTGCCCGCCCCGTCGCTTAAGTAGACCGGACCGCCGCTGATCAGACGGATCATCATATTCTGGCGCACATCCTCGTGGATGGACCAGACCATGTCCCAGTCGCACCAGTAAAAGCATCCATGGTAAATGGCATTATATGCGTTCTGCAGTGCATGCTCCGTAAAGCTGCCCCGCACCGTAGGGGTAAAGTCGTCGCTGTTGCGGGAGAGGGACGCGCTCTGGCGGTTCCACACATCCTCCGGGGCCATGCCCATACAGTTGATCAGATTCCCGCCGAAATTCAGATCCGCAGAGGCCTCCAGTCCCGTGTGTACCGCCCGGGCCAGCTTTCCGTAGCTGCAGCTTCCCCGGGCCGCGATGGAGAAAGAGCTCTGGCTGTCCACCTTGATAAAATCCACTCCTGCCCTTTTCAGGTAAGCGTGCCACTGATTCCAGAAGCCGAAGGCCGCCTCCGCCTGCGGCCGCACGGTCAGCTCCCCGTTAGGATAACGAGTGAGATAAGCCCCCAGCTCCTTTTCTGCCTGGGAGCCCTCCTCCACGCCGCACCAGTAGCCCTTCACCGCCTGCCAGACGCCCACCTGCTCCACCTGATACTCCTGCTTCAGGATCCGCACGGTCTCCCCAATCCCCTTCGGGAATTTCTCCGGATCCGCGTCCAGGCCTGCCAGCGTCAGCTTCTCCTGGTTGGCCAGAGACCACCCGTCGTCGATGAGCACCCAGGCGATGGGAAGGTTCTTTTCACGGAACTCGTCCATCTTCTCAAGGATGGCCTTTTCGTTCACCTTCTGTCCCAGGGAATCCCAGGTACACCAGCCGATCTTCTCAAAAATCCCCGGGAACTTTTTCTCCCGTCGCAGCTTAAGACCCTTTCCGGTAAGCCGCAGAGCCATCTGCGCCGCATCCTCAATCAGGGCGTAAGGCTCCTTCCCCCTGGCGTAAACCAGGGCCAGATCCGACATCTGCGTCTGATTTGCCAGATTGGAGGAGAGCGTCAGACGGATCCCGCCCTCGAAGCCCTCCAGATCCGCGCGGTTCTCCTGCCCGCTCACCGCCAGGAAAATGTGATACGTCTCCTTATCCTTCATCACCACAAGCTGGCTCCTTTTCGGGATCTGCCCATATTCCGTTCCAAAGGCCGGACGCGTCCACCACTCCTTGTGCTGATAAATGGAGACAAAGGACATCTCCCCGGTCATTGAAAGCTCCAGGGCCATCCCCTCCTGTTCCGCGAGAGCCGGCTGATATCCGAAGTAAGGCATTGCCCTGTGCAGGCCGCCCGTCATTTTCAGCGCAAGTCTGCCGTCCTCCCGGATCTTCTCCACCTTTATCTGCCCCGCCTGGCCGGAAAAACGCATCCCGTCCGACGCCTCCTTCTCCTGCCCGGATTCCTCACACGTGAGGATGTTCTCCACACCGTCCCTGGTGCGCAGGATGGCCCGGGTCAGGGTAAAGGGCTCCCGCTTTGCCTCCAGGATCACCGCCTGAAAGGGCTCCAGACACAGCCCCTTTTCATCCCGATCCAGCTTATCATAATTGTTCAGCAGCACGCTGCCCGCCTCCTTCCACTCCACCCTGCAGCCATCGCTCTGATAGTTGCAGATCACAAACAGTTTCTTTTCCCCGTCGTCTCTGGAATATGCGAATATATAAGGATATTCCTCCAAAACCGGCTGCAGCTCTCCCAGGGCCAGGACATGAAAGAACGCGGGGCTCTTTTTCAGGGCAATCAGCCTTTTGTAAAAGGAAAGAAGAGAGCCGGGATCCTTCCGCTGGGTCTCGATATTGATCTGATCATGATCAGGATTCACCTTCATCCAGGGCGTCCCCCGGGTAAATCCTGCGCCCTCCCCGCCGTCCCAGGAAACCGGATACCGGGCGTTGTCCCGGCTCATGATCTCTATGAAGGCGTGCGCCTGCTCCTTCGAAAATCCCTCCTCCAGAGCGTACTGATACTGGCTCAGAGAGGAGCAGTCGTCATACTCCTCGATGCTGTCAAAGTGGATATTGCGCATGCCGATCTCCTGTCCCTGATAGATAAAGGGGGTTCCCCGCAGACAGAAATACAAAACCGCCAGCATGGACGCCCCGTAGAAATTCCGGCCCTGGGGCGGAAGATAGGTATCCACCGACCGGGGCGTGTCGTGGGATTCCATGGCATTGGCAAGCCACCCCTTCGGCTGGATGGAGAGCTGGGAGGTAAAGAGCGCCCGGCGGATATCGTTGGCATCCCAATTTTCCCTCTGGCACCAGAAAAAGTTGGGCCCCACCAGCCCCGGCTGCAGATGACTGATCTCGAAAATCGTGGAAAAGAATCCGTCCTTAAGGGAGATAAAGGGAAGCATCTCCTCCCCCTGGGCTCCGGCCACCTCCCCCACCGTGAAGGCGTCATAATTTCCGTAGGTTCTCTCCTTCATCTCGTTCAGAAAAACCTCGATGCCCGGACGGTTCAAGGCTCCATATTTTACAGAGACCATCCCGTCCTTTCCGTCAGGCTCATAAGAGGGAAGACCTTCCTCCTTCTTGATATAAGTGATCGCGTCCAGCCGAAATCCGCTGACGCCCTTTTCCAGCCAGAAATTCATCATCCGGTAGATCTCCCCCCGCAGGGCGGGATTTTCCCAGTTCAGGTCCGGCTGCTGTTTCGTAAACAGATGCAGATAATACCAATCTGTTCCGGAAACCCTCTCCCAGGCGCTTCCCCCGAATATGGAGCGCCAGTTATTGGGCGGACAGCCCTCCTTCCCCTTTCGGAAATAGAAGCAGCTTCCGTACTCCCCCTGGGGATCCGCCAGCGCCCTCTGAAACCACTCGTGCCGGTCGGAGCAGTGGTTGACCACCAGGTCCATAACGACCCTGATCCCCCGCTCCCTGGCCTGATCGATCAGCCGGTACATATCCTCATTGGTTCCAAAGGCCGGATTGATCGCATAGTAATCCGAGATATCGTATCCGTTGTCACACATGGGCGACTGGTTTACCGGGCTTAACCAGATCAGATCTATCCCCAGCTCCCTCAGATAATCCAGCTTCCCGGTAATCCCGTTCAGATCCCCGATCCCGTCTCCATTGGAATCCATGAAGCTCTTGGGGTAAATCTGATAGGCCACCGCCCCCTGCCACCACTTCATTTCTACGGATTTCATCTCCCTGCCCTCCCCTTCTTATTATCTCTGTGTGAAACAACGGGCAGTCCGCAATGCGTGCTGCCCGTTGTTTCGCCAATATCTTACTGCATTTCAAGGCCGCTTCTTACATCTTCACAGCGCCTTCCGCTACCCCTGCCACGATATATTTCTGCAGGAATATGTACAGAACAACGATTGGTATAATCGTAACAAATACCGCCGGAAAAATCAACTCCCAGGGATTTCCATACTGTCCTGAGGTGAGCTTTGCGAAGTACAGCTCCAGCGTCAGGGTTCTGTACCCCTCCTGGTTACCGATCACCAGGAAAGGAAGAAGGTAGTCGTTCCATATCCACATACCGTTCAGAACAATCACCGTGACCGTCGTTCCCTTCAAAAGCGGAAAAACCACCTTAAAGAACATCTGAAACAGATTGGCCCCGTCGATCAGCGCCGCCTCCTCCAAAGAGGCGGGAACGCTCTTTATAAAGCCGTGGTAGAGGAAAACCGACATACTCAGGCCAAAGCCCCCATACATGATCACCAGCCCGTAAATGTTTTTGAGTCCCAGAGACTCAAACAGGCTCAGCAGAGGATACATCAGGGACTGAAAGGGAACCAGCATGGCCGCGGTAAAGCACATAAACAGGATGTTGGCCAGCACCGATTTGCTTCTCACCATTGCCCATGCGCAGAAGGAAGATACCACGATCAACAGCACAATGGAAAAGAAGGTCACCATAAACGTAATGCCCAGCGCCTCGAAGAAATGGATCTTCTCTATGGCATTGGCAATGTACTGAAAACTCCAGGACTCGGGCAGCGCCACAGGGGAGGCAATGATCTCGTTGTTTGACTTAAAAGAGTTAAAGAGCAGAAACACCAGTGGCGCCAGCGTATAGACAGCAAGCAGCACCAGAATCACATGGATCACGATCTGGAGTGTTTTGTGGCGGGATTCCATTGACATTATAACTCCACCTCCTTTTTCTTGGTAACCGCAACCTGCGTCAGGGAGACCACTGCGATCAGGATAAAGAATACCACCGCCTGCGCCTGCGCCAGGCCGTAATCGGGCGGGTTGGTATCCTTGGTGGTGCGCAGGATCTGCGTCGCCAGAAGCCTTGTGTTAAAGTTACCGTCCGTCAACGCCACGTTGGGATCCAGGAGCATGAAGCATTTGGACAGAGTCAGGAAAAATACGATGGTAAAGGAGGGCATGAGCATGGGCACCGTGATATTCTTAAACCGCTGCCAGACTCCCGCCCCGTCGATGGCCGCCGCCTCGGAAAGGTCTTTGGGGATATTGTTAAGGCCCGTGGTGTAGATCAGCATCATGTAACCCGCCATCTGCCATGTCACAAGGATCACCAGCGCGAACATTGCCTTCCACCGATCCTGCAGCATATTGCAGAAGAAAGGAATACGGATCAGCCCGTTTTCTCCGAATATAAGCTGAGAGTACACGATCTCAAAAATGAACTGCCAGATATATCCAAGCGCCAGTCCGCCCAGCAGATTGGGAAGGAAATAGATGGTCCGGTAAGCGCCCGAGCCCCTGTGCAGGGCAGTTGAGAGCAACGCCATCAGCAGGGAAACCACATTCAGGGAGATCACCGCCACAATGGTAAAGGCGATCGTATAGCCGAACGCACTTCTGAATTTGGAAGACTTAAAGACGCTGATATAATTGTCAAACCCCACAAAAGCTTCCCAGAAATGCTCTCCTCCTGCAAAATAGGTGCCTCTCCACCCGCAGAAGGAATAAATCACGCCGGTTGCAAAGGGCAGCAATATCACAAGGATAAAAAGGATTGCCGCCGGCAGCGCCAGAGGAATAAGCCGTTTTCTGTAATATCGATCCATAGGTATTCTCCTTCAGGGGAAGTTGTTTTTAACCGGAACACCGCCCCGCCAGGCGGGGCGGCGTCTGAAGGCTTCTTCGCAGAGCCGTTAAAGCCGGTTATTCGATGCCGCCGGACTCGCACCAGCTGCTCACAACGAAATCGGCGATATCCGTGTAAGCGCTCTCGGGCCACTCGGCATTGTTTACATAATTTTCAAGCATCTGCAGACCAAATACATTGGTTGCCCATCCGCTGGGACATCCCGCGTAAGCGTCAGGAATTGTCTGACCGTCCTGTACGTAGGAAAGAATGCAGTCGCCCAGGCAGTAGCCGGAGCTGGTCTTTGCAGGATCCGCGTTATAAGGGATAAAGGACATTTCCTCAACGATGTACTTCATGCCCTCCTCGGTGGTGTTCAGCCATGCCAGGAATTCCTCTGCGGCTGCGCGCTCGGAATCGCTTACCTTCTCATTGATCACATAGTACATGGATACAAATACCGGGATGGAACTGTTTAAGTGATCCACAGTAAGTCCGTTCGCCGTGATATCGCTCTGCTCAAGATCAAGCTTGATGGGCAGGAAGGTCATGGTATCGGCAATCTCCGGATTGGCGTCGCAGAGCTGAATGTAGCACCAGTTCCCCTGCTTGATAAAGATGGCCTCGCCGTTTGCAAAGGTGGCGATGGACTGGTCATAACCATTGATCGTGGAGCTGATCAGCTCAGGGCCCCTGGCGGTGGTCGCATGGGAAGTCTTTAAATCCAGCAGCTTTGCATATGCCTCGAAAGCGCCCTTTCCGGCTTCGAGCTGTTCCCTTGTAGCGTTGGCAGCGGCAAGAGAATTTTCAAACACTGCGTCGATGGCGATGTTAATCATGTGATCGCCATACGTCCATTTCTCGGCTCCCGCCACGGAGAATACCCCTTTCAGGTTCTCGGCAAGCCCGCTCTTTTCCTGGAAAGCGAAGGATTTTCCGCTCAGCACAACATCGCTGGCAGAACCGTTTTTGATGTACTCGTCCATCGCCAGGATCATCGCCTCAAACTCAGCATAGGTAGCGGTTTTGTAGGCCTCAATGAAAGCGTCCACCTGATCTGCCCCGAAAAGCGCCTCAAGCATCCTTGTGTCAACGATGTATCCGTATCCCTCAATGTTGTAAGGGATGCCGTAGCTTGTCTGTCCGTCTCTGGTGAGCCGGAAGCTCTCAGGAATTCCCTGGGCCAGACCGATGAAATCCTCATTGGTGGCTTTGGAGAGATCCATGGCATAGCCGCCCTCCACGAACTCAAGCAGAGTCTGAGCATTCTGTACGGTGAAAATGCCGGGCATATGATCAGAATTTAATTCCGCACGCAGAAGCTCCGTGCTGTCCGTACCTGATCCCAGAGTGAAAAGCTTTACCTTCTTGCCGGTGCTGGCTGAGTAAGCGTCCACCGCCGCCTGCAGCGCGTCCGCAATCTCGCCCTTTCCGTTGAAAATGTAGAGATCATAATCTCCATCATCCGAGGGCACCTGGGCCTGCTCTGAGCCGCCATCCGTCCCCTCCGTTGTTTCGGTCTCCGCGGCAGAACTGTCCGACCCGGAATCACCTGATCCGGAATCGCCGGATGAAGAACCGCCGTTCCCACCGCACGCTGCCAGCGACGTTACCAGTAAGCTTGTCGCCAGAATCATTGCCAGTTTCTTGAATCGCATTTTTTCATACCTCCTTGTTTTCCTGTGCGGCCGCTCCCCGCATGCTTCCATGAAAACCGCCGCCGTTTGTTTTTCGGCTTTATATTATGCTGTTTTCATGTGACAGTCTGAATCTGCGCAAACTGTCATACTTTCACAGCGTAAGCCCTGACTGGATCTGCCGCCTTCACCGTTCCTCCCGGAATGGTGGTGGTAAACGGAAATGTCCGGATCTCCATCTCGCAGCCCATTGGAGAAAAGCAAAAGCAGATTTCCTTACTGAAACACGTCTCCGGCCAGAGTGCCGTGACCGTGAAGCCGTTCTCACCGGAAAAGCAGCCGCTCATCAGCACCTGGTCCGGTACATTTCCGATCACCTCAAGCCGGTTCCCGGCCCTTGTGCCGTCAATGGCAATCTGCACCTGATGTTCCTTCTGATCCTGCAAAAAGCTCATTCTGACCCCATTTTTGGCAAAATCGAAGGAAAACTCCCTGATTCCTTCGGAAAAATCTCCTCCTACAAGCTCCTGCGCCATATTCGTCTCGAAGCAGAGCGCGCCCTCCCGGACCTGGTAGCGGATCTGATTATATCGCTCCAGCTCCTCCCGGTAGAGAGTATAATCGGGATTCTGAATACTCAGATGCCGAAGCCGGTAAGCCAGCGCCGCGCTCTCCTGCGGATTATCCGCAAGCGCAGTGACGTTCACATCCACACGCTCCACAAACTCCCAGATGTAATCCAGCGTTTTCTGGATCCCCTCCGCCCCGATGGCTGTCTCATTCACAGAAATAATCATGTCCTGCGCCGGACAACAGATGGAAAACTGTCCCATAGCTCCATCCGCCCGGTAAACGCCCTGCGGCTTACACATCCAGATCTGAAAGCCGTAGCCCAGAAAATTGTCCGCAGCCGGAGGATTCACCAGGATCTCCGTGGAGGAATCATTCTGACAGGAGGTGGCAAGCTTTACATAATCCTCCGCAAGGATCCTCTCTCCCTCCCACATTCCGCCGTCCAGATACAGCTTCATAAGCCGCAGATTATCCTCTGTGGCAGCAAACAGGCCTCCGCCGCCCACCTCCATACCATCCGGCATATGAAACCATCGAAGGTTGTCCGCATCAACGCCAATCTTGTCAAACAGCCTCGGCTTCAGATAATCGTGGAGCCCAAGACCGGTCAGCTTCCTGACAACAGCTCCAAGCAACGTGGAACCCATACTGTTATACATGAACGCAGTCCCCGGTTCATGCACCACCGGTATATGTAAAAAATCTCTGATCCAGTTCTTTGTGGGCGCAGGCATTTTTTCCATTCCACAGCCCATACACAACACATCCCGCACCCTGAGATGTGTGAGCAAAGGCTCCGGCATATCAGGCGCTTCCTCCGGAAAAATATCGATAATCCGATCCTCCAGCTTAAGCAGCCCTTCCGTATATGCGATTCCCACCGCGGTGGCCGCCCATGTTTTGGTAAGCGACTGCAGACCGTGCCGCAGCCCCGGCGCATAAGGACTCCACCATCCTTCGGCACAGATTTTGCCGTGGCGCATAATCATGATGCCGTGCATCTGCGTGTGCTCCCTCTCGAGCCGGTCCAGCAGGGCATCGATCTCTCTGCTGTCAATCCCCACTTCCTCCGGCGTCACCCGCGCAAATTCTTTTCGTCTCATAATTTTCCCATTTCTGCGCAGCCCTCTGCACATGTAAGGTTTTAACGCTTCCCTTTATCTTCTCGAACTTATGTTTTGATTTTTCGTTATCTCTAAGTCAATACTAATACTTCTTTTTAAATATGTCAACTGGTTAATATACATTTTGTTATAGATAAATTACCTTTTTCCTCACTGACTATTAATATCCTACAATTTATGACTGGATTTTTATCTGTAACATCATTAAAAGTCCATTTTTCACGCTTTCTGGCATGAATGTTTTATCTTTATCTGGTTGTTCCATATGTCAACCCATTGACATATTTTTCGCTTCAAAAACTCCTGCCCTGCGCCCCTGCTCTCAGTTTCTTTATAAATTCAATAAGGCGCTCACCTTTCGTGAGCGCCTCCGATGCCTGCAAAATAAGTATTCTTTTTTTGAAACTCGTTCTGTTATTATCCAAGTAAGGACAGAACGCCCTGGTTGGACTGATTCGCCTGTGCGAGCATAGCCTGGCCGGCCTGTGCAAGGATATTGTTGTTGGAGTATTTTACCATCTCGGTGGCCATGTCCGTATCGCGGATCTGGGACTCTGCGGCGGTGGTGTTCTCCACAATATTGTCCAGGTTGTTGATGGTGTGCTCCAGGCGGTTCTGGACCGCGCCCAGATCGGAACGCTGCTGGGATACCTTCTTGATTGCGCCCTTGAGGGTCTCGATGGTCTCTCTTGCGCTGTCCTGTGTGGTAACGCCCGTCTCCTTGAGAACGTCAACCCCGATTCCTGCCGCGCTCATGGCCTCGATCTCCACACTGATGGTGTTGCGCAGGTCGCCCTCTGCTCCTACATGCAGTCTGAACTCCAGCATGGGACCTGCCGCCCCGGCTTCGGGCTTAAAATCGAAGTATTTGCCGATCTGCTCGGCGCCGATCTCTACCACAGTGCCGGTTCCGTCATCCAGGAAAAGCCCTCCCTTGTATACGCCAAACTCATCGAAATAGGTAGATACCGTATCGTCTGTCAGAGCCGGGCCGGTAGCGGAGCCTGCCAGAATGGGGGTTCCCTTCGCCTCGAAATAGGTTCCCAGGTCAGCTTCCGCAATCTGCTGCGCGCCGGTCTGAGGAGTCTGAGCCCCATGAGGCGTATTGACGTCCGCGGCAACCTTATACAGCATCGCGCCGTCCTTGTACTTTAAGTTTCCATCGGCATCCAATTCCACGTACTTGTCGAGGGTGCCGGTGGTTGCAGTGGTCGCGGCGGTCCCCGTAACTACAGCTACACCAGTGGAAGTCGTTCCAGCACCGACATTCGCAGCAGCCAGATTAGCGGCCGTTACAAAGGTGAGGCCCGCTTTTGCAGTGACAGTCCCGTCATCCGCCACATCAAAATAGGTGGCAAGATTTGCTGCTGTTACCTCCACATGGTCGGTTGCTGATGTGCCGCCGCCTGAAGGGCTCACACATAATACATTTGTCCCAAGCGCAGTCGCATCCAGCGCCATGGATGCCGCTGTGGCTCCACTGGTAGCCGTAACCGCGTCCGTCTCGCCGGCCCCGTACACAGCCGCCGCGCCGGCCTTAAGCCCAATCGTCATCTCTCCCAGCTTCTTCGCCGCGTCATTCATGGTGACGGTCTGTTTAACGGCCGGAGCGTCTGCCGCGGCGTCGTTTCCGCCCTTGAGCAGATACAGCTCGTTGAACTTGGTGGTCTCGGCCACACGGTCGATCTCGTCGATCAGGGCATTGACCTCGCTCTGGATGTACTCGCGCTCCTCCGAGGAATTCGTTCCGTTGGCCGCCTTGGTTGCCAGCTCGTTCATTCTCTGGAGCATGTCGTGTACTTCGGTGAGAGCGCCCTCCGCCGTCTGTACCGCGCTGATCCCGTCCTGCGCATTCAGGGAAGCCTGCGTGAGACCTCTGATCTGCCTTCTCATCTTCTCGCTGATGGCCAGACCCGCCGCATCATCCGCCGCACGGTTGATCTTATAACCGGATGATAATTTCTCGGTGGACTTTGCCTGTGACTTTGTGGTCAGACCGAGCATTCTGTTCGAGTTCATTGCCGTTAAATTGTGTTGTACTACCATAATTTTACCTCCTTGGCTGTACCGAATGTAAATCCGTTTACATTGGTGTGAATTGTTTATGTGCTTTTTTATAATGACCGGACGGCCCTGGTCCCTTGCCGGACCGACCGGTTACTACCTCTGCGGACAGCGCTTTACCTGCGCCTTTGCTTTTCCGGCTTCCCTCTTCACATATCTCTCCGGATGCTCCTGCTGCGCGTAATATCTGGGGAGCTGCGCCCTCTCCTGTTCCGTGGCGTTTTTCTCAAGTACGGTGCTCCTGACGATGTTCTTATCCCGGGGAGCGTCCACCATGATCCTTAAGTGCTTCCCCGTTCCGCCCAAAAACACCAGCCTGATATCCTCGCCGATCATCAGATATTCTTCCGTGCTCACTGTCAGTCTTAACATGCCAACCTCCCTGTCTTTCTCAGCAATCCCTGCCTGTTTCGAATGCAACACTCTGTTAACAAGTGTTGCATTATAATTAAAACAGCCGCCGGACGCCTGTTTTACACGAAAGGAGCATATTCAAAAATGAGCACAACACAGCCAATCAGAGATTCCGCATTGCTTCATGAGTTCAAGGATTTTTATCTGGAAAAGGAGAGAAACATCCGAAACTACGCCCTGTGCATACTGGGGCTGAACACTGCCCTGCGCATCACGGATATTCTGGAATTGAAATGGGGAGATCTGTATGATTTCAGCAGAAACTGTTTTCTGGAGCATCTGACTGTCACAGAAAAAAAGACCGGGAAGTCGAGCACAATCGCCCTGAACCACTCGGTCGTTGACACCTTCACCACATACAGAGGGCAGCTTTCGGCGCCTCCCGCCAGGGATACCTGCCTGTTTCCCAGCCGTAAGGGCACAAATCAGCCCTTAAGCCGCAGCCAGGCCTTCCGGGTTATCAAAAGGGCCGCCCGCTCCGTGGGCCTGTGCCAGCATGTAAGCTGTCATTCCCTGCGCAAGACCTTTGGCTACCACGCCTGGCAGCAGGGGACGCCGCCCGCTCTGCTGATGAATATTTATAATCATTCCTCCTACCAGATCACAAAACGGTATCTGGGAATTGAACAGGAGGATCGGGATAATGTTTTCAAAAATATTTCCTTATAAAAAGGCTCGGAATAAACTTCAAAAAATTTTAAAATCCGCCCTAAAGTATTTCCGGCTCAGGCCGATAAATATAATAGCAGACGGGGAATGCAACACTTGTTAACAGTGTGTTGCATTCGTCTTTTTTTATGCATATTCAGAATAATCGGGCAAAGACAGGCGACAGCGTGTACCCTGCGCATATGAAAAAGCGCCGGCCACTTACGGTCAGCGCTTTCTCATATACTTGCCTTTTCCGCTAAATTGCAATCCACCAGCATACGCCATACCTGTCGATCACGGTGGCGCAGTATTTGCTCCATGGCAGCTCGTGAATCTCCTCCAGAACAACGCCGCCCTCGCGCAAAACGTCAAATGCACGCCGAACGCGCTCCTCGGTTCCCATCTCAAATACATTAAAGGTCATTGTCTCCCATCTCATTTTGTGGATCATGTCCACATCACAGGGATTTTTCGCCTCCCCTATTGCAAGAAACCCTTCGCCGTCAACTGACAATTCGCAATGCTCATAGGCAGTCCCGCTGTCATTTCTGATCTCAAAGGTGATCTGCGCGCCAAAGGCCTTACAATATGTCTGCGCCGCCTCCATGCTGTTATTTACATAGACCTGCGTATAATTTTTCATTGCCGCCTCCCTTTTCGTTTTGATATCTGATTATAAAATATCCGTCTGTCATTGACAAGCGGATCCATACGTGAAAAACCCTTCCTCATTTCCGCCTGCATTGTGTTGACCCCGCCGGCCAGGTGTGCTACCATCAACGTAACAATTTTTTCAGACCGCCTGCGGGCGGCAGAACGGAGGTAAAGATGGAACACATTCAAATCGGCTACGTGGGTCTGGGCGGAAGGGGCCAGAGCCTCTTAACCGACGTCGTCCTTTCCCAGAAGGAAACAGTCACGGCGGTCTGCGACGTCTATGAGGACCGGGCCCTTAAGGGCGCGGAGCTTGTGATGGCAGCCGGGCAGGATAAGCCCCATGTCTGCACCGATTACCGGGAGCTGATCGCCGACAGCGCGGTGAACACGGTGATCGTGGCGACTGCCTGGGAATCCCACGCCGAAATCGCCATCGCCGCCATGAAGGCCGGGAAGGCCGTAGCCGTGGAGGTGGGCGGCTCCTATACTCTGGAACAGTGCTTTGAGCTGGTCAAAGTTCAGGAGGAGACGAAGTCTCCCTTCATGTTCCTGGAGAACTGCTGCTTTGGCAGACGGGAGATGATGGTGCTCAATATGATGGAAAAGGGCGTCCTGGGCGAGATCGTACACTGCAGCGGCGGCTATCAGCACGACCTGCGGGACGAGATCTCCTTCGGCAGGGAAAACCGGCATTACCGGCTGCGCAACTACTTAAGCCACAACTGCGACAACTACCCCACCCATGACCTGGGACCCATCGCCAGGATCCTGAAGATCAATCGCGGTAACCGCATGATGACGCTCTCCTCCTTTTCCTCCAAAGCCGCCGGGCTCGAGGAGTTTATCCGCTCAAATAAGCCGGAGGATGAATTTCTGAAAGGGAAACGCTTTGCACAGGGGGATATCGTCACCACCATGATCCGCTGTGCCGGGGGAGAGACGATCCTCCTCACCCTGGATACCACCCTGCCCCGCTATTACAGCCGGGGATTTACCGTGCGGGGTACCAAAGGGATGTACGAGGAGGCCACCGACTCCGTTTTCCTGGACTGTAAGGAGCACCGCGCCCATGATTTTGACTGGCTCGGCTCCTGCGCGGGCAACGCGAAGGATTATGAACAGGAGTACGATCATCCCGTGTGGAAAAAGTACCTGTCGGAGGGCGTCCAGGGCGGCCACGACGGGATGGACTGGCTGGAATTCAAGACCTTTTTTGACGCTCTTCGCAAAGATCAGCCCATGCCTGTGGACGTCTACGACGCCGCCTCCTGGATGGCGGTGACGGCCCTGTCGGAAATGTCCATCGCCCGCGGCGGGGCTGTGGTGGATATCCCGGATTTCACCAGCGGAAGGTGGCACCAGGAACTGGTATAAGGAATGCGGGCCCGCTCCCTGTGGTTTTCAGGAGCGGGCCCTTTCGTTAACATAACGTATTCATCATTTTATCATGGCAAGCACCATCTGCGCGGTTTCCACCAGGTTCGTGCCGCTGTCCATACTGCATTTCTGTATGTATTTGTGAGCCTGCTCCTCCGTCATATGGTTGCGGCTCATGAGAACCTCCTTGGCCTTTCCGATCAGCTTCTGCTCCTGCCCGGTTCTCTCCCGCGGGCCCTCCTGCCGTCTCCTCCGCCGGTTTCGTTCCATATTATGAGACATCATACCGATGGTCTCCACCAGCTCATGGACCTTAAGGGGCATGGAAAGACACATGACGCCGCTTCCGGTGAGATTCTCGCTGATCACATGCCGGGAGGCCATCACCAGCATTTCAAATCCCGGCGGAAGATCCTCAAGAAGCTGGGAGTAAATCATATCCGCCAGCTTATAAGCGCACAGCACAATACCGCCGTGCAGGCCGTCCGCAAGGGCAATCGCCTGTGCCCCGGTGGTACAGGCTCCCGCCACCGGAATCCCGTTTCTGACAAGAAGATTTTTGATGTTCCTCACGTCCTCTGCTTTTGGGAGAACTACAATTATGCCTGTCATAAACTTTCCCTCTCCGGAAGGCACGCACCCGTCCTGCGTCCGTCTCCTAAAACCGGTTCAGATACTGTCCGATCTCCCATTCTGTGACCTGTGCGCGGTAATCCGCCCATTCCTGCTTTTTTGCCCGGATGTATTTTCGGGACACATGTCTGCCCAGCGCCTCCTGGATGAACTCATCCTTCTCCAGCTCATACACCGCCTCGATCAGCGTCCCCGGTATGGCCTCGATCCCTTTCGCCTTCCGTTCCTCCTCGGACATGGAAAAGATATTGCAGTCCACGCTCTGCGGCGGCAGAATCTGATTCACAATGCCGTCCAGCCCGGCCCGCAGGCACACGGCCAGCGCCAGATACGGATTGGCGGACGGATCCGGACAGCGCAGCTCGATCCGGGTTCCCTCCCCTCTGGCGGCGGGAATGCGGATCAGCGGGCTTCGGTTGGTAGCGCTCCAGGCCAGATAGACCGGAGCCTCATAGCCCGGCACCAGACGTTTGTAGGAATTCACCAGCGGATTGGTGATGGCCGCCATCCCCTTCATGTGCTTCATGATCCCGCCGATAAAGTAATACGCCGTCCGGCTTAAGCCCAGCGCATCCTCCGGGTCGGCAAAGACATTTTTTCCCTCCCTGGAAAGGGACATATTGATGTGCATGCCGGAACCGTTTACCCCGAATCTGGGCTTGGGCATAAAGGTCGCGTGGAGCCCGTGGCGTTTGGCAATGGTCTTCACCGCCAGCTTGAAGGTCATAATATTGTCGGCCGTGGTCAGAGCCTCGTCATATTTAAAATCGATCTCGTGCTGGGCGGGAGCCACCTCATGATGGGAGGCCTCGATCACAAAGCCCATATCCTCCAGCGTCAGCACAATATCCCTTCTGGCGTTTTCTCCCAGATCCAGAGGGCCCAGGTCAAAATAGCCCGCCTGCTCATGGGTCAGGGTGGTGGGCATTCCGTTCTCATCCGTGTGGAAAAGGAAAAACTCGCACTCCGGTCCCACCTCGAATCTGTACCCCAGCCTGGCCGCCTCGCCCAGGGCGCATTTCAAAATGTACCTGGGATCCCCCTCGAAGGGCTTTTTGTCCGGCCGGTACACGTCGCAGATCATCCTTGCCACCTTCCCCTGCTGAGGACGCCAGGGAAAAATCTCCAGCGTATCCGGATCCGGGTAAAGGTACATATCCGATTCCTCGATCCGCGCAAAGCCCTCGATGGAGGAGCCGTCAAACATACACTCATTATCCAGCGCCCTTTCAAGCTGGCTGGCCGTGATGGCCATATTTTTGAACGTCCCGAACATATCCGTAAACTGGAGCCTGATAAACTCCACGTCCTCATCCCGCACCAGTTCCATGATATCCTTTTTTGAATACCGCTTTCTCATAATATCTGTCCCTTTCTCAAACAATATGTCAACAAACGCCGTCACGCTTCGCGAGACTTCCTTATGTTAAAAACGGCGTTCCCATATCGCCGGATTCCTTATCCGCCGGTATAAGAACGCCCTTGTTCTGTTTCATGATAAGACCGCGCCGCTTCTTTGTCAATACAAAATTTTCATCCCCGGACTGTATACGCAAATCGTCCCCGTTTTCTCAGACCGCAAGGCATATTTCCCCTGACCCGATAATACTATAATAAAAAGAATGTAACGGGGAATATCCTATGAGCTCCAAAACCAAAATCGTTGTACTTCATCTGAAGGAATTAATATATACCGGCATCTTTGCCCTGCTGGGAATATTATTTATCATCCTTCTCATTATTATGTTCGTGCCGAAGGATAAAGAAAAGAACAATGCGGTGGAAGCGCCCGCTCCCTCCTATGTGCCGGGGATCTATACCACCTCCCTGGTGCTCAGCGACAATACGGTGGATGTGGCGGTTACCGTGGATGAAAACAACATCAACGATATCCGTATCGTCAATCTGGATGAAGCCGTGGCCACCATGTTCCCTCTGCTGGAGCCTTCCTTCGACGACCTGGCCAACCAGATCATGAAAAACCAGTCGCTGGATAATATCACCTACTCTGATGACAACAAGTACACCTCCATGGTGCTCTTAAACGCCATCAGAACCACTCTGGATAAGGCGGCGGCCCCGAGTCCTTCTCCTTCCGGCAGTCCCTCCGCCCCGCCTGCGGCTGCATGATCTTTGCTCCGGCGGCAGTAAGACGGCATGAGGAACCTCATTCCCTCCCGGTAAAGGGCTCAGCATTCCTGAGCGCATACTTACCCGCATAGCGTTCATAATCCTGCCTGAACTGCTCACTGTCGCTGCGCAGCTCCCGGAGGGATTCGTGCAGGTTCATATCCCTGGGCGTGATCTCCGTCACACAGCCTGCGATATTGGAGCAGTGGGCCGCCGTGCGCTCCAGATTGGTGAGCAGATCCGACCACACAAACCCGGCCTCGATGGAGCAGTTTCCCTCCTGCAGGCGCAGGATATGGCGGGTGCGCATCTGCTCCTTGAGCTGGTCGATCACCTGCTTTAAGGGCTCCACCAGCGCCGCCTGTCCTCCGTCGTCCCGGGAAAAGGCGCAGAGGGAGAGGGTAAGGATCTCCTCCACCGCCCGGGTGAGCACTGAGAGCTCCGACCGGGCCGCATCCGTAAAGGAAAGCTTCTTTTCCCGCATCTCCCGGGCCGATTCCAGCAGGTTCACCGCGTGATCCGAAATCCGCTCAAAATCCCCGATGGCCTTTAACAGCTTCGCAGCCTGCCTTCTGTCCGCTTCGCTCACCGGCTTTGCGCAGAGCTTTACCAGATAAGTGCCCAGGCTGTCCTCGTAGCGGTCGGTTTTCTCCTCCATTTCCCGGATCGCCTTTCCCTGCGCCGGGGAATAATCGTGCAGCGCGCCCAGAGCGCCTTTGAGCGCGTCGGCCGCTGTCTGCGCCATGTCCGCCGCCACCCCGCGGCACCGCTCCAGGGCGATGGGAGGGGTGACCATCAGACGCTCGTCCAGCTCCGCCAGCTCCTCTCTCTGGCCGGACTCCGGCACCAGACGTTTTACCAGCCTCTCCAGAACGCCGGAGAGGGGAAGCATCAGCAGGGTGCAGAGCAGGTTAAAGGCCGAGTGTGCCAGCGCGATGTCAAAAAGGGAAACCGCCCTCCCCAGAACGGCCGGAGCGAGGAGGAGCTTTATCCCCCAGAATACCGCCAGCAGCGCCGCCGTCCCGATCACGTTAAAGAGAAGATGTACAAGGGCTGCCCGTCTGGCGTTTTTGTTGGCTCCGATGGAGGAAACCATCGCCGTCACACAGGTGCCGATGTTCTGCCCCATGATGATGGGAATCGCCGCGCCCAGGGACACCTGCCCGGTCACCGCCAGCGCCTGGAGGATGCCCACCGACGCGGAGCTTGACTGGATGATGGCCGTCAGCACCGCCCCGGCCAGCACCCCCAGAAAGGGATTCTGAAAAAGAAGAAACAGCGACTGAAAGGCCGGGACCTGCGCCAGCCCTGACACCGCCCCGGACATGGTCTCCATTCCGAACATCAGCGTGGCGAAGCCCAGCAGAATCATTCCCGTATCCTTCTTTGCGGCATCCTTTATGAACATGTAAAGAATGATGCCCGCAAAAGCCAGCACCGGCGTGAAGGAGGAGGGCTTCAAAAGCCGCACAAAGAGGTTGCCGCTGTCGATCCCTGACAGGCTTAAGATCCACGCCGTCACCGTAGTGCCGATGTTGGCTCCCATGATCACGTTGATGGCCTGCTTTAAGGTCATCAGTCCCGAATTGACAAAGCCCACCACCATCACCGTTGTGGCCGAGGAGCTCTGGATCACCGCCGTCACCAGAAGGCCGGTGAAAAGCCCCGCCGCCCGGCCCGTGGTCAGTCTCCCCAGAAGAAGCCGCAGGCTCCCGCCGGCCCGGCGCTCCAGGGCCTCTCCCATCACACTCATTCCGAACAGAAACAGACTCAGGCCTCCCGCCATTGTCAGAACATTAAAAATATCCATCGCATTCATCTCCCTTCTTATTCTTCACCGTTTTTTTCCTTCCAATACATCCGCGCTTCCTCCGGCCAGACATCTGTCCGCGCGTTGCGCGAGCTTCCCTGATATCAGAAAAGGGCCGCAGGTTCTACTTATGTCAGCAAACGCCGCCGCGCCCTGAAAGCTGTTGTAAGCAAAAAGCGAGACTCTGCCGCATCATAAGGTATGCAACAAAGTCTCGCTTCTTATTTACAGGACCGGATCCCCGCAGGGATCGTACTGACGGCCAGGTAAACACGGATGGAACGCTTCCCTCCGCGTGAGCTACTCCCTTTCCTTCTGCCTGGAGTATAGCATCTGCGGCGATTTCCTGTCAACAAAAAGATTTTACAAAACAGCCTGTCCTTTTCGCGGCCCATGGAGTATACTGGTTACTGTTGTGCGATACATATTTTTCGGAAAATACGGAGGAGAAACGCCATGCCTGACCGGAAAACATCCTTTTACAGAAATTTCTTCTGCATCTATTTCCCGCTGGTGCTGCAAAATGTGATCACCTTAAGCGTCAATCTGGCCGACAATATCATGCTGGGAGCCTACAGCGAAACCGCCCTCTCCGGCGTGGCCGCGGCGAACCAGATTCAGTTCATCTACCAGCAGCTCCTCGCCGCCCTGGGGGACGGGCTGGTGATCTTCTGCAGCCAGTATTGGGGAAAACGGGCCACAGAGCCCATGAAAAGGATCTCCGCGGCGGCCATGCATCTGGCCCTTGGCATCGCCGTGATCCTCTTTTCCCTGATCAGTCTTTTCCCTTATCAGGCGATCCATATTTTCACCACCGACGAGCCGATCATCCGGGAGGGGATGACTTATCTGAACATCATCCGGTTCACCTACCTGTTTTTTGCCGTCACCCAGATCCTGCTGGCCACCCTGCGCAGCACGGAGGTGGTGAAAATCGCCCTGTGGCTCTCCGTCATGACCTTCTTTGTAAACTGCTCCGTCAACTACGCGCTGATTTTCGGCCACTTCGGCGCACCCCGGCTGGGCTGTGCCGGCGCGGCCATCGGAACGCTGGCCGCCAGGATCCTGGAAACTGCGGTGATCATCCTCTATCTGAGCAGGCGCTCCCACACTTCGTCGGGCCTGCGGCTGCATATAAAGGATTACCTGAGAACCGACCGCGTGCTTCGAAACGATTATCTGAAAATCATCCTGCCCATACTGGCGGTTCAGGGCCTGTGGGGACTCAACACGGCTTTGCAGACCGTCATCCTGGGGCATATGACCGCGGCGGCCATCGCGGCAAACAGCGTGGCCTCCACCCTGTTTCTGCTGGCCAAATCCGCGGCGGTGGGAGCCGCCTCCACCGCCTCCGTCATCATCGGAAAGACCGTCGGCGCCGGGGATCTGGAGCTGGTAAAGCAGTATTCCCGAAAGCTGCAGCGGCTCTTTCTCGTGATCGGCGCCGTGTCCGGGATTTTCCTGTTTTTTATCCGCATCCCGGTCCTGAGCCTTTATCAGCTCACCCCGGCCACAAAGGAAATGGCCAATCATTTCCTGATTATTCTGAGCGTGGTGTGCGTGGGAATGTCCTATCAGATGCCCACCAACATCGGCATCATCCGGGGAGGCGGAAACGCCATGTTCGTGGTCCGGCTTGACCTGATCAGTATCTGGCTCATCGTCCTGCCTCTGTCCTTTTTCATGGCCTTTGTGGTGAAGGCCTCCCCGGAGGTGGTGATCTGCTGCCTGAACGCCGACCAGATCTTTAAGGGCATACCGGCCTTTCTGGAATCCCATTACGGAAACTGGATCCGAAAGCTGACGCGGGACTGAGCGATGCGCATAAAGAACGGGCAGAATACACGCTCCTGCCCGCCTCACGATACCATCATATTCTGATATTCTATAACTCCTGCGCCTGCTCCAGCCAGATCCGCACACAGGCGTCCGACGGCATCCGCAGATCCCCCCTGGGGGAGAGGGCCACGCTTCCCACCTTGGGCCCGTCGGGCAGGCAGGAACGCTTGAACTGCTGGGAAAAGAATCTCCTGTAAAAGATTTTCAGCCACTTAAGGATCACATCCTCCCCATACTGCCCCGCAAAGGACTGCCGGGCGATCCGGTAGATCTTTGCAGGCTCATAGCCCCACCGGAGCATGTAATACAGGAAGAAGTCGTGCAGCTCATAGGGCCCCACCAGCTCCTCCGTACGCTGGGAAATCCTTCCGTCCACAGGGGGCAGAAGCTCCGGGCTCACCGGCGTATCCAGCACATCCAGCAGCACCTCCGAAAGCGCCTGATCCTTACAGGTGTCCGCGCAGAACTGCACCAGATGGCGCACCAGCGTCTTGGGCACCCCGGCGTTCACCCCGTACATGGACATGTGGTCGCCGTTGTAGGTGGCCCACCCCAGCGCCAGCTCCGACATATCCCCGGTTCCGATCACCATGCCGTTTGTCTGATTGGCAAGATCCATCAGGACCTGGGTGCGCTCCCTGGCCTGTCCGTTTTCATAGGTCACGTCGTGTCTGTCCACACTCTGTCCGATATCCCGGAAATGAACCTCCACCGCCCTTCGGATGTCCACCTCCTTAAGAGACGCCCCCAGCGCACGGGCCAGCTTGCAGGCATTGTCGTAGGTCCTGTCCGTGGTGCCAAAGCAGGGCATGGTAACCGCCAGGATATTCTTTCTGGGAAGCTTGAGAAGATCAAAGGTTCTGGCCGTCACCAGAAGGGCCAGCGTGGAATCCAGGCCTCCGGATACCCCTGCCACCGCCTTTTCACAGCCCGTATGCTCACACCGCTTTTTCAGCCCCATGGACTGGATGGAAAGAATCTCGTCACACCGTCTGGCCCTCTCCTTCTCATCCTCCGGCACAAAGGGCATGGCGGGAAAGCTTCTGGTCAGCCTGGTATCCTCCTTTTTCAGGGAAAAAGGGATCACCCGGTATCCGGCCTTCTCCCCGCAGGAAAAGGTATTCATCCTCCTGCGCTCCATGCGCAGTCTGGAAATATCAATATCCCCGTACACGATCTGGCTCCTGAATGTTTTACTCTGGGCAAGGATCGTGCCGTTCTCCGCTATGATGTCGTGGCCCCCGAAGACCAGGTCCTGGGTGGACTCCCCCTCCCCGCCGCTGCAATAGACATAGCCCGCGATCAGCCGCGCGCTGGAGGATTTCACCAGCATTTCCCGGTAAGCGTCCTTGCCGACGGTTTCATTGGAGGCGGAGAGATTTACAAGCAGCGTGGCCCCGGCCATGGCGTGGGAGATCCCCGGCTGGTCGGGAGCCCAGATATCCTCGCAGATCTCGCATCCCACCATAAGCCCTTCCATCCCCTGCCCTTCCAGCAGGATGTCCGTGCCGAACCAGATGTCCTTCCCCTCAAAGGAAAAGAGCTCCGCCTCCCGGTTTCCCGGACAGAAATGCCTGGTCTCGTAAAACTCCCCGTAGGAAGGAATAAACGCCTTGGGGATCATGCACAGCACCTCCCCCCTGTGCAGCGCCGCCGCCACATTGTAAAGCTTTCCCCTCCTCTCGACGGGAAGCCCCACAAAAATCAGGGCGTCCGTATTTTCGGTAAACGCCGCGATCCTGCACAGCTGCTCCCTGCAGGAGGCAAGAAGCCTCTCCTGCAAAAACAGATCGCCGCAGGTGTAGCCGCTGATGCACAGCTCCGGAAGGACGATCACCTTCGCCCCCTGCGCTGCCGCCACCTTTATCCCCTCGCAGATCTGCTCTCTGTTAAATATCGTGTCCGCCACCTTCACTCTGGGGGTGACGGCCGCCGCCTTTAAAAATCCATGCTTCATAGTCTCTTCCTCACCGTTTCAGCAGCCCCTTCAGCTCCTCCACCGTAAACTGATAGGAGGTATTGCAGAAGTGGCAGTTTACCTCGATCTCCTTCCCCTCGGAGATCATCTCGCCGATTTCCTTTTTTCCGATACTGATGATGGCTTTCTCCACCCGCTTTTTGTCACAGCTGCAGTGAAACTGCACCGGAAGGGTTTCCAGCGTCTCCGGCTCCATGCCCGCAAGGAGAAGCCCCAGCATTTCCTCCGGGCTTTTTCCCTCATCCAGCACCTGAGTGACCGTGGAAAAGGCGGCCAGATTCTGCTCCAGCCGGGCGATGGTCCCTTCCTCCACAAAGGGCATGAGCTGTACAATAAAGCCTCCTGCCGCTCTTACCGTGTTATCCCTCTCCATCAGAACCCCCAGCCCCACGCTCGAGGGCACCTGCTCCGAGGAGGCGAAGTAATATGTCAGATCATCCGCGATCTCTCCGGTCTGCAAATCAGTCTGCCCCACATAGGGCTCCTTTAACCCCATATCTTTTATCACACGCAGCATTCCCCGGCCCACCGCGCCCCCCACGTCCAGCTTGCCCGCCGGGCTGGGCGGAAGCATCGCCTGGGGCTCGATGGCGTAGCCCTTTACATTTCCCTTTCCGTCCGCAGTCACCGTCATCCCCTTTACGGGACCGTCTCCGCTGACCTGCAAGGTCAATAAGTCCTTCTCCCCTTTCAGCATGGCTCCCATCATCACGCCGCCGCTCATCAGCCTGCCCAGCGCCGCGCTCACCACCGGACTCGTATTGTGAACCTTCCGGGCTGTCTCCACCAGATTCCGGGAGGTGACGGCAAAGGCCCTGATCTGCGCCCCTGCCGCCGTCATTCTTACCATATAATCAGACATAGCTCTCCTCATTTCTGTTTTTCGCACCTGCTTGATCCCTGTCTGCACAGCATCCGCACCTGGCTGTGTATTTCCTTTAAAAATAGCAGAACGTCCCGCATAAGTCAATCGTTACATCGCCGCCCGGGCTGACTTTGCGACTTGATTTTTCCAGTGTAAGGACGCATAATATCTTATGGAACGTTAATTCCATTGGATATTAATTCCAGTTGTCCCTTCGGAGGGGACGGGCAACGGCCGGAGCGTTTGTCCCGGCGCTATATTGTGTATTCAGGGAGGATTGCGGTGGAGGCGTATACGGGTTTTGCCAGTGTATATGATATTTTTATGGACAATACGCCCTATGAGGAATGGGCGGAGTTTGTGGCGTCTCTGATCAAGCGCTACGGGATCAGCAGGCCGGTAAGGGGAAAGGACGGGGCGGGAGAAATCCTGCGAAAAGCCCCGGATACAGACTGTGGGGAGGCTTCGAACAGGAAGACAGAGCCCGTGGACAGTGATTTTGGCACAGAGGATGAGCTCCTGGCTTCCGAGCGGGATCTGGTGGTGGACCTGGGATGCGGGACGGGGGTTCTCACAGAGCTTCTTTTCCGGATGGGCTACGATATGATCGGTGTGGATCACTCACAGGAGATGCTGGAGGCCGCCCTTTCGAGAAAAGCAGAGTCAGGCAGCGAAATCCTCTATCTCTGCCAGGATATGCGGGAGCTTGAGCTGTACAGCACGGTGGGGACAGTGATCAGCGTCTGCGACTGTGTGAATTATCTCCTGGAGGATGAGGATGTGGAGCGCACCTTTTCCCTGGTGAACAATTACCTCTATCCCGGCGGGCTTTTTATCTTTGATTTCAACACGGTTTATAAGTACGGGCAGGTGATCGGGGATACCACCATTGCGGAGAACCGGGAGGAATGCAGCTTTATCTGGGAAAACTATTATCACGAAGAGGAACGGGTGAATGAGTACGACCTGACTGTTTTTGTGAGAGAGGAAAAGAGCGGTCTGTTTCGACGGTTTACGGAAACCCATTTCCAGAGGGGCTACACGCCACAGGAGATGACGGGTTTTGTGGAGAAAGCGGGGATGCGGGTGGTGTGTGTGCTGGATGCCGACACCCATAGGGAGGTCGGCCCGGAAAGCGAGCGCGTCTATGTGGTGGCCCGGGAGTGCCGGAAAAAGCCGTGAAAAAACAACGGACAGCACGCTCCGCGAGTCAGCTTGTTGTAATAAATTTCCCCGAAGCCAGGAGCGCTTCGGGGAAATTTTGTCAGTCGATCAGATTATATTCTCTGTACAGCTGTTTTCTGGCCTCCTCGTCGGAA
>CANOVJ010000030.1 GCA_947570615.1 uncultured Lachnospiraceae bacterium
GCGGTCTATCTCTTGTTTTCGGTTGCTTGCTTCTTTACCGTACATGAGCATTTTGCCGGAGTTGTATCAGGTTACGGTGTCGGATTCCGGGACAACGGTTATTGAGGAGTACATAGAAGGGGAGCCGCCGGCCGGCGACTCTCTTACGTCAGCACAGCTGCGCGTGGTCGTAAGAGAGCTGTGTACTGTTCTGGAGTTTCTTCACAAAAAAGGGATCATCCACCGGGATATCAAGCCCTCCAATATTCTTCTTGCCAGGGACGGGCATATCCGTCTGATTGATTTTGACGCGGCCCGGATGCACAGCTCTGAGCGGGAGCAGGATACCAGGTTGCTCGGGACAAGGGGATATGCTCCGCCGGAGCAGTACAGGTTTGCCCCGACCGATGAGCGGGCGGATATTTATTCCCTGGGGGTGACGCTTAAGCATCTTCTGGGGGAGAGTGCGAACCGGTTGGCGTATAAAAGAGTGATCCGTAAATGTACCAGGCTGGACCCGGATAAACGGTACCAGTCTGTGGCGCAGGTGAGAAGAGCTTTTTCCGGGGGATGGTATGCCCTGAGTGGTGTGCTGGTTCTTTTTCTGATTCTCTTCTCACTGGGACTGGTTTCGTATCCGTCTGCGCGCCTGGGGGATCTAAGGTGGGACGGCGAGACGGGAATCGGGCTCTGGGGCATTGTGCCCGAGTCCGGCAGGACGCAGACCGATGTGGAATATAAGTGGAAGCTGTGCAGGAGGGATCCCCCCGATACGCCCGACCCGGATGAGGATGTGTGGGAGCGGGAAGACGATATGAGTGGGAATATGTGGAGCGAGGTGGACGGGGTTCCCACCTTTGACGTTAATTTTTCCATGGAGCTGTGGGATAACGGGTTTTACTATTTTGCCGTGGCGGCTGTGGGGGACGGCGTTCATTACAGCGACAGTCCCTGGGGGGTATCGGACGCTTTCCATTATACGGGGACGGACGCGCCGTATCTGCCGGCGCCCGAGGATCTGGAGTGGAGGATGGCCCAGACCGAAAAGGGGTGGGTGTTTTATGCCACTATAAGCAATCTGGAGGATTATGATGATCAGGACAGCATCAACGTGACGGTTTACGATAAAGAGGGGGAGTATGTCACCAATAATATCTGGTCGAAGGAATATATCCTGCAGGAGAATGAGTACGGCGGGGTCCGGATCAGGCCGGAGTTTCTCACAGAAAGGGACGGGGCGTTCCGGTTCAGCGTGCAGGTGCAGTCTTCCCGGCCCAATGAATACCGGTCAGGCTATCTGCGGGATCCGGTGACGGAGGAGTATCTTAGTCCGTGGTATTATTATTAAAGGGATACAACTGAATCAGGATGCGTATGGAAAGGGCGAAAGCACACGAAAGCTTCCACCCTTTTTCCATTAAATGCATGTTTTCATTCCTTCGAGGTATTGAGGATTGCAAGCCCGTGCTCATCTAGCAGCCCGGTGTTCAGGGCATTCCTTACCATGGACAGGCTGTTCCGAAAGCAGGACGTCACGGTAATTGCTCCGCCGCCCAGGCACAGGGGAAGGGTCATTTTTGCCTGCACCCATATCGGGGGAAATGGTCTGGAGAATATTTATGAGAAGCTGGGACGGGGATGCTGGTGGTTCGTGGGCGACCCGTGTTTTATGTACCGGGATATTTCCGGGCTGTTTGTATACCTGAACGGCTGTATTTTCATGGATACGGACGACAAAGAGGATCGCCGCATCTCCTGTCTGCGTGCAGTGGAGCTGTTGAAGGGCGGCGGTTCCCTTATGATTTTCCCGAAGGGGGCGCGCAACGGTTCGGAGAACCTCCCGGTCATGCCTCTGTTTTCCGGAACGGCCAAAATGGCGCTGGAAACGGATTCCCCTGTCATCCCGGTTGCCATAGAACAGTATGACAGACGATTCGTTATTAATTTCGGACATGAGATTTATCCTGAAGGTTTTTGCAACCGGGATGAACTGACCCGGACTCTCAGGGACGCCATGGCGGCTTTAAAGTGGGAAATCTGGGAAAAAGAAGGCGTACACTCCAGAAGCAGTCTGCCGGAGGATTACAGAGAACGGTTTATCAGTCTGTTTGAAAAACGGATCCATCCCTATGATACGATGGAAACCGTTGAAAGATCCCGCTTCCACACCAGAGAAGAGATGGAGCAGAAGGATGCCTTTTCGTATTTGGACAGGCTGGTTCCCTGCCGGGAAAATGCGTTTCTGCTTCGGAGGTAAATGAGTGAGGGAATTGTTTTTTCAAAGGGGCAGTCATTATGAGGGCCTGCAGAAAGCGGAGAATATGAGAATTATTACAGGAACGAAATCATATATGGACACAGTGTTGCCGGATGATATGGTTTTGGACTATTTACGCAAAACAGGGAAATTGAAAACAGTGAAGAAAGAAAAATCCGAAGGCTGTCGCGGAGACAGGAAGAAAGCCTGACAAATGACGAGTACGCAGTTTATTTGAAACAGCTCAGGCAAAAGGATGATGAAGCAGGGATAAATAATCTGGATTTAACGACAAGAAGAAAAGTAAGTCCGTTATTGCGTTTTATCCTTATGATGAGCGCGATGTTTTCAGGACTTCGCATAAAAAAATTAAACTGTAAGCTTCCGGAAACGAATGGACGGCCTGTCATATTTGTATTCACCCATGTGGGAAAAGAGGATCAGATTGTTTTCAGTCATGTTAAAAAACACTATACCATTCTGTCCGGGGATTACGAGAGCCTGCATAATAATGTTGAGGGACTTATTTGCAGTTTGAATGGAATATTGTTTTTTGATATGCGTTCAAAAAAAGAACGGGCAGAAATTGAGAGCAGAGTAGAAAGCATATTAAGGTCAGGAGATAATATTTTATGCAGCATGGAGGCTGCGTGGAATCTATCGCCGAATGTACCTGTTCACGAACTGTTCCCCGGAATGATCAGAAGCGCTATCAGGACGAACGCAGTTATTATGCCCATAGGGATAGAACGATTCAGCAGGAAACTGTTTGGGATAAATGCAGGCTTTTCATTTTTTGATCCAAAGACTTATGTTGGAAGATTTGGCAGCGAGCGGGAGGAGATTTTAGAGGGATGGACATTTACGGAGGATGTAATCAGAGAAAAGACATATAAAAATGATAATGCGCCGGAAAGAGTATTTGGGTATGTGATTAAAAAATATACAAAATTAGAATTGTTTTTTATAAAAATCTGATAAGGATAGTTTCTTTTCGGGGGCTGTTTTTGTTCTGGGATTGATGGTAAAATAGACGCAGTCCGAGACGAATGGCAGCTTATGAAACTAAAATAAGATCCGATTCAGACTGTGCAGATGGATCGTATGGAGAGACGAGGTATAAAAACGTGAAAAAAGAAAAAGGAAGTTTAAAAAAACAGGGTATTGTTTTATTGTGTGCGGCCAGTATACTTTTAGCTGGCTGTGGTGGGAAAGAGGCCGGGTCAGAACAGCTCAATATCGAGTCGACAGAACAGTCTGGTGGAGAGAGTGGGAACGCGTTTGCTGAAGGAACAGAAGCTCCCGAATTGGAGGAAACAGGTGTACCTGACAGCGCAGACAGGGGAAATGATGACGAAGCAGATACAGAGAATACGCAGGCCCTGTATGCGGCGCAGGTCAGACATTATTACGGCGGCATTCTTTCTCAGATCACGGCGGCATGGCAGCTTCCGGATGGAGAGTTAGACATTTCCTCTCTGGAAAACGGGTTTGGGCAGATGAGCGACAATCGTTTTGCGGTGGCGGATATTGACGGGGACGGCAGGGAGGAACTGATCGTCTGCTATACGAATGCAAGTATGGCAGGTATGATGGAAATTATCTATGACTACGATCCGGTTCCCGGCGAACTAAAACGCGAGTTTACGCAGTGGCCGATGCTTACTTATTATGACAATGGTATGATTAAAGCGGAGGCTTCTCACAACCATACACATGGAGAGTTCTGGCCCTTTGCGCTTTATCGGTATGAAACGGAGAGCGACTCCTATAAGCAGATTGCCAGTGTGCATACCTGGGATAAGGAAATTTCCGATGTGTACGAGGGTCATCCATTCCCGGAGGAGCTGGATGCGGATGGGGACGGGACTTTGTTCAACATTTCGGAGGGTGCGGAACCATCATACGAATACGAAAACTACAAGTATAATCAGGCCGACTTTGAAAAATGGTACGTTGAAATGATGGATGGAGGACAGGAGATTTCGGTTCCATATCAGCCTTTGGAATATGAATCCTATGCGGATTTTGCGCCGGCTTATCTGAAACTGAAAGCGGAGGAAGCGGGCAGGGGACGAACCGATACGGAGAGCGATCTGGGATTGCTGATTTTAAGTGAGGATCGTTTTCTCAACGCGGCACAGACCCTTCTTTCGGAAAAATACGGTGTAGAACTGGAAGTGCCGGAACCGGATTTTGAGGAGCACACGGTTGGGCTGGTCGACGGGAGAGAGGTCTTTTCCTTCATGGCGCTTGATGCGGGCAGTCTTTCCTATTCCGGCGAGAAGGTGGGTGATGTAACGATTTTTGGTATTTATCCCGGTATCAGCGTAGACGATGCATGGAAAAAGTTAAACGCCTGTGGGTTTTACGCCTCTCCCTACGGGGAAGTGGAGAACTGCCTCATTACGGGGGATGGCTTCGACAATATCAGTATCTGGTTTTCGGAGGAGGACAACAGGGTGACTCAAATTACGGTCAGTCCTTTCTGCGCTTTTGCGGGGTAGCTTAAATCGGGAAACTGCGGGAAATGGTGCAGGGGTAATGGAAGGGTCTGGTGGGAAATGAAACATATTCTGGTAGTGGAGGACGATGAATCTGTTTCGGCGGCGTTCACGTATGCTCTGGAAAAAGAAGGATACCGCACGACACATTGCAGAAATTCTGCCGATGCGTTGCGGGTACTTCACCAAGCCGTTTCGTATGGAATATGATGAAGTGGGATATACAAGCAGGGTGTACGGTGCGCAGGATTTTGTAAAAATCATAGATTTAAATAGTATTATTGTCGAAAAGATAAAAATGGAAGCACCTGAACTAATCAGAGAATTTATGAAAAATGATCTTGTAAAAATGATTCTTTATGGTTCCTGTGCAAGAGGAGATTTTAAGGAATACTCTGATGTAGATATTGCGCTTCTTACGAAAGGAAGCCGGACTGACGCCTGGAAATATAACGATAAAATTGATGAAGTAACAACAAAATTGGCAATGAAATATTTTGCCGTTGTAAATTTTGTCCTTCTTCCTTACGATGCGTTTGAGGAAAAAAAGAGTTGGTATGGTTATTTTAAGAATATTGACGAAGAAGGGATAAAGCTGTATGGATGATAAAGATTTTAAAGCTTTGGCTTTAGTACGATTGGACAGGGCAAAAGAATTATACATTGAATCCAAAGAGCTTGTAAAAATGGATATATAAATATATGTCAGGCACAAAGTCATTAACGTTTTAACAACGTGCGGAGTATAATAGTATATTAAGCGAAAGCATCGGCCTGAAACAGCCGATGCTTTCGCGCTTGAATTTACTTAAATCAGTATGGTTTTTTATGATTTGCATTTGTCAAATTCCGGGTTAAACGCGTAGAAGTTCCTGGAATCCAGCTTATCCTGGACGATGCGCAGGGCTTCGCCAAATCTCTGGAAATGCACGATCTCTCTGGCCCGCAGGAATTTGATGGGTTCGCACACGTCGCTGTCGTGGACAAGACGCAGGATGTTGTCGTAGGTGGTGCGGGCCTTCTGCTCTGCTGCGATCATATAAGAACAACCTGGGGTCAATAGGCTCATGGAGCTAGAAACTCCAGTGAATTTCAATCGGAACGTCCTTTGTACCCGGTATACGTTTTCCCACACACACATAATCAATCAGAGCTTCCACCATTTCCCGGGTAAGGCGCTCCGGGGTGGTGTATTGCCCGATCAGGTCACGGGGGTTACCGCCGGCCGCAATTTTTCCCTCAATTTCGGATAACTGTTCTTCACCGTCTGCCACTATGCGCATCAGGCGGTCGCGCTCTGTGGTAAAGTCCTCTGACATTTCCACATAATCGCTTTCAGACAGCAGGCCCTTTACCTTATCCATGTAAAGCTCCCGAATCCCTTTTGAATATTCCCCAATTCTTTTTTCACAGACTGCTATAGATGAAAGCAGACGGGCTTTTTGCTCCTGCAAATTATCACAAAATTCTATGTTCTGTTCCAGCTGGTCCCTGTCAAGAAATTCTGCTGTTAAATGGTTAAGCTCGTCGATTACAAGCTGTTCTAATTTATCAACAGAGATAAAGGAACCGACACAGGCGTCCTTTGCCACATGGCGGTTTGAACATTTCAGATAATGCCTGTCGTGGTTTTTGGATGAGCGCATGGTGTAACCGCAGTTAGCGCACCTGGCTTTTCCTGCGAACAGGCCGATCGCGCCGGTTGTAAAGGGCCTGGCTTTCCGTGAGATTAACGACTGTACTCTCTCCCACAGCCCGCGGTCGATGATCGGTTCGTGGGTTCCCTCCACAATATACCATTCGCTTTTGGGACGGGGCCTGTTCTGCCTGGTCTTGTAGGATACGCTGCCGTATTTGCCCTGTACCATGTTTCCGATATAGATTTCGTTGACCAGCATACTGGAGATCGCAGCGTATTTCCAGAGCGTGCTGTTTCTGTTTTGGGGCTGCCGGTAGCGCAGACCGTGCAGGCGCTTGTATTCAGTCGGATTCGGTATGCCTCTGTCGTTGAGCATACGGGCGATTGCAGTTTTTCCATAGCCCTGTGAAAACAGGGTAAATACCTCACGGACAACGGCGGCGGCTTCCCCGTCAATGATCAGGTGTCCCTTCCGGTCGGGGTCTTTCTTATAACCGTAGAGAGCAAATGCGCCGATATGAAACCCGTTTACCCGCCTGTTTGTGAGAACGCTGCGGATATTCTCGGACATATCCTCCAGGTACCATTCATTGACAAGTCCGTTGATCTGGCGGGATTTTTTGTTTCCCCTGTTCGCGGTGTCCGCGTTGTCTATAATGCTGATAAAGCGGATGCCCCAGAGAGGGAAAAGGCCATGTATGTACTTTTCTACCAGTTCAAGCTCACGGGTAAAGCGGGACTGGGTTTTGCAGAGGATAATATCAAATCTGTGCTGCTCCGCGTCGTTTAGCAGACGGTTAAACTCCGGGCGGCGTCTGTCAGCCCCCGCATAGTCGTCGTCGCTGTAAATGTTGTAGAGCTCCCACCCCTGTTCCATGGCGTATTGCAGTAACATTGATTTCTGGTTCTGGATGCTGCCGGAGTCGTCCGCTTCGGATTGTTTGTTTCTGTCCTCCTCGGATAAGCGGCAGTAAAGAGCTACTTTCATACTCATACGCCGGTGAGATCCCTGCGGCTTTTTTCCATCCGGTTGATCAGATTGATCCACACTCTGGTAAAGCTCTCACGGGAGGGCGTATTTTTGCCGTCTTTGAAGATGCTTTTACAGATTACGGGAGGCGTTTTTTCAGGCAAGACATCACCTTCTTTTTCAGACTGTAATACAGCCTATGTATGGACGCCTGTACCTTATGCCATATCCTGGGGAAATGGAAGACTCACCGTGACCAGCGCGCCCTTTTCCGGTGCGTTTTCAAGGCGGAGCGTTCCGCCCAGATCCGCGGCGATCCGGCTGGCGATGGAGAGTCCCAGGCCGAAATGCTCTCTGCTGCTGCGGCTCTCATCGTCACGGTAAAATTCGGTTGTGGCCAAACGCAGGGCCTGCGGGGAAAAGCCCTCCCCCTCGTCCTGCACGCAGAGCTGCAGCATGTCCCCGGCAGAGAAGGCGCGAAGAAAGACAGATCCGCCCTGAGGGGAATACTGCACGGCGTTGTCGATAAGATTGGCCAGGATCCGCCGCAGCTTATCTTCTGGAACAGGCAGGGAATCCGGCAGATTCTCCGTTGTAAGGGAGCAGGATATCCCTTTCTTTTTTCCGAGAGTTTCGATACTCCGCTCCATGGACAGAAGAAGCTCCTTAAGCTCGCAGACGCTGCCGGACGGGCCCTCTGACCGGGAGAGGGCGATCATTCCGGTTACATAGCGCTGGATCTGACCGGCATGCTCCAGGATAAACGCGGTATACTCGCGCTGTTCCCCGGACTGTTCTGTCTCCAGCAGAAGCTCCGCATTGCCTGACACAATGGCCAGAGGGGTCTTGATGTCGTGGGCCAGGGCGGAGAGCTGTTCCTTTTTCTGCTGCTCCATTGCCCACTGCCGTCCAAGGGACTGCTTCAGCCCCATCCGCAGCTGCTCCAGAGAGTCCATGATCTGGTTGAATTCCAGGAGCGACGTTTTCTCCGTCTCAAAGTCCAGGGTCTGCCGGCCGATCTGCTCCGCCGCCGCTGCCAGCTTTGACAGCTCCCGTTTCAGCCTGCGGGCATAGCGTACGGCGATAAAGAGCAGATCGCAGAGGAGCATAAAAAACAGCAGCAGAATAAAAAACAGATCCGCGCTGGGAAAGAGACGGCGCAGGAGCGGGGAAGTGAACTGGGCAAGGAGACGGTAGACCACTACCACGCACTGGGTATCTGTGATAAGGCGGAGATAGATGGAAGCGCCCCTTCGACGGATGCCCGTCCTCTCGCCGTTCTCCGTCAGCTCTGCGGCGGTATTTATGGCGCTTTCCTCCTTCAGACTGGTCTGTACAAGCGTCCCTTCTGCCGTAAAGAAGGCGTAATCTACTCCTGCGGGGATCTCCTGCGGCGTGATGGGGCGGTGTCCGTCAAGGGTGGCGCACCAGGCGGAAACGGCCTGTTCTGCGGCGTTCGCCGGGGACATGATATGAAAAAAGCCGGCGGCACAGAGCAGGCACGCCCACAGGATTCCTGTAAGGATCAGGGAGAGGACTGCGCGCCCCAGAAATATCACAAAAAAGCGGTTTAAGGTAATCTCTTTTTTCACACTGTGTTCCATCGGTATCCAATCCCCCAGATCGTTTCTATCGGAGATATGCCTGCCGCGGCCAGCTTTTTCCGAATATTTTTGATGTGCTCGGTGATGGCGGAAGCATCGCTCTCCTTCTCGTAGCCAAAGACATATTCAAAGATCTGCTCCCTGGAATAGATCTGGCCGTGATTTCGGGCAAGCAGCAGACTGATCTCGTATTCGCTTCTGGTGAGGGAAAGCTTCTGCTCCCCGGCCCGCACCTCCTTCTGAGACAGGAAAAAGCGGACGCTCCCCACACAGAGACAGTGGATTTTTTCACGCTGCTCCCGGCGCAGGTGAGCATTCACCCGGGCTCTCAGCTCCCGGATGGAAAAGGGCTTTCGGATATAATCGTCCGCACCCACAGAAAAACCGAAATCAACGTCCTGTTCAAGGTCTCTGGCGGTGAGAAAAAGGATCGGGCAGTCCGTCTCGTCGCGTATTTCCCGACAGAAGGTGTATCCGTCCACGTCCGGCATCATCACATCCAGAAGGATCAGATCGAAGGATGAAAGCACGCTTCGAAGTGCAGAGGTGATCCGGGAGACGGTCTTTACCCGGTGTCCGTCTTTTGTCAGAGCGTTCTGAATCAGGACGAGCATGGCCTCGTCGTCGTCAATTGCCAGAATGTTTGCCATTTGCAGATTCCTTTCATCGGGCATTAAACAATAATTCCATAAAGTATGCAGGAAAGCGCATACAGGATGTATATATGAGCCGGATAGAACCAGTAAAAGAAGCGTCCACAGCCCCGGCCCCGTGTCCCATTGTAGCACAGCATGGGGATCACTGCAAAAATTTCCATCCATTCGTATGCCGTTGTGAAGAAGTCTGTCATGCGCAGCGAAGGCGCCAGCAGCCGCAGCCGGACGATGTCCCACAGAATGCATACAGCCACAAAGGCCGCGGCCTGCGCCTTCCTGTTTTTGCGAAAAAGATAAAGCACGACGCCGAAAATAAGCGTGGCGGTTCCCCCGTCCATGATAAAGGTGTGGAGGGGCAGCAGGGTAAAGGCCAGAAGGTTCAGGGTAAAGCCACAGGCCGGACTGGGGAAGGCCGCCATCAGGGCGGATACGGCGAAGGGAAGCAGCACCGGAATCAGTATGGCGCAAAGGCCCGGCCCCCATTTCCGGCGTGTACACCAGTCAAATCCCTGCAGCACCACGATGAGAATGGAGAAGGACGCCAGCATCTGGTTCTGTGGGAAAAAGCCGTCCGGCCGCACCAGTACAGCGCCCAGGTTGTAGAAGGAAAACTGCACCGCCCCCATGAACACCGAGAGCAGGTAAATGCGCAGAAAATATTTTTTCCGGTCATGGGTATGGACAAAGCCCTCGATCACGCAGAACAGAAACAGCGGGGCGGAGAGCCGGCCTGCCATGGAAAGAAATATGGGAATTTTTCCCGTGTAGGCAAAGAAGTATTCGATGTGGTCGAGGACCATCAGGGCCAGAGCCAGATATTTCAGCGCGAATCCGGATAATCCTTTGGGGGATGTTGTCTGTTGCATAAGTAAAGTACCTCCTTTGGGGTTTTAATTGTGGAGAAGCTCTTACAGCTTTGCGTACACCCGTCAGACGCGCCCGCGACAGAGCCCTCTGAAAAACAGCCTATCAGAGAGATATAAGGAAAGTATAAGGAAAAACAGATAATGAGATTGCATTGTCGGGAGCGTATGATATATAATAGGTTATACTGTGGATAAAAAACTGTATGGAACAAAATAAGGAGGAGTGGAGCTATGGATACGCAGTTTGTGTGGCGGCAGGAATTCAACATCGGCGTGGATAAAATCGACCGGGATCATCAGAGACTTTTTAAGATTATCAACAGGATATATTCTTTTAAGGATAATGATGAGGGATATCGGTGGGCGTGTCAGGAGGGAATCAAGTTTTTCAAAGGCCATACAGTGCAGCATTTTGCGGACGAAGAGGCATACATGATTTCTGTGGGCTACGAGGGATTTGACGAGCACAGAAGAATACATAAAACCTTTCGGGAAAATACGCTTCCCGCTCTGGAACAGGAGCTGGAAAGAACGGATTATTCCCAGGAAGCCGTGAAGCATTTTCTGGGAGTCTGCGTGGGCTGGCTGATCGGGCATACCATGACGGAGGATCTGGCAATCGCGGGAAGGCCAATCCGAAGATGGGAAAACCTTCTTCCCAGAGAGCAGACCAGGGCTACGCAGGAGGTGATCGTGCAGCTTGTGCAGGATCTGTTCCATTTAAAGGCGCGAATGATCAGCGATGCCTACGGCGGTGAAAAATTCGGAGAAGGAGTGTACTACGATCTGATCTACGGGACAGACCGGGAGGAAAAAAAGCAGGAGATCATTATGGTCTTTGAAGAAAAGCTGCTGATCAACACCGTGGGCAGGATCATGGGAATCCAGGCTGGTACGATGGATGCGATGCTGGTTCATGCCGCCAGATTCACGACTCAGCAGTTTGTAGGGCGGATTATGGAGCATTTTCCGGCCATGAAAAATTATGAGCTGAAGGGGGAGCGGCTTTTATCCTATGATCAGTTTCAGAAAGTGGTCGGAAATGAAAAGATGCAGCTGAGCCTGCTCTTTGGGGCAGAGGATGCGGGGTACTTCGCCTATTGCATGATCGCGCCTCATTTGCTGGAGAATGGCCTGGGGATGTCCATTGAGTCCGAAAAGGCCGCGGACGAAGTGAATCAGTATCTCCAGATGCGAAAAAAGCAGGAGCAGAATCAAAAGAAAAAGGTGCTGGTGGTGGACGATTCCATGACTGTCCGGCAGAGTATGATATCGCTTCTGGGCAGAGATTATGAAGTGTCGGAGGCGGAGTCCGGGGTGGCGGCCATCAGAGTCATCACTCTGAACAGGCCGGATCTGGTTCTGCTGGATTATGAGATGCCTGTCTGTGATGGCAGGCAGACGCTGGAAATGCTGCGCTCCGAGAAGGCATTTGAATCTGTCCCGGTGATTTTCCTCACAGGAAGGGGAGATCCGGAGAGCGTGAAAAAGGTGCTGGATTTAAAGCCGGCGGGGTATCTGCTGAAGTATTTGAAGCCCGAGGAGATTAAGCGCAATATCGATGAGTTCTTTAAAGGCAAATGAATCAGGATGCAAATGGGATGGGGCGATGTTGTTCTTACGACATCGCCCCGTCTGCTGCCATATCCTCAAACAGATCCGTGATGGCGTCCCCCTTGGACTGGAATTCGCAGCTGTTGAAGGGAATTCCCCCTGCCGCCATGGGCCAGATACCGATGGTGTGATCCACGTAATAGTTGGCGAAACCGGACGCCTCGATCTCCTCCATGGAAAGGTTTTTGGTGAGCTGGTGGACGATGGTGGAGACCATTTCCAGGTGAGCCAGCTCTTCTGTTCCTATATCCGTCAGGATCGCCGCCACCTCGTTATAGGGCATGGAATAGCGCTGGGAGATATAGCGCATGGAGGCTCCCAGCTCGCCGTCAGGGCCGCCGTACTGAGACATGATCACCTGAGCGATTTTCGCGTTGGGCTCCTTGATATTTACCGGGAACTGTAATCTTTTCTCATAACTCCACATAACTTAACATCCTCCTTCCCAGGGCCAGGGCTGAGTCGCCCATTTCCACTCATTCTGCGGGCATCCGTCCGCGTCGGAGATCCGCAGCGGGCCGTACTTCATGGCGTATTCCCGCATGGCCTGATTCTGCATACGCACATAGTGGTTTAAATATTCCATGGCTTCCCTGTCGGTAGGGTGGGTGTCCAGATACTCGTTCATCTCCACCACCACAAAGCTGATCACACCGATCTCGTGATAGAGCCTGCGCTGTTCGTTATTCTGCATATTCATTTCACGCATCTCCTTCCTGTAAAGGGCTTTTCCAGCTCAGGGAAAATGGTACCCGTTTTATAGGCTTCGTCGAGGTTTTCAAAAACGCTGGTCAGATGCTGCCAGGGAACATAGGCCATCGCCAGCGGAAAACGGTCAAAATACTCGTTAAAACTGTAGTCCTGCATGGTTTTCCTTTCATAAAATGGAAAGTGATTTAATATTATAGTATGTCGGGGCAAAATTCCGGTTCCCTGTAAGTGTAAATATTTCCCGTTTTTTTTCCGGTATCCGGCGGCCTTTTGTCATTGCGTAAAATTCCGCCCTTCCGCTTGCAAACCCCCCGGCACTGTGATTTAATAATAATGACGGCAGTATGCCGTTACAAAAAAGAAACCAAAGAGGGTGGTATGATGTCGCTGTTTGAGGGCATAAAAGGAAACCGATACGAGATCAGAGGTCTGAATGTGGAGGAGGCGCTTACCCGCAGGCTCCAGGCGCTGGGCTTAAACGACGGGACAGTGGTCAGCGTTTTGAACAGGAAGAAAAACGGCGCGCTGATCATTCGGGTGAGAGGGACAAGGCTGGCCATAGGCAGGCGTATCTGTCAGGGGATAGAAGTGGAGGAACGGGCAGATGAGGTATGAGGATACGGTTCATGTGGCGTTCGTGGGCAATCCCAACTGCGGAAAAACCACGCTGTTCAACGCCATAACAGGCTCGAAGCTGAAAGTAGCCAACTGGCCCGGGGTGACGGTGGAGAAGATCGAGGGGGAGGCGGAGTATGAGGACGTACATATGACGCTGGTTGATACGCCGGGGATCTACTCTCTCACCAGCTACACCATAGAGGAGAAGGTCACCAGAAGCTGTGTGATGGACGATGATATCGAGGTGATCGTGAACGTGGTGGACGCTTCCTCCCTGGAGAGGAATCTCTACCTTACACTGCAGCTTCTGGAGCTGGGAAAGCCTGTGGTGCTGGCCCTGAATATGATGGATGTGGTGGAGGAGCGGGGGATGGAGATCGATCTGCACCGTCTGCCGGAACTTTTGGGGGATATCCCCGTGGTGCCGGTGTCCGCCGCCAGACGAAAGGGGCTGGATATTCTGCTCCACGCGGTGATCCATCACTACGAGGAGGGCTCAAAGGGGGACGTGTTCCACTACAGTGAGGAGATTGAGGAAAAGCTCACGGAGCTGACCAGGATGATGCGGGCGAATTATCCCACCCATTCCTCCGCCAGATGGCACGCCATCAAGCTGCTCGAGGGGGATGAGGACGTGAGGACGGATCATCCCATTGAGGTAGGGCACATCGTGACGCGCAGCTATGAAAAAGAGATCATTCAGGCGAAATACGCCTTCATAGAGAGTATTATCAGAGAAATTCTGTTCTACCGGAAAAAGGACAGCAGCCATGGCCTTTTTTCTCTGGGAAGAGGCAGTACGGACAGGGCGGACGCCCTTCTCACCCATCAGGTGTGGGGCGTGCCCGTTTTTCTGTGTATCATGGCGCTGGTATTTTTTCTGACCTTCGCCATCGGAGACTGGCTCAAGGGCTACTTTGAGACGTTTCTCGAGATCTTTTCGGGCCAGGTCAGAGGGCTTTTGGGTGTCGTCCACGCGGCGGACTGGCTCAGCTCTCTGATTGTGGACGGGATTATCGCGGGGGTGGGAGGAATCCTGACCTTTATTCCCAACATTGCCATCCTGTTTCTGGCGCTGGCGATTCTGGAGGACAGCGGTTATATGTCCCGGGTAGCCTATGTGATGGACGGCATTATGGGAAAGGCGGGGCTCTCCGGCAAGGCTTTTCTGCCCATGGTGCTGGGCTTTGGCTGTACGGTTCCGGCTATCATGGCTTCCCGGGCGCTTGAGACGGAGAGGGACAGAAAAAGGACCATGATCATCACGCCCTTTATGTCCTGTTCTGCGCGGCTGCCGGTATATGTGCTGTTTTCCGGGATGTTCTTCGGAAAATATGCGCACATCGCGGCGTTCTCCATGTATGTAATCGGAATGCTCTGCGCCATCCTTGTGGCGCGTCTGCTCCATACGATTGAAAAACGCCGGGGCACAGAGGGGAGCGAGAGTCTGCTGATCGAGCTTCCCGAGTACAAAAGACCCAATGGGCGCACCATCCGTATCTATGTGTGGAATAAATTAAAGGATTATCTCTCCAAGGCGGGAACCACCATCTTCATTGCATCCATCCTGATCTGGGCGGTATTGAATTTCGGTCCCCGCGGCATGATTGAAAACCCGGCGGAGAGCTTTGGGGCCATGCTGGGAAGATGGCTGGAGCCGGTGATGCGTCCGGCAGGACTTGGTATGTGGCAGATCATCGTCTCGCTGATCGCCGGGATTTCCGCCAAGGAGGTGGTGGTCTCCAGCTTTTCCGTGCTGTTCGGGGTGGGAAATTCCCAGGCCGCGGCAAGTATGGATCTGGTGGCGGAGAATTTAAAGAGCATCGATCCTTCCTTCGGACCGCTGAACGCCTACTGCATGATGCTTTTTGTGCTCCTGTACGTGCCCTGTGCGGCGGCCATGGGAACCATACGCAGGGAAAGCGGCTCCACGGCCTTTATGGCGAAGCTGGCGGCGTTTCAGATTCTGTTCGCCTGGACGGCGGCAACGCTGGTGTTCCAGATCGGAAGGCTGATATTTTGACGAAACTTAAAAAAGCAGATCTTCGAAATCGCACGGAACGGGTTACGGGAGCAAAGGCGGCCGGAAACTGTTGCGGATGAAAGTGTTTTGAGGCGCATCTGCGGAATGAAAATCAGGAGGTGTATTGAGAAATGAAAAGCGCGGTTTTTTATGGAAAGCATGATCTGAGAGTGGAGGAGCGGGAGATTCCCGAGGTAGGGCCCCAGGAGGTACTGATTCAGGTGAAGGCCTGTGGAATCTGCGGTACGGACGTACACGTTTACGAGGGGGACAAGGGCGCGGCTGAGGTGACGCCGCCCACCATCCTGGGCCATGAGTTCGCGGGCGTGATCGCAAAGGCGGGCGACCAGGTGAGAGGTCTTAAGGTGGGGGACCGGGTTTGTATCAATCCCAACTGCGTCTGCGGCGGATGCGATTTCTGCCGCGGCGGACAGGTGCATTTCTGCGAGCATATGATCGGCTACGGGACCACCGTGGACGGCGGCTTTGCGGAGTATTGCGCGGTGCGGGAGAGCCAGGTTTATCTTCTGGGAGAAAACACCAGCTTTGCCCAGGGCGCCATGACGGAGCCGGTGGCCTGCTGCCTCCACGGAATCGACATGTGCGGGATCGAGCCGGGTCATCAGGTGGTGGTGATCGGCGGAGGCATGATCGGCCTTCTGATGCTGCAGCTGGCCAGGCTTGCCGGGGCCTCCAAAGTGGCGCTCCTTGAGCCGGTGGGGAAAAAGCGGGAGATGGGAAGACGTCTCGGAGCGGATGTGTGCATCGATCCCCTGCATGAGGATGTGGAGAGCCGGTTAAAGCGGGAGGGCATGACATGGATCCGCTGTGTCATCGAGTGCGCGGGGCTTCCCGCCACCATGGAGCAGGCGATTTCCCTTGCCGGAAAGAAGGCGGTGGTGATGATGTTCGGGCTCACCAGGCCCGATGCGTGCATCAGTGTAAAGCCTTTTGAGATCTTTCAGAAGGAGCTGACCCTTAAGGCGTCCTACATCAATCCCTGCACCCAGCAAAGGGCGCTGCAGCTGATTGATTCCGGCCGTCTGGACGTGGAAAGCATGGTCTGCAACACCATCGGACTTACAGAGCTGGAGGCGGTGCTCTCCGATCCGGGGCGCAGGGCCGAAGGGAAATATATCGTTGTTCCGGAATGAAAAGCGTGTGAGGAAGGATACAGATGGAGTCGGGAAAAAGGACGGAAGAAAAAAGGGAAGAGGAAAATCAGTCTAAGGCGGCGATGATGCCGGACGATAAGCCGGGGGAGCTTCTGGAGGAGGCCAGGCCCTTTATCGACCTGATGATGCACTATCGGTGCGCCATCATGGAGGTGGAGACGAAGCTCAAAATTCTGGACGCGGAATTCTCCCAGGAGCACAACAGGAACCCCTTTGAATCCATCAAGACCAGGCTCAAGAGTCCCATGAGCATTTTCCAGAAGCTTCGCAAAAAGGGATACCCGGTGACGGTGGAAAGCATCGAGAAATATTTAAACGATGTGGCGGGAGTTCGGGTGATCTGCTCCTTTCCGGACGATATTTACCGTCTGGCCGACCTGCTCTCGAGACAGGACGATATCGAGGTGCTCAACCGGAAGGATTATATCGAAAATCCCAAGCCTAACGGCTATCGCAGTCTCCATCTGATCCTGCGCACGCCCATCTACCTGTCCAGGGAGAAAAAGCTGATGCGGGTGGAGGTACAGTTCCGCACCATTGCCATGGATTTCTGGGCGAGTCTGGAGCACAAGCTGAAATATAAACAGGATCTGGAGGATGGCGAGGACATAGCAAGACAGCTCAGGAACTGTTCGGACTTTATAGAGGCCCTGGATTATCAGATGCAGGGGATACGGGACCGGATCGACCGGTCCGGCGGAAAGGCACAGCAGGGAGAAAATCAGCGTACCGGTGGGCTTTGATGACGCCGGGTTTCTGTAAAATTTTTATAAATATTGTTGTTAAATCGTCAAAAACATGGTAGAATTTCTTTAAAGCATATTTTCTAAAATAAACTGTGAACGCAGTATTTCTTTCATTAACATTTTCTTGCCAACAGCGGACAGCGCTCTTTTTAAGCTGTCCCGGTGTCAGTCAGCGGCAGGTATTGCGATACCTGTCCCTTTCGGAAAATTCATGCTTTATATCCCATATTTTAAAGGCAGGAGTTTTCCGAAGGGACCTCCTGCAGAGCGCACAGGAGGTTTTGAATGAATGAAAAACAACGGACAGCACACTCTGCGGACAATCCTTATGTTAAACGGACGCCGTCGCGTATCGCCGGAGAGCTTATTGTAACAGGGGATGCCGGGCCTGGCCGGTCATCCTCAGGCAAAAAAATCCGGCAATGGCATCCGGCATTTTTTGCCGGGCTGCAGATTGAGTTTGAGGAGGAAAAGGATAACCTCATCTTTGAGAGCGAGCATCAGCTCGGCAGAAAGCCGTTGGGGATTGATGTGCTTATTATCCGAAAGGACGAAAGCATTTTGCCGCAAAAAAACATCGGGAAGATATTTCGCAGGTACAATATCGTCGAGTATAAAAGTCCGGCGGATTATTTAAGCATCGATGATTTTTATAAGGTACTGGGATACGCGTATTTATTTAAGTCGGATACGGCCCATGTGGACGAGATTCGGATCGCGGAGCTGACGGTTACCCTGATCTGTCACAGATATCCCGTCAAACTGATCCGCTATCTGAGGGAGAGCTGCGGCGATGCAGTGACGCAGCGGGAGAAGGGAATCTATCTGGTAGAGGGGGAGAAGATCCCCATACAGATCATTCTGACCTCGAGACTGTCGGAGGAGAAAAATCTGTGGCTGAAATGCCTGGGAAATCCTCTGGAAAGCGCCAGGACAGTGGAGAGGCTTGCGGCTGCCTACCGCCGGAAAAGAAAGAACAGTCTTTATGAGGCGGTTATGGATATGATTATTCAGACGAACACACAATACTTTAGGGAGGGAACAGATATGTGTCAGGCACTGGAGGATCTCTTCGACGAGATCATGGGAGAGAGGTTTAAGAAGAAGCTGGAGAATGAGCTGGAGAAGGAAGTGAAAAAAGCGCTGGAGAAGGAAGTGAAGAAAGAGCTGGAGAAGGAAGTGAAAAAGGAGGTGATGGCCAGAATAGATCTGGCGACGTCCCAGGCGAAAACGCAGGCAAAAACTGAAGGAAGAGCCGAAGGAAAAGTCGAGGGGAGGATCGAGGCAACAACGGAAGTGATTCTGGAATTCCTTAAGGATTTCGGAGACATACCGGAGGAACTGCGCTCTAAGATTCTGATGCAGAGAGACACCGATATTTTAGGGCGCTGGGTTAAGCTGGCCGCAAGAACCGATTCTGTGGAGTCGTTCCGGATGGCGATGAACGGATGAGAGAGCGCTCCGGCGCTGACAGATTTCCGGAAAGGCTTTTGCACTGCCGTGCGGGTTGACGGATGGGGAGACAAAAGGGGGAGAACTGATCAGTCCCCCTCCGCCATCCGGTAGCCGATGCCGATTTCCGTAAATACATATTCCGGTGTGGCCGGATTTTTTTCGATCTTGCGGCGGATGTTGGCCATGTTTACCCGCAGGATCTGATTGTTATTGTCGGTGTAAGGCCCCCATATCTTTTCCATAAGCCAGGTATAGGTAAGGACCTTGCCGGAGTTTCTGGCAAGCAGGGTCAGGAGCTTGTACTCGATCTGAGTCAGGTGGATATTCTCTCCCCGGAGGGTTACCACATGATTTTCAAAATGGATGGTGAGATCCTTACAGTGGTAGGGTCTGGGCTCTGTGGAGGCCATATCCTGCATCTGGCGGCTGTGGCGCAGGGAGGTACGGATCCGGGCAAGGAGCTCTACTGTGCCAAAGGGCTTGGTGATATAATCGTCGGCGCCCAGGTCGAGGGCGCGGGCCTTTTCGTGTTCGTTGGTGCGGGCGGAGATCACGATGATGGGAACCGCCGACCAGGAACGGAGCTTTCGGATCACCTCCATGCCATCCAGATCGGGCAGCCCAAGATCCAGGAGAATGAGATCCGGGCAGAGGGATGCGGACAGATGCAGGCCTTCCTCCCCGCAGCCGGCGGTTGTGATCCTGTAGCTTTGATTTTTCAGTGCCGTGAGGATAAAGGAGCGGATATTTTCCTCGTCCTCGATGAGTAAAATGCTGTTTTTTGAAAGATTGTTGTTCATTGGCTTCCCCTTTTTTCGTTTATAAAAAGTCTGATCCGTCAGGAAGTCTCCTCTACTGGCCGCGGGGCAGGGTAAAGAAAAATTCGCATCCGTTTTCGTGGTTTCTGGCCCCGATCCTGCCGCTGTGGGCAGTGATGATCGTTTTGCAGATAGAGAGTCCGATTCCCATCCCGCGATGGCCATCGGAGTTGCTCTCCGGGCTGTAGCAGGAACCGTCGAAGATGGTGGAGAGTCTCTCCGGGGCGATTCCCACGCCGTAGTCCCTGACGCAGAAGCAAGCCTCCCCGTCGGTACAGGTGACGGTCAGCTCCACCGGAAGACGGCTGCCGGAATGGACAAGAGCGTTTTCCAGCAGGTTGATGATTACCTGCTCGATCAGCATGGCGTCCATTGGGATCATGAGAAACTCCCGGGGGACCTGGACCATGATCTGCACATCGGGAAAGCGCTTGCGCAGACGCATGATGGCTTCGGAGACCACCTCCTCCACCGATTCCAGGGAGGTGGCGATTTTCATGGAATCCTCCCTGATCCGGGTGACGGAGAGAAGATTTTCTACCATATTAAGAAGCCAGTTGGAATCGTCGCGGATATGGGTGATCAGCTTCAGACGCTCCTGATCGCTGAGGGAGGCATAATTATCCAGACAGGCGGAGCTGCTTCCGATGATGCCCGTAAGGGGGGTTCGCAGGTCGTGGGAGATGGAACGGAGCAGGTTGGCGCGCATTTTTTCTTTTTCCGCATCCATCAGAAGCTTTTCCCGCTCGATGAGCGCCTCGGCCTGGGCCTTGATCCGGGTGGTCATGGTGCTGACCATCAGGGAGATAATCAGGGTGAACACAAAGGTTACCGGGTAGCCTGTGAGCGTAAAATTCACCTGAAAATAGGGCCAGGTAAAAAGGTAGTTGATCCCCACCACGCTCACAAGGGAGGCGGCGATCCCGTACAGATAACCTTCCGTAAAGCGGGCGGTGAGCACCAGCGCGGTGATATATACCAGCGCGACGTTGGCTGAGTTTTCCGGGACCGTCTTAAAAAACCAGAAGGCGATCAGTGTGGCGATCAGCAGGATCAGCGTGGTGAGCAGAACGTCCCTGGCGCAGAAGGCGAAGGCTTTTTTTATGGAATATATGCGCGCCCTGCGGGGGGCAGTGTCCGTGGCTTTGAATGGATTCACAGGCGGTCTCCTTTGTGGGTATACTCTGTGATGATTATACCCTTTTTGAATGACGGGAGCAATTTTTTCGGCGGGAAAGGGCGTTAAGATCCTGTGAAGATTGCGGCCGGGAGAAGGAAGATGCCCGGGAAGAAAAAACGAAAGGAAAAAGTGATGGCAACGAAGCGGGTTTTGGGCTATAATGTAGCCATGTGGGAGGAAGCTGTTTTATGGAAAGAAAAGCGCAGAAAAGGCCGGTATACAGAAAGCCGGATTTTGAGGAACCGGAACTGGATGAAGAAGAGTCTGAAGAGGAATATGAGGATATGGAGCTGTCCGGCGGCGAGGACTTTGAGGAAGACTCTGAGCAGTACCCGCAGATGGAATGTAAGGGCGGCGACAGGAGGCTTCTTCTGATTCTGGCGTCCCTGGGGGCGGTGCTGGCGACAGTGGCCGGCATTGTCTTTTTCCTGTTTCTCAAAGACGGCAGGGAACAGCGGGAGGAAGTGGTCAGTCGGCTGGAACAGTCCCGGGAGGATTTATCTGCGCAGGATCAGGAAAGGACAGACGCTGCGGATCCGGAGGAAGATGGAAACGGCGGCGAGATACAGGACGGGGACTCAGCACAGCCACAGAGCGGACAGGACGTGGAGGAAGACCCGGAGAGGGATTCCCGGATCGATCAGTCCCGGGGCCAGTCAGATCAGATGGGCGAAGGGGGCGGAACGGATCAGGTGAGCGTGGGCGCGCTGGACGATCAGCAGGACCCGCAGGGAAGCGGCGCGGCAGGGAACGAGACCAGCGGCGCGGCGGTGACGGTGGCCCCCCTGGGGGAGGGCGAGACCGCAGGGACGACCATGGGCATCGACGTGTCAAAGTATCAGGGAACCATAGACTGGAAAAAGGTCAGGCAGTCCGGGGTGGAGTTTGCCATGATCCGGGTGGGGTACCGGGCCAGAACCACTGGCGAGATCTTTGAGGATCCCACAGCCAGATACAACATGCAGGAGGCCCAGGGGGCGGGGATTAAGCTGGGAGCCTATTTCTTCTCCACGGCGGTGACGCAGGAGGAGGCCAGGGCGGAGGCGGCGTTTACCACAGAGATCATCTCAAAGTATAAGATCACCTACCCGGTGGCATATAACTGTGAAGACTTCCTCTCCCCGGACAGCAGACAGAACGGACTGGACAGGGACACCAGAACGCTTCTTGCCTGTACTTTTCTGGACGAGGTGGCCGCGGCGGGCTATACGCCCATGTTTTATGCCGCCAGGGGAGAGCTGGAGGGGAGCGCTCTCTGGGATACGCAGACGCTTGCGGGTAAATACAGGATCTGGGTTGCCCAGTATCCGGCGCAGCCCTGGCCTCAAACCCAGGCCTCGGACTACACGGGAACCCACCACATGTGGCAGTACACCAGCCAGGGAACAGTGGCGGGAATCCCGGGAAAGACGGACGTCAACGTGGCTTATTTCGGTTATACTGCGGAGGCCAGGGCACGTGACGAGACGCCTGCGGAGGTGGTGAGCGCCAATCCCGAGGTGGGGATCATCTTTACAGAGGTAAATGAGACGGTGACGGCCAAGCAGGAGACCAATCTCCGCTCGGAACCCAGCACCTTAAACGACGCCTCCATAACAGCCAGGCTGGTACACGGGGACATGGCCACCCGCACGGGAATCGGCCACAACGGCTGGTCCAGGGTGATCTATAACGGTCAGACCCTGTATGCGGTTTCCAGCTATCTCACCACGGATATGGAGGATACCGGGCAGGAAGCACCGCCCCAGGGGCCGGTGTACACACCGGTGAACGAGCGGGTGACAGCCAAGATTGAGACGAACCTGCGCTTGCAGCCGGGCACGGAGAGCGACGATACGGTGGTGGGCCTTCTGAAAAACGGGGAGGTGCTCACACGGACGGCCATCGGTGATAACGGCTGGTCCCAGCTGGATTATAACGGTCAGACAGTCTATGCGGTGAGCAGCTTTCTGACCGCGGCAGAATAAGGAAACAGGCTGATGCAGATACAGAACAATTATAATAAATATGCCGGAGGGAATTATTCCGCAGGGAATTATTTAAAGTCCCACACACATCCCGGGCAGGAGGGCCTTTATGAGACGGGGAGCGGGCCGGAGAGGGAAGATGCCGGAACCGTGAAAAGGAGAGATCTGCCCGGGACGGGAGCTTTGCAGGAGAGCGGGCCGGATCCTGGCCGGAAGGAGGATCCGGCCCCCGAAAGGGGCGCGGGCGGTCTTCGGAAGGTTTCCGGGATGCTCCGCCAGGCCTGGGAGGCCATGGGCGATGAAAACGAACAGGCGGGCGGGACGCCTTCCTCTGCCGGGGAGAAGAATCAGGGGGCGGTCTTCGCGATCCTTTCGGCGCCTGGGCAGTTTTTTTCCCGCTATGTGGCGGAACCTCTGGGGAAAGTCAGAGACCGGGTCAAAGCGGGGGCCGGTGCGGCTTTTCAGCGCTTTGAAAAGCGCAGGGACGCTTTTTCGGCCCTGGCGGATCCCAAAAGCCACTTTTCAGGAAAGAGAGAAAAGCAGGGACGGTCCGGGAAGACGCAGAGAGCCGGAACGGGACGAAGACGCCCCGAGATTCTGACGGCTCTGGAATCCGATTCCCATCTGATGGACTCCTACAGCAGATCGGGAACATACTGCCGCCTGAATGAGAATCTTTCCAGACGGCAGGAGCGCAGGGATGCAAATCGCAGGGCATTTTCCGAGGGGGAGGAGCCGAAGACGGATTTTGCCGGAAAAACCGCCGGAAATTCGAGCAGGGACGCTTTGGGGAGAGAAGAAAGACTTGATAAACGTCTGTGAAAAAGCTATACTGATCTCACAAAACGCAAAAGACCGGAAAAGGCAGAAAACTTTGGCATAACGTTGAAAGGAGCATGGTTATAAATGGGCTACGACACAATACCTTATGAAAAGAGAATCAGGGAGAATATCAGAAATTATACGCTGTCCAATCTTTATGATATGGCGATCGTCAGGAAGTATCTGGGCAATCTGGCGGAGGCGCTTAAAATCAATGTGCTCCTTACGGACAGACATGGGGAAAAGGAGGTCGTCATCGGGGACGGCTTTGTGGGCTTTCATCCCGATGTGGTGGAACAGCCGGGACGCAAGCTCCGCGTCCGGGAGCGCACCATCGGCCACCTTTATGTGAAGTATCTGGCGCAGAACGAGGATAAGGCGCTGACGGACGACCTGCTGGACGGCACCGTCGCCATACTCGGCAGGCTGGGGGAGGAGGCCTATCTTCACCGGGAGAGCAGTATTTACCTGGAGGAGCTGGAAAGGCAGGTGGAGGACAGGAATCATATCGTGTCCCACAATGAGAGGGAGGATGTTCTCACAGGGGTGTTCAACTCCATTTATTTTGAGAACAGGATGAAGCTCATCGACCGCTCCGAGGTGATTCCGGTGGCGGTTCTGAATGTGAATATCAACGACTGGAAATTTGTCAATGACCATTTCGGGGACGAGGAGAGCGACCGCCTGATCCGGGTGGTGGCGGATATCATAAAACAGGAGGCCAGAGCGGACTTTGTGATCGGAAGGATCGACGGGGACGTGTTCGGCGTTCTCATTCCCATGGCCGAGGAGGGGGAAGGGGAGGATTACATGGAACGGATCCGGCAAAGATGCCTTGACTTTGAGGATGCGATTCTGGCTCCTTCGGTGGCCGTCGGCATGGTGTACAAGACCAACATAGAGCAGACGCTGCAGGAGCGGCTCTCCGACGCCGAGTATGAGATGTTCAACAATAAATTTGAGATCAAGAACGCTCCCGGATACCGGGAACGGCTGGAAAAATGCCTGAATAAATAAGGACAGTCAGAGAGGACTGCCGCATCTGCGGCCAGAGTGGGCGCGGGGCGGCAGTCTGTGATTTCTAAACTGTTTATTAAATCTTCTTTTTGAATTGAAAATGAGATATATAGAGAAAAAATTAGAAAAGATAAGAAAATGAGAGATATCGATAAAAATACGTCTGTAAAACCGGTTGCAAAGGAAAGCATATGAAATTATTATATGCATTAGTGATTAGCACTCAAAGCAAATGAGTGCTAACAGACAAAAAGGAGAAGTACCTGAAGCCATGCTTTTGAGGTATTACTTCCGAAGGAGATTAAGGATTTTTAATTGAAGGAGGCATTCATAATGAAGTTAGTACCATTAGCAGACAGAGTTGTATTGAAGCAGCTTGTAGCGGAGGAGACGACCAAATCGGGCATCGTGCTGCCGGGCCAGAATAAGGAAAAGCCCCAGCAGGCAGAGGTAATCGCGGTAGGCCCCGGCGGTGTGGTAGACGGCAAGGAAGTAAAGATGGAGGTTAAGGTCGGCGATCAGGTGATCTACTCCAAATACGCAGGAACCGATGTGAAGATCGATGAGGAGGAATTCATCATCGTGAAGCAGAGCGATATCCTGGCAGTGATCCAGTAAGGCTTGCACAGAACTGCGCACGAGGCGGTCCTGGCAGAAAATGTAAAAGCGGTTTTGTAACAGGTTTTTTGTAACAGAATTATGATAGAAAATCAGGAGGCATGAAAATCATGGCAAAGGAAATCAAATACGGGGAGGAAGCCCGTGCAGCGCTGGAATCAGGCGTAAATCAGTTAGCAGATACCGTAAGAGTAACCCTGGGGCCCAAAGGAAGGAACGTTGTTCTGGATAAGTCCTTCGGCGCGCCCCTTATCACCAACGACGGCGTGACCATCGCCAAGGAGATTGAGCTCGAGGATGCCTTCGAGAACATGGGCGCGCAGCTTGTGAAGGAGGTCGCCACCAAGACCAACGACGTGGCAGGCGACGGAACCACCACGGCTACCGTTCTGGCACAGGCTATGGTGAACGCGGGAATGAAGAATCTGGCAGCAGGCGCGAACCCGATCATTTTAAGAAAGGGTATGAAGAAAGCAACCGACTGCGCAGTGGAAGCCATTGCAAAGATGAGCTCGAGAGTAAACGGCAAGGAGCACATCGCAAGGGTAGCGGCCATCTCCGCCGGGGACGACGAGGTTGGCCAGCTTGTTGCAGACGCCATGGAGAAGGTGTCCGGCGACGGCGTGATCACCATCGAGGAGAGCAAGACCATGCTTACCGAGCTCGACCTGGTGGAAGGAATGCAGTTTGACAGAGGTTATATCTCCGCATATATGGCAACCGACATGGATAAGATGGAAGCGGTTTTAGAGAACCCTTATATCCTTATCACAGATAAGAAGATCTCCAACATTCAGGAGATTCTGCCGCTGCTTGAGCAGGTGGTTCAGTCCGGCGCAAAGCTGCTGATCATCGCCGAGGATGTGGAGGGCGAGGCGCTCACCACTCTGATCGTAAACAAGCTGCGCGGTACCTTCAACGTTGTGGCTGTCAAGGCACCCGGCTATGGCGACAGAAGAAAAGCCATGCTGGAGGATATCGCCATCCTCACCGGCGGTCAGGTGATCAGCGAGGAGCTCGGTCTTGACCTCAAGGAGACCACCATGGATCAGTTAGGACATGCGAAGTCCGTGAAGGTTCAGAAGGAGAACACCGTGATCGTTGACGGCGAGGGCGACAAGGATGCGATCGCCGCGAGAATCAACCAGATCAAAGGCCAGATCGAGGAGACCACCTCTGACTTTGACAGAGAGAAATTACAGGAAAGACTTGCCAAGCTGGCAGGCGGCGTAGCCGTGATCCGCGTAGGAGCGGCGACCGAGACCGAGATGAAGGAAGCGAAGCTTCGCATGGAGGATGCTCTTGCAGCCACCAGAGCGGCAGTGGAGGAGGGTATCATCTGCGGCGGCGGTTCCGCTTATATCCATGCGGCCAAAGAGGTTGGCAAACTGGCAGAGAACATGACAGGAGATGAGAAGACAGGCGCTCAGCTTGTGCTTAAGGCACTGGAATCTCCTCTGTTCCACATTGCGGCCAACGCAGGCCTGGAGGGCAGCGTGATCGTAAACAAGGTCAGAGAGTCCAAAGAGGGAGTTGGCTTCGACGTTCTTAAGGAGGAATATGTGGATATGATCGAAGCGGGCATTCTTGATCCCGCCAAGGTTACAAGAAGCGCTCTGCAGAACGCGACCAGCGTTGCGTCCACACTGCTTACAACGGAGTCCGTTGTGGCCAACATCAAGGAGGACGCTCCTGCGATGCCCGCAGGCGGCGGAATGGGCGGTATGATGTAATTCTCCTGTGAAAACAGGGCCGGCCCTCGTTTCTTAAAAATATACAGAGAATCTGTGAGCAGGTATGCTGATGAAAGCATACCTGCTTTGCTGAGCGCAGGAGTGAAAAATGAAGGGGATCCTGAAATATATAAAACCTTACGGCGCGTTTATGGCGCTGACACTGTTTCTGAAGTTCGTGGCGGCGATGATGGATCTTCTGATCCCTTCTCTGCTGGCGAAGATCATCGATGATATCGTTCCCACCAGAGAGGTGAGGCTGGTCTTTGTGTGGGGAGGGATCATGCTGCTGTGCGCGGTGTTTTCTGTGACCACCAACGTGACGGCCAACCGGATGGCGGAGGTCTCCGCGGGCGGGATGACGGAAAGGCTGCGGCACGACCTTTTTTCGAGGGTTACATATCTGAGCGCGGGGCAGATGGACGACTTCACCGTATCCTCGGTGGTATCCAGGCTGACCTCCGACACCTATAACGTGAACAGGATGTTTGCCAGGATGCAGCGGCTGGGCGTGCGGGGGCCCATCCTTCTGATCGGCGGGATTCTGATCACCATGACCATGGAGCCCAGGCTGACGCTGGTGCTGGCGGCGGCGCTGCCCTTTATCATTCTCATTGTCACTCTGGTCACCAGAAAGAGTATTCCGGTCTATGGCGGCCAGCAGAAGGTGCTGGACGAGATGGTGAGAGTCCTTCAGGAAAATATCACCGGCGTGCGGGTGATCCGCGCCCTTTCCCGGACGGATTATGAGAAGGACCGCTACGATGAGGTCAACCAGAGACTGGCGGACATCGAGCAGAGAGCGGGGAGGATCTCCGCCGCCAGCAGCCCCTCCACCACACTGGTGCTGAATCTGGGCCTCACGGCCGTGATCGTCACCGGCGCTTACCTGGTGCAGAAGGGGGAGGCCGGGCCGGGAGTGATTATCGCCTTTCTGAGCTACTTTACCATTATCTTAAACGCCATGCTGGGGATCACCAACATTTTCGTCATGTGCTCCAAGGGACTGGCCTCTCTTCGGCGTATCTTTGAGATTATGGAGGCCCCGGAGCAGATGCCGGTGCTTTTGCAGGACGCGTCCCGTTCTGATGCGGGCAGTGCCGAGCCGCCTCTGGTAGAGTTTGAGGATGTGACCTTTTCCTATAATAAGAAGGGAGAGAACCTCTCCCACATCAGCTTTTCCCTGAAAAAGGGGGAGAGTCTGGGCGTCATCGGTGCGACCGGGAGCGGAAAGAGCACGCTGGTGAATCTTCTTCTGCGGTTTTATGATGTGGATCAGGGCTGTATCCGGATCGACGGGCGCAGGATCGACAGCATCCCCTACCCGGAGCTGCGGAGTATGTTCGGGGTGGTGTTCCAGAACGACTATCTCATGGCGGCCTCGCTGGAGGAGAATATCGATTTCTTCCGGGGGCTTTCCGGGGAGCAGATCGGGGAGGCCGCAGGCTACGCCCAGGCACAGCAGTTTATCAGGGAAAAGGAAGGGATGGACGCCAGGGTGGCGGTGCGGGGAAACAACTTAAGCGGCGGGCAGAAGCAGCGCATCATGATCGCCCGGGCGCTGGCGGGCGGCCCCAGAATCCTGATTCTGGACGATGCCTCCTCCGCGCTGGACTACAAGACCGACGCGGAGCTGAGAAAGGCGCTGCACACCCATTTTAAGGATACCACCACCATCACCATCGCCCAGCGTATCAGCTCCATTCAGGGGGCGGATCATATTCTGGTGCTGGAGGATGGAAGGTGTATCGGTTATGGAACCCATGAGGAGCTTCTGGAAAGCTGCGGCGAGTATCAGATGATCTATGAGCTCCAGATGGGGGCGGGCGGCGAAGCCATAAGAGCGGGGCATGGCAAAAGTCTGAACGGAGAGGAGGTACGGAAAAATGAGGGGTGATCAGAGAAGGCCGGAACAAAAAAACGGCATCTGGCCGGGATCGGGAGGGGAAGCCGCCTCCGGAAAAAGAGCGCCCAGAAAGTATCTGCTGCTCAGGCTCTGGCGCTACCTGGGGAGATATTATGCGCTGATCGGCATGGGGCTTGCGCTGATGCTCGTGTCCAACGTGCTCTCGCTTTTGGGGCCGAAGCTTTCAGGAAAGGCCATCGACGCCATCGGCATCCGGGCCGGCGGGGTGGATTTTGAAAAGGTTTTCTACTATGTGGGATGGATGGCGGCGTTCTATGTGCTCTCCGCGTTCTTCGCATATCTGCTCTCCCTGCTGACCATCCGGCTGACCAGAAAGGTGATTTACCAGATGCGCAGGGATGTGTTTGAAAATCTCTCAAGGCTCCCGGTGTCCTTTTTTGACCAGTACCAGACAGGGGATATTATCAGTATCATCACCTATGATATCGACACGGTCAACCAGTCTCTGTCCAATGACTTTTTGCAGATCATGCAGAGCATCGTCACCGTGCTCTTTTCCCTGGCGATGATGCTCTCCATCGCGCCGGTGATGGTCCTGATTTTTGTGGTGACCATTCCCATCTCCATTCTGCTCACCCGGTTTATCACCAGCCATTCCAGGCCCCTTTACCGGGTGAGATCCAAAAAGCTGGGAGAGCTCAACGGCTTTGTGGAGGAAATGCTTAACGGACAGAAAACCACCCGGGCCTATGGAAGGGAGGAGCAGGTGATCGAGGCCTTTGACCGGAAAAACCGGGAGGCGGTTGCGGCCAACACGAAGGCGGAGTATTACGGAACCCTGGCGGGGCCCTCCGTAAACTTTATGAACAACACCTCGCTGGCGCTGATCAGTGTGTTCGGCTCCCTTCTGTACCTCAACGGAGCGATCGGCATCGGCGATATCTCCTCCTTTGTGCAGTATTCCCGGAAGTTCTCCGGCCCCATCAACGAGACCGCAAATATCCTGGGGGAGCTTCAGTCTGCATTCGCGGCGGCGGAGCGGGTCTTCAGGCTGATGGATGAGCTTCCCGAAAAACCGGACGCAGAGAAGGCGCGTATTCTGAATGAGGTCTACGGGGAGGTTCTCTTAAAGGACGTCTCTTTCGGATATCAGAGCGGAAAGCCGATTCTGAAGGATTTTTCTCTCCATGCCGGAGCGGGGAAGCAGATCGCCATTGTGGGGCCCACCGGAGCGGGAAAGACTACGGTGATCAATCTTCTGATGCGGTTTTATGATATCGATCAGGGCTGTATTTTGCTGGACGGTCAGGATGTGTACCAGATCGCCAGAGACAGCCTGCGGGGAGCATACACCATGGTGCTGCAGGACGCCTGGCTTTTCCACGGGACGATCTATGACAACCTCGCCTATGGAAGAGACAATATCACCATGGAGGAGGTGGAGCGGGCTGCCAGGGCGGCCATGATCTACTCGTATATTATGAAGCTTCCGGAGGGCTTTCAGACGATCTTAAGCGATAACGGCGTACATATTTCCAAGGGACAGAGACAGCTTCTCACCATCGCAAGAGCCATGCTCTCCGACGCCAGGATGCTGATTCTGGACGAGGCCACCTCCAATGTGGATACCAGAACGGAAATGCAGATTCAGGAGGCCATGAGAAGTCTGATGGCGGAGAAGACCTGCTTTGTGATCGCCCACAGACTCTCCACGATCCGGGGGGCGGACCTGATCCTGGTGGTGAAGGACGGCCGCATTGCCGAGCAGGGCAGCCATCAGGAGCTGATGAGCAGGCGGGGGCTGTATTATCAGATGTACGACGCGCAGTTTGAGGGAGCGTTCGAGTAAGGCGGGGTGCTGCTTACCGAATCAGAAACTGACACCGGCAGAATCAGAAACTGGCACGTTGACGAACCGGGCAAAAGAATATATAATAGCTTAAATGAGCGCGAATCATGTATACAAAAAGCGCGATCTGTGAATATAATAGTTACGAGTATATTTGTCGGCGCATCTGAGGGTATGATTTATGACGGAAGAAAAAGACAGAGGTCAGGACAGGAGTCAGACGAAAAGCGGGGTAGTGATCGACGATGGCAGGATTGAGGCCATTCAGGAATTCCAGAGTCCCGAACAGCTTTACAGGGACCTTATTTTGCGTGTCCATAAATATCATCCTTCCGATGACATTACGCTGATAGAAAAGGCGTACAATCTTGCCAAAAAGGCCCATGAAAATCAGGTGCGCAAGTCCGGGGAGCCGTATATTATCCATCCCCTGTGCGTGGCCATTGTCCTGGCGGATCTGGAGATGGACAAAGAGACCATTGCGGCGGGGCTTCTGCATGATGTGATCGAGGATACCATCATGACGGAGGATGAGATCCGGGAGGAGTTCGGAAGCGACGTGGCCCTTTTGGTGGACGGCGTCACCAAGCTGGAGCAGCTCCGCTTTACCGGCGGCGACGGGGGCGAGAAGACGCTGGACAGGTTGGAAATGCAGGCGGAAAATCTGCGCAAGATGTTTCTGGCCATGGCCAGGGATATCCGGGTTATCATTATCAAGCTGGCCGATCGGCTTCACAACATGCGCACCCTGAAATACAAGAGTCCGGAGAGCCAGCAGAGAATCGCCAGGGAGACCATGGAGATCTACGCGCCCATCGCCCAGCGGCTGGGGATCTCCAGGATCAAGGTGGAGCTGGACGATCTGTCCCTTAAGTATTCCCAGCCGGAGGCTTACTATGACCTGGTGGATAAGATTGCCGCCCGCAAGAGCGAGCGGGAGGCCTATATCCAGAGTATCGTGGACGAGGTGAGCGAGCACATCGTAAACGCCGGGATCCGTGCCCAGATCGACGGGCGTATCAAGCATTTTTTCAGTATCTACAAAAAAATGAAGAACCAGAACAAGACGCTGGATCAGATCTACGATCTCTTTGCGGTGAGGATCATCGTGGATTCGGTGAAGGACTGTTACGCCGCCCTGGGGGTGATCCACGAGATGTATAAGCCCATTCCGGGACGGTTCAAGGACTATATCGCCATGCCAAAGGCCAACATGTATCAGTCCCTGCACACCACGCTGATCGGCAACAACGGCCAGCCCTTTGAGATTCAGATCCGCACCTATGAGATGCACAAGGCGGCGGAGTACGGGATCGCCGCCCACTGGAAATACAAGGTGGCTTCGGACGGTAAAAGGATCGAGGACTCGGAGGAGGAAAAGCTCTCATGGCTGCGGCAGATTCTGGAGTGGCAACAGGACATGTCGGACAACAGGGAGTTTATGAATCTGCTCAAGAGCGACCTGGATCTGTTTTCGGACAGTGTTTACTGCTTTACCCCTACCGGGGAGGTAAAGAGTCTTCCCACAGGCTCAACACCCATCGATTTTGCCTACAGCATCCACAGCGCGGTGGGCAATAAGATGATTGGCGCCAGGGTCAACGGCAGGCTGGTGACCATCGACTATGAGATCAAAAACGGCGACCAGATCGAGATTCTCACTTCCCAGAACTCCAGAGGGCCAAGCCGGGACTGGCTTGGCGTGGTAAAGAGTACGCAGGCCCGCAACAAGATCAATCAGTGGTTTAAGACGGAGTTTAAGGAAGAAAATATCATCAAGGGCAGGGAGCTGCTGGGCGCGTACTGCAAGTCCAGGAATATCAACGCCCCGGAGATCATGAAGACCGAGTACATGGAGGTCATCATGCGCAAGTACGGTTTCCGGGACTGGGATTCCGTGCTGGCGGCGGTAGGGCACGGCGGCCTTAAGGAAGGCCAGATCATCAACAAGATGATGGAGGTCTACGACAAAAACCACCGCAGGGAGATGACCAACGAGGAGGTTCTTGCGGCGGTGGCGGAAAACGATTTTTCCCGCAAACCGGCGCAGATCCGTTCCAAAAGCGGCATCACCGTGAAGGGGATCCATGATCTGGCGGTGCGTTTTTCCAAATGCTGTTCCCCGGTGCCGGGGGATGAGATCGTGGGCTTTGTCACCCGGGGAAGGGGGGTGTCCATCCACAGAACGGACTGCATCAATGTGATCAATCTTCCCGAGGGGGAGAGGGTGCGCCTGATCGACGCCGAGTGGGAGGGGACGCCGGACGCGGCCGGAGAGGAGAAGTATCTGGCGGAGATCAAAATTTTCGCCAACAACCGAAACGGCCTTCTGGCCGATATCTCCAGGGCGCTGACGGAAAAAAATATCGATATCATGTCCATGAACACAAGAGTGAGCAAACAGGGAACCGCAACCCTCGCTACCTCCTTTGAGATTAGCAACAGGGAGGAGCTCAATCATATCATCGACAAGCTAAGCGGCATAGAAAGCGTGCTGGATATCGAGAGGACCACAGGATAGACTGCATATTCAGATAAATCAAAGGGGAGGCCTGAGGATGGCGAATTTGAAGATCGGCAGAATCGTGCTGGGCATGTGCCAGACCAACTGCTATTTTGTGTATGAGGAGGGAAAGAAGGACGCGCTGGTTTTTGATCCGGCGGATAAGGGGGAGTATATTTTTAACGGCCTTAAGGATAAGGGCTTTGGCGTGGCGGCAATCCTTTTAACCCACGGCCACTTCGATCATATATGGGGCGTGGAGACCCTTAAGGAGCTCTCAGGCGCGAAGGTGTATGCGTTCGAGCAGGAGAAGGAGGTGTGCGAGAACGCGTCTGTCAACGTATCGAAGGGGGCGGGACGCCCCTGCGCCATAATCGCCGATTTTTATTTAAAGGACGGAGAGGAAATTTCTGTCAGCGGCATGCACTGTAAGCTGATCGCCACGCCCGGGCACACGAAGGGGAGCTGCTGTTATTATTTTGAGGATGATAAGATTCTGATAAGTGGGGATACTCTTTTTCAGGAATCGGTGGGGAGGACAGACCTGCCTACGGGCAGTATGGGAACGCTGGTGCGCTCCGTGAGAGAAAGACTGCTGCCCCTGCCGGAGGATGTGAAGGTCTATCCGGGGCATGGAGAGTCTACCACCATCGGTTATGAAAAGAAATACAATCCTTTTATATAAAGACAGCAGAAAAATACAACAGAAAGGAACAGAAAAATGACAGCCAGAAGAAAAATATTGACAGGTGCCGGCGCGCTTGCAGTGAGCGTTATGCTCGCGGGGTGCGCAGAAAAGACGGAGGCAGTTCCGGAGCCGGTGGTTGAACCCATCGCCGTGCAGACGCCGGCAGAGCAGGAAGCGCAGCCCACCCCGGAGGGTGAGGACGACCAGACTATCGGGGAGAGGGAGAGCGTTGACGGAAAAATGCAGAGCTACCTCACCGGAGAGTGGAAGGATGAGGAGGTGGTGAACAGACGGCCCATTGCGGTTATGATCCCCAACAATTCTCCCGCCATGCCGCAGTATGGTATCTCCAGAGCCAGTATTATCTATGAGGCTCCCGTGGAGGGACGAATCACCAGACTGATGGGCGTTTTTGAGGACTTTGACGATCTGGAGAGGATCGGACCTGTCAGGAGCAGCCGGGACTATTTCCTGTATGTGGCCATGGGCTATGAGGCTCTGTACTGTAACTGGGGGCTGGCAAGGCCCTATGTGGAGGAGCTGATCAACCGGGACACGGTGCAGAATATCAGCGCCGCGGTGGAGGGGATCTACCATCCCGCTCACGAGGCCTTCGACAGGGTGAGCCGTCCGGGATATGCGACGGAGTTTACGGGATATCTTTTTATCGACGGAATGAAGGAAGCGGCGGAGCGTCTGGGATACGAATGGGAGTATGACGACGCCTACGTGCCTCCCTTTACCTTTGCGGCGGAGAATGCGAAGGCGCAGGACAGCTATGAAAGTGAGAAGGACGCCACCATGATTTACCCTGGCGGCCAGAGCGGTAACCAGGGCGGCTACGGTGCGTACAATCCTTATTTCGAGTACAATGAGTCGGAGAATCTCTACTACAGATACCAGAACGGCAAGGAGCATATCGACGAGCTGGACGGGAAGCAGCTTGCGGTTTCCAATGTGGTATTCCAGTATTGCCACGGCGAGGTGAGAGATTCCCACGATTATCTGGCCTTCGGCGTTCACGGGGAAGGGGATGCCATCGTCTTTACCGGCGGCAAGGCCATCGAGGGTACCTGGAAGCGGCTTGACGGCGATGCCACGCCCGCGAAGTTCTATGATAAGAACGGGGACGAGATCATTTTTAACCAGGGAAAGACCTGGATCTGCAATATCTGGAAAGAGTACGGAGAGTATGCAGAGTATAAGTAGAGTGCGGGAATCGGCCGATAATTTCTGATAAAAACCCTGTGTGGGCAGGAGCCCATGCAGGGTTTTTGTTTACAATACCCTGTCTTTTGTGTATAATGGTAGCCATGGTGTGAGAGGTCCCACACCACGGCACCTTGAAAACAGAACAGAGGCACTTAAATTGTCATTGTTTCCCTTATTTAGCGCCATGGCCTTTCGGGAGGTTTCGTAAGGCTGACGAGGTAAAGAGTGATCGAAAATTCGGCGGATGCTCTTTCGTATCGCTCCGGTGCGAGATATACCGGCAAATATGCGGGTAACTGCAAAACAAATACGGTATAGCGGAGCAGGCAGAGGAAAGGACGTACTGCGTACTGTCCGCTGCTTTACAGATTAAGCGGAAGGATGCCGGAGGGCATTTTTCAGAATATTGGGCCTGACGAAGGCGCGCGCAGCGTCTTGCGGGCATACATATATAAACAGAGAAAAGATGAGGGAAACAATATGTGTGGAATTATCGGTTATACAGGAAATGGCAATGCGGAAAAAATCATGCTGGACGCACTGGAGCTTTTAGAGTACCGGGGCTATGACAGCGCGGGGATCGCGCTTTTGCATCAGGGCAGGACGCAGATTATAAAGAGAGCGGGAAGAGTAAAGGATCTGCGAAAGCTCTGCGAGACGGTAAAGCCTGTGGGATGCTGCGGGATCGGACACACCAGATGGGCTACCCATGGAGGCGTGTGCGACGAGAACGCCCATCCTCACAGGTTTGGCCCTGTCACGCTGATTCACAACGGCATCATAGAAAATTACCGGGAGCTGATGGAAAAGTATCATCTGGAGGGACGCCTTGCCTCGGAGACGGACAGCGAGGTGGCGGCCGCGGTGGTGGAGCATTTTTATACGGGAGATCCTTACTCGGCCATCCGCAGGACGGTACTCAAGCTCAAGGGCACCTTTGCCTTTGCCATTATGTTTGACGACCAGCCGGACAAAATCTTCGCGGTCCGCAACGTGAGCCCCATCGTGGCGGCTCTCACACAGGACGGTGCGATTCTGGCGTCTGATGTGGCGGCGGTTGCGCCTTTCACAACAGATTATTTTGTGTTGCCGGAATTTCACGTGGTCTGCCTGGAAAAGGAAAAGGTCAGCCTCTTCGACTTATCCGGCGACCATGCGCAGATCGACTGGCTGAAGGTGGACTGGGACGTGAGCCGCAGCGGAAAGTGCGGTTATCCCTTTTATATGGAAAAGGAGATCATGGAGCAGCCACAGGTGATCCGGGAGACGATAGCGCCCAGAATCAGGGACGGCAGGCCGGATTTCTCGGCGGAGCAGATTCCCGATTCGCTGTTTACGGACTGCAAAAGAATCTGTGTGATCGCCTGCGGTACTGCCATGCACGCGGGGCTTGTGGGAAAAAGCCTGATCCAGGCCATGATCGGCATCCATGTGGATGTTGTGATGGCCTCCGAATTCATGTATAATGATCCCGTGGTGGATAAGGATACGCTGGTGATCGCCATCTCCCAGTCGGGGGAGACCATCGATACCCTGGAGGCTTTGAAGTTTGCCAGGAAGTGCGGTTCGCCCAGCATCTGTGTGGTAAACGTGATGGGAGCGTCCATCGCCCGGGCCGGCGAATATGTGATCTACACCCATGCCGGGCCGGAGATCGCGGTGGCCAGCACCAAGGCCTACACCACCCAGCTTGCGGTGCTGTATCTGATCACGGCCAGAATGGCCATGGCCAGAGGGCTCTGGAGCGGGGAGGAGCTTTCGGATTTTATGGCGGAGCTTGAGAGAGTCCCGCAGGTGATCCGGCGGGTTCTGGATACAAAGGAGGAGATCCACCGCCTTTCCGGGGCGGTTTTGAACGCCCGGGATGTGTTTATGATCGGGCGCGGGCTGGATTATTCCATCCTGCTGGAGGGGTCTCTTAAGCTGAAGGAGGTTTCCTATATCCACTCCGAGGCCTATGCCTCCGGGGAGCTCAAGCACGGCACCATTGCGCTTATTACCGAGGATACCCCGGTGATCGCGGTGGTGACACAGGAAAAGCTAAAGAGCAAGGAGCTGTCCAATATCCGGGAGGTACAGTCCAGAGGCGCGAGAGTCCTGCTCCTGATCAAAGAAAATGAGACGCTGGATGCCGGAGAGCAGTGGAGCTGCGTCTACAGGCTACCGCAGATGAAGGATCCCTTTATGGTGATGCCCGCGTCCGTGGCGCTGCAGATGATCGCCTACTTTGTCTCTCTGGATAAGGGACTGGACGTGGATAAGCCCAGAAATCTGGCGAAGGTGGTCACAGTAGAATAGAAGATATACAGTAAGGTAAGGGAAACAATGACAACGAAAAACGAAGAAAATGTAATAGGTGTCACGGTCAGCAGGGCGGGATTTGCCTACGATATCCACGCCCTGGTGAAGTCATTTTATCCGGCCTGCCAGGTGCGGATTCTGGAAGGGGATACAGAATCCCGGAGGGACGCCGCGCCGGAGGAAAACGACAGGGAGCTTTCAGGGCTTCCCCAAATCCGGATCGAGATAGAAGAGGAGCAGGTGACGATCTCCCTGACCCCCGAAAGGGGGGATGCCGCGTCCTTTTCCGGGAGGAGGATCACTCTGAATGCGGACGAAAAGGGGCAGGTATCCCGGCTGGAGATCAAGAACCGGATCAAACAGCTTCTGTACCGGATGCTCTCCGAATATACGGGACGCAGGCTCCCCTGGGGGACGCTCACCGGGATTCGGCCGGTAAAGATTCCCATGGCCATGCTGGAGGAGGGCAAAGGCGATGAGGAGATTCTGGACTATATGCGCAGGACCTACTTTATCAGCCGGGAAAAGGGAAATCTGGCCACGCAGATTGCCAGGAGGGAGAAGGCGCTCCTTGAAACGCTCCACTATGAGAACGGATACAGCCTGTATATCGGGATCCCCTTTTGCCCTACAACCTGCCTGTATTGCTCCTTTACCTCCTTTCCCCTGATTACCTGGAAAAAGAGGGTGGACGCTTATCTGGATGCGCTGGAAAGGGAGATCGATTTTACGGCGCAGATCTGCGGCGACAGGATTCTGGATACCGTCTATATCGGCGGCGGTACGCCTACCACGCTGGAAGCGCCCCAGCTTGAGAGGCTCCTTGGAAAGCTCCATAACAGCCTTGATCTGTCCCGGTTAAAGGAATTTACCGTGGAGGCGGGCCGGGCGGACAGTATCACGAAGGACAGGCTGCTGGCGCTGAAGAAATGGGGTGTCACCAGGATTTCCGTCAATCCCCAGACCATGAAGCAGGAGACGCTGGACTTTATCGGAAGGCGGCACACGGTAGAGCAGGTCAGGGAGGCCTTCGCCATGGCCAGAGAGGCGTGCTTTGACAACATCAATATGGATATTATTCTGGGGCTGCCCGGGGAGGGAGCGGAGGACGTGCGCCACACCATGGAGGAGATCGGGAAGCTGGGGCCGGACAGCCTCACCGTCCATTCCCTGGCAGTCAAGCGAGCCTCCAGGCTCAGTCAGTGGATCCAGGAGAACGGGCTTTCTGCTCTGGTCAACACGGACGAGACCATGCAGATTACGGCGGACGGGGCCGCAGGGATGGGAATGGTACCCTATTATCTCTACCGCCAGAAGAACATGTCCGGCAATTTCGAGAACGTGGGCTATGCCAGGGAAGGAAAGTTCGGGATCTATAACATTCTGATTATGGAGGAAAAGCAGGATATCGTCGCGCTGGGGGCGGGCTCCATCTCCAAGCGGGTGTTTCCGGACGGACAGATTGTGCGGAGCGAGAATGTGAAGGATGTTTCCCAATATATCGAGAGAATCGGGGAAATGATAGAAAGGAAACGTGTGTTATTAGAGGATTAGCAATTCAAAATTCAGAGTAAAATTGCCCCGTGTGATGCGGATTATGGGTACAACAAAAATACCGGAAGTCCAACAAAATCAGTGTAAATTTACAGATTCCAAAGGAGCGTTTCGGAAATAATCGAAGCGCTCTTTTTTACACCTTTCAAAGAGGATTTTAGCCAGTTCTATAAACTGGAAGTTATTTTTGGCAGTATGAACGTATCCATTTACAAATACGATAGTAAATTTCACCCAAAAACAGACAGACTATTATGAAAACAGGCCATCTTAACAGACCAAAAACAGACGAAATTATATATCCCATCCACAAACAAATTATAGCAATAGAAAATAACAAAAATCCACCGATATATTTCATATTCCGTACCTTCTCAAATTCCAGATTTGTATGGCAGGAAACGCAAAAGCCATTCCCAAAAGGTATATGACCTCAATCCCATTATACCCGAAATCCCGGCTAAATCAATCAGAGATTTTGTGATGAATCTTTTCCCATTATGGTTCTCCTTCCCATCCGTGACATGGCATTGCGGTTTGCCGACATAGCTGCGGACGGAACGGAGCCGGAGGAGAGAAAGCGCAGGTGGCAGGACAGACAGGGCAGGGAGCAGGTTACAGAGTATGAAGGCGTCTTCGGTATTGAAAAAGCGGATTGGGAGAATGAGCCTATTGACTTTTTGATGATCTGGAGCATAATAAATCATATGATGTAAAACATTCGATTTAATTAAAGGAGGAACAAAATGCCGCCAAAAGCAAAATTTACAAAAGCAGAAATTATTGGAGCCGCACTAAATATTGTCAGGACAGAAGGATATGAAGCCTTAACTTCCAGAGCATTGGGAACATACCTCGGCAGTTCGGCAAGACCGATTTTTACTGTATTCAAAAATATGGAGGAAGTTCAGCAGGCTATGATTGAGGCTGCCAGAGCTTTGTATAAAGAATATGTCCATAAAGGTTTAGCAGCGGCGCACCCTTTCAAAGGCGTAGGTACGCAGTATATTCTTTTTTCTGTTAATGAGTCAAAACTTTTTCAGCTCCTCTTTATGACGGAGCAAAAACAAATTCCCGATTTATCAGGCGTGCTTCCGCTGATCGATGAAAGTTATGAGCAAATTCTGTTGTCAATTCAAGATGATTACAAAATTTGCATGTCATCAGCGAAAAAGCTCTATCATCATCTTTGGATATATACACACGGAATTGCATCCCTTTGTGCCACAAAAATGTGCCGCTTTACAGGTGAAGAAATCAGTACAATGATTACCGAGGTGTGTACGGGCGTTTTGAAAAAGATACAGGAGGAAGAAAACAATGATTAAAGCGAGAGATATTATAAAATCATATGGAAACGGCGAAAGCAGATTTCAAGTATTAAAGGATATCAGTCTTGATATTGAGGATCATGATTTTGTGGTTATACTCGGTGCCTCGGGTTCGGGCAAGTCAACATTTTTGAATGTAATTTCAGGTCTTGAACGTCCTGACAGCGGTAAAGTGTTTTATGACGGAAAGGATATTACAGCACTTTCCGATAATGAATTGACTTCATTCCGTAAGGAAAATGTCGGCTTTATTTTTCAGCAGTATGATCTGCTGCCTGATATAAGCGTCGATAAAAATGTGAAAATGGGTGCTGATTTAGCAGGTAACAAAGATTACAAAACCGTTATCGATGCGGTCGGACTCGGAGAAAAACTACATAAATATCCAAGTGAACTTTCGGGCGGCGAACAGCAAAGAGTATCTGTTGCAAGAGCTTTGGCAAAAAGACCGAGAGTTTTATTTCTGGACGAGCCGACAGGTGCATTAGATGAACAAACCGGCCGGCAGGTGCTCGATTATATCTGGAAACTTCAAAAGGAATACGACTTTACAATCGTAATGGTAACGCACAATCTGAATATTGCGGAAATGGCGCACACAGTTATAAAAATGAACAGCGGAAAAATATCTGAAATTTATACAAATGAAACGCAGAAGACCGCTTATGAGATTGGATGGTGATGATATGCTCGTTGGAATAAAAAATGCTTCAAAACTTATCGGCATTTCCATTATTGCCTGTTGTGCTGTACTTGTTTGTACCATGTTTTTGAACTTTTATTTTGATGTACGGTTAATTGAGAGTGAAATAACATCTGAATTGTCAATGTTTTTTTATAATGCGCAGGTTTCTACCGTAAAAGTCGTTTGCCTTGTAAGCGGCGGATGCCTGCTTTTAACTGCGGTTGTTATGGTGTTGTTTTATATTAAGCATTATATCGACACACATAAGAAAGAACTTGGGATATTAAAGGCGTTGGGATATTCAAATCTTAAAATCGCAAAAGGCTTTTGGGTATTCGGAATTAGCACTTTTATTGGAACTGCAATCGGATATGCAGGAGCATTTCTTTTAATGCCATGGTTTTACACTCTGCAAAATGAAGATAAATTGCTTCCTGAGATAACTATAAATTTTCATCCGGGCATTTTGCTTTACTTCGTGGTTTTGCCGACAGCATGTTTTTCGGTGCTTTCTGTTTATTATGCCTGCTACAAATTAAAAAAGCCCGTGTTGCTTCTTTTGAAAGATCATCTGCAAACTGCTTCTAAAACTCCAAAGCACAGAATCGAAAAAGACAGAGAATTATCATTTGTAGAGGATTTGAAAAGGAGTACCCTGAAAGCTAAAAAAACACTTGTATTTTTCATTATTTTTGCTTCGTTTTGTTTTTCAGCTATGACACAAATGTCGTTTAGCATGAAAGACTTATCAAGTGAAATGATGGGTGTGATGATGTTGGTCATCGGACTTGTATTAGCGTTTACGACTCTGTTTCTTGCCATAACTACAGTAATAAATGGAAACACAAAAACGATTGCCATGATGAGGGTATTCGGCTATTCACAAAAAGAATGCTGCAGGGCAATTCTCGGCGGTTACAGGCCAATGTCATATATTGGTTTTGCAATCGGAACCGTATATCAGTACGGATTGTTAAGGCTTACGGTTGATATAATATTCAAGGATTTTGAGGGAATATCTGAATATGAATCTGATTTTCCTGTTATGATTATTTCACTTGTTGTTTTTATTGTGATTTATGAAATTCTGATGTATGCATATTCCGAAAAAATCAGGAAGATTTCTGTCAGGGAAATTATGATTGAGTAACAGGGAGGAATGTATGCAAATGCGACAAATAGAAATTTATTCGTCAGTTTATGGGGAATGAGGCGTAAATGCGTTATGGATTATCAGGAAGCAATTATAATATTTGAAACAATACAAAAAGAGTGTCGTTCAAATAGAGCGGTGCTGGGGAAATATTTTATGAATATTTAGAGCTGAAAAACAAAAAATCTGCGATTCACGCAGCCAGATGAACCATTCACGAAGTAGACGTTAGAAATCGCCCTGATTTTTCCGATAAGTTAGTTGAAGACTGGAGGTGGCAGAAACGATAAAAATTGCGGTGTGTGATGATGAAAAAAATATAAGGTCTTACCTTGTTTCGCTCATCAAAAAGCAGGGAGGGGAGTGCGGCATCACGGAATATGCCTCTGCCGATGCGTACCTCTCGGACGGTAAGGAGCATGACATTATATTTCTGGACACAGAGATGGGCGGCTCCGGCGCAGGTATGGACGGCATGGGGCTGGCAAGGCATATCCGGGGCATGGAGGCGCA
>CANOVJ010000031.1 GCA_947570615.1 uncultured Lachnospiraceae bacterium
CAATCCATATTTTATTTCCGTGGATTCCCTCACGCTGTTCCCGGATACGGAGCTGCAGCGCATGGAGCAGGAGGGGCAGTTTACCTCTGCCGGGGAGAAGGAACGTCTGGAGGAACTGCAGGTGTTTATCAAAAATTTGCAGATAAGGACACACCTGTTTGCCAATTCCAGTTCAAATTTTTACCCGGCCAGCGCTTATCTGCCGAAGGAGAGGGATTTTGTGGTCAGTGAACTGCAGCGGATTATGGATACGGTAAGCGAGGAGGAAATGGCGCAATACCGCAGGAACCTGAAATCTTTAGGATAACAGAATTTAAAAAAGCCGGCAGCGCCCGTGACAGTGCAAAGGCTTTTGGCGCCGGTCTCACTGATTCAGCTTACTGGCCCGGTCGGAAAATCTAAAATGACTTTGCAGCCTTTCTGTTCTCTGTTTTCAATCCGCATAACTCCGTTATGGGCGTCTGCGATCTGGCGGACAAGAATCAGTCCAAGGCCATGCCGCAGATCCAGTCTGTCATCGGTACTTTCCATATAATGCGGCTTATCGTTCAGTTCTTTCAGTTTTTCCTCTGACAGGCCCGCTCCGTTGTCGGATACGGAAAGAGAAATGCACTCGCCCGTACAGTCGAGAGCCAGTGTGATGTCACAGCCATCCGGATTGTGGCTGATGCTGTTCTGCACAAGGTTGCCTGTGGCCCTCGAAATCAGGCGGGCATCGCAGGGGAAAAAAACTGTTTCCGCCGCGGGCGCGATCTCGATGTTTATGGAATATCCATCCGGCAGACCTGTATTGAGGAATTCAGCAGTACAGGAGCGCAGCAGGCCGGCCAGTCCGACAGGACTTTTATGGATGGGCTGCATTTCATATTCCAGCCTCGATACGAGATTGAGGTCCTGCACCAGTTCCCTGATTCTGACGCTTTGCTGCCGGATAATCCCGGCTTCCCTGCGGATATGGGAGGCCGCGCTTTTTTCCTGCGCAATCCGTTCCGCATATCCCATGATCATGGAAAGGGGCGTCCGTATATCGTGGGACACGCCGCTGATCCAGTTTGCGCGGGCCTGGTTCTGCCTGCTTAATATGTCTGACGCTCTGTTTACGCTGTCTGCGATTCCCGCAAGCTCTCCGCCCATGGAAAGGGAAGCTGGCCTGCCGTTTCCCAGCGCCGCGATCGAGGTTATGATCGGTTCGGCGTTTTTGAGAATTTTTCGTTTCGAGCAGTAATAAACCAGAAACAGAACCGCAAAATCAGCCGCCAGTATCCCCATAACAAAAAAAGGAAGGGTTTTGATGGAACGCAGCGAAAAGTAGTTGTTCGTCAATTTCATATAGCTATCCCGGGGATATCCCAGGATAAGCATCCCGTCATCTGTATTCCTGATAAAGACCGGATAATCCGCCAGATACCCTTTGGCAAATACGGCGACATCCCGGACGGTAAAACGCTCCGGGATCCCGTCCGGCGCGCCTGTCTCCCAGACCCTGTTCCCCTCCATGTCCAGATAGACGGCCCAGATGTGGTGGTCCCTTAACTGCCCGGATGCTTTGTCTGAGATGCCTTCCATGGAAGCGGATGCGGCAACCGTCTCTGACATATTTTGCGGCGAAACGTCGCCGTAGTCTTTTGTCACGATCCCGTAAAATGTCAGGCCAAAGGCGATGCCGTTGATGAGCAGCAGTATGAGGACCACTCCCAGAAAGGATGCCAGATATTTTGATATATATTTCCCAAGTGATTTCATGAGGTCACTTCCCTGTATTCAGCTTATAACCCAATCCTTTGACCGTGATCAGGGAGACGGGCTTTGACGGGTCGGTCTCAATTTTCTCACGGATTCTGCGGACATGGGCGTTCAGGCTGTTCTCATAGCCAAAGGGGTTATCGCCCCACAGAGCCTCGCACAGGGCGTCCACGGTCACGATCCTGCCATCACTGCGGGCGAGGGTTTCCAGAAGGGTATGCTCCTTTGCGGTCAGCGGAAGAATCCTGCCGGCTTTGTGGACCTGGGCCCGGCTAAAATCAATGGTACAGCCCTCCAGCTTTATCAGTGGCGTGTCTTCCTTATAGCACCGGCGCAAAACGGCACAGATGCGGAACAGCAGCTCCTGCGGAAGGAATGGCTTTGCAATATAGTCGTCTGCCCCAAGCCCCAGGCCGGACAGCCTGTCTGCGGCCTCATCCTTTGCGGTCAGAAAGATCACCGGTACGTCTGAAAATTTCCGTATCTGCTGCATAAGGGAGAATCCGTCTCCGTCTGGCAGCATGACATCCAAAATGGCAAGGTCAGGCTTCTCCTTTTGGAACGCAGAAATTCCTTCCTTCACGGAGCCTGCAGTGGCGATATTTCCAAAGCCCTCATCCGACAGGATCAATGTAACCATTTTAAGAAGTTCCGGCTCGTCGTCCACAAACAGAAGTTTTTTATTTTGTAAATATGAATGATCCATGATATTGCCCATGCCTTTCTCTCAGCCTGCAAACGCCGGGCAGACGCCTCTGCGGCAGCCTGTCAGAGCGTCATTCGGCCAACTGACGCTCATTATATCATATTTTTTTCCCTTTTGATGTCTTTCTGAAAAAAGTAAGGTAAAAGTAAGGTCACGGGAAAGTGAATGTCAGGCTGGCGCGGTACCATGGAAACATGGAAAGGAGATGGTTTTATGGAATACATCATTACCACTGAACAGTTGACAAAGAAATACAGGGATTTTGTCTCTGTCAACAATCTTTCACTTCACATTCGCAGGGGCAGTATTTACGGATTCCTCGGCCCCAATGGCGCGGGAAAATCGACGACCATGAAGATGCTGCTGGGGATGACTCCCCCCACAAAGGGCAGCTTCTCCATTGACGGCAGGCATTTCCCAAAAGAGCGGATCGACATCCTGAAGAGGGTAGGCTCCTTTATTGAATCGCCGTCCTTTTATGCAAACCTGACCGGCCGGGAAAATCTTGATATCATCCGCCGTATTCTGAGGCTGCCGAAGGACTCGGTCGACGACGCCCTGGAGCTGGTCGGACTGGAGGAGTCCGGAGGACGTCTGGCAAAGAAATACTCGCTTGGCATGAAGCAGCGGCTTGGCCTTGCCGGCGCGCTGTTAGGCAGACCGCCTGTGCTGATCCTGGACGAACCGACGAACGGCCTTGACCCTTCCGGCATCCACGAGATCAGGAATCTGGTGAAGTCCCTGCCGGATCTTTATGACTGCACCATAATGATCTCATCCCACATGCTCTCTGAAATTGAACTGATAGCGGATGACATTGGAATCCTCAATCGCGGGAACCTTCTGTTTGAAGGAAGTCTGGAGGATTTGCGGCACAGCGTGGGAGAGGCGGAAAGTGCCCGGGCTGATGGCTCCGGTCGGCTGGAAGATGTGTTCCTGGCCATGGTGGAGCAGGATAACCGGGCAGGAGGGGCATTGCATGCCGGAAAGCGGAGGGCGGAACGATGAATGTATTGGCTGTCGAGCTTCGGAAAGAAAAACGGACGGGCGTTATCCCGTTGCTGCCGGCTGTCGGGATTCTGGGCGCTGCTTATGCCTTCCCGGGCTTCCTTGTGCGGAAGGATGCATTGCTGGGGCTTGCGCTTGCGCCGATGGATGTTCTGCTGACCCAGCTTTATGGGATGATCATGGTCCTGAATATGTTCGGCATCGTAGTCGCCGCCTGCATGATTTATAATATGGAGTTTAAGGGAAACGCCGTTAAAAAGATGTATATGCTCCCCATGAATATTTCGGGAATGTACTTCTGCAAATTCCTGATCTTATCGGCCATGCTTCTGTCGGCTGTCGCCCTGGAGAATCTGTCGCTTATGTGGATTGGTATGACGGAGCTGCCGCAGGGGGCGTTTGAAATGGGTGCGCTGGTTAAATTTGCAGGCTATTCATTTCTTACGTCGATGCCTGTGCTGTCATTTATGGTTTTGGTCTCGTCCCGCTGCGCGGATATGTGGATGTCGCTGGGCGTTGGCGTTGGTGGTTTCCTGAGCGGTATGGCACTGGCTGATTCAGGTTCCGGTCTGCTGCTGATTCATCCCTTTCTTATCATGCTCCGGCCTGCGGTTGCCATGAGCGCACAGCCGGATATAACGGTTGCCGTAGCCGCCGTTATTGAGACACTGCTTTTTCTCGGCGCAGGGCTGTGGCTGGCCGGGAAGCTGCGCTGCGAGTAAGGAGGATTGTGAGAATGCGTTTTTTGGAGCTTTTAAAAATTGAATTTATGAAAGTAAAACGATCAAAAATTGTACCCCTGATTTTTATTGCCCCGCTGCTGGTGGTTGCCTCCGGGGTTGCAGGCTTAAGCCGTTATTTTACTCCGGAATATACAGACGCATGGGCCGCCATGTTCATCCAGAGCGCGCTGGTTTACGCCTACTATCTGCTGCCGTTCTCCATGATCGTGGTCTGTGTGCTGATTGCGGGACGGGAAACGGGGAATAACGGGATCTTAAAAATGCTGGTCCTGCCGGTCAGCCGGTATTTGCTTTCCGTGGCAAAATTCTGCGTGCTGGTATTCTGGCTGTCTGTGGAAATGGCCGTGTTTTTTGCGGTATTTGTAATCGCCGGGACAGTCGCAACAGAGACAATGGGGGTGGCTGAGACATTGCCGGTTTTTTATCTGGTGAAATGGTGTGCGGGGTTGTTTCTGACTATGCTGCCGTGCGTGGGAACCATGTGGGCGATTACCGTCCTGTTTGAAAAGCCGCTGCTTTCTGTGGGCCTGAACCTGCTCCTGGTCATTCCCGGCGTGCTGGTCGCAAACACTCCGTTATGGATCGTATACCCTTATTGCTACAGCGGCTGTCTGGTGTCCTGCTCCCTGCATGATTTTACGGTGGAATCCGGCGCCACGGCATTTATGCTGTTCCCCTTCCTGCCGGTTGCGGTGCTGGTCTTCGTATTGACGTTTGCGGTTGCTGTAATAAAATTTGGGAAAAAGGAAATGAGGTAGATCATAATGGAACCCACAGAGGAGAACGGGACACACGTTCCAATGTGATTTTATCACAGAGGCAGAGCGGAAAACAGTGTATACTGAGAGCCAGACAGGAAAAACTACACAGAGGAGGTACAGAAATGGGAATATTCGATTTTTTCAGGCAGCCTGATATCAATGAGGGCGTAAAGACGTTTAAAACGGTTCCGGGAGCCGTTCTGCTGGACGTGCGCACCGCGCAGGAGTACCGGGAGGGGCATATTCCCGGCAGCAAAAACATTCCGCTGCAGGCAATAGACAGGGTGACGTCCGTGGCGGGAAACAAAGATACGGCGCTGTTCGTCTACTGCCATTCCGGCGCCCGCAGCCGTCAGGCATCCGGCATACTGCAGAGCATGGGATATACCAATGTGACCAACATCGGCGGCATCGCCGCCTGGTCCGGTGAGAGGCAAAGGTAACGGGCTTACTGGAAGCGGAGCCCTTTTCTGATGACCGGATGCAGAGCATGCCGCGGGAGGGGGCTTTTTGAATGCGGAATATCAGATATTGGCGTCGACACTGACGATGCCTGACGGCACCATCTGCACCATCTGGTATACCCGGCCCTGTTGGCGTCCGCAACCCTGCCGTAGACGACGATTTTTTCCTCCTGCAAATCCCGGATATGTACACAACCGCGCAGCGTATGGTAGATGCCGTACTTGTCGAAGGACGCCACATATGCTTTCGAAGGAAGCACTTCGGGAAGTATGCGCATGAAAGGAACCCTGTGAAACTCATCTTTTGGGAATGAAATATATCTCTGCGGGCGGGTGCCGTCGTGGGAGGTTTCTCTGGGCGCGATCCGGGCCGTTTTGTCCGAAAAACCGGTGAGCGGGCCCCTCAGCCAGTATTTTTCCTGCCCCTGCAGGCTCAGAAATCCAAAGATGGAGAGCTCCCTGTCCTTTGTCGCATTGTAGAGAATGCTGTGGCGGATGGGGAAGCCGAGCCTTTCGAGCAGCTCGAAGGTATGGGCCTGCCCCACGTTGATCCCAAAGCTTTCGGAGCGGTCTTCAAACTTGAACCTGACTTCTTCCACACAGATGTGGCCGGCGTTGTCAGTGGTAAAAAAATCGATATTCACGGCGGAGTGGAAATATTTTGGCAGAACCTCGTCCGCAAAATGCCGCTCGAGTGCAATGGGCTGCAGCAGGGAATAATTCTCAAAGAAATCAGGACATTTCTGCTGTCTTTCGTCTGTGCCCCCGTAGAAGCTGCCCCTTTGCCGCAGGGGAAGCTCAGAGAGAAAACCGCATTTTACCGCAAAGCTTTTTTCGTTCATCCAGCGAATCCCGTTTTCGGAGCAGTTTTCGCCGGCTTCCGGGCGCGTGGCCCGGGATATGTCGGCGAACATCCACTGTTCTTTCCGGGGAAAGGCCATCCAGATGGGGCGGCCGGGGCCGATCTGCGCGATCACCCGATAATCCGTCTCGCTGAGAGCTTCCTTTATCACAAAAAATACCCGTTCATACTGACCGGTGACCGCGACCCACCAGCCATCGGTGAAGGAGCCGGCCCGGTTCAGAAACTGTTGTTTATACAGGTATTCTGTTATGTATCCCTCCAGAATGGTATGCTTATTCTTTAAAAGCAGCCTTCTGGCGTCCTGTGTACGTTCAAACATCTCTGATCTCTTCCTCCCCTCCGGGGTCGACTGGTCTGGTCAGGTCCTGCACCCATTTGTACTTCTTAAAACGGATCATCACCCAGGGGATCTTGCCCACCTCATCCAGACAGGTGCAGGCATAGACGGCAAGGGGCGACCAGTGCAGGACAAAGGCCCCCAGCAGAGCAAGGGGGATGGCGATCAGCCACATGCACACGATCAGGCTGTACATGTCGAATATGGTGTCGCCGCCTCCGTCCAGCACGCCGTTGATGGCGACGGTGTTGACACAGCGCCCGATCATGTACACGGACATGATCACCATCATCCAGGTGAGATATTTCCTGGCCTGGTCCGTCAGCAGCACCAGATTCAACACCAGAGGCGTCACCGCGAGCACGAGGCCGGTGGACAGAAAGCCGATCACATACGAAATGTTCTTCAGCCTGATCCCGTAGGCCTTCCCCATGTCCAGGCGTCCCGCCCCCAGCTCGTTTCCAACCATGATCCCTGCCGCGCTGCCGATCCCGTTGCACATACAGCAGATCAGATCCCGGGCTACCGCGGCCACGGAGTTCGCCGCCGCGGCGTCGGTTCCCATATGTCCCATGATCGCAGTGTAGGAGGTAAATCCGATCCCCCAGCACAGAGAACCGCCCAGAAGAGGCAGACACTGCTTCACAAAGTCGGCGCGAAGCTCACCGGGGAGCTTCGCAATGCGCTCGAGGGCCGGACGGATACAGCCCGCCCCGGAGGACACGGCGATACACAGTCCCAGCTCAACCACGCGGGAAATGGCGGTGGCAAGGGCGGCGCCCCTGGCCTGCATCCTGGGCGCGCCCAGAAGGCCGAAGATAAACACCGCATTCAGGGCGATGTTCAAAAGCACGGCGCAGGAGCTGATGAGCGCCCCGGGCCTTACGTGGTCCGACACCTTCATCATGGTGAGATAACACTGGGAGATCCCCGTGAGCAGATAGGACCATCCGGCTATGCGCAGATAGGAGCTGCCGATTGCGATCAGGGAGTCGTCGTGGGTAAAAATGTGCATGAGCAGTCCCGGCATCAGCTCGCAGGCCAGAAAGAACAGGACGGACACCAGGCCGCAAAAGCGCAGCATTATATTGAACAGATCCTCCAGCGTGCGCCGGTCCCCTTTCCCCCAGTATTGGGCTCCCAGGATGGCCCCCGCCGCAGTGATGGCCCCCAGGAACATGTTCTGCACAAACTGGATCTGGGTTGCCAGGGAAACCGCCGTCATCTCATTCTGGGCGACCTTCCCCAGCATCAGCGCGCGCCCGCCGCCACGGCCGCCAGCATCAGACTCTGAAGTGCGATGGGCAGCGCCAGCCTGGTGAGATTTCTGTAAAACGCTTTTTTATCGATGGTCATTTATTTTATCCATAATACCTTTCTCTTAATATCGGGGACAGTCCGCGAAGCGCGGCATCCGTTTGGTTACGCCGGATATTCTGCAGGAGAGAGTCTGCGGAATTCTTCCGGCGGTGCTATTCTATCACAGGAGGGAAAACAAATCCATGAAAATTTGTCGAAATCCCTTTCTTTTGGAGGTATTCGGCTGCTTTTCATATCCACCCCGGAGCAGGCCCGCCTTTACAACATGGAAACATTTTTGTGATATACTATACCAAAGGCGGCATGATAACGGGACGCTGTCTGTAAAAAATTTTTCCGGAGGATAAAAATGGCTGAAATACTGATCGTGGAGGATGAGCCCTCCATCAACGAGCTCATCCGCAGAAATTTGAATCTCACAGGACACCACTGCACTCAGGTGTTCGACGGACTCGCCGCCGCCGGGCTTTTAGAGAGCGGGAGCTTTGATCTGATTATTCTGGACATCATGCTGCCCGGGCTGGACGGCTATCAGGTGTTTGAGCGGGCCTGCGGGACGCCGACGATTTTCCTGACGGCCAGAGGCGAGCTCTCCGACAGGCTCAGGGGCCTGGCCATGGGAGCGGACGATTATCTGACCAAGCCCTTTCAGATGCTGGAGCTGGCGGCGCGGGTGGAAGCGGTTCTTCGGCGCACGAAAAAGGCGGAGGCGTCTTTTTCCGTGGGGGAGCTTGTCTGTGATTTCGAGAGGCATCAGGTCTTCCTGGGCGGACAGGCCGCAGAGTGTACCCCAAAGGAATATGAGCTGCTGGAGGTGCTGATCAGAAACCGGAATATCGCCCTTTCAAGGGAAAAGCTGCTGGAGCTGGTGTGGGGATATGATTTTGAGGGTGGCACCCGCACCGTGGACGTCCACATCCAGAGACTGCGCCGTAAGCTCCGTCTGGAGGAGCGGATCAAAACCGTTTATAAGCTCGGCTATCGGTTTGAGGCCTGAAGGGAGTCTGAACAGAAATATGAAAAAACGCACCTTTTTCGTGGTATTGATCCTTTTTCTTGTCTTTCTCAATTCCCTGATCATGGTTCTGTCGCTGGTCATGCTTAAGGATCAGCTCTCGGCCCTTCGGGAGAAGGCCCTGGCGGAGCACTATGTGATCGCCTCGTCCCTGATCGGGGATATGCAGGCGCTGGAGCAAAGGGGCGGGAAACCGGAGAAAAGCATGGACAGGCTGATGCGCTCCTACGCCCGCTACCTGCAAAGCGGCAGGGGCGGACTGGCGGTGTCATTTGATGGGGAATGGATTTATAACAGCTGTCAGATCATGCCCGCGCAGGATCCGCGGCTGCTGACGGATCCGGCCGGTTCTTCTGAGCGGGTCATCCTTATGGAAAATAAGACGGATCCCATTCTCTGTATTTACGGACGGTTTCCGGCCCCCTGGCAGGACTGGGGGCTTATGTATGTGGGGGATCTGAGTATGTCTCTGTCCTCCTGGCGTCACACCAGAAATATTCTGTTTCTGACGGGGGCCGGGGTGATGCTGGCGCTGGCGCTGTTTCTCTTTGAGTTTCTCAATATTATTTTCCGGCCGCTGCGGCAGATCAGCACGGCTTCCGCCAGGATCGCCAACGGAGACTACGGGCGCAGGATCCCCGTTCAGGGAAAGGACGAGATCGCCGCTGTGGCGAATCACTTTAATCTCATGGCCAGTCAGGTACAGGCCCACATCCGAAAGCTCCAGGACAGCGCCGACCAGAAGCAGCAGTTTATCGACAATTTTGCCCATGAGCTCCGCATCCCGCTGACCGCCATCTACGGCTATGCGGAGTATATTCAGAGAGCGGCCCTGCCGCAGGAGGAGCGCTATGAGTGTACGCAGTTCATCATGTCGGAGTGCAGACGGCTCCAGAACCTGGCATATCAGCTTCTCGACCTGGCGTCCCTTCGGGAGATTGTGATGGAGGACTGTCCTCTGGAGGAGCTTTTTACACAGTGCCGGAAGATCATGCAGCCCAGGGCGGACCGGAAGGGCGTTGGGATTTCCTTCTCCGCGCAGGATGAGGACGGGCATATGCATATCGTCCGTGGAAACCGGGAGCAGCTCCTTTGCCTGGTCAATAACCTGATCGACAACGGACTCAAGGCAAGCCCTCCCGAAAGCCGGGTCAGCGTCAGAGCCTTTTCGGAGGATGGCCATGTGATCCTGGAGGTGGCGGACCAGGGCATCGGGATGCGGCGGGAGGAGCTTGCGCGGATTAAGGAGGCCTTCTACCGTGTGGATAAGGCCAGAAGCCGCGCCGACGGCGGAGCGGGACTGGGGCTTTCCATCTGCGAGAGGATCGCCTTGCTCCATCGTGCGGAGCTGTCCTTTGACTCCGAGCCGGGAAAGGGGACCAGGGCCAGAATCAGTTTTCTCCGCGGGTCAGAGGACAGATGTTTTACAGATTCGCAATAACTCCGATATGACGCGGAAACAGGCCAGCTTTAGAGTGTATTTATCAAATAAAGAAAGGAGTTTCAGTATGAAACGTAAAAACATCTTATTCTTATCAGCGGCAACGCTGGCCATCATTGGCGCAGGCGCCATCATTTTTAACACCGCAACGGAAAAGGCCATGGCGGCGGGATTTGAGCAGACCCAGAGTATTCCTGTCAGCTATCGGGTTCCCTCCATGGCACAGGCCGCACTTCCCGGGGCGGGAGCGGAGCAGGAGAGCAGGAAAAAGGCGGATTATCATGTGAGTATGGATGATTTGAACACGGACAGTCCCACGGATACGGATCTGACCATGGAGGAGGCGGCCGATGTGGGGATGCAGTACCTTGAAACGCTTTTCGGGCTGGAGCCGGAGGGCGCATACGTGTATATGGGCTACACTTCGGGAACAGAGACCTTTCCAAGGGCATTCTGGTTCGGGGATGTTCTTTTTGAAAAGGAGCAGACGCCGGAATCTACAAGGTGGACATACATGATCGACGCTGTGACGGGCGAACTCTTCAACGCCAGCTATGGCAGAATGCTTGACGCGAGTCCTTCTCTTGCGCTGGATCCGGCTCTGGAGAATAACTATGAGGTGTATGCGAATCTGGCCAGAGAGTATGTGCAGCGGTGCGCTCTGATGGAGAGCCCCGTCGCGGCGGTGGAATATAACTGCCAGGGCTACAACGGGAATGATCCGACGATCACGGTGGATGTGGTCGGTGAAAACGGAGAGGTTGTGAATATGAGCTACTCCCGCTATGACCACGAATTCCTGGGACTCATTACGGACACCTCCCTGAGGATCAGCGATTCCGCAATGGGAGATCTGGCGGGAGAGGCAGTGTCGGAGAGCTTCACGCAGGCAAAGTGAGCGTATGCCCTGCGCCGGAGGCCCCCAGGCGCACCGGAACCTCGATCTGCACGATATAATCATCGATCCGGTCGATCACCGTCTCGTTGAGTCCCTTTTCGCAGGAAAATCCCCAGGGCGTCAGATCGTGCCTGCGCGCAAAATCCAGAATCGCCCGATACCGCCCGGGGAGGCCGTCCCAGGAGCCTTTGTGGAACGCCCTGATATAGCGTCCCCCGGGCTGGATATGCAGGCCCTTTTCCTGCGTCAGGAAGGGGATCTCGATAAAAAGCCGGGTGTAATCGTCGAAATCGCCGGCAAGAAGACTGGAGACGGGGATCATGGAGCCGTAGGAGGCCTCGTGCAGACGGCCAAGCCCGTACCTGGCGGTTTCTGCGGTGATCAGCTCCACCTCCTTCTCGAAGGAGGTGGTCCGGTCGATCTCCACGGTTACCAGCGCGCGCTCCGGCTTTTCAACCACATCAATTCTGGACAGGTCCATGGAGAGCAGAGTGTCCATATTCTGCACATGGTTTTGCAGCGTTTTTCGCACCGCTCCCAAGTGCATGAGCTGTGTGTCAAGGTCGCTGAGCCGCTCCTGCAAAAGGCTTTTCATGCTTTCTGCGGAGCGGTCTTTCATGAAATTCTGAATCTCCGAAAGGGGGACGTCCAGCTCCCGGAGGAGCAGAATCGTCTCCAGAATCGGACTCTGGTGATAATTGTAACACCGGTAGCCGTTGTCAGGATTGACGGCGGCAGGGCGAAACAGCCCGATTTCGTCATACCACATCAGCGTTTTCTTATTGATGCCATGCAGGGCCGCGAACTGGCCGATGGTGAGCAGTCTGTCGTCAGAATTCATTGATTTCCCCCTTGACCATACAGTCACTGTACGGTCTATGATACCTGATAAAGGAGGAAAAATCAATGGAAAATCAAAATGTTTATTTCAAACCTGTGACGCTGAAAAATGTTATGAAATTTGCGGTCCCCACCATCGCCATGACGGTGTTTATGTCCTTCTACACCATGGTTGACGGGCTTTTCGTGTCGAACCTGATCGGTACGGACGCGCTCTCGGCCATCAACCTGACGGCCCCGGTGATCCAGCTTGTGACCGCCGTCTCCACCATGCTTGCCACCGGGGGAAGCGCGGTGATCATGAAAAAGATGGGAGAGCACAAAGACAGGGAGGCCAGAGAAGACTTTACCGGACTGATTCTGGTGAATGTGCTGGCGGGCGTTATCATGTGCGCCGCGGGATACCTGGCGACGGATCATATTTTTGCAGGGATGGATCTGACGCCCGGGGTGGAAGGATACTGCGTGGAATATTTAAGCCGTTATCTGGTATTCACTGTCCCCATTCTTCTGATGAACAATTTCACGCTCTACATGATCGCCAGCGGGAGGGCGACCCTCTCCCTGATCTGTTCCGTGACAGGAGGCGTACTGAACATGGCGCTGGACTATGTGTTCCTGGGCGTGCTTCACACGGGAATCGGCGGCGCGGCCATCGCCACGGGCCTTGGATATTCCGTGACGACGGTGGCGGGACTGGTGGTGTTCAGTCAGAAAAGAAGCCTTCTGCACTTTTGCAGGCCGGTATTTCGTTTTAAGGTTCTGGCAGGCGCGGCTGCAAACGGCTGTTCGGAGATGGCAACCGCCCTTGTAACCGGGATCATCACCATGATGTTCAACTGGACGATGCTGCGCTATGTGGGGGAGGACGGCGTCGCGGCGGTCACCATCATCATGTACGTGCTGATGTTTGCCAGCTCCCTGTACGCCGGATATTCCTGCGGCGTAGCGCCCATGATCAGCTATTATTATGGGGAACGAAGCCATGAGAAGCTGAAAAAGCTGGCGGCGCTCAGCCTGAAGGTGATCGCCTGTATCAGCCTGGTCACGGTGGCGGCCTCCTTCGGCCTGACCAGGCCTCTGGTCTCGGTCTTCGCCCGCCCGGATAACCCGGTGTATGACCTGGCGGTGACGGGCAACAGGATCTGCACCGTCGCCCTGCTCTTTATCGGCTTTAATATTTTTGCCAGCGGGATGTTCACCGCGCTGTCCAACGGAGTGGTTTCAGCCATCCTTGCCTTTTCAAGATCCTTTGTGTTTATGCTGATTACCATGCTTGTACTGCCTCTGCTTCTGGGGGTAAACGGGGTGTGGCTGGCGACGCCGGCGGCGGAGCTGATGGCGCTTATCCTTTCCGCCTTTATGTTTGTAAAGCACAGGAAGCGATATGGGTACTGATCAGAAGCCGCTCCGGTTCAGAGACGTTTTCGATTACAATAAGCGCTCTCGCGGAGCGTGACGGCGTTTGTTGCCCCCACCGTCTTTTTCTGATACAATGAAAAAAACGGACAGGAGGAAATACGATGAAAAAATCATTTGACGGAAGAACGTCCGGTGAAGCCGGGCATACCCTGTTTTACTACGGGGACAGATATTTAAAGAAAAGCAGCTGGAAGGACCTTGCCATGGTCAAATTCTGCCTGTTCTCGATGGGCGTTTTAGCCGGCATGAAGATACCGCGCAGGGACAGGAAATGTGCGGCGGCCCTGGCAGGCGTTGTTTTTGCGATCACTTATATTCCGCTGATGACAAAGTTTTTTGCGATTGTGAGGGAGAAAGAGGAGTAAGGCAGATGTCGGTCGAGAGAGTAAAGTCATTTTTTGAACAATACGGTATGAAGGACAGGATTCTGGAATTCGATGTGTCCAGCGCCACTGTGGAGCTGGCCGCGGCGGCGCTCTCCTGCGAGCCCGGCAGGATCGCCAAAACGCTCTCCTTTATGGTGGAGGGTCATGGGATCCTGGTGGTGGCGGCCGGGGATACCAAAATCGACAATCACAAATATAAGGCCCGGTTTGGCGTCAAAGCCAGAATGCTTTCCGCTTTGGAAGCGCAGACGCTGGTGGGACATGCCGTAGGCGGCGTATGCCCGTTTGCGGTGAATGAGGGCGTGGAGGTGTATCTCGACTGCTCGCTGAAACGCTTTGAGACGGTCTTTCCCGCCTGCGGCAGCTCGAACAGCGCGATCGAGCTTACCATCCCGGAGCTGGAGAGATATTCCGGGTATGTGGAGTGGGTGGATGTGTGCAAGGGGTACGAATGACGATATTGAAAGCTGGCTGGAAAGCCGGCAGATTACAGAGGAGGATGAAATAACCCTGTGTGAAATTTTTTCATATAACCCTGGAGAAGGCCTGCGAAGGGCTTGGAACCACAGTGAGCAGATACGAGGAGGCCCGAAGGCTCATCTGAGCGGGCATTTCGTTCCGGGGAGGGGGCCCTCGCCCGGACAATGTGCATCCTGCCCGGCGGGCAGGGGGAAAGCCCCTGCGCCCGGCCTGCCTTTACTGATAAGCCTGTGCCTGCAGTTCCCACATTCTGCCGTACTCGCCTCCCAGGGCAAGGAGCTGATCGTGGGAGCCCTCCTCCACGATCCGGCCCGCCTTCATCATATAGATGCGGTCCGCGTCCCGGGCGGTGGCCAGACGGTGGGAGATGAAGATCACTGTCTTGTCCTGCGCAATTTCCTTAAGCTCCTGATTTAGCTGGTATTCGGAGGCGGGGTCCAGCGCGCTGGAGGGCTCGTCCATGATGATCAGATCGTGCCCCCTGTAGAGCGTCCTGGCGATGGCCACCTTCTGGCTCTCGCCGCCGGATAAGTTGACGCCGTCCTTTTCGAATTCCGTGGTAAGGGGCGTCTCGATCTGATATTTCAGCTTCTGTCCGGCCAGGTTGAATCCGGCCCGGTCAAGGGCGTGCTCCACCTCCCAGGTCTCCTGTCTGTCCATGGAGCACAGATCCATCACCACATTTTCCCGCAGGGAGGCGGCGTAAATCCTGTAATCCTGAAAAACCGCTCCGATTTGCCGGCGATAGTCTGCCAGCTTCAGACTGCGGATATCTTCCCCGTTTCGCAGGATCGTCCCGCTGCAGGGATCGTAGAGCCGCATCAGAAGCTTGACCAGCGTGGTTTTGCCGGCCCCGTTGTAGCCCACCAGCGCGATCTTTTCGCCTTTTCGGATCTCCAGACTGATATCGTGCAGAATCTCACGGCAGTCAGGCGCCGGGGCCCCTTCCGGGGATGCGCCCGTATCGTTCGTATGAGAAGAGCCCCCCGCCCCTGTATAGGAAAAGCTCACATGAGAGAGGGTGAGTGTCTCAAGGTTTCCCGAGACCTCCTTTTCACCGTCCACGATCTTCGGTTCAAAGGCAAGGAAGCGGCGGATCTTTTCGATAAAGGCCCCGTTGCAGGCAAAGGCGGAGAGGTATCCCACCAGATCGCCGGAGCGGCTGATCATCCTGCGCACGGCCGCCAGAAGGATCACCAGATCGCTCAGGGAAATACTCCCCAGAATCAGGGCCCGCCAGAGCAGGAGCGGGAGATAGACGGCGTAGAGCATGAAACAGCCGGGGACATACCTGCGGATAATGTCCAGCGCCCACAGCTTCAGACCGTATTTTCGGCTGACGGCGCTCAGCTTCCCGCTGCAGCGGTCAAAGTCCTCCATCAGTTTTTCATTCATCTCGGGGTGGAGCCGCAACTCCTTTGCATAGTCGTGCAGATAAAAAACCCTGTGCTGGTAATCCCTCTCCCGCTCGGTGCGCAGCTTTTCCAGCCGGAGCTTTTCCTGCAGGCCAAAGTAAGCCCTGCCGGAGAAATAATTGATCAGGATACACACAAGAGCCAGCGCAAGTCCCGTCCGGTCCATGGTCAGCAGATAGGAAAAGTACAGGACGCTGACGGTGAGGGTGGAGACGAAATCCCTCCCCTCGTTCATAAACCGCTCCACGCACTGGTCTGCCTGCGTGGTGGAGAGCATGAAATCATTATAAAAATCCGGGTCGTCATAGCAGGACAGGTCCATGATCTTTGCCTTCTCATAAATCTGTCCCCGCAGGGCGAAGCTCAGAGCGGGCTTGATGCGCTCAAAGGACCACTGATAAAAAATGCTGTCGATGAACTGGTGAACCAGGTACAGGGCGAAAACGCCCAGGGTCAGGACAGCTACCTGAGAAAAGGGAGCGCCCTTTTCCGCGGCGTTTAAGTTGTAGCCGATCCAGATGGTATATTCCCAGAACACAAAGGCGCTCTGCTCCACGGCGGCAAATATGTTAAACAAAAGCAGTCCGGGCGAGGTTTTCAGGCACAGCCGAAAGAGCCAGAGCTGATGGGAAAGTTGTTTTTTCACAGGTGTGTGACCTCCTTTTTACTACAATAAGCTGGCTCGCGGAGCGTGACAGCGTTTATTGAAACATAAGGATGGCTGGCGAAGCCTGGCATCCGTTGTTTAGTCATAAAGGGAGAAAGCCGCCTCCCTCCGATACTGCTGCGCCTGCATCCGGTAGAGGCGCGCGTACTCGCCGTCGGCCGCCGTCAGCTCAGAGTGGGTTCCCTGCTCCGAGAGCCGCCCGTCCTTAAGGACGAGGATTTTATCCAGATCCTGCACAGAGGAAAGCCGGTGGGAGATGAGCAGGAGGATTTTCCCTCCTCCGCCTTCCTGCTCCTGCGCACCGCTCCCCGGAGCGTGGCAGCGTTTGATGCTTTCCATCAGAGCGTGCTCCGCGATTGGATCCAGCGCGCTGGAGGGCTCGTCGAAGATATGCACCGGACTGTCCTGGGAAAAGGCTCTTGCGGCTGCCAGCTTCTGGTACTGGCCGCCGGATAATACCACGCCCTCCGGGTCGAATTCCCGTGTCAGAGAAGCCGCTCTGCCGCCAGGCAGACCTTCCACCGTGGAGAGGATTCCGGCCTTTGAAAGGGCGGAGGTAATGACTTCCTCCCCGCATTCACGCCCCATGGTCAGATTATCCCGGATACTCCGGGCAAAAATCTTTCCGTCCTGAAAGGCGGCGGCGAACAAATGCCGGTAGGCTCTCAGATTATATTCCCTGATGTTGATCCCATTCACCAGGATTTCCCCCTCCGTGGGATCGTAAAAGCGCAGCAGGAGCTTGACCAGGGTGGATTTGCCTGCGCCGTTGTAGCCCACCAGGGCGCACGTCTCGTTTTCCCTGAGCGTAAAGCTGATGTGGTGCAGGACCTTTCGCTGCCCGGGCTTATAGGAAAAGCTCACGTCCCGAAACTCGATGCTGCGAACCCTCCCCTGCGGAAGGATCCCGTCGCTGTCCTCCGGGATGGCCGGCTCGCTGGCCAGAAAATCCCGCAGGTTCTGAATGAACAGACTGTTTTTCATACTCTCCATCAGGGCTCTGGCGTATCCGATCAGAATCCAGGAGACGGAGGACATCAGAGTAGTGAGCACCGCAAAGTCGGAGAGAGACATGGTTTTTGACACCATGGTCCGAAAAGCGCCGTAAAAGATCACGCCCTCGAAGATCACCACAAAGGTGAAATAGAGATAGCCCCAGCCCAGCAGCACATTTTTTACCAGATATTTATCCATGGTGCCGGTGATGCCTGCCCTGGCATGCGCCTGCTTTTTCTCCATCACATGGAAAATGTCCGTCATGCGCAGCTCCTTTGCGTAATCCGCCAGATGGATGACGCGGTTTACATAGTCCGCAATCCGACGGAAAATCACGGATTCCTCGTAGATTTTCCAGGAGAGCTTATTCAGGGCGCCGGCGAACACAAAGTTGCCGATGATGGGGGCGAGGGCGAACAGGATTACCCGGCGGTCGATGCGCAGCATCATCACCCAGGAGGCGGTCACCGCCCCGGTTCCGATCAGGATCTGCCACACGTTGTTGATGGTCTGGATCAGCCGTTTATCGCTGTCCGCCATGACCATCATATAGCGGTTATAAAAATCGCTGTCCTCGAAGCAGGCCAGGTCGGCGTTTGAGGCCTTTTTGTATAAGGTGTGGCACAGCCCCTGATAAATCGTCACATCCGTGACCGGAACCAGAACGTTTTCAAACCAGCCGTTGAACAGAAAGATAAGACCGCACAACGCCGCCGTGAAGAGTGAAAAGGCTGCGGGCTCCCGAAGGCCGGAGCCTTCCTCGATCAGGGAGAGAACCTTCTTTATAAAATAGCCGGAAAAATACAGCGACTCAAACTGGGTCAGGGCCTGACTTACCCCGGTAAGAATCACCCTCCGGGGGCAGATACGCAGGGCAAAGCCCATGATATACAGATTGTTTTTCACCGTCCGTCCGGCGTGTATCGATCGTTTCGTCCGTGTTTTCATGTGAACCTCCATGTCGTGAAGTATGATAGTCAGTATATCTGATTCGGGAGAGAAAATCCAACCTGTCCCCCAATTCCCCCCTTTTGTCCTTAAAAAGGGATTGCCGCATCCGGAGATCCTGCTTATAATGAAAGCCAGAGACCCTTACCGCAGAAAGAGGAGAGTGTGCAAAAGCGTTATGATCAGAGTAGGCCTGTGCGACGACGAAAAGCCTTTGCTTGAAAAACTGAACAGCTTCGTGACAACATACTATGGCGAAAACCGGATTTTTGCCAGAGTGCAGGCCTTTGAGAAGGGACAGAACCTGCTCTGGGAGATCGAGGACGGCGGCCGGTTTGATCTGCTGCTTCTGGATATCGAGATGCCCGGCATGGGCGGGATGGAGCTTGCACAGCGGGCGAAGAAGCTGTTGCCGGATGTGCTGATCATCTTTATCACCTCCCACATGGAATATGTGCTGGACGCCTATGAGCTGTCGGTATTCCGCTATGTGCCCAGGGCTGACCCGGGAGGGCGGCTTGCCCACGCCCTGCTGGACGCGGCGGCCATGGTGGAGGTTCAGCTCCGTGACAGCTATGTGATCCAGAACCAGAACCGGCTGGAGAGGATCCCTCTGCAGAACCTGCTCTATATTATCCACGAGGGCAAAAACGCGGTTCTCGTCACCAATCTTGCAGGGGAAAGGGATGGCGAAGGCGTACCGGGAGGCGGATGGGCCAGGCAGCGGGGCGGAGCCGAAGGCGCGGGCGTACCGGGGAGCTCCCGGGAAGGTGCGGGGGCACGCTTTAAGGTGCGCAAAACCCTCCAGCAGGTATATGCGGAGCTGGACGAAACGGAATTTTTCTTTATCGACAGAGGCTGCATCGTGAATCTTTCCAGGATTATGAGCATCCGGGAGGACTGCTGTATCCTGAAGGACGGTACGCGTCTGCCGGTGAGCCAGTCCAGGCTTCCCGGCCTGAAGGAGCGGCTTTTGCAGTTCTGGAAGCGGCATATCTGAGAAGGGATTTTTCCCGGCAGGCATGGAAGGGGCAGAGAAAAGGGGAAACATATGCGCAGCGCCATAAAAAGGGAAGCTGAAAAGGTCAGGATGCTCAGCGGGCAGTACGAGCGCCTGCAGCGGGCATGGTCGGAGAATGCCATGCTTTTTCACGATATGGAGAATCACCTGCAAACCGTCTCTTATCTTGCGGAGCAGGGAAAGAATGAGGAGATCAGAGAGTATATTTCCCGCATCAGCAGACCCGTGAAGGAGCTTGCGGGCGTGTTCTTTACCGGGGTGGGGATTGTGGACGCGGTGCTTGGCTCCAGACAGGATCTGGCCCGCAGGAAGGGATACGGGATGGATATCAACGCCCAGCTTCCCGCCAACACCGGGATTGCGGAGAATGATTTCTGTACCATCCTGACCAACCTTCTGGACAACGCCATCGAGTCCATGGACCGGGAGAGGGCGGACAAAGGGGAGATCTGCGTCTCCATAAGGAGCATCCGCCATTTTCTGGTGATCTGCGTCTCCAACCCCTGCGGGGAGAATCCTTTGCAGGGGAGGAATTGGTTCTCCACCTCAAAGGCGGACAGGACGCGTCACGGCTGGGGACTGAAAAGTGTGCGCAGAACCGTGCAGAAATATAACGGCTCTCTGTCCCTGGAGAGGGAGGACGGGCGGTTTGTGGCGGCGGCCATGCTGTTTTTCCCGTCCGCTCCGGGAAAGTAAAAGGCAGCAGGGCGCGGAAGTGAATATCAAACGCTGCCACGCTCCGCAAGTCAGCTTATTGATTTAAAAGAAAGGCAGGGATGTTAATGATGAAGCTGGTTACACAGACAGACGTTCTGGCAAAAAAATTTGGCGGCGAGGAGTGCGTGCGGATTCTGGCCGGGGCCGGGTTTGACGCGGCGGACTGGTCCTTTTTTGGCATGGAAAGGGGAGAGGGAATCTGGTGCGAAGCGGGATGGAGGGAATATGCCCTGTGTCTTAAAAGGGCGGGGCAGGAATGCGGTCTTGGCTTTGCCCAGGCGCACGCGCCGTTTCCCTCCTCCCGGGGAGAGGAGCCTTATGATACGGACATCAGAAAGTGGATTATCCGGGCTATGGAGGCCGCTTCCCTGATGGGGGTCCGGGATATCGTGGTTCACCCGCCCCAGCACCTGGAATATGCAAAATACGCGGAGCGGCTTTTCCGGGAAAGTCTGGCCTTTTACCGCAGTCTGATCCCTTACTGTGAGGAATTTCATATCCGTGTCTGCGCGGAGAATATGTGGCAGCGTGACAGCAGGCGGGGATACATAGTGGACAGTGTCTGCTCCAGTCCGGAGGAATTCAACCGTCTTCTGGACAAACTGGACAGTCCCTGGATCGTGGGGTGCCTTGATCTGGGACACTGCGCCCTGGTGGGCAGGGAGCCGGAGGATTTTATCCGGGCGATGGGGAAGGACAGACTGCAGGCGCTGCATGTGCATGATGTGGATTATCTCAGCGACTGTCATACCATGCCGTTTCTGGAGAGCCTGAACTGGGAGGGGATCGCCTGTGCCCTGGGGCAGATCGGCTATGAGGGGAACCTGACCCTGGAGGCGGACAATTTTCTCACTAAAATGCCCGGGGAGCTGATGCCCGGGGCGAGCCGTCTGATGGCGGAGACGGGAAGGTATCTGATCGGACGGATCGAGGCCGCTCAGCCCCGGAAATAAGCCGATTTGCGCGCGCGGCCAATATTGACATCGCATCCGGCGCTTGTTAGAATAGGATCATGGACAGGTATGAATATTTCTGAGACAGAAGGAGAAAACAGACATGTATCATTGTCATATCCATTTCTATCTGGCGGGGCGCCAGGACAGGGCGTATGAGCTGATCAGGGAAATGCCGCCCCTTGAGAATTTCACTCATACGTTTTCAGAAAGCCAGGAGATCGACCGGCATCTGGCGGCCGGGGCGGATGTGATTTTTGTAAGTCTTTCGGAGGCGGATGGAGCAGGGGCGCTGGAGACGCTTCTTACAGCCGGAAAGAAAGAGGCGGAGCTGATCGTGCTTGCGTCCGGGGAGCAGATCCCCGGGCTTTGCGGATATCTGCGGGAGATTAAGGATATATGGACGCAGCCCATGTCGGATGAGGAGATCCGCTTCCGGTTTCTGCGCTGGCAGCAGGCCGCTAAGATGAGCAGGGACTTCTGGCAGACCAGTCACTTTTTTGACGCGACCATCAACAACGTTCCCAATCTGGTCTGGTATAAGGATAAAAACGGAGTACACGAAAAGGTGAACGAGAGCTTCTGCCGGACCGTGGGCAAGACCAGAGCCCAGGTGGAGGGGCAGAGGCACGCCTATATCTGGGACGTGGAGGAGGATGATCCCGCCTGCATCGAATCGGAAAACGAGGTGATGCGCAGAAGGCAGACGGTGGTGTCCGAGGAAAAGGTCAAAACCGGGGAGGGGATGAGGCTTCTTACCACCTACAAATCTCCGCTCTATGACCTGGACGGGAGCGTCATGGGCACGGTGGGGGTGGCCATCGACGTGACCAGGGAGCGGGCCTACGAGCAGGAGATCGTGGAGAAAAACCAGACGCTTGAGACCATCTTCACCAATCTGGACTGCGGCGTCATGCATCATACCATGGACGGGAAGCGGATCATCAGCGTCAACCAGGCAGCCCTGCGGATCCTGGGCTACGACACGAAGGAGGAGCTGCTTGCGGAGGGCTTTTTCATGGTGGCCTCCTCTGTCCTGGAGGAGGATCGGGAAAAGCTGGAAAAAAGTATCCGGCAGCTTCGCACGGTGGGAGAGAGCGTGGGCGTGGAATACCGGGTCCGCCACAGGGACGGAGAGATTGTACATGTGCTGGGCAATGTGAAGCTCCTTGAGGAGAACGGGGAGCTGGTTTACCAGCGCTTTCTTCTGGACTGGACTGCCCAGAAGCAGCAGGAGACCCGGAAGGATAAAAGACAGAAGGAGCTGATCCAGGCCCTGAGCATCGACTATGAGTTTGTCTGCGTCTTTGATCTGGAAACCCGGGCGGGCACGCCCCTGCAGAGTAACGGAGCGGGAGGACGCCTGTTTGAAAGCTTCTTCCGGGAGGGGATTTCCTTCCGGGAGAGCATGGGGCAGTACATAGAGGCGGCGGTTTACGAGGAGGACCGGGAAATGCTCCGCCAGCTCTCCTCCCTGGAGAAGCTTGAGGAGGAATTATCGTCCAGGGGAATCTATTTTGTGAACTATCGTATCGTTGACCGGGAGGAGATCAGATATTATCAGATGAAGGCCGTGCGGGCCGGTGCCTGGGACAGGGAGAGAGGCATTGTGGTGGGCTTTCGCAGTGTGGACGCGGAGATCCGCAGCGAGATGGAGAAGAAGAGCCTGCTGGAGGACGCCCTCATGCAGGCGAACCGTGCCAGCAGGGCGAAGAGCGTTTTCCTCTCCAATATGTCCCACGATATCCGTACGCCCATGAACGCCATCGTGGGATTTACCTCCCTGGCAATCAGTCATATTGACCGCAGGGAGCAGGTGGAGGAGTATCTTAAGAAGATCATGACCTCCGGGAATCATCTGCTGAGCCTGATCAACGACGTTCTGGACATGAGCCGGATCGAGAGCGGTAAGATCCATCTGGAGGAGAAGGCCTGTTCTCTGCCGGATATTCTGCATGGGCTGCGCAATATTTTACAGGCGGACGTCCATGCCAAGCAGCTTGAGCTGTATATCGACGCGGTGGATGTGCTGGATGAGGAGATCTACTGTGACAAGCTGCGGCTGAACCAGGTGCTGCTCAACCTGCTGAGCAATTCCGTAAAATATACGCCGGCGGGCGGCTCGGTGAGCATGGTGATCACCGAAAAGGCCGGAGCGCCCCAGGGCTTTGCCAACTATGAATTCTGTATTAAGGATACGGGCATCGGCATGAGCGAGGAGTTTGTGGCTCATATCTTCGAGCCCTTTGAGAGGGAGAAGAGCACGACCTTAAGCGGGATCCCGGGAACCGGCCTGGGGATGGCCATCACCAGAAATATCGTGGACATGATGCACGGCTCCATCAGTGTAAAGAGTGAAAAGGGAGTGGGGACACAGTTCACGGTCTGCTTTACCTTCCGTCTGAGCGAGGGACCGAAGGAGCCCATGGATATACCGGAGCTGCTCAACTGCCGGGCGCTGGTGGTGGACGATGATTTCAACTCCTGCGACGGCGTTACCAGTATGCTGGATCAGCTCGGCATGCGGGCCGAGTGGACTCTCTCCGGCAAGGAGGCGGTTCTTCGGACCCGTCAGGCGGCCATGCGGGGAGACGACTTTACGGTGTATATTGTAGACTGGCTTCTGCCGGATATGAACGGGATCGAGGTCACCCGCAGAATCCGCAGGGAGATGGGCGAAAATGTCCCGGTGATCGTGCTCACGGCCTATGACTGGTCGGATATCGAGGAGGAGGCCAGGGAGGCCGGCGTTTCCGCCTTCTGCAGCAAGCCTCTCTTTCTCTCGGAGCTGCGCAGCTGTCTGCGCACGGTGGTCGACGCGGCGGACGAGGCGCAGGAAAGCCACACAGAGCCCGTAAAGCTGCGTTCGGGCAGGATACTGCTGGCGGAGGACAACGAGCTCAATCAGGAGATCGCGGTGGCGCTTCTGGAGGAGGCGGGCTTTCAGGTGGACGTGGCTGGAGACGGGGATGTGGCGGTGGATATGCTTAAGAATTCCAGGCCCGGTTACTACCAGCTTGTTCTGATGGATGTGCAGATGCCTGTGATGAACGGCTACGAGGCCACAAAGATCATACGCAGGCTGGAAGACAGAGAACTCTCCTCGATCCCCATTATGGCCATGACGGCCAATGCCTTTGAGGAGGATAAGCAGGAAGCGCTGGTGTGCGGGATGAACGGACATATCGCCAAGCCCATCGATGTGGAGAAGCTCTTCGAGACGCTGGATCAGGTGCTTTCGTAAGAGAAGGCCCCTGCCGGCCGGTGGGAATGGATCTTTGCGGGCAGTGAAAGGGAATACATAAAAAGGGACGACGAAAAATGGTTACATTAAAGGAAATCGCCAGAGAATGCCATGTTTCACCGACCACAGTGTCTAATATTTTAAACGGCAAGCCGAAGGTCAGCCAGGAGACGAAGCAGAGGGTGCTGGAGGCCGTGGATAAGATGGGATACCGGCCCAACTATATCGCCCAGGGACTGCGCAACCAGAAGACCAGAACCATCGGCATCATTGCGGAGGATATCGCCCAGTTTACCACGCCGGAGGTGGTGGAGGGGATCATGAGCCGCTGCGAGGAAAAGGGGTACCGCGTCATAGTCAGGAACCTGCGTCTGTATGCCAGATGGAGCGATTCCTGGTATAACAACGAGAGCCGCTATCACTCCATCCTGGATCCCACCTTAAAGGAGCTGGAGTCCATCCGGGTGGACGGCATCATTTATATTGCCGGCCACGCCAGGATTATCCACTGCTTCCCCGAGGATTACAGGACGCCGGCGGTGATGTCCTGCGCATTTTCAGGCAATCCCAAAATCCCCTCCGTGGCCATCGACGATCTCTCTTCGGCCCGGGAGATGATCAGCTATCTCATCGGAAAGGGGCACAGACGCATCGGGGTGATCGGGGGCAGGGAAAACAATATCCACACCAGGCAGAGGCTGGAGGGATATCAGAAGGCGCTGTTTGAAAATCAGATTCTCTACGACCCCTCCCTGGTCAGATACGCAGGATGGGACCGGGAGAGCGCTTACCTGGAGGCCAGGGAGCTTCTGAAAACGGATGTGACGGCGGTTTTCTGTATGGCGGACCGGATGGCGGGAGGCGTCTACAACGCCCTGGATGAAAAGGGACTTCGGGCAGGGCGGGACATTGCGGTGGCCGGGTTTGACAATCAGGATATCGCGGAGTATTTTGTACCGGGGCTGACCACCATGACGCTTCCGCTGCGGGAAATCGGGAGTGTCTGCGCCGATCTTGTGCTGCGGCAGATGGAGGGGCAGGACCCGGGGGAAGGGCTTCCGGAAAAGGTTCTGATTCCCTGTACCTTTATGGAGCGGGATTCGGTTCAGAGGATATAAAAAAGCGACTGGTCAGGGTTCGGATTTCTGCGGGAGTCCGGGCCCTGTGCTGTTTGACAGAAAACAGCGAAGGCAGTATAATTTTGTCAGAAAGTTAAACGTTAAACAAAATGGGATTACAGAGAAGGAGAGGAAATGATAAGGACAGCGAAAACGCAGAACGGCCAGGTCAGGGGGATTGAGGCGGCGGATCCGAGGATCACGGCCTTTAAGGGGATACCCTTTGCGGCCCCGCCGACAGGTAAAAACAGATGGCGGGCTCCTCAGCCCTGCCAGGACTGGGAGGGAGTGCGGGACGCCTCGCGTTTCGGCCCCATAGCGGTTCAGGATACGCCGGGGATCGGGGATAATATTTACTGCCGGGAATGGCATGTGGACCCGGATACGCCCATGAGCGAGGACTGTCTGTATCTGAATATCTGGACGGGGGCGCAGAGCGATGAGGAAAGGCGTCCGGTGCTGGTGTGGTTTTTCGGGGGAGCCCTGCAATGGGGATATCCGTCGGAGATGGAGTTCGACGGGGAGCGGCTGGCCCGTCGGGGGATTGTGGTGGTGACGGCCAATTACCGTATCAATGTGTTCGGCTTTATGGCTCATCCGCAGCTCACCTGCCAGCAGCCGGATGCGCCTGCCAATTTTGGCAGTCTTGACCAGCAGGCCGCTCTTAAGTGGACCATCCGCAATATTCAGGCCTTTGGGGGAGACGCGGGGAATATAACCATTGCGGGCCAGTCAGCCGGGGGCGGCAGCGTCTTAAGCCAGATGTCCTGCCCCGCAAACGCGGGACTGTTTCAGCGGGCGGTGGTGATGAGCGGTATGATCCGAAGCCCCTACGGGGAGGGCTCCATCGGGACGCCCAGGCCGCTCTGGGAGGCGGAGGAGGGCGGCGTGGATTTTCTGGATTTTCTGGGGGTGTCAACCCTGGAGCAGGCCAGAGAGCTGGACGCTGTCTTCATCCGGGATAAGTATGCGGAGTATGTGAAGAACGCCCCCCGCATGGGGACGGCGGTGGACGGGCGGTTTTGCGTGGGGGATCCCCTTGCGCTCTTTCTGGAGGGGAAGTGCGCGGACGTGCCCGTGATGGCGGGAAATACGGTGGATGAATTTCCGTCCTTTCTCTCTGCCGGCTCCAGGCAGGAGCTGGCCGTTAAGGCCCGGAATATTTTCGGAGAGCGGGCGGAGGCGTTTTTAGAGCTGGCAGAACCGGAAGGCGGCGGGGCCGCAGGGCCGGCGGAGGCGGAAAAAGAGATGGGACAGGGCATCGGGACAGCGTGCGGCGAACCTGTGCGTTGCGGAACGGTCAGCGGGCTGGAATGCACCATAAAGGGGGTTTTCGAAGCGCGCAGCGGGGGAGCGGATTGCTATTATTATCAGTTTGCCCCATGGATTCCCGGCCCGGACGCTCCGGGATGCTTTCACTCCGTGGATCTGTGGTTCTTCTTTGAGACCCTGGCCAAATGCTGGCGGCCTTTTATCGGAAAGCACTATGATCTGGCCCGCCAGATGTGCAATTACTGGGTAAACTTTATCAAAAACGGCGACCCCAACGGGGAGGATGCAGACGGAAGGAAAATGCCTCTGTGGGAGCCTTACACCAGGCTAAATCCGGTGCAGATGAGGTTTACCACCGACGGGCCCCGGCCGGCCACGGAGCCGGGAACGCCCCTGGTGCGGTTTCTGAGCGAAGCGGTGGTGAGAGATTTGCGGCAGGATCACTTCAGGCAGGAGTGGATGCAGCCCTTCTGGAAAGGGCAGGAAGTGTGGCGGGAGACCTTCGCCATGACGCAGCGGGAGGGAGTATGCGCCGCTCCTTTCCTGCGAAAGCCCGGGGAAATCCTGCGGGTGGAGAGCTACAGCGGCGAAACCCTGTACGAGCCGGGGCGGGACTATCTGGTCCGGGACGATATGCTGATCCTTCCGCAGGGAAGCAGGATTCCTCATACGCAGGAGGAGCGGTTTTTCCACCGGACACAGGAGGAATCCGAAAAGGCGCTGGAGAGAGCGGGGATTTGTCTGGATTTCGATGCAGTGGCCACTGTCGACGGAAGATATCTGAGCCTTTGCGCCATCGGAAATCCGGAGTATGTGACCCGCTGGCAGATCGCGGTGACCTATCGGGCGCAGGAGGAGTGGACGGGCTATGTGCCCCGGGGAAGAATGAAGGACCTGCCCCGGCTCCGGAGCAGGATTGCAGAAGGAAAGCCGCTCACCATCCTGCTCTACGGGGACAGCATTTCCTGCGGATGGGATTGCAGCGGAAAGTACGGCCATAAGCCCGGACAGCCCGTCTGGCCCGCCCTTCTTCTGCAAAAAATGCAGGAAAAATGGCAGGCTCCCATCCGGTTTCACAACACCTCCGCCAGCGGCATGGACACACAGTGGGCCATCGCCCATGTGAAGGAGAGAGTATCCTTCTGCCGGCCCGACCTGGTGATTCTGGGCTTCGGGATGAACGACCGCTGTGACGGGGAGGAATACAGAGACAGAACCAGGCGTCTTGTGGATGCCATCCGAAGAGACACGCCGCAGGCGGAGTTTGTTCTGATCGCCACCACCCTTCCCAACCCACTGGCGGCCACGCCGCCCATGTACTTCAGCGCCCATCAGGAGGAATATTCGGATGGTCTGAAGGCCCTGTGCGGGGAGGGGATCGTGCTGGCGGATGTGCAGGCCGTTCAGAAGGAGATGGGGAAGAAAAAGAGATATCCGGATCTGACCGGAAATCTGTTGAACCATCCCAATGACTTCCTTGCCAGAGTTCAGGCGCAGGTGATCGCGGCCGTGCTGGAGATATGAGAGAGCGATCGGAAGGAAAGTGGAACGAAAAAAATCGGCAGCGGAAGGAGAAAGGGGCGCGCGAAATGTCAGTGCAGAGCAAAAAGAATATAACACAGAGAAAGGATGGAAAGCGATATGAAAAGACAGGCGTTTAACCCCTATCTCCCCTCCTGGGAGTACATACCCGACGGGGAGCCCTATGTGTTCGGGGACAGGGTGTATGTTTATGGCTCCCATGATTTTTATAACGGCTACGTGTTCTGTATGGGAGATTACGTGTGCTGGTCGGCCCCGGTGGATGATCTGGGGAACTGGCGTTATGAGGGTGTGATCTATCCGCGGAACGAGGATCCGCTGAATAAGGACGGAAAGATGTGCCTCTACGCGCCGGATGTGACGGTGGGGCCGGACGGCAGGTACTATCTCTATTACGTGCTGGATCATGTCTCCATCGTGTCGGTGGCCGTGTGCGATACCCCGGCGGGCCGCTATGAATTCTACGGATACGTCCACTATGCGGACGGGACCCGCCTGGGAGAGCGGCAGGGGGACGAACCCCAGTTTGATCCGGGCCTGCTCACGGAGGGGGAGAGGACGTATCTCTATACGGGCTTTTGCGGCAGAGGGGACAAATCCCGGACCGGAACCATGGCCACGGTGCTGGGCCCTGACATGCTCACCATCCTGGAGGAGCCGGTGTTCATCGCGCCGGGATGTGAATACGGGGAGGGAACGGGATTCGAGGGCCACGAATTTTTTGAAGCGCCCTCCATGCGTAAGGTGGGCGATACATATTACTTTATCTATTCCTCCGTGGTGATGCACGAGCTGTGCTATGCCGTCAGCAGCCATCCCACGAAGGGCTTTGCGTACGGGGGTGTGCTGGTGAGCAACTGCGATCTGCATATCGACGCGGGCAAACCTGCGGACATGCCCATGGCCTACGGGGCGAACAATCACGGCAGCATGGTGGAAATAAAAGGGAAGTGGTACATTTTTTATCACCGGCATACCAACGGAACCTGGTACAGCAGGCAGGGCTGTGCCGAGGAGCTTGAGATTCTGCCAAACGGGAGCATTCTCCAGGCGGAGATGACCTCCTGCGGCTTAAACGGCGGGCCCCTTATGGGAAAGGGAGAGTATCCCGCTTATATCGCCTGCCATCTGTTTACGGATACGCCCTGCGTCTATGTGGGCGGGGACGCCTTTCCAAGGATCATGCAGGACGGACGGGACGGGGACCGGGAGCCGGGCTATATCGCCAATATCCAGGACTCGGCAACGGCGGGCTTTAAATACTTTTCCTGCAGCGGGGTCCGAAGAATCCGGATTAAGGTGAGGGGCTATGCCGACGGGGTGTTTGAGGTAAAGACCGCCTGGGATGGCCAGGCGCTGGCGCAGATTAAGGTGAAATACGCCAATGTCTGGGAGGAATACAGCGCGCCGGTTGAGATTCCCGACGGGATGCAGGCCATCTATCTGACCTACCGGGGCGGCGGCAACGCCAGCCTTTTGTCCTTCGCTCTGGAATGAGCGCTCTTTCTTATCATACATCCTTTAAAAATGATTCAGCGCACTGTCGCTTTATACGGCAGTACGCTGAATCGCCACACCTTATAGAAAATCGATTTTGTTTTTAATAACGATACATATCAGGTGAAACAGGCTGTCCGTTTTTTACTGAGCAACTTCGATGAATGCAATCACTCCGCCGGAAGTCATATCTACCACAACATGATCTTCTCTTACCTCGGTTACATTGAACTCAACCCACTCGCCCTTATTGTATTTGTAAACCTTTACATTCTGTCCTGCTGTGATGCCGGGCGTATAGAAGTTTACATTTGCAACGTTAAAGCTGAGGGTAACCGGATTCTTTACGGTAACAACGTTCAGCACCTTACCGCCCAGAGTTTCCGCAAATTTCTGTGCAACTCCTGAGTGATCAGCGTCGGCTTTCAAAACAGAGAAGGTAAGATCTGTCTGCACGCCGTCAACGATAACGTCGCCGCCCTGTGCAACCGGTACAACATCCTCCAGTAACCAGGTTCCTGTTACCGCATTGTTCATGTACTCACCAACTAATTTGTCTTCCTCGATCGCAGCCACCGTAATGGCGGGATCACCTACGTTTGAGGAGTCCTCCAGATATACGGCTACGGGAGGCTCATAATCCTGTGCCATAACCGGCATGGAAAACGCCATTGTGCCTAATAAGGTTAAAGCTATCAACTTCTTCATGATTCCATATCTCCTTCCGGAATTTTTAAGTGTGGCATATGTATATTCTGCTCTCTGGAAAAATTATACATACAACGTCATTATAGTAGTCTGTTGCGGAAATGTCAATGATCGATTCGCCTGAGTTTCCCCGATTCTGCTGATTCTGGCGTAGTTTCATATACGTTGAAACGAAAAATAAATCGTTACACCAATGGAGCGGCGCCATGGCGTAGCGCCATGACAGAAAATCCTTTACAAAGGCATATAATTCTGGTATATTGAATCTGCATACAGAGCACAGTACAGGGAAAGGCGCCAGAGGGCGTAAGGTGAAGAAATGGCAGGGAGAGCGTTTTAATTTGGTAAGAAACAGACGACATGTAAGTTAAAAACCTGTTTTACCGGTTTTTTGCATGAGGGTGCAGGGTAGTGCCCGCTGTTTGTATTCCGAATCAGATGATCTCGCCTGAAATCGAAGCCTTTTTGTTGCCGCAGATCCTGACAGGCCCATGTCGCCTGGACAGGGACGTTTCTGTCATGGCGGCCTGGATATGGTTTTTTGAGTGTGAGCCCGTTTTCGGATACAAAACGAAAACGGGCTTCTTTATGCGCAGAAGCGTGAACCGGCAGGAATGGAACGGAGGGGTTTATATGTTACAGATCAGAAATCTGACCATTACACATAAAAAGGATTTTCGGGTAATCCTGCAGGATTTTTCCTGTGTGCTGAACGCGGGGGATAAGGCGGTGATCGTGGGTGAGGAAGGGAACGGAAAGTCGACGATGCTCAGGTGGCTCTGCGATCCGGAGCTGATCGCGGACTATGCCGAGGCCGAAGGAGAGCGGATCTTCACCGGGGAGCGGCTGGCGTATCTGCCGCAGGAACTGCGGGACGAAGATAAAAAAAGAACCGTATATGAGTTTTTTGTACAGGAGAGCGCGTTTCTTTCCCGGACGCCGGGAGAGCTGGGAAGCCTTGCAGGAAGGTTTCACCTGCCGATGGAGTTTTTTTACGGGGATCAGACCATGGAGACCCTCTCCGGAGGGGAAAAGGTAAAGGCTCAGATGATGCGCCTGCTCATGACAGAGCCGACAGTCCTTCTGCTGGATGAGCCCTCCAACGATATCGACCTGGAAACGCTGACATGGCTGGAGAGGCTGATTAGCGGCTGGGAGGGGATCGTGCTCTTTATCTCCCACGACGAGACGCTGATCGAGCGCACCGCAAACATGGTTATCCATGTGGAGCAGATCCGGCGCAAAACCGTAAGCCGGACCACGGTGGCCCGCGTGCCATACGGGCAATATTGCCGGGAGCGGGCCAGCCAGTTTGAAAAGCAGGAGCAGAAGGCCATGAGCGAGCGGAGGGAGAAAAAAATCCGGGATGAAAAGCTGCGCAGGATCGAACAGAGCGTGGAGTCCGCTCTGGATAATATCTCCAGGGCAGAGCGGGGATCAAAGAAAAACCGGCTTCTGAAAAAGAAGATGAAGGCGGTCAAAAGTCTGGAGCACCGCTTCGAGCGCCAGGATGAGGAGATGACCGAAAGGCCGGAGCAGGAGAGCGCCATCTTTTTTAAACTGGGAGAAAAGGACGCCCGGATCCCGGCGGGAAAGACGGTGACGGAGTTTTCGCTGGATGAGCTGCGCACGCCGGACGGGGAGAGGGTTCTTGCGCGGCATATTTTCCTGCGGGTGAGAGGCCCTGAGAAGATTGTCATTATCGGAAAAAACGGTGCCGGAAAAACCACGCTGCTGCGGCAGATTGCCCGGGAGCTTCTGGCAAGAAAAGACATTCACGCGGAGTATATGCCCCAGAACTATGAGGAGCTTCTTTCGCTTACACAGACGCCGGTGGAGTTTCTCTCCGTCACCGGGGATAAAGAGGAGCAGACCAGGATCAGGACCTTTCTGGGGGCGCTGAAATACACCGCGGACGAGATGGAGCATCCGATCGCCGGGCTCTCCGGCGGACAGAAGGCCAAGGTGCTTCTTCTGAAAATGAGTATGTCCGGGGCGAATGTGCTGATCCTGGATGAGCCCACACGGAACTTTTCGGCGCTGTCCTCGCCGGTGATCCGCAGGATGCTGGCCGAATTCCCGGGAGCCATCATCAGCATCTCCCACGACAGGAAGTATATCGGGGAGGTGTGCGATAAGGTATACCGCCTGACCCCGAAGGGGCTTCTGGAGGAGGAGGCAGGTTCGTGAGCAAGAATATCCATTTGTGTTTCGGATGTGCTGTGCTACAATGGGCGTAACTGATTTGAAAGGATTACTGAAAAGAGATGAGAAACGGGATACAGAGAGAAAAATTCGACTGGAATTACTTTATCCGCCACATCGCCATCATCGCGGTGCCGGTGGCGCTTCAGAATCTTCTGACTACCACCGGGAGCATGGTGGACACCATGATGCTGGCCTCCCTGGGGGAGCAGACGGTGGGAGCGGTGGGACTGTGCGCCCAGTTCTCGAGCCTGATGTTTGCCGGGTACTGGGGCTTTGTGGGCGGCGGTATGCTGTTCTTCGCCCAGTATTGGGGGGCGAAAAATGACGACGGCATCACCCGCTCCTTTGGAATCACCCTTTCGTTTATGATGGCGGTGGGGATCCTGTTCAGCTTTCTTGCGCTGGGAGCGCCGGAGTTTATCATGAGTATCTATACGGACAAGCCTGAGATTCAGAAGATCGGTATCTCCTATCTGCGGATCGTGGGCTTTGCCTATGTGCTCCAGGTGCTGTCCATGGCGGTGAGCGCTCTGCTGCGCTCCATCGAACAGGTGAAGATTCCGCTCTACGGCGGAATGGCCTCTGTGTTTGCCAACTGCCTTTTCAATTATCTGCTGATTTTCGGCAAATTCGGGTTCCCCAGGATGGGCGTGCGGGGAGCCGCGCTGGGGACGGTGCTGGCAGGGCTGGTCAATCTGCTGATCCTGCTGGTTTTTATCCTGAAGAACAGAATTCCGTACGTGCTGGAGTTTTCCGGACATTTTCGCTGGAACCGGGAATTCGTCCGTCAGTATCTGCAAAAATGCTTTCCTATTATATGTAACGAGGTTCTCATCGGTGTGGGAAATATGATGATCAACATCGTGCTGGGGCATCAGAGCGAGAAGGCCATCGCCGCAGTGGCGGTATTCCGGACGCTGGAGGGCCTTGTGATCGCCTTCTTCAGCGGCTTTTCCAACGCGGCCACCGTTCTGGTGGGAAAAGAGGTGGGAGCAGGAAACCACGAGGTGGCCTTTCAGCGGGCCAGACGGCTGGTGTACCTGTGCAGCGCCCTGATCGGCACGGCCTGTCTGGGTGTAATCGCGATCCACAATCCCCTGCTCCACGCCATGGGCCTGAATGGGGAATCCTACCGGATCGGAACCGGCATGCTGCTGATTTACAGCCTGGCGGCCGTCATCCGTATGGGAAACTGGGCCCAGAACGACACCTACCGGGCGGCGGGGGATGCGGCCTTTGGCTCCATCATGGAGATCACCTTTATGTATCTGATGGTGCTGCCCTTTGTGTATACGGCCAACTACCTCCTCCACGCCCCTTTCCTGCTGGTGTTCGCCCTGTGCTACGTGGATGAGCCGGTGCGGTATATCATCATGCAGTGTCATATGTACTCCGGCAAGTGGGTGAAGCCCGTTTCCAGGGAAGGCCTTGCCGCCATCGGGGAATTCCGCAGGGCGCATGGGATCAGGACAAAAGAAAGGACAGAGATATGAGCAGATTATTTGAGGAGTTTCAGCAGTATTTAAAGAAAATGAACCAGTACAATCATGTGTGTACGCTGTTGTACTGGGATATGAAAACCTGCACGCCCCGGCTGGGGCAGGAGGGTCATGTGGAGGCGCTGACCCATTTTTCGTCGGAGCACTTTGCCATGTCTACCGCTCCGGAGCTGGGCCGGATGCTGGATGAGCTGGCCGGCCTGGCGGAGTCTGATCAGCTTTCGGACACCTGGAAATTCATTGTCAGGCGGATGAAGCGGGATTTTGACCGGGATAAGAGGATTCCCCCGCAGCTTTACAGGACCTTTGTGCAGGCTCAGGCCGAGGCGGGAAACGCCTGGGTGGAGGCCAGGAAGGCGTCTGACTTTTCCATGTTTGCACCCCATTTGCAGAAGATGATTGATTTAACCAGAGAGATGACCGGGTATACCGACCCGGAAAAGGAGGTTTACGACGCGCTCCTGGATCAGTATGAGGAGGGAATGGATTCCGCCGCCATCGACGGTCTTTTTGAGGAGCTGAAAAAGGAGCTGATTCCCTTTGTAAAGGAGATTCTGGGAAAACAGAAGCCGGAGAACGAGGCCTTCACACAGTATTTTGACCCTGACGCCCAGAAAAGAGCGCAGGATCTGCTTCTTGACTACATCGGCTTTCGCCGGGAGGCGGGAAGCACAGGGGAGAGCGAGCACCCCTTTACCCTGAATTTTTCCTCAAAGGATGTGCGGCTGACCAATCATTATTTCGAGAACGACCCGTTGAGCGCCATTTTTTCCGCCATTCACGAGGGCGGGCACGCCATTTTTGAGCAGAATGTCAATCCCGAGTATGACAATACTGTTGCGGGAAGCTGCTGCTACATGGGACTTCATGAGAGCCAGTCCCGGTTTTATGAGAACATTCTGGGCAGGAATAAGAATTTCTGGATCCCCATCTATGAGAAGCTGGGAGAGATCCTGCCGCCCTTCCGGGAGATTTCACCGGACGATTTTTACCGGGAGATTAACCATGTAAAAAACAGCCTGATCCGGGTGAATGCGGATGAGGTGACCTATTGCTTCCATATTATCCTGCGCTATGAGATTGAGAAAGCGATTTTCAGAGACCGGCTTCCGGTAGATGAGCTTCCGGCGCTGTGGAACCGGAAGATGCAGGAATATCTGCAGATCGCTCCCAGGGACGATGCAGAGGGGATTTTGCAGGATATGCACTGGTCGGACGGCTATTTTGGGTATTTCCCCTCCTATCTGCTGGGCAGCATTTATGACGGAATGTTCCTGGATGCCATGAAGGAGGAGCTGGGCGATGTGGATGAACTGCTCAGGGAGGGAAAAATCAGAGAGATCACAGGCTGGCTGAATGAGAAGATCCATCGCTATGGCAGCACCCGCAGGCCAAAAGAGGCGGTCATGGCAGTGTGCAAAAAGGAGATATCCGCCGGGCCGCTGATCCGGTATTTTAAAGAGAAATATACGCAGATTTACGGACTGTAGGCGGCTGACCCGCATTTGGAATTGCCGAAAAAGGGACGATTGGCGGTTGCATTTTCATGTCGTATCTGGCATCATAATAAAAAGCATATTTTCTGACGTTGATCTGCAAAGGCTTACGCCTTATTGTCTGAAACATATCTTCGGCAGGACATACCTGCCTTTTCGGAAAATTCATGCTTTCAATTCACCTGGCAGGGCAGGAGTTTTCCGGATGAGAAACCTCCTGACTGTTAAACGCCGCGCCGGCCTGCTGAATCAGACACCGGTATGAACAGCCTGTTGAATCAGATGCCGTCAGGCCTGGCGTGTTATATGAAACAAAAAGGAGGAATGGATGGAAAAACAGCTACAGCCGGAAAAGGCCAGCCCCATGCAGTGGCATCCGCCCTTTTACGCGGGGATGCAGATTGAGCTTGCACAGGACGGAGAACCTGATCCTCGAAAATGAGCGCCAGCTCAGCGAAAAGCCGCTGGGGATCGATATCCTTATCATCAAAAAGAATGTGGATATCCCGATCCGTAAGAATATCGGAAGGATTTTCCGCAGACACAACATTGTAGAGTATAAGAGTCTGAGAGATTACCTGGGCGTCAATGACTTTTATAAGGTATACGCCTATGCGTGCCTGTACAAGGCGCTGACAGAGCGCGAGGACGAGATCAGGACGAAGGAGATGAGCATTACCTTCATCAGCTATCGTTATCCCCGGAAGCTGGAGAGATATCTGGAGAGAAACCGCCGTTACCGCTTTGAGGAACGGGAGAAGGGGATTTATGAGATATGAAGCGGCCATGGAAATGATCATACGGGCGAATAAGAATACATTCAGGAAGGAGGATACGGACGTGTGTAAGGCACTGGAGGAGCCTTTTGAGGACAGGTTTCAGGAAAGAGAACAGAAGGCAAGGGCAGAGGGAGTATTGGAGCTTCTGGAGGACTATGGAGAAATCCCGGAGCGGATCAGGGAGAAGGTTTTCGGACAGAAGGATCCGGCTGTGTTAAAGCGCTGGCACAAAGCCGCCGCAAAGGCAGGTTCTATTGAAGAATTCGAGAGTGTAATACAGCAATAGCATACATATGTGTCAGGACAGTGGACATAAAAGCAGATCTTTCCCTCCGGATCAAAAATGAACAGTGCAAAAAGCCCATAATCTGTGTTACAATAAAGGCAGATTCTGGCAGGTTCAGAGAACTTAAAACAGGAGGAAAGGATTGAAAATGGATAAGATTAAGGAAATCCGGAAAATCTGCAAAGAAAAAGAAATCCGCATGATTGATTTCAAGATGACGGATATCGACGGGCGCTGGCGTCACATCACCATTCCGGTGGAGCGGTTCGGGGAGGACACCTTTACCAGCGGGATCGGGTTTGACGGCTCCAACTATGGTTATGCGCCGGTGGAAAAAAGCGACATGGTATTTTTGCCGGATCCGGATACCGCATACGTGGATCCCTTTGCCATGGTGCCCACGCTGACCATGTGCGGGAACGTGTGTACCATCGGAAAGGGGGAAAATAAGCCCTTCGACCAGTATCCGAAGAACGTGAGCCTGCGGGCCATGGATTATATGAAGCAGAGCGGTATCGCGGACCGGATGATCATCGGGCCGGAATTCGAGTTTTATCTCTTTGACAATGTGCGCTATGAGGTGACTCCTCAACAATGCGGCTATCGGGTGGACACCAGGCAGGCGGACTGGAATTGCAGCCTGGATCGGCCGGGCAACAACGGATACGAGGTACCGTACAAGGGCGGTTATCATGTGGCCGCGCCCCAGGATGTGGGATACGATCTGCGCAGCCGTATGTGTATGATGATGGAGGACTGGGGGATTAAGGTAAAGTATCATCATCACGAGGTGGGCGGCCCCGGCCAGATGGAGATCGAGGTGGAGCTGGCGGACATGCCCGCCATGGCAGACAACACCATGATCATCAAATATATCATCAAAAATATGGCGGCCAGAGAGGGTAAAACGGCTACCTTTCTTCCCAAGCCCATTTATCAGGAGGCGGGAAGCGGTCTGCATGTGCATATGCTGCTCTTAAAGGACGGAGAGCCTCTGTTCTATGATGCGCAGGGATATTCCGGCTTAAGCCGCACGGCCCATTATTTCATGGGAGGATTGCTTAAGCATATTGCGTCCCTGTGCGCCTTTACCAATCCCTCTACCAATTCTTTCAGGCGGCTGGTTCCGGGTTACGAAGCGCCGGTTACCGTCGGTTATGCCACCTCCAACAGAAGCGCGGTGATCCGTATTCCCGCTTATGCCAAATCGCCGCAGACCAAACGCTTTGAGCTGCGCAATCCGGACGCGACTGCCAATCCCTATTACGCCTACGCGGCCATCCTGATGGCGGGGCTGGACGGAATCGAGAATCAGATCGACCCGGCTGAAAACGGCTGGGGTCCCTATGACTTCAATCTCTATACCCTCTCGGAGGAGGAGCAGAAGAAAATCAAGGGCCTGCCCAGGTCGCTGGGAGAGGCGTTGGATGCCCTGGAGGCGGATCACGATTATCTCACAAAGGGCGGCGTGTTCCCCCAGAGACTGATGGATGTGTGGGTGGCGCGCAAACGGCAGGAGCTTAAGAAGCTGGAGCAGATCCCCAATCCGGCGGAGTTTAAGATGTATTATGATCTGTAATCTCTCCGGGGCGGATTCGTTGCGGGTTTTCCCACGGACAGAAAGCTACTTTGGAGTAACCATATCATATGCGCCAAACTGTTCAAATTCAAAGAGGCTCTCGTCGAAGAGCGCAAGGTCTTCCGACCGGATCACGTAAGCGGCGTCCTCGAGAGGATTGATCTGCAGATCGCGAGTCAGCCGGAAGACATACTTTTCCTGGTAGGAGAGCTCACCTGGCGGCGTATTCTTTCCCTGGAAATATTCGGCATCGATCTCATGCCGGAAAAGGGTAAGGATTTCGCTGGCCGGGGAAGCCCCCTCCTGGCGGCAGTCCGGCGTAATGTAGTATTTTTCTGCGCCGCTTTCCTTCAGCGCGGAAACAGCCTCACAGAAGTCTCCGAAAAACCAGTAACGGATTTCCCGGGCGTAGGACGTAAAATATGTGTGAGTAAAAAGCGCAAAGGAGAGCAGATAAGCCATGGCAACGCCCCATCTGACCGGGGGACGGGGAATCCAGCGAAAGACCTGGTAAATCCCCAGTCCGGACAGGATCATGATGGGGTAGTAGATGATATTCAGCCGGTTGATATTCACGTTTCCGGTAATGAGCCCGCACCAGATGCCGGAGAGGAGGAACAGAAGAATGAGCTTCGCTCCGGTTTTGCGGCGGAAGACTCTCAGCAGTGAGATAAGTCCTGTAATCCCGAAGGGGATGGAGAACAGATACATGGAGCCAAACCCCTCCAGGTCATTCCAGGGAAGATCCTTTTTCTGGAGCAGGGTGATGTTGACGAGAGAGCGGCAGTTATCAATCAGCTGCCCCGGGATATCCCCGGAAAAGAACAGGATATCATGGGAGCGCACGCTTGCGGGAAAGCGGGGCAGGGTAAAGAGCCGGAAAACCTCGATGCTTTCCAGACCGAAAAAATTGATAGCCATGACTGCTATAAATGGCCATGCTGTGGACAGGTAAACCAGAAAGGCCAAAACCGCATGGCCAGGAGAGATAGTTCTGGAACAGATCAGATAAAGGCAGGCGCCCAGCAAAAAGACCGGTACAGTATAAAGAGACACGCCATAGCAGTACATGCACAGCCCGAACAGAATCATTGAAGCGCAAAGAAGCCCCCTGTGGATCCGATTCATGAGAGCCCGGTGAAGAAGAAAAAGCCCTGCCAGAAAAAAATGAGGAAACAGGTTACAGTCTAACGCCCAGCGGCTTTGCAGAATATGCCAGGGATTGACAGCTGCAAAGGAGAGAACAGCCAGCGCCGCATATTTCCCGAACATATCACGGATAAAAAGATATAAACACAGCAGACCCGCCAGGCTGACAATCAACTGAGGCAGGCGCATCGTAACGGTATTCAGCCCGAAAAGCCTGATAAACGGAATCATCAGCCAGGAGAGCATTGTGCTCATCTGGCCATATCCCCAGGCGGTGAGATGGATCGGAAACTTCATGCCGAACCGGTCCGTGCCGTAGTCCGCAAGAGCCCTGGCGTCAACGGCAGCCATTGCACCGTCCTGATTGACGCCGCCGGGAATCAGTCCGAACTGATAAACCCGTACAGCGACGGCGGTCAGTACGACAAGAAGCAGCAGGAGCCGATAACTTCTTTCGGAAAGATGGAGCTCTCCGGGAGCGATGACCGGGAGCTTCTTTGACAGATACATTCTGTATACGCTTATCACACACAATACCACTGCGATCCAGAAAAAAACAGGGTTTAAAGCAGACATTTTCTGATCCTCTTTCGCTCTTTATTCGGCATAAGGACAGTTCGGGGAGCGTGACAGTCTTATGCTATGTATACGATAGCAGAAAGAGGAGAGATTTGCAAGGATCCGCCCACAGAATGAGGGAAGACGCGGGAGTGGTAAAAGCGTCCCCGCCGCCCGGCCATCGTCTCCGCGCCGCCTGGCAAAACCGGGAAAAGGAACGATTCAGATACGCTCCAGCACACGGTTCAAAGGATGAAAAAGAACCATGCAGAGAATTCCGTTGGACAGGCAGTGGATCAGGTCGTAGGGAATTCCGGCCACCCACCAGGTAAAGGCCATGGAGGGCCCGCCGATAAAGAGATAGGGAATGGAGCACATGGCTCCGAAGAAAAGACCGAAAGCGCTGGCGAGAAGGCTCCAGAACCATACAGACTGCTGTCTGCGCAAAAGCCAGGTGAGAAGGGCAAGAAAGGGCCAGATGTAAGCGTACATGATCCACCAGAGCCCGAAGCCATACCAGCATCCCTCCAGAAGAAGATAGGCTGCCAGGATGTAGCCTGCCCTTTTTCCACGGGAAAGGGTAAAAAGAATAACAAGCACGGTCACTGGCTCCACATTGGGGAGCGGAGCCAGTGCGTGTACGGATACAATCAGCAAAGTGGTCATAACGCCCAGTATGGCCAGTTCTTTTATGGTAAGTTTTGACGCGCTTTTTTTCATTTCGGTTCACCGATTACTCCCCTGTGGTGTATACGATTTTGTAGGACTGACCGTCCTCCACAGGCTGCTGGTCTATGCCGTAATTACAATACTCATCGTTCAGAAAAAAGGCCCAGTATGCGCCGTCTGTATTGTAATCCGCGCGCACGCCGTTTACGGTCTCCACCATCAGGCCATACTCGGATTCCGTTCCCTCAACGGTAAGTCCTTCCGTCTCCTCCAGCGCCTGACGCAGATATTCCGCGTCGGTATGCACGGTGTAGGTGGTGGAGGCGGCCTGATCGTCTACAACCTCGATGGAGAGCTCCTTTGCGCCGGAGACGGCTTTGGGAGCGTTGAGCAGATAGACTGCGCCAAAGATTGCGGCGAGAGCCACAAGGATGGGAAGGGCGATGATCCATTTTCTGTTTGTGTTCCTGGTTTGTGTCTGAGACATGTTTTTCCTCCTGTTTTTCACTTTGCAGATGGCTTTTGGTTCAGCCTTATTACAATAAGCTGGCTCACGAAGCGTGACAGCGTTTGTTGGGAACGCTTTTCCTGTATATCCAAAGTTCAGGAATCGCCGCGGCTTTCGTACATCTGCTGTTTTTTTTCCGGCACCGCCGGGGACGGGGATTGGTTTGAGGACAGGAAACAATGGATGCCGGGCTTTGCCGGCCATCCTTATGTTCAGAGAAAAATCAGACAAAAACGCCCTCCGCGCGGTGCAGAGGGGCATAGTAAGGCCTGTTTTCGAGTTTGCCTGTACCATGACCAATTCCTCGTGATCGTTTCAGGGCTGCCAGAAAGCGGACAGCTCTGCGGTACTGATATCCAGGCAGGTCTTCTGACTGAAAGGTCAACATCCCCTGCACCTTCCCATTTCCCGTACAGGCGCAACAGCGGCCTTGTACGTCAGTTGAAACAGTGGTATTCGCAGGGCACTCTCTTATCACAGCGACGAGATCGTACGGGATTTGCACCCGTTTCCCTTTTCACCCGAACCACATCCAAAATACCGGGCCTTCGGCCCAGTCCGGACGCATCGGACACCTGAATTCAATTCACGAGAAAGTGTAGCACAGGCCAGGAAAAAGCGCAAGAACTTTTTGCCGTCGGGAAATTTCCGACAGCAAATGCTTCTGTCGAGAATCTCCCGAACGGGAAGGGTGATAAGGCATCTGTTTTGTATAGATGGGCTTTTACAAAAAAATTGTAAAAAATGAAAAAAAATGTTGACAATTTCTCCTGGAAATAGTATTCTAATAAAGCGGGTCAGCCAAAGAGGCGAGTCGGACATACGGGATCTTAGCTCAGCTGGGAGAGCATCTGCCTTACAAGCAGAGGGTCATA